>JARGNG010000050.1 GCA_029213265.1 Verrucomicrobiales bacterium | reverse complement strand
CCCAAGGATAACGTGGCCTCTCACGCCTTTGCCACTCAAAACCCGGTAGGACCAATTTTTGGAACGACTTCTACCGAGCTCCACCCTGCAACTCCGAAATACTGAACTATGCCTAGAGAGATCAGGCCTACCATCGAAACGCCCGGGACGCGACCGATCTCTTCCTTCGAAAACTCTCGTTCCCTTCGTTGATCACCCTGCTCCCCCTGCCGAGGCTATGTTAAAGCGCGGGCGCAGCCCCCCCAATGTTCGACACTGACAATCTTCACGCCTATCTCAAACTTGCTCTCAAAGTCTTTGGGACTGAATACTGACCATTCAATTCACCAGCATCTCCTCGCGCCATCGAACCGCCTCTGGACTCGGAAGATAGGCCTCTTCCCGTGGAGGAAGCAGTCGCTCACCGTTCAGTTTCGCCAGCTCCGCCTCACCTGGGGAACGGCGCGGCTCAATCTGGGAGGAGACTTTCCAGATACCTTTTGCGGTCGGGGTGATCAGATATTGGTCAAAGGCCCAATGATGGTTCTTGCACAGAGCCAAACCATTAGTGGGGTGATCGTTGTGCCCCACGGAGAACGGAATCATGTGCGCGGCATCGACGACGGTGAAGTCGTTGGGAAGTCGGATCCTAAGCCCGCAGGCCACGCACTGGTAGTCGTAGGTTTCCAGGATCAGCCGCCGAAACGCGGAGCTGCGGACCGGACTTGCCTTATCCTCCTTTGGCATTGAGGCCTGGTCTTCCGTCGAACTCACCGAGACCAAAAGCTCACGCTTCGCCGGAAAATACCGGGCCACGAGCGCTTCTCGGAATTCGTTCCGCCCCTCCTCCGACGTCAGGAGACGAAACAGATCTTCATCCAAGCTCGCAGTCATAAGCCCGTCCTTGAGCTCACCAATCAGTGGCGGACTGGACAGGGCCTCGACGACCTGCTCCTTTCCGGGCTTGGCTACATGATGCCAGAAAGGCTCGGACCGCAGATAGAAAAAAGGGTTCTCCGGAGTTTCCTTATCGTCCTCCCTGCGGACTTGATCGAAAAGCTCGCCGAACCGTTTCCGCAGCTCAAGAGTCCAAGCAATCCGATTCTCTCGAATCAAGCCTGCTCCAATCAGGTCAGCCACCGCGAGCAGCATGACCGGCTTGTGCGGCCGCTCGTGGCGTTCAGTTCCCTGCCCGATCACACCGACATTGAGGTGGTAGAGCTGATCCAGCCATGGGTCGATTTTCTCGCTCTCTTTCACGTCTACGAACTTTTTGGTTTCGGACATCTGCCACTGATGACCATCGGCACTATTGGTCGCTGCAAACTCGACTGAAATTAGACTGTACCGCGGAGGAAAGCTTGCTAAGAGATATTTTCTGAATCTCCGCAACCCGCTCATATACTGTATCAAGGTCACTTGGCTTTGCCGCTCTTCGACCGATCTTAACAAAGGGACCATCGCTTTCGATTAGAATTCGGTCGAGAGGAGTCATTTCGACAATCCTCTGGCCTTTTTCTGAACGAACCATCGCTGGGTTAAAGGAAAGCAAATGACCCGCCGAGAGGATATCCTCTACTCGCTTTTCTGACCCACTGTACCAATGGAAAACCGCCTTCTCGATCTTGTATCTTGTAAGGGCATCAAGAACTTCCTTTTCGGCTCGCCTACTATGAAGAGTAACGAACCGCTGCCGGTCAGAGATGGCTTCCAAGATCAGATCAAAGGCTCGCTCCTGTGTCCTCCTAGAGGCCTTTCCCTCGCGTGAAAAATCCATTCCTATTTCGCCAATGAAATCCGCCGCTTTCGCTAGCGACTCGAATTCCGCTAACTCTCCTTGATTCTCTTCGGCGCACAGCGGGTGAAAACCTAGGGCTGGCTTAATAAAACAAATTCCTCGCAAATGCGGAAGTGCCATCCGGTAGTGAGACGGAAGGTTTGTTACCGCGACGACCGTTGTCCTTTTTCCCTCACATTCAGCCACCAATGCCTCGGGATCCGGGAACTGGTCCACATGACAGTGCGTGTCGATCATCTTCCTACGAGACCTTTCAGGTATACTGATCCCTTTGACCGCATCCAGCCATGGACTTCAGTTCGCATCCTTTTTACCAGATCGACATACTCATTCAATGCGCCCGGTGGTAGCGATCCATTCGACAGCAAGCCGGTGGCGATCGCACGATCTGAGTCGTTGCGACGGACAAAAGCGGCTAAAGCCAGAGGATCATCCATGATCGATTTCAAGCTGTCCATGTTTTCAATTCGGAGCCCGAAACGCTCATTGTCCCATTTCATTTGATGCAGAGAAGCCCGTCGGAATAAACAAGGCACGCACACTCCGCAGCTGCCCGCCTGTCTATCAACCCAATGTCTTTTGTGCCCCATTTTCGCGCAAGACCGGGAGAGAGCGAAAGTCTGTTTCAAAAACTCGGCGTCGAGGCATTCTTTCACCATCTCGCCCTTCGTCTTCAGTTCGTATGGATTGGAAATCCGATGCTGCAGTCCAACACTGGCGAACACCGAATTAATCCCCTGAAGAAAGAAGGGATGAACCGTTCGCGTGCTACAGGAGCCTCGTCTTGCCGGGGTTAGAGGGAAGTTGAGCGCGATTGGACCATTTTCAGGAACAATGATCGGCGTATCCTCACCGATCAATTCCGCTCGGTAGGCAGCCTGAGCTAAGAACAGGAATGATCGACTTCGAAAGCTTGTCTCTATTCTTCCAGAGAGCGCACCCACCCTTGTTTGAGAAAGTCGGAATCGCCGCCCAAATTTCTCTTTGCAAAGCTCTGCCAGACCCAACTGGTCCTTGGATGGGCCGCCAACCTTTCCGTCGTAGTGTCCAACCAACAATAGTTGTTCGTCTTTATTCTCGGTTAGCCAATCAATGGCTCCGATCAGCGAATCGAGGCCGCCCGAAAACAATGAGACTGCGGTCCCTTGTAGCAAAGGCATTCTAAGACGTCTTTGTCGGGGGCGTGGACAAACGAAGTGCTTCTTCCGCTCAGAGAACCTCAATTGCCACACATCACCCGTGAGAAAACTTATGCAATTAGACAACTCATACGATACGGCTTCCCATGCCTCCAGATTGCGGACTGGGATTTCCATAGCTATCTCGCGCTTCCAGTTGTCTTCCTGAGCTTCTCTGCTGACAGTCTGATCGGCCCCGTATACGGCGGCAGCGATCACCAATAGATCTTCACTCAGATTTGGAATTCGCCGGGAAACTTTCAAGAGTGAGTTCCCGTCGACGTCCACAATAATCGGGTCAGATTGACCTGAGTGATGCAGCTTGAGAGGATAGACCTCCTTCTTCTTATCGGCCTTGCCGGAGAAGGCTACTCTGATTTCGTTGCTCATGATTCCTCCGATCCGAAGACCTCAATTGTGTGTTCTACGATCTCATCCACGACCATAGCCCCTTCGTCCCCGGTCCAATCGATTCCCGTCAGGTCCCGCTCCTCGTGAAGCGAATCGACCTTTGCCTCGATGAAAGACTTGATCTGAGCGGTCATCGCTTCTGCTCGATCCGGTCCGTGGGCCTTGACAACATTTTGAACTCCAACCGTCTTAAAAACCTCGAAAATGTATTTCGCGAAAAAGTCATGGAGGACATCACCGATATTTTCCGATGCGATTTGTATATTCTCTTCCAGCTCGTTTGGTTCATCTGATTTTGCCCACTCAAGCATCAATTCCATTAATGCATTTCTCACGGCCGTTTCATCAATCAAACTAGCGGGACCGCCAAGCAGATCAGCCAATTCCAGAACCACCTCTTGAGAATCCTTTCCACTAAGGTCAGTCAGTCCACGATCACGAAGGGCCGCAGAAAATCCTTTTTCCCTGACTTCCGAGAGAAAAGAACCTAAACCTTGCGCTACAGACCTTACGGCTGAACGTCGCGAAGCGCCCCCGGTGGCACCGCCGGCTCCTCCGCCTCCGCCTCCGCGCTTCCTCTTAGAATGTCCTTGTTCGTCAGTGCCTCTGCCGCCCTCCTCAGAAATCTTCGCGCCGAATCCCAAGTCCTTAGCAGTTGCCATGGTCTCGACGACTCCGGCAACAATGGAGGCCGATTTCTCCTCGCTCGTGTTGCCTTCTCCTGCGGCTCGAGTGACCTCACTCTTTGTAGGGCCCCAGTTCGGTGATCCCGAATAGTTTGTTGAAGTTCCCATGACAGTTATTTCTTCCTCTTATTGACCGAAAACCCTTTGGCGAATCTAGTATTTTCACCTCGTTGATCGGAAACTATACCTTTGCAGACTTCTCCCAGCCGCCCTCTTGATTTCGCAATCGTTTCTATCTGCACTGCCAGCGCCGGCGACAAATCGCCCCCGGGGATGCCTTTGATCACCGCCCCAAAAACCTCGGCTGCCTCATCGCGATTCTCTCCGAGTCCGATTAACGCTTTGAAGGGCTTTTCAGATGATGGATCCCGCCTTGCGATAACGCCGAGCTGTTCAATGAGAATCGAAAACTCCTGAGAATTTAGGCGCTCGGCTTCATTAATTCCCTGCCGATCACTGAGGTTGGACAACAGCTTCTTCAAGACTTCTCGGACAACGGTAGGCACAAGCGTTGTCCCGCTCATTGTCGATCCAAGTCGGTCCCTCGTTACCCAAAGATAATCCCGCAGGTCGACCCCACTCAATTTCGGCTCCATCGAGAGCCATTTCGTCATCTGTTTCCACTCTCCCTCCAACTCGACCTCTCCATCTGGTGATTCTTCATCGCCTTCGACAATCCCCTCCATAGCTACCAACCGCGCAACGGTTCCGCTCTCCCCATCCATTTCCGAAAACAGGTTCTCGAAAAGCTTCGGCGCCGAATACTCCAACAGCATCAGCTTCACCAAGGCTTCATCATTGATCTCATTTAGTTTCGCTACGTCAGCCAGTCTTCGGCGCAGAAAAAACGCATTCAGGAACCTTTTCACCTGCCTCGGATTTCCCTGAAGAACATCCGTCATTTGCCCGGCAATTCGCGATCCGATGCGGAGCGATTCCCGAAGTTCCTTCGTGATTTCTTCCCCATCCAATGCCTCCAATACGCACACTTGGTCAAATGCCCGATATCTCTCTTTTTCTCTTAACTGTTGAGCTTCTCCACAGACGGCTTCATAGAGTTCGTCGCTCAGGTGTCTTTGACAAAACAATAGAGACAAATAGGATTCGATCTCCGAAGGCGAAAGTTTGGGAAGCCGGTAAGGAATTTGAATCAACTTCTCCAAATAATCCTCGACAAGTCGGTCGGCGCCTTCCCCGCTTCTTTGGGCAGCCGCGAGGGTCTCACGGTAACGCCAAGAAACAGCCTGGCTAATGATGCGCCTGTCTGCCCCAATCACAAAGGCTGTGTTTTGGACGTTCAGAAAAAGTTTGATCGCCTCGAGGTTTTCGATGATTCGCTCCGGAGAGCAACGATCAAGATCGTCGATCAACACAACCAACGTGCGAATGCCTGCCTCCTCCAGAAGCTTGGCGAAGTCTTCCCGGAATTGACGGATATCGGACACAGCTTCCTCCACGACTTCCTTTTGCTCTCCCTCAAGCGACTTTTCCACAGCCTCCGGCAGCTTCTCCTGGGCGGATGCTGCCATACCTGCGGCAACCGCCGGAAGAATGGCAGCGAGCCCAACTCCACCCGTTGCCGCCGCGACTCCGCCAACCAGAGCACCGGACAGGAGCATTTTGGCGCCGCGCATCATATTCACCTGCTTCAAGAGCCGGGAAGCTGACTTTTTGATTTTGTTCCCAAACGTCTTGTTTTCACGCAACGACGTTAGAATCGACGTCAGGAGGGCTGCCTTTGCATCATCGTATCCTTCAAAAAGCCACCCGTTAAAGTAAAGCACGACTACGCCCTCCAAATCCTCTGCTCCCCCCTTTTGGGCACGCCCTTCAGGACTCAAGTCTTCTTTCAGCATCTGCATGATACTGGATTTTCCGCCCCCCCAGTCGCCGAAGACTCCGATAGTCACGGGTAGAATCTTCGGGTCCAGAATCAGCTCTCTCATCAAGTCGGCATGAACGCGAAAGCCGAATAGATCATTTGTAGTTTCGTTGTCCGACCACATTGGTTTACTTGTTGTAAAAAAGTTGACTAGCTAAGGTGCTCATGCATTTCCCTTAGGTTGGGTATTTTTTCAATCGTACATATCCCGTGGACATATACCATCATGACATCTCATTAAGTAAGGGGAAGAACTTGTTTCATTGATTAGATTTTATATCCTAGCCCAACAACAGACAGCAACCGCTCATGAATCACCTGCCAAGGCTGATCCAGATCGACGCTACAAACTCGGACCGGGTGACCTTCGATCTTGAACTGGTGATCGAATCCCCCTTTCACAGCTGGATATAGCAGGATTCCCTCGCTGCCTTCCCATCCTTCACGCTCTTCGGCATTTCGGAGATACGAATAAAGCTGATAGAGATTTCCGGCATGGATGCGTTCGCTTCCGTGCCAACCGCTCATCGCCTCCTTGTAAAACTTGCAGTCGAGGATGATGCTGCGCTCTGGTGACCAAAGCGAGACATCGGTCCGCATCACCGGGAGCACGGCGAGATCACCCGGCTCGCCTTTTGCGTTCCATGTGAGTTGGATACTGGTGACGTCGAAATCCCCCTGCTCCCTATCATAGAAATTCTTAACGAATCGCTCGAAGACATAGGGCATGCGTTTCGGATCCCGGACATAGTCCCGGAATCGGCTTTTCCCGTCCTGCTGGTCGGGGAGGCGTGAGTCGTAGAGCAACTCACAGACATTGAGGAGAAAACGGTAGAATCGATTGTTGCGGTGCAGATGGACACGCCGAAAGAGTCCGGAAGTGAGATGGACCCTGTCCACCGATCGGAGCGATTCGAGCTGGCGATGGATCAGGTCTCGCGTGTCCTTGCCAATGCCTTCGGCATGCCACAAATCCTCAAGAGTCGTCTTCAGGATCCGGTTGTGCAGGACGTTGTGGCTGAGCTCATCGAATTCGCACACCATGCGACCGCGCTCCCAGCTCTGGGTCTTCATGCTCGCGGTCATGTCGATTCGCCCTCGTAGGCGAGGCGTTTCCTCCGACTCGACCAGGTAACCCCGGTCGAAACCACGCCGGACGAGCCGCTGGGTGCCATGAGAGAGAACCCGGCCAAAAAGTTCCGTCAGGGTCTTTGAGTCGTCCGCCGAGATGTCGACGATCTCGCCTTCCGCCAGTTGGTCCCAGGCATAACAGAGGAGAAAGTAGAGATTACGGATCGGGATGGCGTGACTCATGGGAACCCAGATCAGTTCACAAGCTTGTCGATCTCAGCCTGAGCGCGGGTTTCGTCATCGACCCAGTATTCCCGAAGGAGGGGAGCGATCTCGTATTCGATCACCTCGCGATACCACGTATCGTCGGCATTACCGTCCTTCGGAGGACAGAAGAAGCTGTGACCGATGCAGTAGCCCCGGCCGAGGTTCCGGTCGTCTTTCCGGATCTCCAGATTCAGTGCTCCGACCCGCGTTCGGATCCGATCAATCAAATCCGCTTCCGCTCCGGCTGACTGGAGGGTCTTGTGGAAGGCCTTGCTTTCCAGTTCAGGCTCAAGATTGATGAAGGCGAAACGACGCCGGAGCGCATAATCGACGAGAGCCAGGGATCGGTCGGCCGTGTTCATCGTTCCGATCAAATGCAGATTTTCCGGGATGTGGAAGGTGTCCTCGGACGACTCGGAATACGTAAGTTGAAGAGCGAACTCTGAACCGCGCTTGTCGGCCTCCATCAGCATCATGAGTTCGCCGAAGATCTTGCTGAGATTGCCCCGGTTGATCTCGTCGATGACGAGGAAATAATCCCGACCTTTGTCCCGCTGCGCTTGTCGGCAAAGGGTGTGAAAGGTCCCGCTCCTCAGGTGAAACGAGCCGTTTCCGTCGGGACGGAACCCCTGGATAAAATCCTCGTAAGAATAGGATTGGTGGAACTGCACCATCGGCGCTCGCTGTTCGTCCTTCTGCCCCATCAAGGCATAAGCAAGTCTTCGCGCGACGAAGGTTTTCCCGACTCCGGGAGGACCCTGTAGAACAATGTTCTTTTTCCGTTTGAGGAGCGAAAGGATTCGGTCGAATTCCTCCTCCTTCATAAAGAGGTCTTTCAAAGCGTCTTCGCGCGAGTAGGGCGTGATCGCTTCCTTCGCGACCTCCTGCTCGTCGATCAGGTTGCGGAGAAACTCGAACTCGTCCGCAGTCACCTTGAAGAGACTGCCCTGATTATTGAGGATGGGTTCGCACTCCTTCAGCTGGGGAATCCCCTTCAAGTTCTCCCACGCAATGGGACGGGGCACGTCTTCCAGCTTTCGGAACTCGAAACCATCGCCGTCCGTCTCCTTCATCCCTTTGGTGATCTCACAGATCGCGACGATCTGCTTGGAGGGATGCGACAGATATCCGATCACCAGATCGCCCGGACGGACTTGCTCGAAGTATTTGTATTTCTGGCGTTTGTTGCCCTTTTCATTCAGAGCCGTGTAAGTCTGGGTCTCGCCCACCGCCATGGCGTTGAAATCCCAGATCTTCGGGCTCGCGTTGAGCCACCAATACTGGCGGGTGGCGGACTCAACTCCGCCGCTCTCTTTCACCAAGGGTGCCGACGCTTCGTCCGTGACATAGAGGGGCTCCTCCTTCGGCGGATTCCAAATTTCGCGCCAGGGTTCTTCGTAGAAACTGATCGTCTCTCCAGGATGCTTCCTTTCCAAACTTTGATGAATGAGGTGAATCTCAAAATCGATTTTCGCCCACTTGCTCAGTCCCGCAGGCATTTCCGGATCGTCTGGCAGACTATCAGCAAAAGCCTTTTGGATGCCCTCTTTATGAAGGTAAGAAGCCGTCGGTTCGAAATGGTCGGGAAACAAGAGACAGGGCAGCACATTCCGCATCGACCGGTTCAGCGCATCTTCAACCTCATCGAGCCAACGTATGAAACCCCATGGCTCTCCGAGGAGCGCTATTCGATCTTCCAAATCCAGGGCCTTAAAATCGCGCACGACGCGCCAGAGAAAAGTGATCTCGCGCCAGCGGTGAGTTTGAAATGCAATTCCCGGATTCCCAAGACCAAAGTCGAACGCAAGCGGTGCCTTCGGCTCCGCTGGAAATGAATCTCCCGACCACTCCCAGACCCGCGAGATTTGCTCGCGCTTTGTTTTCGGAAGAATCTGCACTTCCGGAAAGAGATAGAGTACCCAGATCAGCTCGGCCGCGAAGCGCGCTAGATCAGCCTCGCCACTGCTCAATTGTTGCTCCAACTTCTCAAAAAAGGATCCCTCCCCCTCCATGAAGTTCTCGATGAAGTGAACGCGGAATGCTTCCAGATTTTCGGCCGTCCAGAGAGGTTCATCAGTGAATACGGAAAGATCATCGAGCAAACACCGTTCCGCCCAGAAGCGCACGGCCTGGTAGAGTTGATTTTGGTCGGGATGGTTCATGGTCAGGATTCAATGATGGATTAAGTCAGGCAAATCTATGATTCTGCTCTCAGTGGCAGCTTTCCGGATTGGAGAAACAGATGAGCCTGTTGAACCCCACGGCAACGTTTGCTCCGGTGCCCTGCCGAAACCCCCACGAGGGCTTGTTTGACCCGAGGTGGACAAGATTTGGGATCAGCATTTTCTAACAGTTCGCCCGTAACCCGTGAGGTATGCCCATCAGTGCATTTTGAGATTCCACTGAGTATCCCCAACAGAGCGATCCCGGCACCAACCGCTAGTAGTATTGTTCGAAAGCCTCGCCCGCCGTGTTCCGCATTTGGCTCTCGTGTATCCCCATCCATTTCGTTCTTCACCACAATGGGAACAGGAGCCTGTTCGAGTGATCTCCCTGGAATCGTGAACACAAAATCACTCGATGCCACGATGGAGCGAAACACCTGTTCCGGAGTCTCCCCATCCTTCTCGTCCGTCATCATGGCCAGAGGATCGCTCTGGAGAATCGGTCGGAAATGATCGCTTACTGATTGAGCCAGATTGACTGGAACGTTCGAACCCTGAACATCACCATTGTTCGGAAACCAGCTCACGAACTGCTCCGTTGCCCTTCCGGAAGCATCCACATTTTTGGTATCAAGATACAAGGATGCGACGAAAGGGCGCCTTGTTCCATTGCTGAGCTCAAACAGGCCGACTGTGCAGCTACTGTCTGCCCCTCCCCTCAGCTCACTTCGAACCTGTTGATAAAATGCCCACCAGCTCTCCTGATCCATTTCCGGAACGAGCAGAAAGCAATACTCCCAGCTGCGACCTTTCGTTCGCCAGAGCAATTCGTTCGTGTTGATTGAGACGGAACTCATTGTAACTGCGGCTCCTCGCTAGGGCTGGAAATACACTTTGCGACCTTCTTCCGATGCCATCTGAGCCTTGAGGGCCTCTATGCCTGCCAACTGAAATTGTTTCCTCCGGACCGCTTTTTCCTGACGCTTCCGAAAAACTTCTGCTCCAGTTTTCAGAATGGTATCAAGCTCGATCGCTTGAAGAATAATCGTGATGAACTGATACTTTTCCGGGAGGAAATCATCCAGGCGGTCAACCAAACCCACCATCTTTCTGAGGCCGGTTAGAGTCATGCCCCCTACCCCGGCAAGCTTCCCCTCTGGAGCGCGATTTCTCACCTCTTCCAAACTGCTCAGAAGGACCGCAGGAGCCAGCATCGGGAAGCCGATGTGACAATGGGCATCAACGATCTTGGATTTCCTGGCCTTTACGGATGACAACAGGAGCACACGAACGCCATAGGAATCATCTCCAAAGAGCCGGTCAATCCCATTGATCGAGTCGAGAGAACCTTTCAGCAATTCGATGGAAACACTCTCAGCGGTGGCAGCGGCTGGCAGAAGGTCCGCTTTTGAAATAGCGATTATCCAGTTCCTCGGCCAGCTATCGCCTTGATCTTCCTCGAGGCTCGCCCGCTTGATTTTTTCCCCTTCGTTGCGGAATTGATCCAATGCCTTCTTCACATAGGCCTGACCTTCTTTTACATACCGCTCCCCATCCAAGAGCAGGATCACCGCATGGCTTGCGAGCAGGGATCGAATTGCGGCGTCCCGTTCTGCCTTCTCCCCGGCATCGGAAGGTTCCCGCTCCCACCAACCTCCCGGATAATCCAGCCACTTGAGCTTGAAGGAGGGCTCTTTCAAGCCGCCCACTACGAAAGAGAAACTGTATTCATGCACATCGGAACTGGAGGCAGGAAATACGCCCTCCTCCAGTTGATAGTAGCGCGATAACAAGGTGTTCCCATCCTCCGCAGAATCGGCCGATAATCGATAGCCGTATTCTTCCATGAATGAATCTGTCTGCTGGCTTCCGTAATAGGCCGCGAGCATGGTTGTCTTTCCTGAGCCTTTCGCTCCGAAGACAGCAAAGCGAATTTCTTGTGGTTCTTTTTTCATCAGGCAACCGGGCTCAATCAATTTTCAAACTTGGCAGGGCCTTCACGATCTTCATCGTCTCGAGGCTGACGGTGACGACACGTTGGAAGGTTTGAGGGAGTAGCATTGTTTCGGTGGTCCAGTCAGGTTAATTGGCTTCCTTGATCCGCACCGCCGGGATACCGAGGGCCTGGATCGTTCGGTTGACGATTTCGTAGAAACGCGGACCGGATCCGGTTCCGTCCGAATGGAAAAGGCGTAGTTGGCGTCCGCGGGGCATGGGTGGAATTTGTGTCTAAAAGAGCGTGTCACTTCATCCAGTTCCATCAAACTGCGAACTTTCGCTGAAAGTCCTTGTAGCTGTTGACCCAGTCGAATTTAATTTCGTCTGAGACGGCTTTGAAATGGAGACCGCCGCATTTGATCTTTGACTGTTCGACATCCGAGAGGTCTTCCCATTCTTTATCGGCTTTGGTTTCTACGATGAAGTAAAGCTTGAGGTGGGCATCGTCGGTTTTGTAGACGATGGCCCAGTCCGGGGAGTAATTGCCGTTGGGGGTGTCGATGACAAACCCTCCCTTTTTGAGCTTGGTGAAGAGGATCACCTTTTCGTCGGCATCGAGCTGTTCGGCGAAGTCGAATTCGCCGTCACTATCCATGTTGTAGTACTCATGGACGGCTCTTTTGCTGGCTGGCTTGGTGCGGTAGACCCGTTTGATCTGTTTGGCGAGAAGCTCTTCGTCGATGACGTCTGCTTCGAGGATCTGGGAGCGGTCGAGTTCGTATCCCTGGACGACTTCGTAGGCATGGACGGCTTTCGCTTTTGCGGCAGTGAGGAGCTTGCTGATGAGTTGGGTGAATTCTTCAAGGATGTCCTGAGAATTGAGGAGCTCCCGGTTGTGGAAGCCTTTGACGATCTCGAGAATGGCCATGCGGGGCATCATGGTGTGATACATGATGTGATCGACGATCTGGAGGTCGGTTTTGCGAAATTGGGTTGGAGTCGTTGTGTATTCGGTTTCTTCTTCACGAACGATATTGTCCTGGGTGGTGATCACTTTGCCCGCCTCGTCGAAGCCAACATCACCCGTCTCCACTTTGGTGGTGAATATCAGCTTGCGGCCTCTGAAATGCTCGTTGGACTTCCTGATGCATCGACCGATAAAATCATCTGAATCGAGCTCAAATTGGTAGAGGGTGCGTTTGCTGAGGTGGGTGGTGAGATGATCCAGAATACTTTTGAAGTCACCTTCCTGGACGTATTTGCACTCGGCGTTGGTGATGGGATCGACGTCACCGTTTTCGATCTTGACCTTGCGAGAGCCCTTTTTCTCCATCAGCTGGTTGAACTGCTTTTTGATGTTGATGGCGTGTTCCTGGAGGGTTTCATGAGCAAAGTTGATCTCGGTGATTTTCTCCGCCGCATCCTTGGTGAGGATGTTCTTGTCCGTGATGATTTTTTTGCGGGTGAGCTCGGTGCGGAGGGCATTGACGAGGTCAGGAGTGATTTTTTCGGTGGGGATGCCAGCGGCAACCAGGGTGTTCTGCAGTAAGGTCTGCGTCACCTCGTCCCGGTGGAAGCCCATTTCCTCGTTGAAGTCTTTCTGTAGGGTGTCGGCGAAGTGGTCGTAGTGATCGTTGGCGATGACGGTGAGCACGTTGTGTTGCTCGCTCGTGATGCGGTTCCCGTTGATGTCGACCGGGAGGCGAAGACCCCGACCGATCTCCTGTTTCTTGGCAATGTCGCTATTGCTTTTGCGTAGGGTGCAAAGGGTGAAGACGTTCGGATTGTCCCAGCCTTCGCGGAGGGCGGAGTGGGAGAAGATAAAGGCGAGGGGTTCCTTGAAGGTGATGAGCTCGTCTTTCTTTTCGAGGATGAGTTCGATGCCGCGGTCGATGTCTTCCTGGGATTTGGTGAGAACAGCCGTGCCTGCCCTGTTGTATTTGAGCTCGGCGACGGCATTCTTCTTATCCCGGGCGAAGTAGCCTTCCCGGACGCTCTCGGTGGTAACGTCTTTAGGAAAGAGGTAGCGATATTCGTTGAGCTTGAACTGCGTTTCGGCCTTGTTGAGATAGGCCTCGTACTCTTCGTCGAAAATTCTCAGGTATTCACCCCGGCCGTCGGGCTGTTCATCGTCACGGACTTTGGCCACTTCATCGATGAAAAAGAGGGTGAGGATTTTGATGTCGTGACCGGCGTCGAGCAGCTCCCATTGCTTGTCAAAGTGGCTTTCGATAGCAAGGCGGATTTGGATACGCTTGGCTTCGTTCTGGGCCATTTCCATGTTGGTGGAACCTTCATCGAGATCAATCTCAACGGCCCCCGTGTTGATCGCCAGGGGCTTTTCCTTGTGTGGCTGGGCGTTAATGCGGTAGCCGGCATACTGAGGGAGGTTGCCGGAGAGTTCGTGGAGGTCGGCATTGTTCTCAACGCGGTGCTTGGTGGCTTTGATGCGTCCACCCTGTTCCTGGGTGAAGAGTTCAATGGTTGCGGTGAGGTCGCGGTTGAACTTGACGTAGCGGATGTAGGGCTGGTCCTTGGGGATCTGGCCGTAGACCGTTTTGACGCGGATCCGTTTGACCAGTTGTTGCTCGTAGGCTTGAAAAGAGTCGAGCGAGTAGAGCATGTTGAAGGGGAACTCCATGCGATGGGTGGCGGAGTACTTCAGCTCGAAGAGAGGGCTGAGTTCACTGAGCTGCTCGCGGGATTTGGAAGGCTTTTTCTTTGAGCCCTCGACCTTTTGGGGTTCATCAATGATGACGATGGGGTGGATGTCCTTGATCTGCTCCCAGAGGATATCACCTCCCTGTTCCTGCTCCTTCTGGATCAGGGTTTTGGCGCTGGCGAAGGCTTGAGCGTTGATGACGCAGATGTCCAGATCGTGGGTTTCCACGAAGGTCTTCATGCGGCCGAGATTGCCGGAGTCGTAAACGAAGCTGTGCTTGGAGATATCGACGTTGTGGAGGGTCTTGAGGTGGGTTTGGAGCTGTTCCAAGGTTTTCTCCACGCCTTTGCGGATCGCGACGCTGGGGACAACGATCATGAACTTTTTGAATCCGTAGGTCTCGTAGAGGCTGAGGATGCTGCGGAGGTAAACGTAGGTCTTGCCGGTGCCGGTCTCCATCTCGATGGCGAAGTGGCCATTGTGGAGGGTTTCATCGACAAAGATCTCGTTTCCGAGTTGGAGCTGCTGGAGGTTCTCCAAGAGCCTGGTGCCGAGCGTGATCTGCGGGTTGCGCGGCTCCAGCATGTAGCTGGCGCTGTTCGCGTAGAGTCCCTGGTGGCGTTTGGGGATGTTGTCGAAGATGGCGACCGTGCTGTCGATCGCCTTTGCCTGATGGGGCAGGGCGCTGTCGAACTTGAATTCTACTTTGGTAGACATGGAATCAGAAAGTGAGGCTTAAATGAATTCCACGGTGTAGGCTTCGGCATCGTCACCGAAGTTTTTGGCGATCTCGGCATTGAGGCGGCGGAAGGTTTCGTCTTTGAGGGCGATGTCCTTGCCGAAGGCGGAGTCGCGGAAAAAGTATTTGAGCGGGGTGGGCTCAAGAGCGGCGAGGGTTTCGACGAGTTCCTTGGTGATGCTTTCTTCCAGGCAGACGAGATAGGCATCTCCGTAGAGGTAGGTGCGCTTCCCCGTGTTGTCCGGCTGCGAAATGCTGTGGGTGAGCGGGATGTTGCTCTGGCGGAGCATGAGCTCATAGACGATGTCCTGATCGGTGAAGCCGGGAACGAAGTCTAGGGCGTCCTGGGTGGTGAGACCTGCTTCCGCTTCAAGGTCCTCGCCACGGAGGTCTTTCTTGAGCCAGTTGATCTTGGTGTCCTCAATGCGGAAGGATTTGAAGCCAATGTCGAGGGAGTCGGGGTCGAGGATGTAGGGGTTGGATTCTTCTTCGAGCTTGCCCTTGGCTTCGAGTTTGGCGCGTTCTGCTTGGAGTTCCTCAATGATTTTATCGCCGGCGCGGCGGATTCGTTCTTTACCGATTTCTGATACTATTAAAGGGATGTTGTTCTCTTCGTAAAATTCCACCGCCTTGGAATATCGGGGGTTTCTAGTTTGAATGGGTTCGGGAAGTTGGATCGAAATATGACGCCGCCTGCCTCCATCTCTCTTATTGGCTTCCATAATTGCATGAGCGAATGATCCTGAACCTGAAAAGAAGTCAAGAAACACTCCTTCCGTGTCTTTATATATTGATATACAGTGACTAAGGAGGCTAATCGGCTTTTTTCCGTCGGGAAAAGGAACACTTCCCTCCCGGCCCACATTGTTGTAGTCGAAGTCCTCCCAGAAGGTCCCGAGTTTCTCGCGTTTGATTATCACTCCATCTTCACTATCCGCAACGTCGGAAAGCCAGATAACCCTACGAACGGTATTACTAATGTATGTATGCGTAACAAGAATACCCTTATCTTTTCCAGAACGCGGCACATACTCTACCTCAAGGCATTCACCCTCATCTAGACTACCTACAGCATCAATAACACGAGTTCTTATGCTTGTTTGCGCGTTTGTGTCAGAGAAAATTGACTGAAAGTATTTAGTGTACGCCTCCTCTTCAGTGATGTCTTCTTCCTTGATGACACGGGCGATGGTTGTTCTGGAAATCCCTCCCCGTTTATATATTTCAATCGCGTTCCCGTCCCCGTCCTTAACGGATTTGAAATGCACCCGATCTTCTGCGAACGGAAGAAGTATGCTGGTGTACTTCCAACTCTCACCGTCTTTACGCATTTCATCGATGACATCCACAAGCGGACGCGACGTGAACAAGTGTGTAAGTGGATTGAGTGTCTGCAGGGATTTGGCATAGACTAAGATATATTCGATATTCTTCTTCAATCTTTTGTCTTCTCCTCCGCCAGACGCTCCAGCGGCAACCTTCGCCAAAACGCTGATTGTATTAACGTAATTTTCGGTCCCGAACACCTCATCAAGAATTCGCCTTAAGTTTGCTTCTTCGTCGTCGTTGATCGAGACACAGATTGCCCCGTCATTGTCCAAAAGGTTTTTTGCAACCTTAAGACGCGGATACATCATATCGAGCCATCTTGCGTGAAATCTATTTGATAATTTTTCGTTCTTCACTAGACGAGTGCCATCTTCCGATACAGCACCCTCCTCCACATTGCTTTCATCTTCTCGGATTTTGAACTTATCATTATAAACAAAATCATTCCCGGTGTTATAAGGCGGATCGATGTAGATCATCTTCACCTCACCGTAGTAGTTCTGACGCAGCAACTTGAGGGCCTCGAGGTTGTCGCCCTCAATGTAGAGGTTTTCCGTCGTGTCAGTATTCTTCCCATCGTCCTTCAGGGCGAGAGTCTTGCCCAGCAGCGGCTCAAAGGCCTTTTTCTTCGCTGCCTGTTTCCCAATCCAGTTGAGCTCGTATTTTTCATCACCGGGTTGGATTTCCGCAAAGTCTCCGAGTTCCTCCTGCAACGCTTCGACATCGAGTGCGCCATCCTTGACGGCGGCAGGGAAGAGCTCGGCGAGCTTTTGCAGGTTCTCGCTGATGGGCTGACTGATTTCCTGTGGGACGGTTGGGTAGTCTGACATTTTAGTAAAGGAATTAGAATTTAAGAATGGAGAGATTTGGTCTGTTGAAGTGCGATCTTGAGCTGGCTGTTGAGAGAGGCTTTTTCCGCCTGGGTCCTCGCTTTTTGCTTTTGTTGTTTGAGAGACTGAAGTGTTTTGAGGGAATCGAAAAGATCAATCACCTTACTGGCCTGATACCAGAGCTTTGAGTGCAGTAATTGCTCGGCACCCATGAAGAGCTTTGGGTGGTCAATCAGATAGGCCTTGGTCATAGCCTCAAGATAGAGATCGCGCTTGGAGTTCCGGTTTATCAGGGCCGGAAAGGCGAGCGTCGAAGGTGGCGTGGTGAAGGCGTCTGTGCAATAGGCTTGCTCGACGACGATATTCCCGGGGTCGAGCTTGTTGAGTCGCTTGTGGGAGAAGGAGAGGGCGTGGTTGCCGGCACCATCATGGAAATGCAGGACGGCGAAGGGCTTCATCAGGGGCTGGACGAGCTTTGCCGCGAAGTCCTTGTGCTTGAGATCGGTGAGCTGGATGTCGAGGAAGAGGATGACGGCACAGTGGTAATGCTCATCGATGCGTGACGGGATATCCTCTCCGGCGATCTGATGGGTGAGCACGACTTTTCCGAGACACTCACGGAGGCGGCGCTTATCACTGGTGGTGGCGTCACCCGGGATGAAGTTCTTTTTATTGAGCTGCTTCCCCTGGCTGCCGATCAGGTAGGATGACGGGATCTCGACCATACAATAAATTAAGGGCGAACGATGAGGAAGGAGATGAGCTCGAAGTCATCGGCGTCTTCCTCGGCGAAGGGATTGTTGAAGCCGCCAAAGTCAAAGACGGTTTCCTCTGAGGATTCCGCTTCCTTTTTCTGGATGGACTGGATCGCCTGATTGAGGAGGGAGGAGTAGGTGGACATATTGCGACACTCATCTGTCTCGGCGAGCATGGCCTCTACGAGTTCGGGAATGGGGTTGCTCTGGTTGATACAGGCTTTGCGGAGGAATTTGAGGGACTCCCGCGCCTGGTTGTTGGAAAGTCGGATGGTGCCGTCCTGTGCCACGTAAACGAGGTAGTACGGGTAAAGAGAGCTATCGCTCTTCGGCTTATCAAAAATATTGCGGTGCTTGAAGCAGAAGAGAACGCCGTGGGCATCCTCGGGAAGAATGGTGCTGGAAGCCCGGCCCGCACTGACGATGGAGTAGATCCCGGTGGGTGTGGTCGTGAGGTCGGGGGTCTGCTTGAGGTATTCGGCCAGCTCGTAGAGATACTCGTTCATGTTGAGATCCGTGAGGGAGAGGTTCTCATTGGTGTCCTCCAGTTCGATCACTTCGTCCTTGAGGCGCTTGAGCTGACGCGAGCGGAAGCTGATGTCATTCATCTCCGGTGTGAGGATGTCATCGCCACCGGTGGAAGAGAGGTTGGCGGTGACCATCTTCGTTTTCACCCGGTTCTCGAGATCGAGGTACTCGTTCAGGTCCACGTCGGGGAAGAAGCTGATCATCTTGATGTGGGTATTGACGCTGCCAATACGGTCGATCCGGCCAAAGCGCTGGATCAGGGTGACCGGGTTCCACTGCACGTCGTAGTTGACCACGCAATCGCAGTCCTGAAGGTTTTGCCCCTCGGAGAGGCAGTCGGTGCCGATGAGGATATCGACCTGGTCTTCCGGCGCGAGCTCGTTGCGGAGCTTGGACTTCGGAGAGAAGGCGGAGAGAACGCCATGGAAGGAAGCATCGACCCGCTTGTCGTTGACCTTCGGCGGACCGGTGCCGGAGATCGTGGCCAGGGTGAGGCCGGCATCGTTGCAAAGTGGCTCGAGTTCCGAGTAGAGGTAGCGCGTGGTGTCTGCGAATGCGGAGAAGATGAGGATCTTTTTGTTGCCGGGATTGTATGGGGTGTCGCGGACCTTGGCCTGAATCAGCTCAGTGAGGGTGAGGAGTTTGTTGTCCCGCTTCTCGTCGAGGATTTGTTGGGACTCCTTGAGGATCGCAGAGATGAGGAATTTGTCGGCTTCGAGATCGGTGAGGTACTCCTCGCGTTTGAGGTGGGCGACTTTGAGGTCGTATTTGTAATCGAGCGCTGCGCCCTGGTCTTCTGAATCGTCTTCCTCTTCGTAGCTGAGATCAGCGGTTTCAGATTTCAGGACAGTGATAAAGCTATCGATCTTCGCCAACAGGCGGGTGAGGGTCTGGTGGAAGGCGGCAATGGAGCTGTCCAGCCGCTTGAAGAGGTTGAAGCGGTGCATCTTGGCGGTCAGGAACTCGCGGTCCTCGTGGCTGAAGATGACTTTGCCATCGCGTGTGGTTTGGTATTTTTCCCGATAGTAGGCCCGGTGCTCGGGCTTGATGTAATTCATCGGGATGTAAACCGCCAGGAGCAGCTCTTCGAGCTTGAGATTGGTCTCGTGGAAGTCGAGCAAGGTCTTTTCGGTGTCGATATGCGGCGTGTAGGTATCCGGCTTGAGCTTTTCCGGGAAGGTGCCGACGTCAGAGTTTTTGTAGAACTCGGTGATGTGCTTGCGACTCCTAGCGATGGTCATTTTCTCCAGGATGGTGTAGAAGCTGGACGGGAGTGAGTCGAGCAGCTGAGACTTGTCAGCCTCCTCATCCGCGTTCCATTGGCCGATCGCCCGGGTGGTTTCATTGAGGGTGCTGCTGACGCTCGGGATACCATCTTGTTCGAAGGCGCTGTCGTTGTCGGCAGTGATGATGCTGATCTGATTGCGGAGGTCTTTGAGGGAGTTGTTGACCGGGGTAGCTGAGAGCAGGAGAACCTTGGTCTTCTGATTGCTCTTGATCACGTCGTAAAGGAGACGCTGGTAGCGGGTGAAGCCCTCTTCCTCATCGCGCTCTACCCGGTTGCGGAAGTTATGGGATTCGTCGATGACAACGAGATCGAATTTACTCCAATCGAAGCGAGCGAGATCCCATCCGCTTTTCGAGTCTCCTTTGTAGCGGGAGAGATCCGTGTGAAACATGATCTTGTAGTAGAATGTCTCGTCGAGGACGCTGTCTTTGTAGGCACCTTTGAATGAGTTCCAGTTGTCGTAGAGCTTGGCGGGAGTGAGCACGAGAACATTGTCCTGGCGTAGTTCGTAGTATTTGATCACGGCCAGAGCCTCGAAAGTTTTCCCGAGACCGACGCTGTCTGCAATGATGCAGCCGTTGTATTTGTTGATCTTCTGGATCGCTGAGAGGACGCAATCTTTCTGGAAGTCATAGAGCATGTTCCAGATCTTCGTTTCCTTGAAACGCATGTTGTCCTCCTCGAAACGGTCGATGCCTGAGTCGAGCTGGTGGCCAAAGAGTGAGTGGAGGGTGAAGTAGTAGAGAAACTCCGGGGAGTGTTCTTTGTAAAGGGCTTCCAGTCGGTTCAGAATTTCCTGCTTATAATCGTCCGTGAGATCGTCGTTGTTCCAGATACGGTTGAAGGTCTCCCGGGCGGCGACAATCTGGCCTTTGTCCATCGTGTCGCTGATGATGCTGTCGAAATTGATATTGCTGACTCTCGACCTGGAGCTCTTTGGAGCGAGCTCCAAGGAAGACGAGCCTTGAATCATGAAGTCATCATCGACGAGAAGGACGTTGCCTTTGATCTGGCACTTGGGAGTCGTCTTCTTGACGCTGACGTGGGCTTCGATGAACGAGGCCATTTGTTTGGCCTGCTCAAAGTGCTGAAGTTTATTTTTCTGAGTGATGTCGTAGGCATTGAAAAGTGCCTCGCTAGGGTTGAGCTCGAACTCGCGGACGAGGGAGTCGGCGGGGAGATCGACATTTTTATCACGGAGCACCAAATTGATCTCGGCAACCCGGCTGAGGCTTTTTTTGAGCAGATCGAAGACAGAGAGCGTGAGCTTGTCATTGACGATGTTTACGGACGAGCTCTTGGAGCTTTTGCTCAGGGAGGACTCAATTTTTTCCAATAAGGAATTTTCCATGGTAGAAGACTGATGCTTGCGGCTTAGGCAATGGGGCTTTTGGCTGAGAGTTGGTTCATCGGCGCTGAGGTGTTGACTTCACTATGGTTCTCGCCTCCCGAAAACGCTGTTCTGATTCGCGCGTTTAATTTGCCGAGTCATCCCTTTTAAATTCGGAAACTATCGCCATCTTCGCCAGTGAAACGGCCACACCACGCGTGAAAGACTGATTCTAAGCTATGCTCGAAAGGCGGCATGATTGAGATCCGCGAGATTTTAGATTTGGGTCTGACTCTCGGCTTCTTGTTCGTAGCTTCATGTAAGAAATTGTTTTGTGTCGGATTTGGTTTTTTCTGCGCCTCAATTCCAAAATGATCGAGGAAACATCGGATAACAACGGTAGCGGTGCCTTCATTCGACCACTGAATTTGAGGCCGGTCAAGAGGGCGGCGGTTGTTGGTTCCTGCATCGGCTGACCTGGATGCATGATGAGCTGGCGACTTAAGTTTGCATTGCGAATCTTCGATGGAGTCAGCTAGGGTTGAACCTCAAGGATAGCTCCTGCTGTCACAAGGTGAATACGGGTTGTTACCGGATGGCCTGCCGAACCAACTGCTTCGGCATAGGTTTGAAGCTGCCCCGAATAGCTCAGCGCCTTCGCCTCCCAATCCTCCCGTTTCCCGGGAAAGATCTTGTGATCAAGAATGACCGGCCCCGCCTCCGTCTCGAGCAGGTGGTCGATGAAGCCACTGACACGCTGGCCTGACTCATTCAGATACGAAAAAGGCACTTCGACTTGCTCCGAAATCGGCGAGAACTGCTCTTTCACGAAAGCGCGGTAGCGGTCCACTGTCGCGGCAACGGTTGACGGCTCGAGGTGAGATTCCAAGTCATACCCCGCAAGCAAGTCGGAGATCCGTTGCAGGCGGACGCCCTCGTCCGACTCGGGATTGAGAATCTCGACGGCGAAGATCCGGTGCATGACGTCGCCGACCGTGCCGGGATCGGGATTCCCCTTCCAGGCCAACCGCTCTCCAAACTCGATGATCTCCCCGATGGAGGCTCCAGGGATAGCCGGTTGCCCAGACGGCACCAGCGAAGCGAGCAGCTTTTCCGTGCGTTGATCCGCCCGAATCGGGAAGTCGATCTCACTCGCCGGTTCCGGGAGAGGGGGCGGCTCTTTCCATAGGAAATCCGCAACTCGAACCGAAAGTGAGTTGGATCCGTCGAACGAAACGACTCCACTTTCTTCAAGCCCGAGCAGCGCATCGGCGGGGGCGCCGACCAAATTCAACCAAGGGTGTTCCATGCCCGTCTCCAAGGGGAGAACGATACGATCACGTGCCCGGGTGATTCCCACATAGAGGAGGCGCAACTCTTCGTCCTCAGCCCGGCGCAACGAATCGCGACCGGTTTCCGAATCTTCCATTTTATCCAGAGTATCAGAGCCACTCTTGCCGAAGGGGTTCAGCCAAAGCCGCAGCCCTCGATCTGCCAGCGGATCGCTTAACTGGATCTTCTTGTCCGAAGCCAGATTGACACTGCGAAGCGAATAGAGCCGGGATCGGATCTCGCTGTCGAGATCCGCGACAATTACGACCGGCCACTCAAGGCCCTTGGCGCCATGATAGGTGGAGACGTGGACCGCATCCGCACCCGGATCGAGGGCCTGCTGGTCTTCTCCCCTCTTTTCGACCTCGGCCAGGTAAGCGAGTAGTCCCATCGTCGTGGCCGGGATCCCAAGATTGGCGCAGCGATCCTGATAATCACAGAAGAGCCTCCTCAGCTGCTCGAGATTGGCCTCTCGCTGCCGGAAATGCTCTGTCGTAGCCCCCCAACGTGCGACGATACGGGAGGCATCGGCCGCCACGCACGCGAGATCGAATAGTCGAAGGGGAGACAACAGATCGATGGGCTCTTCCTCACGGCTTTCTTCCAGCCAGACCAGTGCCGGCGAAACGAGGTCGCCCTCCAGCCCCCATCGGGAAGGATCTTCACCTTTCTCTTCGGCCTCCCGGACGAATCGAATTCGCTGCTCGATCCATTCCTCCGTGGGATGCTCGTTCTCGAAGGCAATGATCTCCGCCGTTGCCAACGAATCCCGGGGATCCAGCAGTCGCCGGAAGCAAGCCATGGCAAGACGACACTCCGGAGTGGAGAGCAGCCCGGCACTCGCAATCGCTACCTCGATGCCCCGACCATTCAGCGCGCCTGCGATTGCCTGGGCTTGTTTATGTGACCGCACCAGGATTGCCAGATCACCTGTCCGAAGGGCACGGGTTTTGCCCAAAGGATTTTCCTTCGAGACGGATGACTTGACCGTAATGGGCTCGGCGCGATTCAGGATGTCTTCCACGAGATCTGCGAACACTTCTGGTTTCCGGGCATTCGTGAGAGCCTTCGGTTTCCCGTTGCCTTTATTGAAAAGTCCCGAGGAGATCCGGGCGATCTCGACCGAGGCAGGCGCTTCCGATGAAAGTGCGCGATGCGCCTGGATGATCGTCTCGTCCTCGGGCAGATCGATCCGATTCTTGAAAGGGGCTGCGAAGAGCGCATTGGCAAACTTCACCAGATCGGGTGTGCTTCGCCATGAGGTGTCTAGGGGTGCCAATTTCTTCGCGCCAGCGACCGCATCCATGATCAACTGCGGATCCGCATCCCGGAACTCGTAGATCGATTGTTTCACATCGCCCACCCAGACGATCCTCTTGGCACACTTCCCCAGTTCGGAAAACAGAGCGAGCTGGATTGGGCTGGTGTCCTGAAACTCATCCACGACCAACAAGTCGATTTCCTCGGAAAGGGTTTCCCGGCACGTCTCGCTGGTGCGAAGGAGGTCGAGCATCTCCTTCTCGATGTCCTGGAAATCGACCACGCCGCGTTCGCGCTTCAAGGCCTGGAACCGATCCCCCACGCGAGCAGCGATATCGAAGACCGTGACCAGATAGGTTTCCAGATCCGCATGAAACTGGGGATGCTCCTCGAACCGGCTGGCAGCAATGCGAACGGGATCGGACGCATCAATCTCCGCCTTCTTGGGAGTTTCGGTCGACAACTTCAACCACTGAGACCACGGCAGTCCACTGTCCAACTGTTTCCGTACCCCGACTAGAAACCTCCTGTAGTCCTGCGATCCCTTCGTGCCTGGCACCTCCGGCATATCACGAAGCGCCGCATCAATCGCCGAGGCGAGCCCCGCATCAAGATCAACGTCCACAGGCGGATCGAGAAGCGACTGCATCTCAGACCAACTGGCAGCTGCCATCTCCACCAACCGCTCCAGAGCAATGTCGTTTGCCCGGGCCGCACCGACGAGAGAGCCAATCGTGTCCTGGTAAAAATAGCTATCTTTCCAAGCATCGTATTGCCCGATACGCCGGGCGAGTTCCATGAGCTCGACTGTCGACTGACTGCCCAGAACCTCATCCATTGCCTGGTTGAGGAGATGAATCCCCTCGTTCTCGTCAAGGACGCCGACCTCGGGCGGCAAGCCCGCCTCGAATGCGAATCGTTTCAGGAATTCCAGACAGACGCTGTGGACCGTCCCCACGTAGCCTTCACGCAGGCGAATGACCTCCCGGTGTCGTTGTGCTCCATAAAAGCGGATTTCAAGCCGCTCGCGCAGCTCGGCGGCGGCCGACTCGGTGAACGTCGTCGCCACAATACCTTCCGGTCGGGCACTGCCGTCCATCACCGCATCGAAAACGGTCTCCACCAGCCGATAGGTCTTCCCCGTGCCGGCGCTGGCAGTGACAAATTCGATCTTTTCTTCTAAGAGGTTCTCAGCCATCCGGTCAGTGCATCAAAATCGTTGTAGGTGTCCGCTCCGTCGGGAGCTTTCCAATGTTCCAGCGGAGGTGTCCGATCGGGTTCCGTATCTCCCGTGGTCACCTCGATCAATCCGGTCGCAAACTGAGACTTTCGCCAGTCCCAGACCTGTAAAAATTCCCCCCAGCAGCCGCTCCACTCGGAGGCATCGCCCTCGTTCGCGAGACTTACGGGATAGGCGTCCGGAAAGAACTCCTTCGTCCGGGTCAGGAGGGCGAAATTCCTGAAAATAAAGAAGGCGGTGTGAGGGTCGATTCCTTCCGTCTCCCTCAAAAGGTGGCCATACACCGCAAGTTGCAGATGCCGATTCTCTTTGAGTTCTGTCTCCCTCATCGTTTTTCCTCCCAGTTTCAAGTCGATGACGGCAATCCCTTTGGGTGAGCGTGCCACGAGGTCAATGCGGCCGTTGAGTTCCCCGTCCCCGAGGGGAACACCGGAGACTTTCTTCTCCACCTCCACTTCGGTCACTCCGGCACTCTGGAGAGACTCCACGAGACGCCACAACGACTGTCGTGCCGTGTGAAGGAGGCGATTCCGATTGGCTTCGTGCCCCGGCAGCAGAAACTGTGCGCCCCACTCCGCCAGAATCGCAGGCCATTCGCGCTCAATCCACGCAAGCACGGCCCCTTGATCCATCCCGGCCCAAACGCTCTGAGGCTCTCCACTCACTGGATCAGGACCGAGTAGCTTGCCGGCGAGTTCGTGCAGCAGCGTCCCGCTTCGGCGCGCATCCGAGTCCACCCCGAAACCAGACAACACTCCTGCCTCAAGCTGAGCCTGGTAGCTGAACAGCCACTGATAGGGACTGTAGATCGCCTTGGAAAGAGAGGAGAACGATTCGCTTTCCCTTGGAATCAACAGAGAGGAATCGGAGAGTTGCCACCAGCGCTGGGGTTCCGGGAGAGGATGGACGGAGATAGGTTCCACCTGAATCAGAGAGATCGCTTCCTCAGTGGGAGAAGACTCCAGCTCTGCCAGAATCCTCGTCACGATCGGCGCGGCACGGCTTGCCTCCGGTCCGGTCGGAACAAACAGGGTGAGCGAATCGGTCGCCTGCAATACGGCGCGGTATCCCGCGTTCTCTTCGGCTTCGAGGAGGGCCTCCGCAGAGACGAGATTCACTCCCTGCGACGACAGCCAATTCCGTTCTCCAGACGTCCAAGGTGATCGGCGAACTCCCGAGGCGGAAGGGATCCACCAATAAAGATCGGGAACCGGCTCCAGAACCTGCCCGGGTGAGGAGAGTGTCACCGGACCGCCCAGTTCCGCGAGGCTGCGTGCGCCCCTTTCCGCACCGGATAGCCAGAGACTGATGAGTCGATCCAGATCTTGCGGAATGACCCGCTCCAGCTGCCCGATCGCCCTCGCAAAACTCTCCACGGCATGAGCGGTGAACAGCCAGGATTGAGCTGCCTCCGGATCGTCTGCTTGCTTGGCAAGCCCTACAGATTTCATCCAGCGAGCCAGTCGAGATACCCTGTCGACAACAGCTTCAGTCGGGGCGCCTTCCTCCCGGGGATACTCCGGCAAATCGAACCATTCGGAGATCGCCGTTTCAATGCGTGCGGTCTGATGGGTATCGTCGGCCGCTTTCTCCCGCGCTCTCTCAATCGCCCTTCGCCATTCCCGGTTGTTTCTCCCCGGCATTTCATTGATCGCCCGGGCAAGTCGAAAGCACAGTCCTCTCGGAACGGGACCAACCGGGTGAAGCAGAAACTCAAGCCAGGCCTGTGGATCGAAAGGGCCCCAGAGCAGCCGCAAGCTCAGTGGCAGAAGCTGCGAAAGGACTCCGCCTGGATTGCCCTCTGTTCCACCAACCAGGGAAAGATCTCTCTGGCCCAGAAATTCGTTCAACCGGCTTCGGCCATCTGGCGGCACGAGGAGCACGGCATTCAAAAGGCTTCCCGAGTCGGTCCAATTCTGTGCCGCTGCCCGAGCCAAGTCGACTTCCGAGCCGCCCTCCACGATCCGAATCGTATCGTCCCCGGCTCTCTCGCCGGACCCTTCGATCCCGAGCAGACGACCCTGGAGAAAGTGCAACTGGGAACCGGGAGGGGCGAACGGTTTGTCGGGCATCCCCTCTTCATACTGAGCCCCGAGTGCCTCCAGTAGCTCGCGCCATTTGGAAGGGAGCGACGCCATTGGATCAACCACACTAATCGAGTCGATTCCCGACCGAAGGCCACTCTTCAACGCCGTCAGAATTCGATCGATCCGCTCCGCTGGTCCGGACAGAAACGCCTCTTCCTCACTCGCCGCTCTCTCAACCGCTCCAAAAGTAGTAAGTCGCGATGGGGACGGTTCCCCGGCCTCAAGCTCTGCGGCCCACCCTGCCAAACGAAGTTCGTCTCTCCAACGGAGAAGAACCCGACTGGAAGAGAAGCTCTCCGCCTCGAAGGAGCGTTGGTAGAAGGCGGACGGATCATTTTTCAGGTATTCCTGGAGTGCCTCGCGATAGGAGATCAGCCTCTCGATTTCGCTGCTCCCAGGTAGAGGAGGCAGCCCGAGAGCCACCTCCAAAGCATTGAGGAGGCCTTCAGGGCCACAGATCATCCGCCCCGGTTCCATCCATGCGGAGGGACACGAAGCGCCGTCGAGAGCGCTGCCAAACAAGAGATTCACGAGACGAAAGCTAACAGATCAAGAAATACAGGGGAGCGAAGAATTTACGCGAAGAAGTGAAGTAACCTCAATCCTCCCGTCCTTCTTCCTCCCGCAGGATGTCTTCCATCGGTGCACTAAAGTCCGCAGCATCCGCGTCTGCCATTCGCATCGCCCGGACTTTTCGGCTCATGGCGCGCTGCGATCCTCGGACTCCGGTCTCTCCCACAGAGGCGGTGGCCGCGTTGTGGGCGTGGATATTCATCTGGGCGGCGGAGGCAATCGCATCCTGTCCGGCGGCGAGGAAGAGGAACTCCCAGCCATTCTTTTTCTGTCGCTTCTGGATCATCCCGGCGATGTCCTGCCAACTGTATTTTCTCGAAGCATTCTCAAGCCCATCCGTGAAAATGGCGAAGATGACCTGGTCGGGGCGCTGATCCTTCGGCAGGGCCTTGATCCGTTTGCGGAAGGCGCGAATCGTCTTTCCGACTGCATCGAGCAGGGCGGTGGTTCCGCGGGGACGATAGATCTCGGTGTCGAGGCAGGTCACCTCACTGACGGGGAAATTGTCGATCGGCAACTCATACTGGTCGTCAAAGAGAACGAGGCTGAGCCGGGCGATCCCATCGACTTCCTGCTGCTCGCGGAGGAATTCGTTGAAGCTGGAAATAGCCGCTTCGGTGTGGGGGCTCATCGACCCCGACATATCGAGGAGGTAGGCGATTTCGGTGACGGGCGGGGTGGTGGATTTCGTGCTCATGCAGTGAGAATCGCACGAGAGGTGGGACAACCGCAGGGTGACCCACTACTGAATGGCAAGAGATCCATTCAAAGCGCTGGCGAGACGCGACAGCTTTTGACAGAGCGTTTCATCTTTGGGAAGTTCCGCCAATCGAAACCGATAGCTGAGAAGAGGTTTCGACCACAAAACTTGATCTTTGTCGTAGTCCCAATGGAGAAATGCACCCTCGTCGACAACCGCATCGGAGGTGTAGGACTCGATATGACGAAGCACATTTCGGAATCTATTTTCAACCTGATCCGGCATGATACCCGCATTATTTGAGCGAGGCACATTGTACATCAATACAACACTGAAACTGACGATCTGATAGTCCTCCGAAAAATGAATCTGCAGGCAAAGCCTTCCATTCAGATTGTTTTTCTCAAACGGTTCCCGCTCCTCGTTCGTCGCTAGAATATTCGGAATTCTATACCATTGAGCATTGTAGTAGAGGACAGACCACCCCGTTAACCGACCGTCTGAAATGGATCCTACGATCTCGGAGAAGACAGGATTAAACTCGCGGTTGATAACCGATAAAGGATGATCTGCCTTGTTCCTTGTTTCACTGCGATCGAGAACGGGAAACCCTTTTCCTATCGCTTGGAGAAACTGCTGTAGTGTCTCAATTTTTTCAGAAGAAAAGCTCAGTGATCCCTCTTTTTCCTGATTGGGCGTTAGGTCGGTCTGCTTCCGCAACTGGAATCCGAGTCGACTCTGGAGATCGCTCTGTGAGTAGGATTCGAAAAATGAGTCATCTGGCACGAAACAATGCTCCCTCTCCCTCAGTGAACGAAAATGAGAGAGAAAGTCTGAAAACGCCATTTCATTTTCGTCGGTGCGTTCGAAAAGAACACTGACCTCATGATTGCTGCTGATTCCAGAGAACGTCAGATTGGTCGATCCGACGAAAAGATACTCTGCAGAAGCGGTGCGCAGGTAAACTGCTTTGGGATGGAACATTCGCCCAGGTTCCCGGAATACCCAAACTTTGGCCTCACGCCCTTGAAGCATTTTCAATGCTCCCGGTGAGGTGATCCCCAAATCAGTGCCGACGATCCACTCCGACAGTGGAGTTTTTTCTTCCGGCAACCACTCAAGTCCTTTTTCGGTGAGGAAAGCAATCAGGACTTTGATCTCCTCCGCTTCGCCAGCAAGACGGGCCAACTCGCTTTCGAAATTTTCGTGAAGCAATATCATAAGATTCGACAGGACTGTGTCACATCACGAAAAACCTACTCAAGGCAATTCGCTTTGTTCAACATTGAAAGAGATTCTAGAATCCTCAGAATTCGGAGAGAATAGCAAACGCACATCTGGATTGCGGGCCAGCCAACTCAAAATCTCCGCTCCTCTAGGGATGGCCGACTCATCCCTCGGCGGGGTATGAACGGAAACCAGCGCAGGAGTCATCCAATCTGCCTGCCCACCTTTCAGGGTAGGACTGCTACTGGGTGACCCATGGTGTATACTCTTTCCGATGTCAGCCAAAAAAGTCGCCTCAAAAAAGAAGTCCGCCGCCGCTTCCCGGAAGTCTCGCTCCGGCGACACTCGCCGCCCTATTGAGCGAATCTTCACGATCCACCAAGCCATCCAGCGGGGTCGTTTCCCCAACTGCCGCCAGCTCGCGGAGCAGATCGAGGTGACACAGAAGACGATCCAGCGGGACATTACCTTCATGCAGAACGACCTCGGGCTTCCCCTGGCCTACGACGGAGCCAAACATGGGTATTTCTACGAACGACCCGTGCATGAATTCCCCATGATGCGCTACACGGTGGAAGACGTCGTCGCGCTCTTCCTTGCCCGCAAAGCGGTGGAGCCGCTCCAGGGTTCTCCACTCGAGGCGACGCTGCGCGAGAGTTTCAAGCGACTCTCGGGAGCACTGCAAGGGGAGGTTTCCTTCCACTGGTCGGATTTGGATGAAGCGTTTTCGGTGAAGGATTCAGGAGTGGTTCCAGCTGACGTCCGTCTCTTCGAGAAAGTCTCCCGCGCTGTGCTGGAGTGCCGGGAACTGCGCTTTGAGTATCGGAAGATCGACAGTGATCAATGGGAGACAAGGAAGCTCCGCCCCTTTCACCTCGCCGACTTCGACGGAGGCTGGTATGTGATCGGCCACGATCCGGATCGCAAGGCCAGAAGAACGTTCGCGCTCCAGCGGATGAAGGCGGTCCGCGTCTTGCAGGCCCACTTTGCGCGTCCGGCGGATTTCGCAGTGCGGGACCATCTCGGGGGCAGCTTCGGAGTTTGGCATCACCCGGAGGAGAAAGGCAAACACCATCGCATCGTGCTCCAGTTCACGGGCTGGGCGGCACGCATGGTGTCAGAACGACGCTGGCATCCCAGCCAGGAAACCCGGTGGATCGGGAAAAAGGAGGAAACGCTGGAGATGATTCTCGAACTGAGCAGCTTTGAGGAAATCAGCCGCTGGATCCTGAGCTGGGGGCCGCAGGTCGAGGTGCTGGAGCCGGGCGAATTGCGAGGGGCACTTATTGATGCTCACCGAAAGACTTTAGAAAAATATGAAACTAGATGAACAAATCCAATCACAGAAGCGTGAACTCGAGCCGTTTTTCGGAATCACTGATGGTCGCTGGGATAATTTGATGCTTCGGCTGCAGAAGGAACTCAAGCCACAGCAGGACTATTACGATGAGGTGGTTTGGACATTTTTGCTGAGTCTCGCCTTTGTGTCCGATGGAGCTGCGGGCGTGAACGCCCTTTATCAGGCTCTAACCGGAACCGCCGAAAAGATTGAGACGAGCAATGCGATCCGCCTCGAAGCGCTTCCGATCCCTCCCAGGATTATGGAGGGAAATACCAACATCGATCTCGCCCTTGGTGCGATTTCGGAACGTTCGGGAACACCGGGAGGAATCGATTACGACATTCAAAAAGGAAAGAGCATCGTCTTCTGCGAGATGAAATGGTATTCGGATATCTCAACGAAAGTGACCCACGATCAGACCCGGAATCAATTGTCCCGGATCATCGAGAACGCGATGACTTTTCAAACAAACGGAAAATTTCCGGAGAAAGTAACGGTCACACTGGTAACTCCACAGCTCTTTGTCGGGCAAGCGATCAAATCGCGGCTATACCAGTATAAATTCGAAGAATATAAAAACTCGCCGAAAAGCCTCATTGATGAATGGCGCGCATCACACCACTTGATGAAGCCTCGAAACTCGGAGGATCCACGCAGTAGCTTCCCCGATTGGACCTATCCCGAAGAGGAGGAATTGCGAGATCGATTAATGCACGGCTTCGAGATCAAGCACATCAGCTTCGAAGAACTCTTTGAGAAGGCACCGGATACACCGCTGACAGCGTCGATTCGGGCTTTCGTAGCGGAACACAATCATGCCACCAACCGCTTCGGCCAACTTGCTCCTGCATGACACCCCCTTTCCCCAACTCCTACTGGCTCGAACCCGGCCGCATTCTCTGCGGCGAGTATCCCCGCGACTTCGATGATCTCGAAGACCACGAGGGAATGTCAGCAATTCTGAATGCCGGGGCCCGCGTCTTCATCGACCTGACGGAAGAGGGAGAACTCAAGCCTTACCGCGAGATCGCTTTGTCCATCGCTCTGGAACTCGGCATCGGCCCGGGGGAACTGGAGTTTCACCAATACCCCATCCGCGACGTTTCTGTTCCGAAAAGTCAGGATGAAATGCGCTCCATTCTCCGGGCGATCCGACTCGCCCGCCATCGCCACAAGACCGTCTACCTTCATTGCTGGGGTGGTCGCGGACGGACCGGGACCGTAGCGGGATGTGCACTTCGGGACCTCTTTGGACTGGAGGGCAGGGAAGCCCTTTCCCTACTCACCGAACGCTGGCAGGCCTGCGCGAAATCGGCTCATTCCGAGAGCCCGGAAACGGAAGAGCAAAGAGAGTTTGTTCGGGCATTCAACCCTGTTGACTCCTCCTTAGAGAAGCAGGTTCGCAGCGCCCTCCTCGGCGCGGTCGTCGGAGACGCTCTCGGGGTGCCCGTTGAGTTCGCAGGAAGGTCAGCCCGAAAAAAGGATCCTGTCACGGGGTTGCGGGAATATGGCACCCACCACCAACCCGCAGGAACCTGGTCGGATGATACCTCCATGATTCTGGCGACGATGGAAGGATTTCTCAAAGCAGGAGGCTACTCGCCAGTTGCGGCGATGGAGGAATTCTCTGCATGGCTCAATAGCGCAATGCACACCCCGCACGGTTCTGTCTTCGATGTCGGCAATGCCACAAGTCAGGCCATT
>JARGNG010000152.1 GCA_029213265.1 Verrucomicrobiales bacterium | reverse complement strand
CCGCACCACCGGTAGTCCTCCGGATTCTGTACGATCCCGGCCCGAACCGGATTCAGATCGATGTAGGCCGCTACGGTGAGCAGAGCCGCCTCGCTCCCCTCGACGAGGACACTCTTGTAGCGCCCTTCCCACAGGGTCCCGGTGCGATGCAGCCGTTTGTTCATGTAGATCGTGACGCGCTGCTTCAGATCCTTGAGAAAGAGCCCCAGGTCTCCGCGCCGTCTTTCGTAGCGGTTCAGGATTTCCCGTCGCCACTCCTCATGGCCCAATTCCCGGGCCCGTTCCAGTTCCTGCGCAACATTCAGCACGGTAGTGGAGCCATAGAGCAGCGGCAGCACTTCGAGAAGTTCCTCCTCTGAAAGCGCAGGCAGCTCATCCCGGTCCGGCACCTCGAGCAGCAGGTGAAAATGATTCGTCATCAGACAATAAGTCACCACGCGGACGCCGGTAAATGCCTCCAGGTTCCGCATGATCTTGCGAAAGATCTCTTTGTCCTTCGCCTCAAACACCATCCGCCGGTCCACGACCCGCGACATTACATGGTAAAACGAACGCCCTTCTCCCAGCAGTCTTGCCGTTCTCATGAAGGGACTATGAACTGTTCTTGCGAACACTTAAAGAAAAACTTTCTGTAGGTCTGTCCCTTAAAACTCCTCAAGGCTGGTATTATCGCGTCGAGCGCCTCCTTTTGGTGGGGCAACGGCTCCTTCTTCGGAGATTCAGAAAAACTTTCCGATAGCCAAGATTCAATTTCTGAAAAGTCAGATGCGTCCAAGCGATCGAGGTCAGATCCGCGGATGCAGAAAAACCCGCGCCGATCGTTCAGCAGTGAAGGGACCTCCTCGGAATTGGTGAGCAGGATTCTCGAACTGATCTCGGCGCTGTCCGCCAGACCGATGAAAGTAGACAATTCACGCCAACTAAGTGGCTTGCGGTCCGTTCGAAACTTGACTTGGTACGCACTGAATTCTCCCAGCGCGGTTTGGAATACGCCATCAACTCCGTAGTCGGAATTTGTTAATCCAAGTTTTCCGATAACGTCAGATGGTGTCGCTTCCTGTGGCCACACTTGGGCAGCGTCATGTTTGCGTTGAGTGGCAAGGTAACCTTCAGCGAAAACTTCGAATGCGTCTCCTTTTCGCTTTTTTCCGTCGAGCAACGAAATCCGGGCCTCAAGCTCATCGAAACTCGCAAGCTTAGAAAATAGTCCTGCTTCAACGAAGCGACGAGTCTCTTGATGTAGCGGCATTACTGGTTATTGCGGTCGACGCCGCGTTTTTTTGGCAGAACGTTCAAGCGCACCGACTCGATCCGGTGCGCGATGGTGGAATGGTAGGAGAGTATCCGAAATCAGGAAAGGCTTTTCGACTCGGAGCGGGATCGAGTTGGTGTACCGCGGCTTGTTCTCTCTTCGATTGGAGGCAACCCGAGGTGTCTAAATGTATCCTGGTCAAAAACCAAGCCACTCTTCTCGTGAGAAGATTCGATCTCCGTATTCCAACTTGATGGGATCGACAAAGCCTTTCGTTACCGTGTAATCCGAGAGTTGATCGACTTTCAGGCGCAGTCGCATCAAAGCGAGCTTCCGGGTAAAATAGTTCCCTTGATCTGCGTCTTCCACAAAACCGAATACTTCGGTCATGGCAGCTGTATGATCTCCTCCCTCAGGAATAGGGTCGGGGCGCACGAGGAACCAGATCCAAACGGAGAGAATCCAGAATCCGCCGGTAACAAATGTTGCGACCCAGATCCACAGTGATCTTGTTCGATTCTTCTTTCCCTGAGAAACCTCGGCTTCCATTTTCTGAGAGAACGTCAAAGTGATGTCACTGCCCGCTGACAGCACGCTCCGACTCCGGGGTTAAGTGTATTAGTAAAGAGGGGCATGTCCACTCGGGACGGTAGGCTGTTGGTGTCCACTCGCTTGTTAGGCATTGTGTTTTGGTGGCATGGCACTTGAGTTGACCTTACGACCACGGCAGAGGCAGAACATCCCGGCAATTGCACCGCCCCAAATCAAACTGCTGACAAATACCAGGAGGTTCTGGACGATGACAGGGGCATCAGTGGGGATCAGGCTGATCATTGGTTGCGCAAGAACGGGCAAAATCTTCTGTCCAGCGTTCTGAGGGCCTTCAAGGCCAAGCCCGAAGATTAGAAAAGCGAAGACCATCGCCGCAGCATGCAATCCCGCCAGAATGAAACTCAGTCTCAAAAATTGCTTAAACTTGGAGTTACTCAACGGCATGTTTACGGTTTCTGTCATTTGAGACTTTATCATCCGGTAGCTACCGGTTGCGAAATCGAAAAAACGAATGGCAGTATCATCGTGGTCGATGCCGGAATGCTCTCAGGAATTATTCCTGCCTAACAGTATTTATTAGTATCACCTCACTCCAATCAGTTCAGTGACTCGTTTGCACAGTGCGCGGCGGTTTGGTCAAGGTTGGCAAATGCTTCTCTGGATCAACGGGGATTTCATCCCGTGCCTTTTCCGCTTCTTTGATTTCTGATGGCGTTCGTCTGCGAAGGGAAATCTTGGTCGGCTTGGGTGTGCTGGCACCTTTGAAGCCCAGATTGTTGAACATATTGTGTCCCGACGCCCGGACGGATTCGTCTCGCATCAGAAACAGGCTGTAACTGGCCCCGGCAGATACGGAGGATACACCAGCAGTGATCTGAACCGGTGAGATGACATGTCTGTCTGCCGGGTAGAGATCCCACAATGCCTCTCCCAGTTGACCGAAACGGTTATCGCCGGTTCCCCAAACCGATCCATCATTCCTCAAAAATAAGCTGTGCACATCACCGGCAGAAATGGCAGTGACGTTTTTCAAGATGGGCACAGGTTTGAGCCGATTGATCTTGGTCCCATCACCCAATCTTCCATCTTCGTTTTCTCCGGTTGCCCAGACGGTTCCGTCCTTCTTGAGAAATAGGCTATGACTGGCGCTGGCAGAAATGGCGATCACATCCGTCATGACTTGTACTGGGCTGACCCGATTAGTCGTCGTTCCGTCTCCAAGTTGGCCTTCATCGTTTCGGCCTGTTGCCCATGCCGATCCATCTTTCTTGAGAAACAGGCTATGTCCAAAGCCAGCGGAAATGGCCGCCACTTCCTTCTTCATGATGCGGACAGGACTGGATTTGTCACTCGTTGTGCCGTCCCCGAGTCTTCCGTCTTCATTCTCTCCCGATGCCCAGACAGAACCGTCGTTCTTGAGAAATAAGCTGTGTCCCCATCCCGCAGAAACGGCAGCTGCTCGCTCCATGACTCGGACCGGGGTCACGCGCAGAATACCCTCGCCCTTTTTCTGGTCGTACAAGGGTGCAGGTTTCTTTTCGAGATCGACGGTGAATCCATCACCCAATGACCCGGAACCGACCCAACCGACAGCCCAGGCGGTCCCGTCTTTTTTGAGAAAAAGACTATGTAATTTACCCGCAGAAGCCGCTGACACATCGTTGATAATGATCCATGGCGTTGGGCGAACAAATCCGTTTCCGCCCAATGCTCCTGTCAAATTCGAACCTGCTCCCCATAGCGAACCATCCGACATAAGAAACAGGCTATGGAGATAATTTGCGTGGATCGCTACTACCTTGGGTTCTTCAGCGCTGTCCTCTTGGGCATTTACCGAGCCGCAGACGGCGGAAAGGGACAGGGCCAGCAGCACAGGTTGCAGGTACGTATTTTGGAATTTCTTCATGGGTTGCCCTTTGTTATTGAACTGATTGGGATTCGCTTTTACTGATTGGGATTCGCTTTTTCCAGGAGTTCTTATCAGTGCGTCGGTCCTAGCGG
>JARGNG010000049.1 GCA_029213265.1 Verrucomicrobiales bacterium | reverse complement strand
ATCTCTTAAGCAACTGCGGTTGACTCGCCCCGAATCCGGCCTAGGAAAAGATAAGCCCCATCTATTTCTTCGAAGAAATCTCTCGATAACAACCCTTCTGCACCCCCTCTGCACCATGCGGGAAACATTCGAAATCAGCGACCGGTACATTGATGCCGGTGATGCAAACGGTCTTCTTTATGAACCGCTGGAAGGCGGCGCGACCTATCGGAGCACTCGTCGTTACGAAGTGAAATTCAAGGGAGACAAGGCTGCCCTCGAAGCTTTCATCGAAAAGACCTTGCTCGACCCGATCAGCCAGGAGTTGCACGAGGGCAAAGATCCGGCTCTCGACGGCTATTCTTTTGTTCTCGAATATGGAATGAAGCCCGGTGCTCTCGATTTGGAGAAGGAGGCGATTCTCACCTACTACCGCGGAATCGAAGATCCAGGTTTCAAACTGAAGGATCTCCAGATTCGCCAGCGGATCTATCTCTTTGATGGCAAGAGCGACGACTCGGACCGCTTCGTTCGCGATATCTGCAATGCGGCCATCCACAACTGGAACGTGATCAAAGCAGGATGACAGCCGAAACTTCCTCCACATCCTCATCCGGGGAGACTATTCTCGATTCGATCGCGGAAGCTCCCGCCGATCACTATCGCGTTCTCAAGATCTCTGATCTCGATGGCGACAAACTCTGCGAATTGAGCCAGTTCATGAAACTGTCCCTTTCGAAAGAAGACATGCTCGCCGTTCAGGAAATTTACAAGGAATGGGGCCGCGAGCCGACTGATGTTGAGCTTGAGGTGATTGCCCAAACCTGGAGTGAGCACTGCAAACACCGGATTTTTGGAGCTACGATCGAGCACGAGGTAGATGGAGAGAAGGAAACGGTGAATTCCCTTTTCAAGACCTACATCTTTGACGTTTCGCATCGCATTTTTGACTCCAAGCCTGGTTTCGTGCTGTCGGCGTTTCATGACAACGCGGGTTTCATTAAGCTGGACGACGAACAGGCCGTCTGTCTCAAGGCGGAGACGCACAACCACCCGAGTGCGATCGAGCCCTACGCCGGTGCCAATACCGGTCTCGGCGGAGTGATTCGCGACATTCTTGGCGCCGGAAAAGGGGCCAAACCGATTGGCTCACTTGATGTGTTCTGCTTTGGTGCGCCTGATACGGGAATGGAAAACATCAAGGCCGACGATGTTCTTCATCCGCTCGGGATCATGCGTGGTGTGGTTCGCGGCGTTCGTGATTATGGAAACCGGATGGGGATTCCCACGATCAGTGGTGCCATTCAGTTCGATGATTCCTACATCTACAATCCTCTCGTCTATTGCGGAACCGCAGGAGTGATTCCGATCAAAGATATCGACAAGGAAGTCGGTGCGGGGATGACGGTCATCGCTGTTGGGGGGCGTACCGGTCGCGATGGGCTTCACGGGGCGACGTTCTCCTCCGCGGCGCTCGATACTGAAAGTCACGAAGAAGATCAGCAGGCTGTTCAAATCGGAAATCCGATTGAGGAGAAAAAGGCCGCTGACTTTGTTCTCGCCGCCCGGGACAAAGGATTGATCGAATTCATCACTGACTGTGGCGCTGGAGGATATTCCAGTGCCGCAGGCGAGATGCTGGAGGAGTGCGGTGGCACGATCAACCTCGACAATGTTACTTTGAAAGAGCCCGGCATGGTGAGTTGGGAAATCTTTATCAGTGAAAGTCAGGAGCGCATGGTTCTTGCGGTGAAGCCGGAGTCACTTCCTGCGCTTCAGGAGTTGGCCGATCTCTATGAGACGGAAATGATCGTGCTCGGAGATGCGGACGGTTCCGGGATTCTCAAAGTGACGCATCACGGAGAGACAGTTTGTCAGCTCGATTGTTCAAAGCTTCACGATGCACCCATTCGCAAGCTGAGTTCCAAGTGGGAAAAGAAGACGAAAGAGATCGAACCTCCGCTACTTTCCAACGCGGGGGAATCGTTGAAGGGTTTGCTCTCCGATTTCGCGATTGTTTCCCGTGAGCCCATCATCCGCGAGTATGACCACGAGGTTCAGGGCAATACTGTCCTGAAGCCTCTTGCTGGAGCAAGCGGGGATGCGCCCCAGGATGCAACGGTTCTCCGGATCAACGGAAGCAAGAGACTCATGTCGATGGGGCTGTCCATTCTTCCCGAATGGGGAAAGACGGATCCTTTTGCGATGGGCGCTGCCTGCGTCGACGAATGTGTTCGCCAACTGGTTGCCTCGGGAGCGGATCCTGATCGACTCGCCATTCTCGACAACTTTTGCATGGGGAATCCCGATGACACAGAGGAGTTGGGCGCTCTTGTCGAGACGGTAAAAGGAATTGCCGAAGCCGCCGAAGTCTATGGCGCGCCTTTTGTTTCCGGAAAGGATTCGTTCTACAACTACTTTGAAACCGAAGAGGGGCCCGTTTCGATTCCGGTCACAATTCTGATCAGCGGAATCGGGATCATCGAAGAAGCGTCCCACGTGACGGGCAGCTCACTTCGCCGGAATGACAGCGTTCTTGCGATCATTGGACATACGCAGTCTCAGTTGGGAGGATCCGTTCTCGCTCGTCAAACCGGGCTGGAAAACGCGGAGGTTCCCGCCACCGACCTCGAACAGGCATTTGCTTCCTACCGGAAATACTACGAAGCCATTCAACAGGGCCTGATTCTCTCGGCTCACGATGTCAGCGAAGGGGGCCTCGCCGTAACATTGGCCGAGGCCGCATTCTCTGGAAAAGCAGGTCTGGAGATTGATCTTTGCTCGCTTCCGATGGATGATGACGCTTCCAAAGCGGCGATGCTTTTCGGGGAATCGCCTTCCCGAATCGTCGTCGAAGTGGCTCCGGAGAATCTGGAGAAACTGTCCGACCTGTTTGAAGGACTCCCGTTTGCCTGTCTCGGGCGCGCTGCTGCCGAACATTCGAGTCTACGGATTGAATGGGGCAAAGAAACACTCATTAACGAACCGATCGAAGAGCTCAAATCGCTATGGAAGAACGGCCTTGCGCAGTACTACTGAAATTTCCCGGCACCAACTGTGACGAGGAAACCGCCCGCGCTTTCGAGACGGTCGGATTTGTCACCGAGGTGATTCCCATTTCTGTCCTCAAACCCGAATCACTCGTTGGAGTGAGCCTGGTGGTCCTGTCGGGAGGGTTCAGCTACGGAGACTACGTGATGGCGGGCCGACTGGCCAGGCTGGTGACGGAGCAAAAAGTCGGGGAAACGCTTCGCGAATTTCGCGACAATGGCGGATTTCTTCTGGGAATCTGCAACGGCTTCCAGATTCTGACCCAGCTCGATCTGCTTCCGGCGGGCAGCCTTGTCGAAAACACGAGCGGTCGATTTCAGTGTCAGTGGGTCACGTTGGAAAACAAAGCGCCGGACAGCCCGTTTCTTTCTCATCTTCCGGAGAGCTTCGAGTTCCCGATTGCCCATGCGGAGGGGCGTCTTGTGACGAGCGACGCTTCCGAAACCAGCGCGTATTTGGAGAGCGGTGCTGCGGCATTGACCTATTCAAGCGATGTGAACGGCAGCTTTGACCAGATTGCCGGTTTGCAGGATGAGTCAGGTCGGGTTTTCGGCCTGATGCCTCATCCGGAGCGCTTTCTTTACCGTCAGGATCACTATGATCCGGATTGGTCGAACGGGAGCGAAGACGAAGAAAAGTGGGGAAGCGGGTATTATCTCTTTCGCTCTCTCTATGAATCTGTAACATCCGACGAAGAATGAGCGGCGAATACACTTACAAAGGAGCCGGAGTCGATATCGAAGAAGCGGCGGCATTGGTCGGCGATATCGGAGAACTTCGTCGACAGACCGAAGCAAAACGTTCGCTGATGCAGTCCTTCGGGCTCTTCGCAGCGAGCTACGATCTCAGCGACTACAAGGAGCCGGTCATTGTGACAGGCTGCGACGGGGTCGGAACCAAGTTGGAACTTCTTCTTGAGCACGACCAGTTGGAAATCGCGGGCAAGGATCTCGTCGCGATGAGTGTGAATGACATTCTTACGACAGGCGGAGATCCACTTCTCTTCCTCGACTACATCGGAGTGGGGAGAATCGACAAAACGAAGATCAAACGTCTCATTGGCGGGATGGCCGAGTATCTGGCCGATTGCGACTGCATTCTTGCCGGTGGCGAAACCGCCGAGATGCCGGGTATTGTTCCTGACGGTTTGATTGAGCTGAGTGGTTTTTGCGTGGGTGCGGCCGAGAAGCCGGACCTGATTGATCCCTCAGCCATCGAGGTGGGAGACAAGTTGGTGGGATATCCCAGTGACGGATTTCACGCCAATGGCTGGAGCTTGATTCGAAAGATTCTCGAGGCCAATCCCGGCCTGATCGAAGATGACGAATGGACGCAGTTTCTGGCGCCGACCCGGTTGTATCATGATGTGGTCGCCGGACTTCGGGAACGATCTCTTCGTGTGAAAGCGATGGCGCATAACACAGGCGGTGGATTGCCTGAAAATCTGGAGCGTCTTCTCGGAGAGAAGGGGGCTTCCATCACGATTCCGCGATGGGAACTGGGAGCCGTCGGAAAGGTTTTGGCCTTCGTGGACGACCAGGAAGCCGTGAAAACTTTCAACATGGGCTGGGGATGGATCGTGGTGGTCCCCGCGGATCAAGCGGAGGAAGCAGCTGCTTTCCACGAGGGTGCCATGATCATTGGAGAAGTGGATTCCTCCGGTAGTGTGAATGTAAAAATCGCCTGATGAGCGACCCGATCCATCACGAGTGCGGTCTGGCCATGGTGAGGCTGAAAAAGGACCTCGCCTGGTACAAAGACAAATACGGAACCTGTCTCTGGGGATTTCAGCGCCTCTATCTCCTTATGGAGAAGCAGCACAACCGGGGCCAGGACGGCGTCGGAATCGGCTGCTGCAAAATCGACATGCCGCTGGGGAAACCCTACCTCTTTCGCGAGCGCAATGCGAAACGGGATTCTCTCATCAAATTGATGGAGACGCAGCTCAAGTCGATTAGCAAGCTGGAGAGGGCAGGGCGCCTCGATTCCGAGGACCCGGTTTCCTTCAAGAATAACTTTGATTTTGGCGGCGAGATTCTGCTCGGTCACCTGCGCTACGGAACCTCCGGAACATTCGGGGAAGGTGGTTGTCATCCCTATGTTCGCCGGACGAATTATACGACGAAGACCATGATGGTCCTGGGCAACTTCAACATGACCAATGCCCGGGATCTGAATCACCATCTCATTGATCGTGGGCAGCATCCGGTATTCGATACCGATACGCAGACGGTGCTGGAGGAAATTGGATACCATCTCGACGAAGCACACGATGCCATCTATCGGCGCGAACGGGACAAAGGAACCGTAGGGAGGGAGATTCCCGATATCATTTCCGAGGAAATCGACATTTCTAGGATTCTCGAAAAATGCGGAGACATTTGGGACGGCGGTTACTCAATCGCCGGAGTGGTTGGAAACGGCGACGCCTTTGTTCTGCGCGACCCAACTGGAATTCGGCCCTGCTTCTATTACGAAGATGAGGAAGTGATTGCCTTCGCGAGTGAGCGTGTTCCTCTGATGACTGTTTTTAATGCAGACGTTGATTCAGTGAAGGAGCTGCCTCCGGGTCACGTCGGCATGATGGACCATCGCGGTGGCTTTGAGCTGAAACGCTTTGCTGCCGAGCGTGAAATTCGACCCTGTTCTTTCGAGCGGATCTATTTCTCGCGTGGAAACGATCCGGATATCTATCGCGAGAGGATGAAGCTGGGCGAAAATCTGGTTCCCCGAATTTTTGAGAGAATCGAAGACGACTTTGATAAAACCGTCTTCAGTTTTATTCCGAATACGGCGGAAATCGCCTACTACGGAATGATGCACGGATTGCGGAAGCTGCGTCGTGACCAGGTGAAGGCGGAAATCGTCAAGGCAGCACAAGCGGGGGATCTCGACGAAGCCGCGATCGATAAACTGATTCTCAAGAGTTGGCCCCGTGGCGAGAAAATCGCTCACAAAGACATCAAGCTGCGAACCTTTATTGCCCAGGAGAAAGGGCGTGACCAGATGGTGTCTCATGTCTACGACGTGACCTATGGTCAGATAGCGTCCGACGAAACGCTGGTTGTGATCGATGATTCAATTGTGCGGGGAACTACCTTGAAGGATTCGATCATCAAGATCCTGTCACGTCTCAACCCGAAGAAGATTCTGGTGGTTTCCACTGCTCCGCAGATTCGGTATCCCGACTGCTACGGCATCGATATGTCGCACCTCGGGAAATTCATTGTTTTCCAGGCCGCTGTAAATCTGATTGAGCGGGAGGGGAAACACAATCTCCTGACCGATATCTACTACAAGTGTCGCGAGGAATTGAAGAAGCCGGTTGAAGAGATGACGAACCCGGTCAAAGCCGTATACGAAGGATTTACCCAGGAGCAGTTGTCCGCCGAGATTAGTCGCATGGTGACTCCGGAAGATACTCCCTGGAAAGGGGAGGTCGAGGTGATCTATCAGACTGTGGAAGATATGCACGACGCGATTCCCTATCACAATGGGGATTGGTACTTCACCGGTAACTACCCGACGCCGGGCGGTTACAAGGTCGTGAATCAGGCGTTTGTCGGCTACATGGATAAATCGGGAGAGAGGCCCTACGATATTCTGCTCTAGTCGAGCCGCAGGATTACTTTATGAAAGTGTTAGTTGTTGGAAAAGGAGGCCGCGAGCATGCGATTATCACGGCGTTGCATGAATCTCCCACCGAAACGGAAATCTATTCCTTTCCCGGGTCCGATGCGATTTTTGAATTGGCGAAGCAGGTGGAGGCGGACGGAGTTGCTTCGCTCGTTTCCTACATGACGGAGAACGGAATGGATCTCTGCGTCGCCGGAGAGGAAAGTTATCTCGTCAAAGACGGGGGTCTGGCCAATGCCTGCGCCGCGGCTGGAATTCCCTGCTGGGGACCGCCGAAAGAGGCTGCTCAGCTCGAAGCAAGCAAAGAGTTTGCCAAGGAGTTCATGATTCGCCACGGAATTCCGACAGGCGGATATGCCTCCGTGAATTCCGTGGAAGAAGCGCGTGCCGCGATCGGGGGGAAATACCCGACCGTTTTGAAATTCGACGGCCTTGCTGCTGGAAAGGGAGTCGCCGTTTGTTTGGAGGAAGCCTCTGCCGAAGAGTTTCTCGAGGAGGTTCTGGGACAACGAAAATTCGGAGAGGGACGGCTGCTCGTGGAAGAGTTTCTCGAAGGTCCGGAGATTTCGATTTTCGCTTCCGTGGTCGATAGCGAGTATCAGATTCTTGCTCCGGCGCGTGACTACAAGCGAATCTACGACGCGGACGAAGGTCCGAATACCGGAGGGATGGGGGCGGTCAGTTCGCTGGAAATGTTCGAAGGCGATTTGCGGGCGGTGATCGACGAGACGATTGTCAGCCCGACGGTCGAGGGCTTGCAGCGGGACGGGCTTCCCTACCGCGGATTTCTCTATTTTGGCCTGATGCTCACGGAGCAGGGACCGAAAGTCATCGAATACAATTGCCGTTTTGGAGACCCTGAGGCCGAAGCCGTTCTTCCGATTATTGAGGGGGATTTTGCGAGCTATGTGTTCGCCGGGGCGAAAGGGGATCTGCAGCCTGACCTGATTCAGTTTGCGGATGGATGGAGCATTTGCCTGGTTTCCGCCTCGGCCGGTTATCCAGCATCATCTCGAAGTGGAGACGTGATTTCCGGTTTGGACGAGGTGGAGGGAGCGCGCGTTTTTCATGCGGGGACCCGGCAGAATGACGCCGGTGATTTTGAAACCGCCGGCGGGCGTGTCCTCGTCGTCGTCGCACAAGGTGACACTCGTGAAGAGGCGGTCGCAAAGGTGTATCGGGAGAGCGAGAAAGTACGTTTCGACGGACTCCAGCGCCGGACCGACATCGGAACGCGAAATTTTTGATGACGTTCGCGCGTTTTGCGCATAGTGGTTAACCAGAGCCGGTTCCGAGGATCGGTTTGAAAATTTGCCAACTTCTTCGGCAGCATCTATTTGAGTGATCCCACAGACATCACAACCGAAGAAATTCTCAGTCCCGCTGGGATTGAGGAAGCTGTTTCCCTTTTGGCTAATGAAGTGATTCGCCGCTGTGGTGAAGACAAGGTCGCCTTTGTGGGGATCTACACCCGGGGTGTTACGCTGGCTCACCGGGTCGCGGAAGTGCTGAAAAGCCGGGGGCGGGATTATCCGGTGGGAACCCTGGATATATCGCTCTACCGCGACGACTTTGACAATCTCGGGACTGCTCTTCCCCGACTGGAAAGTTCGGATGTCCCTTTTGCTCTCGATGGAACACGGGTGATTCTTTTTGACGAAGTCATCTTTACCGGTCGGACGATTCGTGCCGCTCTCGACGGGCTGATGGACTACGGGCGCCCGTCCAAAATCGAACTGGCGGTGCTGATTGATCGGGGACACCGTGAGATTCCGATTCAGCCGGACTATGTTGGCAGGAGGGTAGAGACGACATTGAACCACTATGTAAAAGTTCGTTTTCAGGAAGATGACGGAAAAGAAGGCGTTTTCCTGGTAACGGAACCGGTCGCAGAAACGAATGAGTGAATTGAAGCCCCGCAAAGACCTCCTCGATATCGAAAGCCTCTCTCTCGAGGAAATCGAATACGTTTTGGAAAATGCGGTTCCGTTCAAGCAGCTCTTTCAACGTTCGGTGAAAAAAGTTCCCACGCTCCGCGGAAAGACGGTTCTCAATCTCTTCTATGAACCTTCGACGAGGACGAGTTCTTCTTTTGAAGTCGCGGCGAACCGGATGTCGGCGGATGTGACCAACTTCACCGTATCCGCCTCTTCGATTGTAAAAGGGGAGTCTCTTCTCGATACCATCGAAACGCTCCAGGCGATGCGGTCGGATTACATCGTGATTCGGCACAAGGCTGCGGGCGTTCCCGGGATAGTGGCCCAGCATACCCGGGCTTCGGTATTGAATGCCGGCGATGGGTATCATGCCCATCCGACGCAGGCCCTTCTCGATGCGATGACCTTTCGTGAAGTGTATCCCGACTTTGCAGGGAGAAAAGTCGCGATCGTAGGTGATATTCTTCACTCCCGGGTCGCACGCTCAACCAGCACTCTGTTTCATAAACTCGGAATCGAAGTGGGGGTGCTAGGTCCCGGATCGCTCATTCCCGAGGGACGCCATGATTTCATGACCCGATTCCGAACCTGGGACGAGGTTTTCGACTGGGGGCCCGATGCGGTCTACCTCTTGCGTGTGCAAATGGAGCGCCAGGAGGGCCAGTTTTTCCCCAGTATCGCCGAGTATCACAAGATGTATGGAATGAACAGTGACCGCCTCGTCCGGATGCGGGAACTGGGCGCCTACTTGATGCATCCCGGTCCCGTAAATCGCGGCGTCGAAGTAACCGACGAAGCAATGGGTTACGAAAAAAGTCTCATCAGCACGCAGGTCGAGAATGGTATTGCCGTTCGCATGGCCGTGCTTCATTGGCTCAAACCGGAGACGCAAAAGGATTGATATGGCGAGGCTTTTCAAAAACGGAGTGATCGCGAGCGCCGGATCCAGCGATCTGATCGAAGGTGATGTTCTTGTCGGCGACGACGGGACCGCTGAGAGGGTCGGGCCGGGCATCGAAGAAAGTTGTGTCCAGCCGGATGAAGTCGTCGATTGCACGGGCTGTGCCCTCGTCCCCGGAATGTTTGATCTGCAAGTGCACGCGCGCGAACCGGGAGGGGAGCACAAAGAGACGCTCGCGACCTGCGCCGCGGCAGCTCTGAATGGGGGCGTGACGGGAATGGTTCTCATGCCGGATACAAGCCCTCCGATTGATACTGGTAACCTCGTCAAGAGCTTGCAGGATCTCGTCAGTGAAACGAGCCCCATTCCCATGTTGGCCTCCGGGTGCTTGACCAAAGGCCGCGAGGGGATTGAGCTGGCCGGGTTTTCCGGAATGGCGAGTCGGGGCGTGGCGATGCTGACCGATTCGGACCGGGGGATACCCTGTCCCGACCTGCTCCGGCGATGCATGGAGTATGCCAAAGACTTCGACCTGCTGGTGACTTCGCATTGCGATACCCCGGCACTGTCCAAGGCGGGGGTCGTCAACGAGGGCCGCGTTTCCTACCAGTTGGGGCTGCCCGGAATTCCTGCCATTTCCCAGGAGATCGCGATTGATCGGGACATTCGTGTCGCTCAATACACCGGGGCCCGGCTTCACCTGCAGCAGATATCGACCGCCAATGCAGTTCAGGCGGTCGCCTGCGCGAAGGAAGCGGGGACCAGGGTGACTTGCGAAGTTTCGCCTCACCATTTGCTGCTGAGTGAAAAAGAGGTCAAAGACTACAACACCAGCCTCAAACTCGACCCTCCTCTTCGCCTTCCCGGAGATGTAGAGGCTTTGATCGAGGGGCTTCTCAACGACTCCATCGATGCGATCGCGTCGAACCACGCACCGCATACGGAATTCGAGAAATCAGCCGACTTTGCGAGCGCGCCGTTTGGAGTAACGGGACTGGAGACAACCGTGCTGGCGATCTATGATCGATTCATCAAGGAGGGAGCGTTTGGATGGGATCTTCTGATTCAGAAATACTCCCAGGCGCCCCGGGAAATTGTGGGACAGGAGTTTCACGAAATTGAAGAGGGGCAGACCGCAGACTTTTTTGTCTTTGATCCGAAAGCGGAGACTGAAATTACTCGCGAGTATCTGAAAACGAAAAGCCCGGTAACGCCTTTCCTTGGCTGGACCTTTTCGGGAGAAATTCGGGAAACCGTAGTGGGCTAGTCGGGTCAGAAGCGGAGTGCCGAGACGGTTTCCCTGGCGTTCCCATGTAGATCGCCATTACGAGTACCGGCGATCAGCTTTCGGTGAGCGAAGGCCGGTTCGGTAGATCAGGTTCCGCTTCAGCCTTGCGGCCGATGTTTTGCCAGAAGGAGGCTCCGATTTCGAGATCTCATCCTGAAAAGCGGCAAGGTCGTCCGCCAGAGCGGATCCATATTGGGAACGCTGGCGTTCCATTCTTTGCTCTACGAGGTAGCCATACAATTTCGCGTCCTCTTCGTTTGCTCCACGGATGCGATCCAGATTCTCCTCCCTCGAGAGGATGTTCTCTTTGGTGGTCGTGGCGGGAGCACGATTGACGAAGTGGTAACGGATTTCGAGATTGGGGAGTCCTGTCCAGTGTCGCCAAAGAAGAAGTGATTCGTCGAAGTGTTCCATCAGTCCTACGAAAGGAACTTTTTCCTCAAGCATATCGATCGCCGCCTGAGCATTTTCTGTCCCCGCGAGCCGCTTTGTCATGAAGTTCCGATTTTCTTCGAGCCACACTTCAAAGGAAGGAACGGTATGACCTCCGTTCACCAGAAACTGATAGTGGGAAATGGTTCTGGAAACGGGTTCCCGCAGGAAGGTAAAGAAACGAGCTTTCGGAAAAAAGGAATCAAAAAGCGAATCACAGGGGGTGATGCAATGTCCGGCAATGCTCTTGATCCGCGGGTAACAGACTTTCATCCAACGCCAATCCCGCGCCGTCGTTTTCTCGAAGAGAAGAGTGTCGCAATGTTGTGCTCCGAAGTTACGACGAAGGATGTCGCGCATCGTTTGCCCCGCCGTCTTCATGAGGTGGGCGAATGCGAGGGGAAATCCGTTCGCCATGATATCGGTTGGCGATCGGCTCTACTTTCCGTGCTCCACGCAGATGGGAGCGGGGACATTTACGATTTGCCCATGAAAGAGGAGTCCGCCGGTTTCGGGATCAATTTTGAAAACGGAAAGCGTATTTGAATACCGGCCCGCCACGACCATCCATTGACCGGTAGGATCGATGTTAAAGTTTCTCGGCCAGCTCCCGCGGATCGCTTCGCGTTCCACGAAGTTCAGTTCACCGCTTTGCTCATTCACCGAAAAGGCGGCAATGGAGTCGTGTCCGCGGTTGGCCGCGTAGACAAATTTTCCGTTGGGGTGAACGCGGATTTCAGAGGACTTATTCGGGATCTCCCACATTTCCTCCGGAAGCGTGGAGATGGTCTGGACCGCTTCCATCGTTCCGTTCTGGGTGTCGTAATCGAAAACGGTTACCGACATGAGCAGTTCGTTGAGAAGATAAATCTTCGAGCCGTCTTTGCTAAATTTCATGTGACGGGGCCCGCCGCCGGGAACTGCGATACCGGCACCGTGAGGAGTGATCGTGGCATCTTCATGATCGATCCGATAGATGAATACTTTGTCGGCTCCCAAATCGGGAACAAAGAGAAAGCGATTGTCCGGGCTGACTCCGGTCCAGTGAGGGTGCGGTCCTTTCTGGCGGGATTCGTTGGGGCCCGAGCCGGCCTGCTCTTTCAAATCGGAACGCTCCCCGATGGATCCGTCTTCGCTGATCGGAAAAGCCGCCACCGAACCGCCACCGTATTGAGCCGTGAAGAGGATCTTGTCCTCGTGGTCAAGGCTGAGGTGCGCAGCACCGCCGTCCCCGATGGGCTGGGAGTTGATCAGGGTAAGGGACTTGTCATCTCCGATTCGAAAGGCCGCTACGCCGGGCTCCTTTTCGATCGAGCAAACACAGTAGATGCGCCTTTCATCCGAACTGAGACTGACAAAGCCGGGCGAGCCGATTTTGGCGGCAAGCACAGGATCAGTCAGGGTTCCCTTTTCGGTATTCAGTTCCGTTCGGTAGATGCCTTCGGCCCCTTTTCCGCCGGTTCCGATCCAGAGGGAGACGGTGTCGGCGTGAGTGAGGGCGGTGAAGCAGGAGAGAGTAAGAGCAAGGATGATTTTCATGGTGGTCGTTTTCATTTTCTGACTCCGTTTCCTTTTCGCTCCGATGGGGCAAAGAAAAGGATCGGGGCAAAGAAAAAGGGATTCTATTCGTATTCCCATTTCATGATCCAGGGATCACTCATTTCCTTTTGAAACTGTTTCATTTTTTCCTGCATCCGCTGGAAGGCATCGTGGTGAGCCGGATCGTTAGCGAGGTTATTGGCTTCGTAGGGATCTTCGCTGATTTTGAAAAACTCGAACTGCGGGCGGTGAATGTATTCCCCAACGGACTTCTGACCGTAGGGAGCGTCGAGCGATTGTTGGTATTGCGCCTGGAAACTGCTCGCTGCCCACAGGTCGGAGGCGAAGGGGTAAGGGAGGGGGTGGGCGATATTCCAAATGAGCTTGTAGTCCCTATCCCGAACGACCCGCATTGGGTAGTACATCTGGATTTCGTGGAAGGTATGCGACGCGAAGATTGTCTCCCAGTGTTCGGCATCCGGCTCTCCAAGAATAGGGATCCATGACTTGCCATGGTATTTCTCGAGGTTGGGTCCGAGATTGTCCTTCGCCACCTCGGGGAAGTCCTTCCAGAACTTCTTGGCGTTGACGAACTTCGCAGGTGCATTCGTTTTCGGATTCAGTCCGCCCGCAAAGTCCAGCAGGCTGGGAGTGATGTCGATGTGACTGATCATTCCCGTGTGTTTTACCCCTCTGTTCTCTTCGTAGGGATTTCGAACCACGAAAGGAACGCGGAGGCCTCCTTCGTAAACGGTCGTTTTTCCCCCGGCAAAGGCCATGCCGTGATCCGCCGTAAAAACGATCAGAGTTTTGTCGTAGAGCTCAGCCTCTTTCAGAATTTCGACAAGTCGACCCACCCCCTGGTCGACCCGGGAAATGCTCTGGTAGTAGTGTGCCAGTTCTTCGCGAGTTTCCGGCGTATCAGAAAGGAAGTGGGGAATGGGAAGTTTCTCAGGATCGTAGAAGACTTCTTCCACTCCCGGATAGGCTTCCTTGTTGGGCTTGTTCCCAAAAAAGTCCGGTTTCAGTTCGAGTTGGGAACTCTTGTCCTTGCCACCCCCACGGTGGGGATCAGAAGTGCCGTAGTAAAGAAAGAAAGGCTTCTCGCTGTCTTCACTGATGAAGTCTTTTACCGCGTCTGCCATTTCCACGGTGCTGCGGCTGTTCGCTTTGAAGTAGTTTTCGTAGCGAAAGACCTGCTCAGGGGCGACGTGGTATTTTCCGATGTGCCCGGTGCGGTAGCCGGCATTGGCCATGACGCGGGGAAGTGAAAGGCTTACGACACTGTGCCAGGAATTGAATTTATGATAGGAATGCTGATGCCCGTATTGCCCGTTTCGGTGGTTGTGCAATCCTGACATGACCACGGAACGGCTCGCTGAGCAGCTCGCGGTAGTTGCAAAAGCATTCAGAAAAACCGTTCCGTCGGCAGCAATTGCATCAATTGCCGGAGTCTTTGCTATCGGATCCCCATAACAGCCGAGAGTCGGAGATTCGTCATCGGTAATGATGAAAATGACATTCTTTTCGGCGGCGATGGAGGCGCTCAGACCGAAAGTAAAAAGGACAGCAAGAAGCACTTGTTTCATAAGCTGAAAGTCTGGCTGTGACCGTTGGGGCGGTCAAGGTCGCAGGTGCGTGAGAAAGTGAATCGATTGAGGCAACGGGAGAAGCCATCCTACGATTCCGGCGCCTCACCCTATTTTTTCCGGGTAAGTAATTTAACTCCCCAACGCAGAGCCTGAGCACTCCTGTCTCAAGTCCGCCGACCGAATTTTCTCTCCAGCTCGGCGTAGTTGATCTGGATCAGGGTAGGCCGACCATGAGGGCAGCAATACGGCATGTCGCAGGCGAGGGTGTCTTCGAGCAGCTTCTGCAATTCCTTATCGTGAAGCGGGTCGTTCGCTTTGACGGCGTGTCGACAGACTGTTGTGGCGATCATGTCCTCTCCCAACCGCAGTTCGGACATGCGATCACTCGAAGAGCGGATTTCATCAATGACGGCCTGAAGAAAGCTCTCGGGATCGTCGCTTTTGAGAAAGCAGGGAAGAGAATCAATCTTCAGGGTATTGCCCCCAAACGGTTCGGCGGAGAGTCCCAGTTTGTTCAGTGTCTCAAGGTTTTTTTCGATCAGGTTAAAATCCTGTGGAGGGAGATCGACCATGATGGGGGTGAGCAGCCGCTGGCTCGGGACGCCCTCTGCTTCCATGCGACGTTTCATTTCCTCGAAAAGGACACGCTCGTGGGCGGCGTGTTGGTCCATGAGGACAAGTCCCTCTTTTCCTTCCAGGAGAACATAGAGTTTGCCGAGAACCCCCATGAGCCGGTAGTCCGAGGCTTTTGGTTTCTCTTCGGAAGGTGCTTGTTCTTCGAGAACATCAGGCAGGTTTGGGTCGGTGACGGAACCCGGTTCCGTGTCGACTTCCCGGTTCGTTTCGAAACGTTCCCGCTCCGCTTCAGTGAAAAGCCGGGGGGATTCTTTCGCGGGCTCAGGTGGTTTTGTCAGGTCGCCCCAGTCGTTGCGGAGCGATCGTTGCTCCGCTTCGGGAATGAGATTTTCCTGAATCACCGACGGTTCGCTTGCTACGGCCGGTTTTTCGTAGGTTGATCCCGTCAATCCGACGCCGGAAACCGGTCGGGTCATGCGCTCGCGCAGAGTCGCCTGAACGGCGCCGATGATGGCATCCTGCACGCCAAAACCATCGTGAAATCGAACTTCCCGCTTCGCAGGGTGGACGTTCACATCCACGGCGGTGGGATCGGTCTCCAGAAACAGAAAGGTCACCGGATATTGCCCCTTCATGAGAGCGGTGTGATACCCCTCACGGAGCGCGCGGGTGATAATGGCCGCCTCGACCGGTCGTCCGTTGAGAAAGCTGAGCTGCTGGCGCCTGTCACTGCGTCCCATACCGGGAGGGCCAATCAGACCTCGAACGACGACTCCTTTGTGCTCGTAGGGTTCAATTTCGAGGAGTCGTCCAGCAAGGTCGTTGCCGACGAGGCCTCCGATGCGCTCGCGAAGGCTGCTGGTGGCGGGAAGCTGAAAGGCGAGGCGATCATTTCGCACCAGTGAAAATCGAATGTTTTCGTGGGCGATGGCCTGCGTTTTGATCACCTGCTCAAGGTGGGAATATTCCGTGTTTTCGGTGCGGAGAAATTTGCGTCGTGCAGGGAGGTTGTAAAAAAGCGAACGAACTTCGATCTGAGTTCCGGGAGGTTCACCGCAATCCTTTACGCTGACGACTTTTCCGCCGTTGATAATGATTTCCGTTCCCGTGAGCGAGTCCGGTTCCCGCGTCGTAAGTCGGAATTTCGATACGCTGGCGATGCTGGGAATGGCCTCTCCGCGAAAGCCGAGGGTGTGGATTGCGGCAAGGTCTTCCTTCGTTTTGATTTTGGAAGTCGCATTCCGTTCCAGGCACATGAGGGCATCGTCGCGGTTCATCCCGGAACCGTCGTCGGTCACGCGGATCAAAGAAATACCGCCTCGCTGAATCCGGATCTCAATGTTGGTGGAACCGGCATCGATGCTGTTTTCAACGAGTTCCTTCACGACCGAGGCAGGGCGCTCGACGACTTCTCCGGCGGCGACCTGACTGGCAAGGGCTTCGGATAGCAATTTGATTTTTCCCATGGCAAAACGTGCATTTCAACTGAGAGCGGGGCGGGGGGGAAAGCAACCTGAAATGACTTGGGATTGCGCTGGTCCAGTCGTATAGTGGAATTGTAAATCTCCTGCTATGATTGAAGTTACCGATTCCGCTGCGAGCCATTTGTTGAGCCTTCTCGAAGAAAAAGACTTTTCTCCCGGCGAGAAAGGCCTTCGATTGTATGTCGAGAAGGGAGGCTGTGCCGGTATGTCTTACGCCATGCAGGTTGGGGCGGCGAACCCGGGTGACGATGTCATTGAAAAGAACGGCGCTCGCGTTTTCGTCGACGCCGAAAGCCGGGAATACCTCGACGGCGTCCAACTCGACTATATCGATGCTCTGAACGATTCCGGTTTTAAAATCACCAATCCGAATGCGGCTCGCAGTTGTGGATGTGGAACCTCCTTCGAGCCGGCCCGCGTCGGTGCTGAGCCGGAATATGATCCCGCAACGATGGACGGGGAAGTGTGTGGAGGAGAGAAGGGCTGACCTGCCTGCTGTAGTTTTATGGAAGCCGTTTCGGACGAGAGTTCATTTTCCCGGAATTCACGGGAGCAGGATGAAGGCCGCTATCGCAGCGGGAACCTCATTCTCTGGATCGCGGCGATTGCGGTATTGATCGGGCTGAACTTCGCGTCCTGGTCGTTTTGCATGTGGGTCTTTGGACAGCCGGAGCACCCGATGAACTATCGGCTACTCACAAAACTGGACAAGATGGATCCGATCCGCGGCTTTCTTCCGTTCACCGCTCCGAGGGGGAAATTTTATTCGGCAAAGGACCTCTACGCGAATGTCTTCCCCTACAATCCGACGGAGCTCAGGGCCTACAACGGCATTCTGAAGCGACATTATCTCAAAAACTATCTTGAACGGGATGATGTGGTGTTCCTCTCAGGAGAGTTTGCGGTCGAGTCGGTCCAGGAGATGGGAGCGGACGATGTTTTCACCAGTGGAATCGTGATACGGGGTCGATCGACCACCTTTCCCGATGTGATTCTGGATTTTGCCCTGCCGTCGGAATCACCGCCGGAAACCTTTGGGTTGAAAAATGGGGACATCATACAAGTTCCTGAGTCGTCCACTTGTGCCGCTTTGTTGCATGTCGATCGGCGGAAAGACTCGGTCATGGTTTTCACGGTGGTTCCCCTCGTAACCCGGACTCCCGGGGTGAATGGAGGCCCCATCCGGATGGAAAAGGAATTCGAACTCGCGGAGAACGCGAAGGTCGTGATTTCGACACCTTCCTCTATTCAGATCGATCCGGAACGCTGGCCCATCAGTACGCCAGAGGACTCCTTGATTGAGATCGAGGAGAAGCCGGTCGATTTGGCTCCTGCGGAGGAAGAGGAGACGGAAGCTGCGCCGGAGTGATTTGCTGAGTTCTCAGCTTCTCCCGGGAAAAAGAAAAAGAGCGCGCAAAGGAAGGGGTTGCTTTGCACGATCCCTGTTTCGCGGCTGACTTAGGTCAGGCGGGTCGCCCTTCTAGCAATCGTAATCCAGACTGGCAGGAGGCTGGTAGTTCGGAAACTGGTTGGAGAGATCCTGCTGAAGTTGCTGCGCCTTTTCGCGGTTTCCGAGGGACTGATAGGCCTTGATTGCTTTGGTCAGAGCATGTGGTGTCACTTCGGGGTCCGCAAAAATCTGGCTGACGACGAGATATTCGCGGGCGGCTTCTTCCAGCTTCCCGTTGGCGGCGGCGATATCACCCAGAAGAATGCGGGCTTCTGCATTGGTGCGTCCTTCTTTCTGGGAACGCAGGCTTTCCTGGGCACTGTTACGGGCTGCATCAAATTCCTTCAGGCAGAGCTGGGAAATTCCCCGGTTCAAATACGCGGTGGCCCGCTCGCTGGGACGTTCGGTCTGCATCAGGAAATGATCGTAGGCAGTAATCGAGAGAACGTGCTTCTTGAGGATCTTTCGTGACTCGGCGAGCTGCTTCCAAATCGCAGCGGCTGTCTTTTGCGGATCGTCCGGTGTGCTAATCAGGGAAAGGAAATACTCTGCTCGCCCGTGATCTCCGCTCAGGGCAAGCTTCTTGCCAAGATATTCAAGAACGGGACGGGGGATGGATGCGCGCTTGTTCCTTTGTTCGACCGAGCTTTCGGCCGGCGCGCTTTCAAAGTAGTGTTTCGCCTCCGTTGCCAGTTTGTCGATATTTTCCAGTTGGTAGTGACAAATCACGAGTCGAAGCGTGGCTTTGTCTCCGTATTCTGCGTCCATCTCCCGCGCCGTTTCCAGCTCAGGAATGGCCTGCTGATGTTGTTCCAGATTGAAATACCCGACTCCAATCCAGTAGTGAGCCTCGCCGGCGCCATTGGTGTCGGGAAACTTTTTCAACAGCTCGTTGTAGGCGTTGATCATTTCCGGCGTCTTCTTCTGGTGGGCATAGATCAAAGCGATTTGCTGAAGAGCAAATTCCACCTCGGGAGCGTCGGGGTATTTTCTGGAGAGATCCTGAAAGTCTGCAAGAGCGTAGTCGTGATCTTCCTGTTCCTGATAGGCGACAGCTCGTTTTGCGAGAGCAGAGGAGGCGAGATTGCCGTCCGGGTGCTGCTTGATGAATTTCGTCAGGCTGAGAATTCCTTCTCTGGCATTGCCTGACTCAATCTGAGACCAAGCCATTTTGTAGAGGCTGACTTCGCGATATTTCTCCTCGATATTGTCGAGTCGAACTTTCTGATAGGTGCGAGCGGCGTCCCCGAAATGCTTATTGGCGAACTCTGATCCGGGGCCACTCGCCGAGGTCTCCGCCTCATTAAAATGCCATTCGGCGGCCATGAGCCATGCCATGTCAATGTATTCGCTTTCCGCCTCGATTCTGTGCTGCTTTTCAGCGAAGCGGCTCGCGAGTTCCGGAAGAGTGCGGTCGCCCTTTTGGTGGAGAATTTGAAGCTTCCGGTAGCCTGCCTCGGTCCCTTCATTGCGGTCCGGGTATTTTCCCTCGACCAGAGAGTAAAGGCGCAGTGCGGAGGTGAGGTCCCCTTTGATCCGGTAGGAGTGCCCCACGATGAGCAGCATCTTGGCTCGCGAATCGTCGGGCGTGGTGTAGGCGCCGTTCTGATACAGACCGATGACCCGATCGTAGTTTTCCGCGGTGAAGGCATTAAAAATCGCCCCGACCTGAGCGAGGTTCTTCCACGGGCTGGTGTCGGGAAACTTGAGTGCCTCGGCGAGGAGTTCGTTGCTCACTTCAGGCTGGCCGGCTTCGGCAGCGAGAAGACCTCCACGGACAATGGCCTCCTCCTTGATCTCTTTGGTCGTCGCTTCGCTGGCAAGTTGCTTGAAAATGGTCAGTGCTTTCTCGATATCTTTCAGCTCAAAGGAAAGACGCGCCGTTTCGAGCATGGCCCGTTCGTAAAAAGGGTTTTCCTCTTTCGCCTTGGCCTCCATCAACTTCGTGAACTCGGCGAGGGCTTCCTTGACCTGCTGCGTCAGCTGGAGAGACCGGGCGTAGTAGAATTGAGCTTGAAGCCTGGCCTCCGGATTGGTGAGCTGATCTTTGGCGACCCTGAAGTAGGTCTCGGAGTTCCGGTAGTCCTTGGCATTGAAGCGCAGAACCGCGAGCCGGTAGGCCGCGGAGCCAACGAAGGGCCCGGTTCGGTATGTTTCGATCAGAAAGTTGAAGCTCTTGATCGCATCTTCGACCTGGTTGACTTTGAGGTAGCATTCGCCCAGTCGAAACCATGCGATTTGCAAATTGGGACTCTTCGGGTTCTCCTCGATGAAAATCAGATATTGCTGAGCCGCAACGCCAAACTGATCCCGACTGAAAAGAAGATCGGCATATTCAAGAATATCCTCCACCTTTTCCCCGGCCGCCTGAGCATGGAGGGTTTGGGAACCGGGCAGAGAGGCTGCAAAAAGACACAGAATGACCGGGAAGAGGGCGCATCGGAAGGCGATTTCGCGATGGAACAGGGTCATATCAGCAACGCAACAGGGTTGGCGGGGGAGGCCTTATCAGGATTTTGGTTTGGTAGTAGCAAAGGCGACGTTCCAGATCCCCGCCTTTTTGATCTCGTCGAGAACATTGATGATCGCTTGAAAGTTGGCCTCCGAAGATCCTCGAAGAATCACAGCTTGATCAGGATACGCTTCAGAGATGGCCTTCAGCTTGGAAAGAAGTTCTTCTTCAGTGACGGTTCGGCCGTTCAGGATGATGGAGCCGTCCTCGCGAACATTGACAATGATTTCCCCGGCCTGACGATCCGTGTCCTGCGCTTCTTCTGCGGCGGGAACAGAGATATCCATGTCCCGCTCAAACCGGGCGAATTGCCAGGTGACGATGAAGAAAATGAGGAGCAGGAAGACCACATCGATCATCGGCGCGAGCTCGAGCTCGGCTCCCTGCTGGATGTTCGTTTCCCTGAATTTCATGTCAGTCGAGTTCGATTTTCTGCACGTTTACTCTCCGTCGGAGCCGTCCCGTCGTGCACTGGCCCTGTAGTTGGCTCGTTTGTACTGAGCAGCGAGGAGCGCCATGATGTGGGTCATCGCGGCCTCAAGTTCTGCGATCAGCTTCTGCACCTTGCCGCGAAAGATCGAGTAGAAGATCAGCGAAGGGATGGAGACAACCAAACCGGCGGCAGTGGTGACGAGTGCCTGCGCGACTCCGGGCGCGAGTTCCATATGCTGGACTCCGGAGGATTTGCCGATGCTTTCAAAAGCTTTGATCATCCCGACGACAGTTCCGAAAAGTCCAACCATGGGCGCAACACGGCTGATGTCGTTTAAATAGCTGATCCGGTTGTTGAGAATACTGGCCTGTCGGGTTCCTTCGGCTTCCGTCACTTCCCGCACTTCGTCGAAACTTGCGGTGGGGTTTTTCGTCGCAAAATCGAGTGTTTTGTAGACGATCCGGGCGATGCACTCGTTCTCCCGATTACAAACAGCAATCAAGCCGAGGTAGTCCTGCTTCCGGATGAGGGCATCAGCAGCGTTCATGAACTTATCGCTGACCACTGCGCCCTGGCGGATCGTGAAAGTGTAAAAGATGATCAGGAGAACCGCGATGAACGAGAGCGCTGCGAGCGGAATCATCAGCCAGGGCCCGCCTTCAAGAAGCGAGTCGAGCATTGATTTAGCTGCGGAATCGGTGGCCTCGAGTCGGGGGGCTTCCTGAGCAAGGAGAGAACCGGTCGTGAGTAGCAGCAGAAAGGCGAGCGTAAGATGGCGTTTCATCCAGTTTGAAGAGGCGGTGGGAATATGTCGGAGCGTGGCACCATAAGAGGCCGGTAAACTGCGGAATCCCGCAGTTTGAGGGAACGAGAGAGCTTACTCGCTCTGGATTGTCATGCAAACAATGGCTGGGCCATTTGCAGTGATTTCTGACTTTTCGATCTTCCAGACATTCAGGTTATCTAAATTATGGCCGGTATGATAATTCAGTATTTCCGCTTGAATTTAGCTTTTCCTGACCGTAAATTTAGAAATATTATAATTTTGAGGTAATTTCATCGATTCATTCGATGGGTTTTCCTCTCGCGCATCTTTGATGAACCAATTTGAAGCAGGACCCTCTCAGCCAGCCGCATCCGATTCCCTTTTTCCGGGGTTTCCTTCGCTCGATATTGACCGTCTCATCAAGGTCGTGAGGAAACGTCTCTGGCTGGCCGCCGCGGTGGCCTTTGCCTTCGTTCTTCTGGCAATCGGATATGTGCTCACTGCGACGAAAATTTATCAGTCGAGTGCGGTGATCTATGTCGATCCGAAAAACGAGGGGGCTGCCTTTGATGGATTGAAGGGGGCCAACCAGGCCAGTTGGCAGACTCTCGATGCCCTCAAGTCGATGGCGGAGGGAATCCGCAACGGCTCTGTGATTTTGCGGGTGATCGACAAACTTGATCTCAGGAACGACCCCGGATTTCTCAAGCCACGCGAAGGTGGCTACAGTGATTCGGAACTCGTCATCCTGGTGAGTGAGCGGGTGAATGCCGAACTGCGCCGGGGAACCCGCCTGATTGACGTCAACGTCAAAGACAAGTCACCGGAGCGGGCGCAGAAAATGACCGCCGCTTTCATCCAGGAATTCCAGAATTTGATCAGTGAACAGAATCTGGCGTCGGCGACGAAGTCGCAGGAAACCCTGCAAAGGCAGGCGGAAGGTCAGCTGAAGCGGGTGCTCGCCGCCGAAGATCGCCTCCAGGAATTCCGGATTCGACATGCTGACGTTGCGCTGGATGATGACAAAGACTTCGTCAGCAAGAAGCTGACTGATCTTGATAAGCAGCTCGTCGATGCCTCGAGCGAAACTCTGATGAAAAAAGCGGAGTATGAGCAATACAAGCGCGTCCCGAAGGAAGAGATTGAGCGAGTTCTTGAGATTGGACAAATCGGGACCCAGGATCACATTCAGAAGCTGCTGCTTCAGCGAAACCAGAAGCGGGCTGAGTTTTCCCGGGTGGAGATTCAATACAAGCCGGGGCATAAGACATACGACGACACCAGATACGATCTCGAAGGACTCGAAGAGCAGATCAAGATTGTGGCGCAAAGCGTGGGTGACTCGATCGAGAATGCCTACGACCGGGCCAAAGAGCACGAAGAACAGTTGCGTTTGTCCGTGCAGGAACAGAAGAAGAAACTTCTCGAGGTCGATGGTATCCGAAAAGAGTTCCGGACTCTCAAAGGTTCGGTCGATTCCGCTTACGCGACGTATCAGAATCTTCTTAATCGGATCAATGACACCGACGTGACCCTGGGCGTGGACGAAACGGTGATCCGGATTTTCAGCGAACCGCTCGTTCCGTCGAAACCGGTTTCCCCAAAGAAAAAGCTCACCGTCGCGATTGCCGGAATTCTGGGTTCAATGATAGGAATGGCGCTCGTCATCGGATTGGGATTGCTCGATCGCACGATGAACTCCCGCAGTCAGGTCGAGTCGACTCTCGGACTGTCCGTTCTTGCCGAAATCCCCAGGGCCTTTGATCGCGAATGGGATTTGAAGGATTCGGTTTTCGTGACCCGAGATCCCAGCTCCATGGTGAGCGAGGGGTTTCGTTCGCTCCGCACATCACTTTCGGCGCACTCGCCGCGCAGTGTCATGGTCACCAGTGCTTCGCCGGGGGAGGGGAAGAGTTTCTGCTCCGCAAATTTGGCGGTTCTCCAGGCAAACATGGGATACCGGACTCTTCTGGTCGATGCGGATTTCTGCAAACCACGCATGGCTGAGATTTTTGTCGATCCTCTTCGGGGCAAGGCCAAAGAGGGAAGCCTCGTTGAACAGAACCTTTGTCAGGAGACGATCTTCAAGGATCTATTTCTCCTGTCTTGTGGGCGCTATACCTCCAATACGGGTGAGCCGATGAACGGGGAGCTCTTTGCAAAAATGCTCCGGGAAGCCTACCAGTCCTTCGATTGCATCATCATCGATACCTCACCACTTAACGTAGTGAGCGATGGATTGACATACTCCCGTCACGCCGATGCTGTCGTTCTCGTTGTGAAAGCCGGGGAGACAAAGGCCGACTCGGCACGGCGGGCGATGCGCGAACTGCAGCGTATGCGAGCCAACCTGGCCGGAACGGTTTTAAATGGAAGCAGTGAGGTTAATCAGGATCAACTCGCCTACGTGGAGGGAACCACACGAGCTCTCCCTATGAATCACCGCGGAATGCCTGCGGCGAGTCATTCCTCCTGACTCACAATTCATCGAAATCCCGGAAACGACATTAAGCGCAGTCTGTAATTTTCACGGTTACAGTAATTTTTGAAAATGAGTAATCCTCATCACAGCATTGGGAAGCAACTTCCGCTTCGGCAGACGGCTTCCACATCCAAGGCGAATTATCATCGCCTTGTGGTGGGTGCCTTCGTGACCGATTTGCTGGCGGTGACCTTTGCTCTCCTCGCGGCGCAGTGGATTCGGTTCGAGACGCCACTCGCCAATTTAGGGGTGAAAGCGGAGGAGTCGATGGTGATGATGGACTACTTCGGTCACATCGTACTGGGTGTGGCCTTGATGATGGCCGTGCTCGTGAATTTCCACGTCTACTCGCGGGAAAGCCTGCTTTCGATCACCAAGACGATGCGTGGCATCGTGAAGGCTTCTATGGTGTGGATCCTCGCCTACCTGGCTTTGACTCTTTTCTTGAAGTTCGATCCGCCAATCTCCCGCGTCTATTGCGGAGTTGGTCTGGCCCTGATGCTGACGGTTCTACCACTTTGGCGCGGCATTCTCTGGCGGGTGATCAGTCGGGAAGAAAACTCAAAAAGCCTCCGACAGCGGGCTCTCGTCGTCGGGTGGAGCAAAGACTTTGCACACGCGGTCGAGACGTTTACGCAAGCCGAAGATCGCCCCTTTGATATTGTCGGAGTCATTACACCGCCGGACGGGGAATTCGAAATCCCGGTTCCTTCCCACATGCCTGTGATGGGCAGCTACGAAAGCCTCGAAGCACTGCTCCAACTGGGCGTCTGCCAAATCGTCGTTGTCGCCGACAATGGACTCAAGTCTGCCAGACTCATGCAAATTGCTTCGGTGTGTGAAAAGGAGATGGTCGAGTTCAAATTGGTGCCGACCTGCTTCCGGGTTCTCTTGAGCGGGCTTCATCTTGAGTCTGTCGGAGGGATTCCCATTCTCGGAATTTCCAAATTGCCACTCCATTCCACTTTGAATCAGTTGCTCAAGCGGGCTGTAGACATTGCGGGCGGTCTGGTCGGGTGCCTTCTCGCGGCTCCCGTGATCGCGATTTTCGGAATCATGATCTACCGCGAAAGCCCGGGGCCGATTTTCTATCGCCAGCGTCGTCTCGGCGCGAATGGAAAGTGCTTCGACATGGTCAAGCTCCGTAGCATGAAGCTCAACGCGGAGAAAGGTGGAGTGGGGTGGACCGTGAAAAATGATCCCCGTTGTCTCAAAGTGGGCGCTTTCATGAGAAAGTGGAACGTCGATGAGATACCGCAGTTCTGGAATGTTCTGAACGGCGACATGAGCCTCGTCGGACCACGCCCCGAGCGTCCTGAATTGATCGAAGATTTCAAAGAGGAAATTCCTCACTACAACGCGCGGCACAACATCAAACCGGGCATCACCGGTTGGGCGCAGGTGAACGGACTTCGCGGCGACACCGACCTGTCCGAGCGGGTTCGCTACGACCTTCATTACATCGAGAACTGGAACGTGATCTTCGATTTTCAGATCATGGCCCTGACATTCATCAAACGGGAAGGAGCCTGCTAGGGCTGTGAATCTCTGGAAAAAAGCTTTCAGCAATGACAGTGCCGAACTGGATGCGCCACCGCAGCCGGCATTGAAGTATTTTCGTCTGCTTTTCGTCGCGTTTTTATTCTCCTTCGTTTTTGACTACAAGGCCCCGGACATTGGTTTTGGAGCGGCATCGACGGGCGGATCGCTGTTTCAGTATGCCTTCCTCGGTTTGGCAGTGGCTTCAGGTGGGTTGATCTCGCTTCTCGGATGTCGGCATTTGCTGCTTCGGCCCGGAGTCTATCTTGTTCTGCTCTGGTGGGGGTTCACAGCCTTCAGTATTGTAGTTTCTTTTCTGTGGGGAAATGAGGCAGGCCGTGTCCTGCGACTCGCAATTCCCCTCCTGCTGGTGGGCCTGGGTTTGAACGTAACGCTCATAGTCTCAGCGGTGGGAATGCGACCGGGGGAAGCGGTCCGGTGGTTTCTCTTCGCCGCGATCGCCAATGTTTGCTGGAGATTCTTTTTCGGCGCGACAGCGTCCGGGATCCCGCTTTCGGAAATTCGGATGGGAATCCTGAGTCCCTCGATGCGATTTCTTTTCGCCTGGGTCGGTTGCGCTTTCCTGCTCCGGCGGAAGTTTACCTGGTGGATTCTGCCCATTTTCGGAATTCCGCTCGCTGTCGCTGCGATTTCCGTGACCCGAAGCATGATTCTCCCCATTGGAGTGTCGTTCATTATGGCGAGTGGGTGTCTCCTTCTCGCCATGATGTGGAGGATGTACGATCTGCATTTCCCCTTTAAAAAAATCGGACCGCTGATTGCGATGGGCTTGGCCATGGTTTTCGTAATGCTGGGGGTGGCCCTTGCTCAGCCCACTTTGGCGGATCGGTGGTATGAGCGATTTTTCGACAACCGCGGGGAAGGCGGCGCGACGACGGAGGACCTTTCTTCTCTCATGCGAAAGGCGGAGGCCAAAGCAATGTGGGATATCCTCAAAAGGGAGCCTCACAGTTTCCTATACGGGAAGGGACTCGGTGCATCCTACTACTGGGATGAGAGTTACTATCCCGAACTTTTCCTCGTCTATCCAGACAACCGGCACCAGTTCCCCGATGAAATCTACAGCGCGGGCCACAGTATCTGGACCTACACTCTCTTTTCGACCGGATGGATTGGGATCGGAGTGACCCTGCTGGCCTTCTTCCTCCCTATGGGAATGAGTCTGCATTCGGCGCGGCTCAACTCGCGAACCGTGATGGGCGCCCGATCCTGGGACTCCTTTCTCATGTTTCTGTCCTTCGTTGCGATGTGGGCAACACTCAGTGAAAGCATCACCCGAAATCCCTTTGATGAACGGTTCACAGGAGTGTTGTTCGGTTTCATGATGGCGCTGCCTCAGTTTTTCTACAACCGCGCCTGCTATCTCGGCTATCGGGAGGCTATCGGGCAGAGCGCTCCTCAAGTCATTATCGACGAGGACATCACGGACATACTCGAAGAGGAGGAAAGCGAAACGCCGGAGACTCCGGTCCAGGTCAGGGGAAACTCCTTCGGCGGAGGTGGTGGAGGTCATCATCTCGTTGGTTGTAGCTATTCCTACCAAAACCCTGCGGAGGAAAATCAACACTGAGCCATGGAGTCTTTCTTTCTCTGCGTTTCGGGCTTCCTCTTTCTGCTTTGCACAGGGTTGCTTGCTCACACCTACGCAATCTACCCCCTTCTTTTGAAGTGGCTGGGGCGTGGTAAAGAACTTCCCAAAAGTCGCTTCGAAGAGGACTCCGAATTTCCCGAAGTGGCCGTTCTCATGGCCGTGTACAACGAGGAGTCCGTCCTCGAAACGACATTGCAGAGCATTCTGGAATCGGACTATCCCCTAGGAAAGCTGCGGGTCTGGATCGGGTCTGATGGATCGACAGACCGGAGCCACGAGATCATCGCGCGCTTCCAGAAAGAGCATCCCGAATTGCATCTTACGGTATTCGGAGGGCGGAACGGGAAAATTCGAATCATCAATCAACTCGCCATCTGTGCCCGAAAGGTCCTCGAGAATCCGGAAACCGCCGCTTTTCTCTTTTGCGACGCCAATGTTGCCTGGGCTCCTGAGTCCCTGCGAAATATGGTCCGCCATTTTAAACGTCCCGAAGTCGGCCTCGTCGGAGCGGGCATCATGGATGCCGAACTTGAGCACGATGGGATCGGTGATCAGGAGGAGGCCTATGTCGGCCAGGAAAACCGAACTAAGTTCCTTGAAGGTGTTCTCTGGGGAAATATGATGGGTGCTTTTGGTGCTTGCTACGCACTTCGAGCCAGGTTGTTTCAGCCGGTTCCCGAATCCTACATTGTCGACGACTACTACCAGACGATGACCTGCCTCGAATCCGGCCATGAAGCGATCGTCGATTTGGAGGCGGTTTGCTACGAGTCCGTATCGACGGACATCGCCGAAGAATTTCGAAGAAAGAGGCGCATCGCCACGGGGAATTTTCAAAACTTGAAGCACTTCTGGAACTTCTACCTGCCCTGGAATGGCGGGCCTGCGACGAGTTTTGCTTTCTGGTCTCACAAAGGCCTCCGCTGGACCGGTCCACTTCTCCTGATCGGAGCGACGGCTTCTTCGCTCATGGTAGCCTTGGTAGAGCCGATTCTGGCCTTCGCGTTTGCCGGAATGGGGATGAGCTTTCTCATTGCCGGATTCGACTACGGGATGAGCCGCATTGCTCCGCGCTTCCATTGCAAGCCCACTCGGTTCCTTCGCTATTTCTATGCGATGAATGTTGCCTTGTTCTTCGGCTTCTGCGCTTTTCTCCGGGGAGGGCAAAACAGTGTTTGGGAACCGACGAAACGGGTTGCCGCAGATTCCAATGTGTCGGAGCCTGAAACAGCTGCTGAACGATGAGTAAACCATCCATTCTCGTGACCCACCCCTGGATGGGGCGCGGAGGTTCCGAAGCCACCGCGGTGTGGACCCTGCAAGCCTTGCAGGATGATTATAAGGTCACCTTCGCAACGGCTTCCCTGATGGATTGGGACGAGCTGAACGAAGCCTACGGAAGTTCGGTCGACCCCGGGAAAATCCAACTGATCCGCGCTCGGCGACTGCCCACAGTCGACAATGCGCGAAAACTGGTCGCGGCCCAACTCCGCTGGTTCGAGCGTTTTTGCCATCGCATTGCGGGGCGCTTTGATCTTTGCGTCAGTTCCTACAATCCGGTTGATTTCGGGCGTCCGGGAATCCAGCTGATCGGCGATTTCAGCTTCAGCGAGGAAATGCGGAAGCGGCTCTACATCCACGGGGAAAGTCGGTTCTGCCATCAGGAGACCTTTCTTCGACGTGCTTATCTATGGGGTTCTGCACTTGTGGGAATTCGCAAACGCCCCCTTCGGGATCGTAGGGATCTCACCCTCGCGAATTCGCAATGGTGCGTGGGGCAGCTTGAAGAGAATTTTGGAATTCCCGGGGCACCGGTGATCTATCCTCCTGTCATTTTACCGCAGGCACCCACCGATGCCGTTCGCGATCCGCTCGGATTCGCCTGTCTCGGACGGGTCGTTCCGGAAAAGGAAATCGAGCGTATGATCGCAATCCTTGAGGCGGTTCGTGAGCGGGGATTTCCCGTGACTCTCCGGTTGATTGGAAGCCTCGATGATTCCGAATACAGCCGGAAAATCGGAGGGCTGATTACGGAGAAAGACTGGATCGTCCCGGAAGGGTTTCTGACGCTGAAGAAGAAGCAGGAGGTTCTCGCCTCGATGACTTATGCGATTCACGGCTGCCGGATCGAGGCCTTCGGCATTGCCGTCGCGGAGATGGCCTCGATGGGATGTGTTCCGTTTGTTCCGGACACCGGGGGAGCCGGCGAGATTGTTCCGTTTCCGGAATTGCAATTTGCTACCGAAGAGGATGCGGTCGAAAAGATTGTCGCTGTTCTCGATTACCCTGACAAAGCAGCCGAATTCCGCTCTCGCCTTGCAGGGGAAATGGATCGATTCGGCCCTGACGTCTTTATGCGGGAACTTCGCGAACATGTGCTACGCTTTTCCGGTGATCGTACGGTGGCGGGCGCTTCACCAGCTTCTGATGCAAGTCCTTCGAAAAATCTGGCAGCGATTGGGTGATCCGGTTTTCTACCGGAAAAAGTGGCGCGACTTTTGCCGCTCCCGGAAGTCCTTTGACGACCAGCCGAAAGCCCGCTCCGTCGAGGAGTTGGGAAAATGCGACCAGGTCGTAGCCGTCGTGGCCCATCCCGATGACGAGACTTTCTGCTCCGGGCTTCTCTGTGAATTGATCGGAAAGGGTGCTACGGTCCGGGTCCTGTGCCTAACACGTGGGGAAGGCGGGCCCACCGGTGGTGTGACCCGGGAGGAACTCGGCCCCGTAAGGGAGGAGGAAATGCGGCGTTCCTGCGAAGCGCTCGGAGTGGAGACCGTGGAATTTCTCGATCACCTTGATCCGATGGCAAAAGGATTTCGGGTCTACGCCCCCGATGTTTCTGCGGCAGATCTCAGTTCGCAAATTCTCCCCTGGCTGGAGGACGCCGACCTCGTGATCTCCCACGGAAGCAGTGGAGAATACTGGCACCCGGGGCATCTCCTGATTCATCGCGCGACGGCTCTGGCGATGAGGCATTGTCCGCAGGCGTCGTGGATTTCGTTTCTGGCCCGCCATCCGAATCATCCTATGCCGCGACTGCTCAATCTCGACGACCCTGCCTTCCTTGCTCTCGATGTTTCCGGACATCAGGAGCCACGGTGGAAAGCACTTTCCTGTCATGCCTCCCAGCTGGGCCTGTTCGCAAAGTTCGCCGGAGGAGCCGCAGAAGACTTTATCAAAAAGACGGGCGTCGAGACGTATTGCCTGCAGCGGCCGGCTACAATTCCCGAAAGCGATTGATGAAAGCAAAGGCGATCGGAATGGTGCTGCCGATGCCATAGAGAAAGTTCGCGAGTGCGTCGGAAAAGGGCAGGTAGGTCGCAGAGTAAACGAGGATCACGCAGGTCATCGAAGCGATCCCGAGCACGAAAACTCCGAGTGGAGAAACGCGTTGGCCTGAGCCCACCACATCCATTTTGGAGCGGAGCGGATCAAAAAACTGATACGCGAGCCCGGCTACCAGAAGCATGCTGAAGAAGCCCATCCCGTTCAGGGCAGGCATCGAGATCATGGCATTGTAGATCCCGTGCACGACGACGACGGCGATGAAACTGAAGAGAAATTCCTCCATCCCGTGAAACTTTCGAACCAGCATTCGGTAGAAGTAGAATCCGGTCAGGCCCGTCACACAGAAGTGCAGGGGATTGGCGGAAACGAGACGGCTCACCGACTGGTAGTCGTCCAACCCGCGCGAGAAATATCCGATGTTCTCCTGGAACGCAAATCCCAGTCCCACCATCGCCGCGAGGATCATTCCTTCGACATCGTTCTTTCGTCGCGAAGCCCAGATCGCGACCGGAACAAAGCAGAGCAGTTTCAGCGTTTCCTCCCGCAAGGCGACTCCGGCGATCCAGTAGATGAACTGAGTCAGCATGGAGTCGTTCGGATTTTCGACGAAGCCCTGCATCCGCTCCTGCAGCATGAAGGCATAGATCGTCAGTCCGGCGCTGACAATTCCCAGCACGAAGGCGACGAAGCAGGCGATCATTCGTGTTCGGGTTATCTCCCAGAAAGGCATCAGGATCAGAAACCAGATCGCTGCCGTGAAGATGGCGGGAATGGTGTAGGGAGAAATTAGAAGTCTCCATTCTCTCAGTGCCGTGTCGACCGCGAGCCCCTTGAAATCGCGAATGTCGGTTCGGATCGCGAGACGCTCATTCGGAGTGAAGGCATCCCGGTAGTGCTCTTCCTCAAACAAGCTCAGAACCTTTTCGCGATCCAGCGCCTTCCAGGCATCCATGACAGCCTCCTTCTCTTCACTCTGGTGAAGGGATACCGTCATCTTCGTGACGAGTTCTTCCAGATCCTCCAGAGACAGGTCCGCCGCACGTTCCGGCTTCGGAATGAGCACGGTGAGGAGCAGGCTGAGGACCACGGAGATCCCTACGATCCAGATCGAGGTGCGGAGGAGAAAGGCCCTTTCGCGCGATTTTCGGGCGATCAGGTAGCGGGGGGGAAGCGGCATAGCGGAACGATACAACAGGGTTCAGTCGTTGACTCAACCCTGTTTCGAACTCGTTTTTTCGTTCCGGAGAAACAGGAAAAGAACCCCGGCGAAAGCGATCACGGCTCCAAAGAATTCTCTTGAAAGCTCCACCCGTGGATCCTCCGCAGACATGCTCACCTGCGTCATCGTAAATTCCCTATCCCCGAAAAGATTTTCCACCAGACCGGGGCCGGTCATGACCATTTCAACGAGGCAGGCGAGAATCGATACGATCAAGAGCCAGCGGGGAAGGGGACGGAAGATGGCGATAACAAAAAGAACCGCAATGAGGAGATAGAACACAAACCAGAGCGTTGCATCGAGACTGGAAGATTTGTAGTAAATTTCCGGATCAATGTCATTTCGCTGCAGCCAGGCGAAGGCGCCAAAGAGAATTGCGCAAACGATGTGAACAGCGGTGAAAATGGGAGGGGTGCGACGGGAAGTGTTCATAGCAGGTCAAAAACAACGAACCTCAGAAATCCGGAACAGGCAAGCGACCAGCAGCAGTGAAAACCGGATGTAATTTTCCCTTGTAAAAGCCTGGAAACTGCGGACATTACCGCTCGCTCGATCCGGGAGGGTTGAGCTTTTGCCTTTGGCAACGCACCCGTAGCTCAACTGGATAGAGCGCTTGACTACGGATCAGGAGGTTTGGGGTTCGAATCCCTACGGGTGTGCCACTGGTTTCACGTCGAAACCATTGGTTTTTAAAGGGGTAGGTCTCCCTCAGCCAAATTCCGGAAATTCCGCCGGTGTCCGCCAAAGTCCCCAAAAAGGGGGTATTTTTGGCAACCGTTTTGGCAACCGTTTTGGCAACCGCTTAAGATTTCTTAATGAT
>JARGNG010000048.1:22752-32692 GCA_029213265.1 Verrucomicrobiales bacterium | reverse complement strand
CCGGCGGAGTGGTCGGAAAAACTCGCGAAGACACCTCCCCTTCTCGTCCTGCAACGGGGATTCCGGAACCCGAAGTCGGACGAGCTCACCTGGGAGCGACTCTCCCCGGGCCACTACTCGGTTCGAACCGAAGTCCGGGAGTCCGAGCCCGTACGCGGGGCGGTGCAAATTGGATCTTCCGCACTCCCCTTCGGACCCATTGTCGCCGGTGCGTCCGCGGAATGGCAGTTTGACAGGGATCGGGTATCGGAACTCCGGGCAACCTCCCGAACCAGCGGTGGCGGCGAATTACTGGAGCTGACGGATGCGTGGCGCAAGCCCCCCGCTCCCGGGTATGAACCCATCCGGAACTGGTTCTTCCTCGCGGCCCTCCTTCTCTTTCTCTTCGAAGCATTCGTAACTCGAACGGGTTGGAAACTTCCCTTTTTCCAGGGGCGGGAAAACGTCCGGAAAATTGCGAAGGAGGAAAAACGGAGATCTAACTTGGCTGAGAAACCCGCCTCATCCGAACCGGATTCCTCCCCTCCTCCCTCAAGCGAATCCGAAGCAGACCCTCAAGAAGATTCGAAGAATCGAAGAAATCGCTTTTCCCGCGCAAAAAAACGGCAATAGATCTGTTCTCCATTTTCTGAAAGCGTTACATTTCCGCCTGAAATCTTTCCCGATATGAACAAGACATTCCTGATTACCAGCCTTGCCGCCCTTTTTTCTGTCGCTCATCTCCCTGCCGAGGAGAAGAAAAAGAAACCCCAGACCTGGGAGGAAAAAGCAGCCGAACGATTCAAAAACAATCCGACCGCAGATCACAAAAAGGTGATCGATGCCTCGATTCCCAAACCAACAGTGGCGCCGAAAAAGGAGCGTAAGGTTCTCGTTTTCTATCGCTGTGAAGGCTTCATCCACACTTCGATTCCTTTCGGCAACTACGCCATGGAAGCGATCGCAGAACATACCGATGCATTCTCGGCCGACCTCGCTGACGGGTACGAGGTTTTCACGAAAGAGAACCTGGCTCAGTATGACGCGATCATTTTCAACAACACCACTCATCTCAAACCAAACGAGGAGCAACGCGCCGCGATTCTGGATTTCATCGAATCCGGAAAAGGAATCGCCGGTTTCCACGCCGCCGCTGACAACTTTGGCGGATGGGACGAAGGGGTTGCTTTGATCGGTGGGATTTTCAACGGCCATCCCTGGAATGCCGGCGGATCCTGGGCCTTCAAGGTCGAGGATCCTGACCATGCTCTCAACGCTGCCTTTGGCGGAAAAGGATTCTGGCACAAGGACGAAATCTATTGGTACAAGCCGGAAAGCTTCGAAGGGCGCGAACGACTTCGCGTCCTTCTCAGCCTGGATATGTCGAAGGCCGAAAACCAGAAAGCTGTTCAGGGCGAACGATGGAAAGACAAGGTCGATGATCCCGCGAAAGTCGATGTTCCCGTTTCGTGGTGCAAGGAAGTCGGCAAAGGACGTCTCTTTTTCACGAACCTGGGTCACAATGATATGACCTTTGCGAACAAGATGGTGCTTCTCCACATGCTCGACGGAATTCAGTTCGCGATGGGCGACCTGGAAGCGGATGCGGTTCCTTCCAGCGAAGCGAAGGTGAAAGTCATCGCAGCTCCCGACAAAACAGAGTAAGCTCGCTCCGGTTCTGCCAACATGCTTGCTGAATATCTCCAATTTGCTGAAACAACGGCCCGGGAAGCGGGAAAACTCACCCTGGAGTATTTCCTGACGGATGCTGCGGCTCCCGAGTTCAAAGGGGACGACACTCCAGTGACCATTGCCGACCGGGGCGCCGAAGAACTGATCCGAAAACGAATTCAGGAATCCTATCCGGAACATCAGATTGTCGGGGAGGAATTTGGTGAATCAGGCGAAGGCTCCAGGTATCGGTGGATCATCGATCCGATCGACGGGACCAAATCCTTTGTTCACGGAGTCCCCCTCTATGCCGTGCTGATTGCCCTGGAAGTGGATGGGAAAGTGGAAGTCGGTTGCGCCTACTTTCCCGCCCTGGATGAAATAATCTCCGCCGCGAGCGGGCTCGGGGCCCACTGGAACGGAAAGCTCTGCCATGTCTCGGATGAGGCCAATCTCGACCGGGCCGTCTGCGCTCACATCGATACCGCCTATTTCGCACAAAACGGCAAAGGGGAAGCCTGGGAACGATTGCAGAAGGCGGTCTACTACAATGCCGGCTGGTGCGACGCCTATGGCTACCTGCTTGTTGCGACAGGACGCGCCGAGGTCATGCTCGATCCCGTCATGGCCGTTTGGGATTGCGGACCCTTTCCCCCGATTTTTCGGGAAGCAGGTGGCTACTTCGGCGACTGGGTCGGCAACGAAGGCCAGGTTGACGGAGGCGAAGCTCTCGCCACGAACGCCCATTTGAGAGAAGAAGTGGTCCAAATTCTGAGCGCACGATGATGACAAGGCGGCTTCTCATTCTCCTTCTTCTGTTGGTATCCAATCCCCAAGACGGGATTTGCAGGGATTGGTTTGTGAATCAGGATACCGGCTCTGACCAAAACGACGGAAGCCAGGGATTCCCCCTGAAGAGCGCCCAGGAGGCAGTCAATTTGTCTCAGCCCGGAGATCGAATCCTTCTTTTTCCGGAACGCTCGGTGTATCGACAAACCATTGAAATACCAAACGGAAAACAGAGCATCGTCATCGAAGGAAACGGCGTTGCCCTTTCCGGAGCGGACCCCGTTTCGGCTGAAGACTGGGAAAAAATCGAGGACAATCTCTATCGGATTCAATTGCCTGCCACCACACAGGGCGACTATTATCTGATCGCGAACGGCATCCCGCAAACAATGGTGCGCCTTTCCCAAATGCCCCCCAATTTCCCGGTAGGTAAAGAGCTGGAGCCGGGGCAATTTCGCTGGGAAAAAATCGACGAAGAGACCGGGTGGCTCACGTATCGAGGCGATCTTGAGGGTGTCGAGTTGGTGAATCGGGAGAATGGCTTTACCTCCTCCGGAATCGTTCGAAACGTCAAGGTTTTTAACCTCGCCACCCAACACTTTCTGAAGCATGGATTTCTCATCAAAGGAGACTCCAGAGGTCTGCAATTTTTTAACGTCGTAGCGGTCGAAAACTTCGGTACCGGGTTCAGTGCGAGGGACAAGTCCAGTTGCTGGATTCAACAGGCTCGCTTTTCCGGAAACGGCCGGGGGATCTCCGATCAGGATCAGTCAGACACATACTACGAAGACTGTCTCATCGAAAACAGTGTGATTGCCGATGTCACTTTTATGGGAGGCCGCCACAGCCTGACGCGCTGCGAAGTCAATTCGGGTCCTGATTCCGTTCCCTTTCAAATTCTCCCCGGAAAAACTCAGGATAACGCCAGCGAACTGATTCCGGCCAGCCTTGTCATGAGAGAGGTAAAGGTAGACGTCTCTTCCACGAGGAAGAAGCAATGGAAGGTTGGAAGCAACACCACCGTCTTCGTGGATACCTTTTCGCAACAGCAACTGACAGCACTCGATCTGACAAAACATCCCTCCGCCCAAATTTCCCGCGAGCTGTACCGGATTGATCCAATCGGCAGGATGAAGGACGGATCCCCCCTTATGACCTGGGTCGGGGGCGGTAGTGGAGCCCCTCGGCAGGAAAGCTATCGCATTATTCACCTCGACAAACATTCCCCCCGCGAGGTTGCCTCCAAAATCTCCCCGGAGAACGATTGGTTTGGCTTGATGGCCCCACTTCCGACCGGGGATTTCCCCCCCCGGAGTGACTCTACCTCTGCCGAAACCGAGGGCGCTCATGCCATCTGGCGATGGATTGGACTCACCGCGCCCAATGCCGTTTTCGTTCCCGATACCCCGGAGGGAAACGCGTTGGCAGAGGCTCTGCGAAATCATCCTCCCGCAGGCGTAGGAATGGTAGATGTTTTCATCAGCTCACCAACGAATCAGGGTGAAACGAAGACTTCCGTTCTGCCCCGAAAAGTCGGCGATTTGCGAATGGCCAAGGAGGAAATGATCGAGAGGCTGAGCCGACCTCCAGAAAAGGTCTTCGAACAACTGTCCAAAAACTTCGGCTTTCAGTTTAGCGGGAGCTATATCGACGCACTCGCCTTGATCGCAAAAATGAGGGCCGGCGTCGACACGCGCGCGATCGATCTGGCCAGAGCGAGAGTCAACGACCCTCTGCCTGGAAATCCGGGAAACCTCTCCGGGACCCTACTCTTTGCTGAGATCGCCGAACCCTGGTCCATTCAACGGGTTCAACGCGTGGCTGACCTCGCCTTTCACGCCGACGGCTCCCCCGAGGAAGCGATGCCGAGACACAATGAAATGAGCGACTCCATTTTTATGGCGGGCCCCCTTCTGGCTCAAGCGGGAGCACTCACTGGCGATGCCAGGTATTATGACCAATGTGCAAGGCACATCCGCTTCATGCAGAAACTCTGCTTGAGAGAGGACGGACTCTACCGCCATTCCCCCCTGAATGAGGCTGCATGGGGAAGAGGTAACGGCTTCCCCGCTCTCGGCCTCGCCATGATTCTCGATACTTTTCCCCAAGAGCACTCCGCACGGGCCGAACTGGAATTCTCTTTCCAGAATCATCTTGAGGCGCTCGCTCGTCATCAGGATCCCGAGGGCATGTGGCACCAGTTGATCGATCTGCCGGATAGCTTTGCAGAATTCTCTGCCACCAGCATGATCGCCTACAGCATTGCCAGAGGAATCGATCTCAAACTCCTGAACTCGGCTGCCTGGACTCCCAGGCTCCTCTCCGCATGGACTGCGGTGAAGGCGAGAATCGGCACCGACGGGAAGACGCTCTACAATGTCTGCGAAGGAACGGGAAAGCAGAAGTCTCTCGAAGACTACTATCGCCGTAAGGCGATCGTTGGCCCCGACCCAAGGGGAGGAGCCATGGCTCTGCTTCTGAGTGCGGAAATGATGAAATGGTCCGGAGAGGCCGATCGTTAGGTTCGCCCGCTTTCCATTATCACGGAGCGGATTCTCGCTCTCGAAAATGATTCCCCTATGCCGGCGTTTTCGGCATACTTTTCCAGTTCAATGGCGTTACTTTAGAAATGAAACCGAGAGCAGTTACCTACCCTTTTCTGGTCGGTCTGCTTTTGTCGACCCCGTTTCTGCTCATGGCTGCGCCGACACGGGTTGCCAACAGCAGCCTGAGCCTTCCCGCCGATCTATCGTCCGGAGCCTTCTCCACCACCAATGCCTTCCCCGGGCTTCCCTTTACGGACCCGGTTGTGATCGTCACCCCGCCGGGGGAAACCAACCGACTTTTCATCGTCGAAAAGCCGGGACGAATCGCGGTGATCCCGGATCTATCAGCCCCGACGCGGGAAGTCTTTCTCGATATCACGGCACGCGTCCGGGACAACAGCAATGAAGAGGGTCTGCTCGGTCTCGCCTTTCATCCGAATTACAATAGCTCGGGGCAACCCGGCTTCGGTGAATTTTTCGTCTACTACCAGACCACGATTACAGGGAGCCGTTACTGGCGACTCTCCCGTTTCTCGGTGAATCCGAATGATGCGGACCGCGGTGATCCCGGTTCCGAAGTCCCGATAATTACCCAACGGGATCAGGCAGGCAATCACAATGGAGGCGACCTCCAATTCGGAGGCGACGGCTATCTTTACGTATCGGTTGGAGACGAGGGCGGCGCGAACGACACCTATGACAATGGTCAGCACATCGACAAAGACTTCTTTGCTGCGATTCTTCGTCTCGACGTCGATCTGCTCGCGGCAAATCTTGCTCCCAACGCCCATCCCGCTGTCCACAGCGGCACCTACAAGGTTCCGGCCGACAACCCCTTCGTCGGAGCCACCAGCTTCAACGGAAGCAGCGTGGCACCATCGGCAGTGCGGACAGAAATCTGGGCGATCGGGCTTCGAAATCCCTGGCGGATGTCCTTTGATCGACCGACCGGCCGACTCTTCGTCGCCGACGTCGGTCAGGTTTCCAGGGAGGAAATCAATATTCTCAGTCCCACCGAGTTTGCCGGAAACGGCGGAATCCCCAACTACGGCTGGTCCTATCGCGAAGGATTTCAAGCATTCGCAGGTGGCCCCGGTGGTTCGACACCTCCCACCGGCTTCTCTGCAATCGATCCGATCCATGACTACAATCGCTCTCTCGGCCAGTCGGTAACCGGAGGTATCGTCTATCGCGGCAGCCAATACGCGGAACTGACCGGCGACTACTTATTTGCTGACTACGTATCCGGAAGAATCTGGGCCATGGACGACCCCGGAGGCACTTCCCAGTCTGTGGATGAAATTGCAGTCGACAACGGCATTGCCGCCTTCGGTCAAAATCCGGTGACCGGCGACATTCTCCTGGCCGATCTCGGGAGCGATTCGATCAAGAGACTGGTGCAGTCCCCCGGATCCGGTCCCCAACCTCCACAGTTTCTGTCCCAGACCGGAGCATTTTCCAATCTGGCGAATCTCACTCCTGAGGCGGGCATCCTTCCCTATGAAATCAATCATCCGTTCTGGAGCGATTATGCCGAAAAATCCCGCTGGTTCTCCATCCCTGAGACGAATGATGACATGACCTGGTCACAGGACGCAAACTGGACCTTTCCGGAAGGACAAGTCTGGATCAAACATTTCGAGCTGGAACTGAACCGGGACAATCCCGGTTCCAACCGCAGGCGGATCGAAACCCGGTTTCTCGTAAAAACAGCCGGGGACGTCTACGGCATTACCTATCGGTGGAATGCAGCACAAACCGACGCGGAGCTCGTCGAGGAAAACGGGACCACCGAAAATTTCACGATTACCGAAAACGGACAGAACAGAACTCAAAGTTGGATCTTTCCTGGACGCGCAGACTGCCGTACCTGTCACAGTCCTGTCACAGGAGGGGCACTGAGTTTCAATACCAGGCAACTTAACCGCTCCTTCGACTACGGCTCCGGTCCCGAGAACCAACTCGATGCGCTGGAGGCTGCGGGCTATTTCACCAACGCCATCCCTGCACCTGCTGGACTTCCGGAGTTTTCCGACCCTGCCGATGAGTCCTTCTCCCTCGAGCACCGGGCCCGTTCATTTCTCTCGACTAACTGTGTATCCTGCCACCAGCCGGGTGGAACAGCTCTCGGGAACTGGAGCGCCCGCCCGGAGTTGCCCCTGGAGGAATCCGGAATTCTGGACTCCCCTCTTAGCAACAACGGAGGGGATCCGTTCGCCCGGACGCTCGTGCCCGGTGACCCTGGTCGATCAATGATTTTGCAGCGTCTCCACGCAGCGGCGAGTCCCGGAACGCTTCCTCCGATGCCGCCACTGGGCTCGACGGAGGCGAATCTTGAGGGAATCGAACTCCTCACTCAATGGATCAATGATCTGCCAAAAGTCCTCTTCGTGCGCGGCGCCGACAGAAGCGGCGGATTCCTCGAAGGAAGCAACGACGCCCAAAGAACGGAGCATCTCGGAGATATCAACAACACCACAGCTGGCGGCGGAAACCACGGCTGGGGAGAACTGGCGGCCACGCTTCGTAACGAGGGCTTTCTTGTCGAGCAAATCGCGGAAACAGCAGAGAACAGCAACGGAGCCTCCCAGGGCATCCACATTGATTTCGAAAACCTCAATTTGGATCAATACCGGGTGATTGTGTTCGGCTCCAACAACGCCGTCTACGATGCCGCCGCGATCAACGCGATTGATGACTACGTTCGGGGAGGTGGGGCAACCCTTTTCATCTCCGACGCCAACTTCGGCGGCGACTGGGCCGATGCCTCGAACTCTGATCAGCAATTCCTCGACCGCTTCGGACTCATCATGAATCAGGATCAGGGCACCTACGCAAAGACCCGGGGCAATGGCGAGTTTCTCCTCCCCAACCATCCGGTGTTTGAAAACGTGGACGAATTTCACGGCGAAGGAGTCACCCCGATTTCGATTGGCACCCTTCCCTCCGACGTCACCGCGACAGTTCTGGCGAGGGCCGAGGGGCAGGTGCGGAGGAACACCCCTCCTTTCGGAAACCAGAACCAGGGCTCTTCATCCGCAAACATGATACAGGATGGAGCGCTCGTCCTCGCCACAGCGGGAGATGGAAAAGTCGCGGGACACTTTGATCGAAACACCTTTTTTAACCAGGGGGGCGTGGGATCCGACCTCACACGATTCGACAATCGCCAATACGCCATCAACCTCTTTCTCTGGCTCGCCGAGACAAGTTCTGACACCAGCCCCAGAGGTCTCACCGCAACCAACGGGGCCTTGCCAGACCGGATCGATCTCGCCTGGAGCCCGGTCACCGAGGCCAGTCTCTACACCGTCTACCGCAGTACGACTGATACCTTTGCCTCAGCCTCGCTTCTCACGACGGTTGCTACGCCAGGTTATTCCGACATGAGTGCTAACTACGGCACTTCCTACTTCTATTGGATCACCGCGACCGTGGATTCAACGGAGTCTTCGCCAGGCCCGTCTGCGGAAGGCCTTCGCATCATTGCACCGCCCGAAGGAGTGTCGGCAACGGACGCACAGTTTTTTGACCGGATCGATGTTTCGTGGAGTGCGGTGAACAACGCCTCGGGCTACTCGATCTTCCGCGCCACTACGAATCTTTTCAGTTCAGCGAGCCAAATCGGAACCAGTGCGTCGACCGCCTTCTCCGACACCTCGGCGATTGCAGGAATTACCTACTACTACTGGGTGACGGCCACGGTCGGTAGCGATGAATCCAATGCCGGGAATTCAGACAGCGGATCCCTGCAGCTTCCGGCCCCGACCGGACTGACCGCCAGTGATGGAAGCTCAACCACGGAAATTGCCATCAGCTGGAATGCACTCCAGGGCGCCAGCTCCTATCAGCTCCTGCGGTCACCTATTAACAGCAGCACCAGAGCTTCCGTTCTCACGACAACGACGAGCACCAGTTTTTCGGACAGTTCCAATCTCAATCCGGCCCGAACCTACTACTACTGGGTTCGCGCGATATTCGGGACGACAAACGGGCCCGTGAGCGCGGAGGAAACAGGCTCGATTGCTTTCTCCCAACCCGGAGGCGTCACCGCGTCCCAGGGCACCAGTTCAGCCGGAGTCGAACTGCTCTGGGGAGAAGTTGCCGGAGCCACCTCCTACCGGATTTACCGCTCCACTACGGACCAGTTCAGTGGCGCAACGCTCCTCGGGACAACGACATCGCTCGCCTATCTCGACGATTTTGCCACGCCGGAGACCACCTACTACTACTTCATTGAACCCTTCAACAGCTATGGCTCGGGACCTGTTTCAGAAGCCGTGTCTGGCTCCCGTGTTTTTGAGCTGATTCAACCGGACCTCCTCATTGGAAAATCCTCAGGACGATTGATCGGCAACAACCGATACAATACCCTTTCCGGTCAGAAGATTCGAGTCATCAGCAAAGGCCGCAAACCGGCACGCGCTTTCTTCCGGATCCAGAATGACGGCTCCTCCAGCGAGAGAATTCGAATTGCCGGGACGAAGAGTTCTTCTTCAGGAAAAATCACTTATCTCCTCCGCTCCCCCTCTTCCGGAAATGTTTCCAGTGCCATCTTCATTGGAGCCTACCTTTCGTCCGCTCTGGAGGCCTCACAATCCGAACTGGTTCAGGTGCAAATCAAACCGAAGCGTTCTTTCAAACGCACATCTAAGGTCTTGATCCGCGCCTTCTCGACCAGGGACTCCTCCAAGAGGGATCGGAATCGATTCGACTCCGTTCGGATCAAATAGCTACTTTCCAATCAGCAATACAGTGATCGCGTCACGCTTCGATGGATTGCCCACCGACTGGGCATAGAAATATTGCTTTTTTGTATAGCGCCTCGAACTCCCGGATCGCTTCACTTTCACTCTCAGCGAACGGGCGCTCCGACCATTCAGGGGCCCCGTGAAATAACGTCCCGTCAAAACGAGGGAGAGGACATTCCCGCGGTTATCAAGGATCGTCTCACG
>JARGNG010000048.1:0-22652 GCA_029213265.1 Verrucomicrobiales bacterium | reverse complement strand
GTCCCGTCAAAACGAGGGAGAGGACATTCCCGCGGTTATCAAGGATCGTCTCACGGAATGGCCGCCGCAGGCGGGTGGCACTCAGCTTCAGGTTGTCATCCAGGAAGGAGTCATTCTCAAGAACAACGGAAAAGGAGGCACGCCCTTCGATCGCAATCGGATAGCGCTGCCGGGCTGGGGTTACGCTGTAAATGTTATTTCTTTTGGTTCTCACATTTCCACCATTGAGCCAAAGGTCCGGCCGAAATTCGCTGTCAACCAAAAGGAAATTCAAAGCCGTCGACGCAGTGCCCGACGTTTCTGTTAATGCCAGAAAATAGCGGCCACTGGTTACGAGAACCTTGGAACTCTCAAAGGTTCCCACCGGGTTTCCCGCTCCATCAAAAATCTCTGCGGACACCGATTCATTGCCATTCAAATCGAGGACGATCCCCCTGCCGGCAACTCCGTCGAAGGTGAAATACTTTGTCCCCCCCGCCTCAATGGTCGCATTGGTCGGAGAATTGAAAGAAAGATGAATCGGATCATTTCCTGTGTTCGCGGAGTCGATATCTCCCGAATCGAGAGCACCGCCAAGAGCAGAAGTCAGCAGTGTAATTTTCGAGGTCCCTCCACTGACCGGCACAATGGAATTGGAGCCAACGACCCGGGAAATCACCGTGTCTGCCTCGATGGATCCCGGACCCTCATCGGAACCGGCAATCCAGTAGACTGCCAAAGACGTTCCCTCTGCCACGTCCCGGGTGCTGACAACGACTTCTCCGAAGCCGGTGTCAAAAGGCCACGGCAGACCGGGACTGGTTCCAAACACACCAAGAATCATATCGTCGGAACTGCCAATGACCTGCCCTGCGGCAAGGTTTGTTCCGACTACCCACGGCCCGATGCTGGAAAAACCGTCGCCACTCATATCCGCAACGAGAAACCCGCGCGCTGCGGAAACACCACTGAGAGGCCCAACTTGCAGATCAATGGTAACGTCGCCCCGTGCTTCCCTGCCAAAGAGGGCCCCCAACGCTATCAGCGCAACTGTGAATCCTTTTCTCATGATACGTTTCCTGAAACTCATCAGTTTGCGGATGTTCCTCCAGTCTGATCCCAGTCATTCCTCCCTGCATCCGCCGGATCGACATTCTCAATCACGAGGACGCTCCCCGCAGGAATCGCGGCATCATCGCTCACTGCATTTCCGGAGTCGGTTGCTCTCCAGCTGCCGCCACTGCGAAAGTAGGAGGCCGCCGGGGCGGGCGCATTGGGACGCGTCAGGCCAAACACGTGCAAGATATCTTTCCGGTTGGCCTCCGTGAGATCGCTGCTGGGACGAACCTCACTGTCTCCCAGACCCAGCCCCGAAAGGGTCGCCCCACCGGGAATCAACAAGCCGGCGGCAGCACTTCCGGTAGTTCCGGCATCCGGCTGAAGCCGGGTCACGACACTGCCGTGATATCCGACCCCGCTCAATTCCCAGGTCTTTGAAGAAACAGAAGCCGGATTCCGTATCACCAATCCCGCATCGGCCGGGATTCGATCTCCTCCCGCCGCACGATATTCGCCGCCGGCCTCGATCCAGACACCGTTTTCAAGAAAGTAAATCTTTGCCGCGGAAGGAAGCCCGGACTGTGACCGGGGAGAGACGACCAACAGTTCCGAGCCCCGCTCTGTCGCGAACTTCCCGGTCGACTCATGAAGGGTGCTCTGGGTTGCCGGTGGAAACAAAGTGTCCAGGGTCCATGCAACCTCCAATGCCGCCATGACTCCCGGTGTGGGAGCTTCCCCCCCGAAGGCGACCAGAATTGAATCCACCTCGTTGCTTACCACATCGTAGCGAAGGCCGGCGTTCGCACCCTCGAGCAAGCGCACCGAATGTGCCTCAGACAGGGAATCGACCGTAAGGCCGGAGACACCTTCCATGGCGATTCGTTGGTTTCCATCTTGATCGAGACTCCCGATCAAGCTTACCGCCCCGAGGACAGGCGCTTCCGCCGCAAAAGGAACCGAAACGTAGAGGTCACGATCCGCAGGAATCGCGACAGAGGAATAGCCGGCTACTCCGGAAAAAACTTCATCCGCCCCGGCAGGAACGGTCTGCATTCCGACACCGAGCAAAATGCTCCAGGTAAATAGGGATCTCGCGATATTCATTGCATCATCACATCGTCGTCCGTCCAGAGCGTTTTGTCAGGACCGGCGGAAACAATCTCCATCTCCTCTGCTGAAATCGGATGGAAAAAATACGGACTACCCCAGCGATCCACCAACTCGCCGCTGCCGTTCAGATATTCAAAAGGATCCGGGAGAAACCGGACCTTCTTCTCATTGAAGCCGAGGAGCCGCTCCACAATCTCTTCGTTCAATCCTCCCTGAGGATTAGCCCCACAGGCCTGCCGGTAGAGGTAGAGAACCTGCTGAAGAATCGCAATGTCTTCATTCGGATCGATCTCTTCTGTATGCAGGCTGCCGGTCAATTCCTCCGCCCCCTCGATGACAAAGGCATCCTCCGGAACGCGGGAGAAGGCAGGCTCAGCGGGTGTTGCCGCATCGATCACCGCGCTTTTCTCTTCCTGAACCTTTCGGGAAGAGAAAAGGAACACCAGCCCTGCGAGAAGCAGGATAGCGAAAAAGGAGACTGGAAGAATTCGTTTCACTTCAGGAAGTCTTAATAAATTGGAGATTCGCCGAGGAACCAAAGGGATCCTCGAATCGTCCCAGGTTCGGAAAAATGGCTTCCATCGCATTGGCTTCGACGCCGAACCAATCAGCAATCACAGCAAAATACTGGTCAACCGAGGTAGACGGAATCCAGCGCCCGCGGTTCCCGTTGACATCATCGCCGTCATTGACCTTCAACTGCGGGAAGGTGCCGTAGAGATTTCCGCCTTCGACCGGGCCGCCCATAATCACGGTATGGCCACCCCAACCATGGTCGGAACCGGCTGACGCCGGGTCGTTTCCATTCGGCGTGAATGTCCGGGTGAAATCGGACGAACTGAAAGTAAGCACGTCGTCAGTTACTCCGAGCGCATCCATTGCATTCTGAAAAGCCGTCAGAGCGGTGTCGAACTCGGTCATGAGGTTGACGTGCGAGCCCAGTTGATCCTGGTGGGTGTCGTAACCGCCCGTCGAGCAAAAGAATACCTGCCGGTTGTTTTCGAGTGATCCGCGACCGGCAATGAGCTTGGCAATCATCTTGAGTTGATCGCCCAGCTTGTTCTGCGCATTGGCAAAAATCGCATCGAAATCGACACCCGACGCATCCGCTGTCGTGACGGCACCGCCGACCACCTCCTCCGCATCGCGGGAGCGTTTCATGACCTGGTTGTAGGCTCGCTCCATGAGGTTCGCGTGCGCATAGTTCATGATCGTATCGAAAGCTTTGAGACGGCGGCCCGACCAGCTCGTTTTGTAACTTCCGTCGGGATTCACCGCTGCCGAATAGGCACTGCCATAGCCCGAGAGACTTTTCGCTCCGGTCGGCCCGACGGCATATTGCACGACTCCCCCGCCGGTTCCCGTTTGAAAGCTGTTGATCCCACTCAGGGAAATCGACATCGAAACCTTGCTGTCGGCGTTGTAGGAATCATTCAACAGGTCAGCGACTCGCCCTCCCCATCCGGTCGTGAAGGCTTTGTCTGGAATTGAGCTCTGCCACTGGACCTGCTGGTCCGAGTGGGAAAAGAGCTGCGGGGGAAGCGGCACATTCCCATTGAGATAGTCCTGCCGACTCGGGACCGGATACGCGAGTGAACCCACATTCGACACGAAGCCCAGTTTTCCGGAATTGAACATCGACGCCATTCCCGGACAATTGGGATGCAGACCAAATCCGCGAGAGTCATTCGCCGGGGTGATCGTTTGGAGCTCATTCACCGGCAGAGCGAGGATGCCGCGATTCGCGACATAGTCACTTCGCAATCCCCCGTTCATCGGGACCAGCATGTTGTTGCTGTCGTTTCCACCGAACTGAAAGACGTTTACGATCGCTTTGTAGCCGGAACCGCCTCCCCCCTGAGCCATCGCCGCGGTCATGAGGCGGAGGTTTGCGATACTGGCCGCCAGACCGGTCAACCCGAGGGTGGCACAGGTCGACTGCCGCAAAAAATCGCGCCGGTCCAGGAAGTCTTTGTCTCGCTGCCTCATGAATCAATAATCATCCGGTAATCTATCGCTGGATCAGGTAATCCGGGCTCGTGGTAATCAGGTAAATCAGTTGTCTGGCCGCCTCCCGCAAATCAGTCGAGGTCGGCGTATCATCGGTGGAATACCAGACCTTCTCGCACGCCTCCAGGATCGCGCCCCGCGGGTTGTTGGTGCCCGTGAGCCCTCCATACTTCGCTTTCAGGGCACCGCTGCAGAGAATGAGGTCATACTTGTCGAGAACGACCCCAACCGCGTGGAGCTCCTTCTCCGTCGAATCTGCTCCCGGTGCCGTCGTAACGGCAGCGGTCAATTCTGCCATAATGTCAGGAATCGGGAGAATCATGCGATGCTCGACCGCTGAGCCCGGCTGTCCATACATCGGGCGTCCATACATTCCGAGAGAACCGTGAACCGAAGTGTTGAAAATATTCACCGAATTGACGACCTGGGACTCCGACGTGATTGTGAATTCCGGCACGACCAGCCCGTTTTGGGCGAGTTCCCCTCCGAGAATATAATCCGGCAGAAACCAGTTGAACACACTCGGGGCGTCGTGCGGACTCTGCCCGAAGTTCGTCGTCATGTCATACATGCGGAACTGGGTCGCCCCCGTCTCGTAACCGGCGAGCTGTGCCGCAGATAATCCATGGGCGGTCAGATCAGAAACGGGAAGTTGCGAAGCGCCTTTCAATCCCCGCATCATCTGCAGAAAGCGAATCACCGGCTCCTTCTGTTTTCCATATCCAATATTGTCGATCAACCCGAGCTCACGGGCCTCATAGTCGAGCAGAATCGCCCGGACTACCTCCTTGAGATTTCCATTGTTGTTTTCGAATGCCTGCGAGACCCGGTAGATATAACCGGAACTCGGATTGCTCGCGACGAGGCGCTGAATCAACCGGCGGGCAATGAAGGGTGCCGTATTTTGGTGCTCGAAAAGAATATCGATCGCGGCCTGCAGATCCTGCTCGCCGTTTCTTCCACCCGGCATGCTCACGCCAAGGACATTCTTGGGTTGAGTATCATGGTAGGAATTAAAATTCTTCATCGGATACTCCCAGGGAGCTTCGAAGTAGCGGGGACCACCATAGTAAGAGAAGGAATTGTTGTTCTCGGTTGGAAAACCGCTGTTCCGGGATCCTATCTTTTTCGAGAACGACCATCCGGTAAACACGCGGGCCATCTCCGTGATATCGCCATTGTTGTAGGTGGGGACGGGCTCCCCGTTTTCATCGAGTTGGAGGCTGCCGTCCGGATTCAACATCACCAGACCGATGGAGAAAAGCTGCATCACCTCCCGTGCATAGTTCTCATCCGGGGCGGTCACGAGATTACCGTTCCCGTCATAAACCGCTTTCCGGTTTTGCAGATGGGTCAGGTATTTGCCCATCAGGGGATGCTTGCTGACATCGACGAGAGATTCCCGATAGCTGTCGTCCGCATTCTCTGACAACATATCAAAGTAGCTCGAGGCACCGTAGGAACGCCCCCGCACCGTTGCGTTCTCTTCAGAAATCACGAGAATTTGACTGAGCGCGAACGCCACCCGTTTGCGGAGTTGGTCTTTTCCATTCCGGGCGATCGTATACCACGAGGCCACGTGATGGGCATTGAAGGGCTGGGGGTTCCCATTGTTCGGCGTATTCCCGTTGAGAGAATATTCCTGCGTGTCGAGGGCCTGATTCAGATCCTTGAACTTCGTGTCCACCTCCGCAAACTGATCATCAATCCACTCGCTGTAGGCCGCGATGCGATCACCTCCGTGATCATTCACGATCGAGTCGTAGAGCGCGTCGACCTCTTCCTCTTTGGCTCCAAACGTGGCCTGGGTCAAAAAGCGGACTACATCCCTTTTTGTTTCCACCGCATCGAGGGGATCGAGTGCCGGGGGATCGGCCGGAGGATCAAAATCCGAACTGTCATAGGGGGAAAAGAACGCCCACACTTCGCCGCCCCCGTAGTTGGAGGTGTGTGCATTCGCGTAGAGAGGAAGTTTCCCGTTCTGGCCATAAAGAGCATCAATCAAATCCTGCGCTGAATTCGCCCCGGATCCATTTTCCGGAATATCCCAGACATGATCGTCAATAATCCCAAGAGGCAAACTTTCCATCACAGGACCATTGGTAATCCCGCCGGAACCATTGTCTCTTGATTGGTGGATGTGGGCCGCGGTCTGCATCGAGGTCAGACCGGAAAAGCTCAAGTCGACCAAAGCACGGGTCCGCTTCCCGTTGAGTCGGAGCGTCGCGTACCCGCTCGCATTGGTCACCGCTCCCCTCTCCGGCCCGAGCTGACCGTAGAAGAGCTGCTTATGCTCGGGAATGTCGTTCGCGTCGAAAATCTGAACGGCCGCGGAGGTCTCCGCTCCGAGATTGTAGTCCGGATGAGAATCTACTGTCACGACGACATCCATCGGATACTCGGCGACCGTGTCTGTCACCGGGATGATGTCAATGTATCGATCCACCTGTCCCTGCCCCACGGTGAGAAAGCCGCCCGGATCATTGCCACTTTCATCCCTCGCCGAAAACTGAGATGCCGGGGCACCGCCTTCGAGGGTGTAAAAAACCGTTACAGGTGCGAGGCCTCCGCCCACTCTTCGAATCCGGACGCGTCCGTTCTGCTTGGCGCCTTCGGTGCCGAACACCTCGTAGGCCTCCGACTCGACCACCGTAGCGGTGATTGAAACCGGTCCGTCAGAATACTGAAACACCACGAGAAACATTTCGGAATCCGGGGTATTCGGATCGACGCTGAAATCGCTGTCCGGATCGAACCCCTCAAGCTGCTCTTCCGCCCAGTCACTCAGATTATCATTGTCGCTGTCCTGATCATTGGCCCCCAGCCGAAAATAGTTCTCCGGGCTCGTCATGCCCGTGACCGTAATGGTCATCAGCGTTCCATCTCCCACGATATCGCCGCCCTCCGGCTGCCAATCGGAATTGACGGTCGTTCCGCTGCGATACAGCCGGTAACGCTTTCCCTTTTGCGATCGAAACTGAATCGTCACTGTTGAACCTGATTTAACCAGCGATTCAATTCGGAGAAAGTCATTGGGATCGGACGGGTTCGTACCGGCGTCAGCTTCGTCCTGATTCGATACTGTATCCCCATCTTCGTCCTCGCCGGGAACGGCGCCACGGACGTCATAGATCAGCTCCCAGACATCGTCGATTCCGTTTCCATTGGAATCAACGGCAGCCTTCGCCTCCGGAAATGCGAACAAAACCGCCCAGATAGCAAAACCAGGAAGAAAGCCGCGCGAGGAGAGGCTTGATCGAAGGAAGGAGCGGAACACGGTCATGGGAGAATCAAAATCGCCGGAACCCCTGTTTGTAGGGGTTCCAGCCCCCTTTCGTCAACGCAAATCAGATGAAATCAGGGCAAAGAAAACCTCTCGAAAGGTCCTCATTTCCGTCCGTCGGGATCGCGCAAAAAGGGGCGATCGCCTGAGCTGTGTACCGATCAAGAAGAATGGATATCAACCCTGTCGGGACTCTGCCTGAACAGGGTTGGATTTCCACTAAAACGGGAAGAGAAGCGACTTCCCGCGCTTTCTCCCGGAAAAATTCGTCGCAGTGGATTCTAGGTCTGCTGCTCACCGCGAGCCATGACGACTTTTCCGGTGCGAACGGTCTCAATGATCTCATATCCGGCAAGAAGACGGATCGCGGCATCGACCTTGTCGCTCGCTCCCTCTACCCGGATAATCATGGACCTCTCGTTAAGGTCCACGGTCTTGCCACCAAAGTGCTCAACAATCTGCAGCACTTCCGTTCGCTTCTCCCCACCCAGAACATTAATTTTCACGAGGGCAAGTTCGCGAACAACCGAGTCTCCGGCGGTGTGTTCGTAACAATGAATGACATCAACGAGTTTGTCGCACTGGAGAATGATTTGAGGAAGACCGGCCGGGTCTCCGCTGATTCCGAGAGTCAGTCGGGAAAACCGGGGATCACGGCCCTGAGAGACAACGAGTGAATCGATGTTGTATCCCCGACGTGCGAAGATCTGACAAATCCGCATGAGAACACCGGGCTGGTTGTTCACAAACATGCTGAGAGTATGACCGCCGATTAGATCGGGGCTCGGGACCGGCTTTTCGTCGGCAGTGGTAATGGTACGGCTCATAATCGCTATGCGGTGGGTGAAAAGAAAAAGTTGGAAAAGAGAGAAATCGAGTGAATCAGGGCGGGAATTTCATGTTCCCACCTTTCACCTCTAACAGCGTTCTAGGTTGATCCAACCGGCTTGGCCATTTTGTATTTGGGCGGCTCTGTCAGCATATCCTCGAGAGCGGCACCTGCCGGGATCATCGGGAACACATTGTCCGTCTTGATGCACTCCGCATTGATCACAACGGGGCCCGCATTGTAATCGAGAGCTTCCTGGAGTTTCTTCTTCACATCCGCGGGACGCTTGATGTTGATTCCCTTGGCTCCGTAGGCTTCCGCCAACTTCACGAAGTCGGGATTTCCTTCCAGGTCCACCCCGCTCTCGCGGTTGTCGAAAAACAACTCCTGCCACTGACGAACCATACCGAGGTAGTGATTGTTGAGCACAAGAATCTTGAGCGGAAGCTTGTGGATCACTGCAGTCGCCAGTTCGCAAAGCGTCATCTGAAATCCACCATCACCGGAAACCGAGATCACGGTTTGATCCGGGCAGGCAAACTGGGCGCCAATCGCGGCAGGAAAGCCAAAGCCCATCGTTCCGGCACCGCCGGAACTGATCCATTTGAAGGACGCATCGTTGGTATAGAACTGAGCGGCCCACATCTGGTGCTGCCCCACGTCGGTGGTGATGATGGCATCTCCGTTAGTCAACTCGTGAATTTCATCGAGAACCTGCTGCATGCGAAGTCCGCCCTGCTTCTTGTAGGCGAGCGGATACTTCTTTTTGTAGCCGTTGAGATGCTCGATCCAGTCAGCATGATCCCTTTTCTCAACGAGCGGGATTAGCTGTTTCAACACAGTCTTGGCATCGCCCACCACTTCCACGTCCGGAACGATCATTTTGCCCATCTCCGCTTCGTCGATGTCGATGTGAATGATCTTCGCATTCGCACCGAACTTGTCCGCCTGACCGATGATTCGATCATCAAAGCGGGAACCGATATTGAAAATCAAATCACACTCGCAGATCGCCTTGTTCGCATACGCGGTGCCGTGCATTCCCAGCATCCCCAGCGCAAGCGGGTGAGATTCGGGGAAAACGCCTTTCCCAAGAAGGGTGGAGGTAACCGGACAATCGAGCTTGTTCGCAATCTCCATGAGCTCGGACTCGGCTCCGGAGATCATCGCACCGTGGCCGGCAAGAATCACCGGCTTCTTCGCGAGATTGATCAGTCGAGCGGCTTCCTCAACCGAAGTGGCATCGATTTCATATCCCTTTTCCGGACGGTAGCCCGGAAGATCAATCTCGGCATCGAGGTCCCCACTGAAAGGTGATTGGCTGATATCCTTCGGAACATCAATCAAGACAGGACCGGGACGGCCTGTTGTTGCGATGTGAAAAGCTTCCTTCGCAATGCGGGGCAGCTCGTTCGTTTCGCGCACTAAATAGTTGTGCTTCACGATAGGAATGGTAATCCCGAAAATGTCCGCTTCCTGAAACGCATCTTTTCCCAGCATCCAGGTCACTTGCTGACCGGTAATGATGATCATGGGAACGGAGTCCATCTGAGCCGTCATGATTCCCGTGATGGTATTACCGGCACCGGGACCGGAAGTCACCAGAACCACACCGGGCTTCCCGGTTGCGCGGGCATATCCATCCGCCATGTGCGTGGCCCCCTGCTCGTGGCGAGTGAGGATAAACTTGATCCCGGAATCGACCGTTTCGAGAGCATCAAAAATCGGAAGGGCCGCCCCTCCCGAATACCCGAAAATATATTCCACGCCCAGTTCACCCAGTGTCTTGATGAGTGCCTGCGCTCCGTCGAGTTCAATTTCCTTTTTCTTTGCCATGATAAAATTCGTTGCTTTGATGAAAAAACGCGATTTTTGACCAGTTCGCAACCTAAAATAACGCTACTTAGGGGGAAAATAGCAGTTTTCGGATCTGAAATAGTGAAATCGGACGCCGCTTTAGGAATTTTTCGCAATTTTCCAACAAAGGATAGCGCGCGCCTTATACAAAATTGCCCTCCCCGACATCTTCATTTCAGAAACCGGGGAAGGCAGAAATTGATCGAATGGAGGATCAGGGAAGAGGAAAGTCTTCGTTCAGCTTCGTCACCCGTGTCGCAATTTCAGCAAGCTTGTCGGCATCATCTCGATTCTCAATCGCTTCGTGAATCAGGTCGCCGACTGTTTCCATCTCGGCCTCCTTCATACCACGGGTCGTGACCGCCGGAGTTCCGATGCGGATCCCGCCCCCCTTGAAAGGACTTTCCGTATCGAAGGGGATCGAGTTCTTGTTCACGGTGATCCCGGCTTTGTCGAGCGTCTCCTGAACGATTTTCCCATTCAAGCCATTCGGCCGAAGATCGATCATGAAAAGGTGATTATCCGTTCCCCCGGCGATAATGCGATACCCAAGGTCGGCCATCTTCGCCGCGAGAGCCTTCGCGTTCTTTACGATTTGCTCCTGGTATTCTTTAAAGCCCGGCTGAAGCGCCTCATGAAAACAAACCGCCTTCGCCGCGATGACATGCATGAGAGGACCACCCTGGATTCCAGGGAAAACGAGTGAGTCGACTTTTTTAGCGAGATCCGGATCGTTCGTGAGAATGAGTCCCCCACGCGGTCCTCGCAGACTCTTGTGAGTTGTCGTGGTGACAAAGTGCGCGTGCTCGATCGGGGAAGGATGAGCGCCGGCGGCGACCAGTCCCGCAATGTGCGCCATGTCGACAAAGAGATAGGCGCCCACTTCGTCGGCAATTTTTCTCATACGCTCGAAGTCGATCGTGCGCGAGTAGGCGGAAGCCCCCGCCGTGATCATCTTCGGTTGGTACTCCTTCGCGGTCTCTTCGAGGAGATCGTAGTCAATCGTTTCCGCCTCGTGAGAAACACCGTAGTGCTTCACTTCGTAGAGCTTGCCGGAAAAGTTGGCGAAGTGACCGTGGGTAAGGTGTCCTCCGTGAGCAAGGTCCATCGTCAGGATCTTGTCGCCGGGATCAAGCACGCTGAAGTAAACTGCGGCATTGGCCTGCGAACCGGAATGAGGCTGCACATTCGCGAAGCCCGCCCCGAAAATTTCCTTGGCCCGCTCGATGGCGAGGGTCTCTGCCTTGTCGACGTTTTCGCACCCTCCATACCAGCGCTTTCCGGGATATCCCTCGGCATACTTGTTCGTCAGGCAACTACCCTGCGCCTGCTGAACGGCCTTGGAGGCAAAGTTCTCAGAAGCAATCAATTCGATATTTCCCGTCTGGCGGGCTTCCTCGTCCTCGATCACTGCAAAGATTTCCGGATCGACCACGGCAACATGGGGGGCGCTGACGGCGGCTCCACAGCTGTTCATCTTGTCGACACGGCGCTCGTGGCGACCACCGGCATCGAATTCAGCTCCGAGCCAGGCATCGACAATTTTACCGGCCTCTTCCGCACCGGTGAATTGACCGGCGAGGCAGAGAACATTGGTGTTGTTGTGCACCCGCGTCTTCGCAGCGAGGTCGACATCCGTAACCACAGCCGCCTGGATGCCGGGATACCGGTTTGCCGCGACCGACATTCCGATACCAGTCGTGCAGCAGAGAATCCCGAAGGACTTTTCACCGGAAACCACCGCCGTAGCGACGCGATTCGCGTAGTCAGGATAATCAACGGAATCCGTCGAATAACAGCCGATGTCTTCGACGTCGTAGCCGCCGGATTTGAGGTGGGCGACAACAGCTTCTTTTAATTCAAAACCGCCGTGGTCGGTTCCAACTATGAGGGTAGGTTTTTCCATTTCCTTGAGGGTGCGAAAAGCGAATAACAATGCGTGGGTGATTACGCCCCGTTAGCTAGAGCGGGAGACCCCGAAAGTCAAAAATAAGATTCGAAGGGACAGCGAGCTTTTCTGCCGCCCGAATCACCTGCGGCCAATCGACGAGCGACCGGAATCGGACGAAGCGGCCCGTATTCAGGCCCCGCTTCTCGATTTTCTTGAATCGAGGACGCATCCTGCTCGTCATCTCTTTCAATAAAGCCGCCTTGTTATGAAAATTACAACCTCATTCCTCTTCTCCCGCCAATTTCGCATCCACCTGCTTTTGTTGCTGCCATGGCTCCTGATTTTCAATGCGGTTTTCGCCGGCGCACCTTCAGAAACGAAATGGAAAGCGGAGCTCCCGAAACCGGGGCACAGCCTCGGTTCTGCGATTGCGTCCTCCAGCAACAGCATCGCAATCGGAGCGCTACTGGGAGGCGACAGCGAAGAAGGTGCCGTCCACCTGTTCAACCCCGAAACCGGCGGGCAAACCGACATTCTCACCTCGCCGAACCCGGAGGAGGAAAGCCTCTTCGGGTTCGACATCGCGATGGACGACGAGTTTCTCCTCGTCGGCGCCCCCTTAGAGGATGGCCCGGGAACAGAAGAAGGAGTGGTTTATCTCTTTGATCTGGTGGCCAAGGAAACCATTCCGATCTTTTGTCCGGCAAACGAAGATGGCTCGATCTTCGGTGTCTCCGTAGCTATGGACAATGGCATCGCCCTCATCGGATCTCTCCGCGAAGACGGGGAAGGAGAAAACCGGGGTGCTGCCTACCTCTACGACCTTCGGAATCGACAGTTCATTCACCGCCTTGAAGCTTCCGACGGAGCTGACAATGATGAGTTTGGACTCTCGGTAGCCATTCTCGGCGATCTCGCAGCAGTGGGAGCCTGGAAAAAGGCTCACCCGGGAGGAGCGCCTAACTCGGGAGCGGTGTATCTTTTCAAAGTCGAGTCCGGCAACGAAATCCGGAAGATTGTCAACCCGGTCGCACAAAACTTCGGAGGAGCCTTCGGAAACTTTGGAAGCGCTCTTCTTCTCGATGAAGGCGGATTGGTCGTTGGCGCCCCGGGGGAAAGACACAGCTTTTCCGAACACAATGATGACGAATACAAGGAAGGCGCTGTCTACGTCTTCGATCCCGGGACAGGGGAGCAACTGCATCGCCTCACCTCCCAACGCTCGCTCGGTGATGCCGTGTTCGGGTACCGGCTCGCTTCGTCCGGAGACCTCCTCCTCGTAGGGGCGCCCCAGGATTTTGCCGGAAGGAGCACAGGAGGAGCCGCCTATGTTTTTGATCTGCAAACCGGAAGAGAGGTGCACCAACTCATTCCCTCCGATGGAGGGGATACCGATGAATTCGGCTTTGCCGTAGGCTTCCATGAAGAGAAAGCGATCGTCGGTTCCAGATTTGAGGGCGAAGACCCCATCACCGCATCCGGTGCGGTGTATCTCTTCACCTTCGGGTATCAACCGGACCTGCTCATCGGGAAGACACGACAGAATTTACGGGGTGGTGATCGCTACCGGAGAAATGCTTCCGGCCAGCAGATTCGGGTGCGATCCAATGATCGGCTCCACTTTTTCGTGAAAGCACAAAACGACGGAAGCCTGCAGGATCGCCTCCAGCTCCGATCCCGCGACAGCCGCAAATTTGACTACCGAATCACAAAAACCGGGGGCGGCGGTAATGTGTCCGGTGCCATGATGAGAGGATCGTATCGAAGCGACGAACTGTTTCCCGAAGAAGCGGAAGTGTTCCGGGTAGACGTTCGGGCCCGGAGCCGGGATCGTCGGGATCTACGCGAGACAAGCAGGATTCAAGGAAAGTCTGCAGGGGACACGAGCCTCGTCGACGCCGTAGAGGCGCAATTGCAGATTCGCCGCTAAGAGCGCTCCCGGGAAAAGCTATTCGACACGGCCGTCCGGGTCGCCTGTCGTGACGAACTTCAGAATCGAGTCCATCGCCTCCTTGATCAGGTTCCTTGTGAGCCGGTATTCTTCGAGATCTCCTCCGATGGGGTCGGGAACATTGAGATCGAGACCCTGATCGGCAATGAACTCGCGGAGAACAAAAGTCTTTTCCTGCGCTTCGGGAAAGTAGGCCCGGATCGTCTCGATGTGGCCTTCCCCCAGTCCAAAAATGTGCGTGTATTCCTCGACCATTTCCGGAGTCAGCATACGACTGCGCTGGCGGGAAATGTCGATCCCCTCCTCTTCCATCGCCATGACCGAATTTGTACTCGGTGGCATTTCATCCATCGCCCCCAATCCGGCTGATCCCACTTCGATTTCAGAACCCGCCTCTTTCGCCATTTCCCGCAGAAAGCCTTCCGCCATGGGGCTACGGCAGACATTTCCAGTGCAGATAAAGAGGACTCTAGGGCTCATGATAACTCCGACAAAAAGAGAGCATTAATGGACCCTGATCCCAGCACTTGTAAAGCCGCAACGCGGAAAATCTGCCTTGATCCTCCCCTTCTCCCGCTTATGCTCGCCCCGAATGCGTCTCCTCTTTCCGGATTCGGCGCTCCCTTTTTGAATGAATCTCGCAGAACTACTCAGTCCCAACCGCGTGATTGCCAATATGCAATCCGATGAGCACTGGCCTGCCATCGTAGAATTGATCGATCACCTCGTGGAAAAGGGAGAACTCGCTTCGGATCATCGTGTCGATGCCCTCTCCGCGCTGAAAGAGCGGGAAGCACAGCGCAGCACCGGCATCGGTGGAGGAATTGCGATCCCCCATTCGTTTCTCCCGGACCTCGATGATGTCGTGACGATTTTCGGACGGTCGGTAGAAGGCGTCGACTTTTGCGCTCTCGACCGGGCTCCGGTTCACTACATCGTCCTGTTTCTCGTTCCCGAAGCGCAGCATACCCTTCATCTCAAGACCCTGTCCGCGATCGCCAAGATCATGAACAGCGCCGACACGAGAAACCGACTCGGAGATGCCGACACGGTCGAAAAGATCCTCGACATTCTCTCCCAGCGTCAGGCAGCTGCCTGATTGCTTTTCCCCGGTAATCACATTTTACTATCCCAAGGAACTACCATGTCTACGACCTTTGCTGATCAGCTTTCCGAATCGCTCAACGACGCTCTTGCGAATACCGCGTTTGCTTCCGATTTGCCGGAAGGGTTTCGTGCTCAGATTGATCAGGCGCAGAACCGCCAGTTCGGTGACTACCAGTCGAACGCGGCCATGATTCTCGCGAAGCAACTGAAGCGGAATCCGCGGGAAGTTGCTGCGGATATCATCGATGCATTTCCCGAAAGCGACCTTTGTGAAACTCCGGAAATTGCCGGTCCGGGATTTGTGAACTTCCGGATCAAAACAGAATCGCTCGCAAACCGGCTCGCCGACCTACTCGCCGATCCCGGACGTCTCGGCGTGGCAAAAACGGAGCATCCAAAAACGATTGTTGCGGATTTCTCCGCGCCCAACGTGGCCAAGCCGATGCACGTCGGACACATCCGGAGCACGATCATCGGGGACAGTCTCACCCGTATTGCCCGTTTCCTCGGACACACCGTTCTCGCCGACAACCACATCGGCGACTGGGGAACACAGTTCGGCATGATTCTCTGGGGATGGAAAAATCTTCTCGATGAAACCGCTCTCGAGACGGATCCCATCCCCGAGCTTCTTCGCGTCTATCGCGAAGTGAATGCGAAAACGAAGGATGACGATGCGCTTCGGGAGACCTGCAAAAACGAGCTCGTCAAACTCCAGGGCGGCGATGCCGACAATCTCGCGATCTGGGAGCGTTGCATTGAGCTGTCCAAAATCGGTCTGCAGAAAATATACGACCGTCTCGATGTTCAATTCGACCACTGGCTCGGGGAGAGTTTTTACAACGATCAACTCGCCCCCCTCGTGGAGGAACTGATCGCGTCCGGAATTGCCGAGGAATCGGATGGAGCCATTTGCGTGTTTTTCCCGGAAGAGGAAAAACTCGCCGACAAACCTGCGATCATTCGGAAATCAGACGGTGGATTCCTTTACGCTACCACCGACCTCGCCACGATCGACTACCGCATCAAAGAGTTGGGAGCAGATGCGATCTGGTATGTCGTCGGTGCACCGCAGCAGCTTCACTTCGACCAGATTTTCCGGGTTTCCCGCAAGCGGGGACAGGAAGCGGAACTGGAATTCATTTCTTTCGGATCGATTCTCGGAAAAGATCGCAAGATGCTGCGGACCCGCTCCGGCGATACCGTCCAGCTCGCCGATGTTCTCGACGAAGCAGTCGAGAGGTCCCTGAAGATCATCGAGGAGAAGAATCCGGAGCTTCCCGACAAAGAGAAGGCAGAGATTGCTGAAGTCATCGGAATCGGATCGGTTAAGTACTCCGAACTGAGCCAGTATCGAATGACGGACTACATCTTTGACTGGGATACCATGCTCGCTCTCAAAGGCAACACCGCTCCCTACCTTATCAATGCCTATGTACGGACCCGTGCCATTTTCCGGAAGCTCGGAAACGACTTCGAGGGGGTTGATTCAATCACCCTCACTGCCGATGCAGAAAAGGATCTCATCCTCAAGCTGGCGCAGTTTGCTGAAATCGTCCCGGCAGTCCTGAACGATTTCCGCCCGAACACACTGGCCCAGTATCTCTACGAAGTGGCAACGACCTATCACAAGTTCTGGGAAGCCTGCCCGGTCCTGAAGGAGGAAGGCGCCGTTCGAGAAACCCGCCTCGCCCTTTGCGAAGCGACGGGCCGGGTTCTCCGTTGTGGCCTCGGACTTCTTGGTATCCGGACGGCTGAGAAAATGTAAGAATACAAACGTGGACGCAAAACTTACAGAGCTGCAGACATTCCTGAACGACTCCGTCCTCGGAGCCGAGTCGGCGGTCTATGAATTACTCGCCTCCCTGCTGGCCGGAGGCCACGTCCTCATTGAGGGCCCCCCCGGAGTCGGAAAAACGACCCTCGCAAAATCTCTCGCGACAGCCGTGAAAGGCAACTTCCGCCGGGTCCAGTTCACACCTGACCTTCTTCCCGCCGATCTCGTTGGGTATTCGATCTACCGTCAGGATAAGGAAGCTTTCGAATTTGTAGAGGGCCCCGTCTTTACCAATCTCCTTCTCGCCGATGAGATCAATCGAACAAGCCCGCGAATTCAAAGTGCTCTGCTCGAGTGCATGAACGAAGGACAGGTCAGTGTCGACGGGGTAACACGGGATTTGCCCGATGTCTTTCAAGTCGTGGCCACGAGAAACAATCGACACAGCGCCGGCACATTTCCCCTTCCCGCCCCGCAGTTGGACCGCTTTCTACTGAGCGTGGAAATGAACCTGCCGAACCGGGAAACCCGTAGTGACATCCTGCAACAACATGCCGCCGACCCGGCTCGATTGCAGCCCACTGTGAGCGATCACTCCGAAGGCATCGTCAATCTTTCTCAAATCAAAGAGTGGCAGGATGAAGTTCGCGGGATTCCTGTGGCGCCCGGGATTTCCCACTACATCATTCGACTTTGCGATGCGGTGCGCTCCCACCCGGAAATCAATACCGCGATCAGCAATCGTGGCTCGATCGCGATCATGCGGCTGTCCCAGGCGATCGCCAAGATGGAGGATCACGAGGCCGTATTTCCCGACGATGTGAAACGGGCTTTTGTTCCCTGTGTCTTTCATCGACTTCTCCGGGGCGAAGGGGAATTCGGACAGGAGGAATCGAACCGGCGCGCCTCCGCCCTGCGAATGGCGCTTCAAGAGTTGCGCGACTCGGTTCCTGTCGAGTAGCTTAGGGCGAATGAAACCAGGTTCGCCCAACATCCGTCAGACTCCCGCCGGTTTCGTGGCTCTTTGGGCAGCGGTTGGATTTCTTGCCACCGGGCTGTTCCTGCTTTCCGCTCCCGTTCTCCTGATCGGGTTCCTGTTGCTGAGCACCTGGTTTCTATGCCGGTATCTCGCGACGCGAAACCTGCACGGGCTGCGGGTTCGGCGTCCTCTGCCGGCAAGGGCCTGGGTCAACCGAAGTTTCGCCGTCGAGGCAACCCTATCGAGGGGACCCAATGCCCGGTCGAGAAGACGAATGAGAGAACTTCGCATCTCCGATCCCATCGCGGTCTCGAAGTTGCAGGAAATCCCCCAACTCTCCGACACAGAAGACACTGACCTCAACTATGCGGCCCGGTGCTCAAGGCGGGGCCATGTCCGAACGAGGCAATGGACCGCCATCTCCGATTGGCCGCTGGGATGGTTCGAGAACCGGAGCGTGGGAGATTTCGTGGAGGAAAAAAGCGCTTCCAATACCATCCTGGTAATCCCTGACCCGTTTCTTCCCCCAGGTCTGCGGGACCAGATTGAGGGACTTCTCACCGCTCACGCTCTCTGGACCGGCATCCCCGACCCGACCTCTGAATTCCGACTCCTTCGGGAGTTTCGAAATGGAGACCCCGTCCGGCGGATTCACTGGCCCGCCAGTTTGCGGAACGGCGACCTTCTCGTTCGCGAACCGGATCCGCCCCGACCGATGCCGTCCCGTTACGGCATCCTGATCCACTGCTTCAGTCCCCCGGGGGAAATGGTAACACCGGAGTCTTTTGAAATGATTCTTCGCATCGCCGCCGGACTTCTCTATCGGTTTCGGGAAGCGGGAATCGAAATCATCTATCATCCGTTCCCCCGCAAGGCCGCACGACTTCGTCACCGGGAGGACTTTGATCGGGAAATCGATCAGCTCGCACTCGCGATTCGTTCGCCCTTTTCCTCTCTCAGCAAGCTGGATTCCGCCCGGAAGGAATTGGAAAACTGCGACGAGATCTTTGTTCTCAGTGACGCAAATCGCGGCTACTGGGAGTCAACCGTGGTCTCGCAATTGGGACGCTGCCATTGCATTGATTCGAAGTCCCTCTCCCTCGGTAGCAAGCCCATCGTCTCACGAGCCAAAAGGCAACGTGAAAGGAGGATTGCATCATGACCCTGCGATCCGTTCTCTTTCTCTCACCCTTTGTAGCCGGATTTGTCGCGTGGATGCTTTCGGGAAGTCCCCTCCCCATGACCCTTTCGGCCCTCGCCCTGATCCTGAGTCTCCCGGGCAAACTGGTTTCGAAAAGGGAATCTGCGCACTACTTCCTTCGAATTCTTTTCTGTGCTCTTTCCATCGGTCTTGTCTTTTTCCAGATCCGCCTGTTCCAAAATGGTCTCGCGATGGCGATCAACGCGGATTTGCCGATTTGGTATCATCTCGGCCTGGGACTACTCTGGATTTCCCTGATGGAGACGGTCGCCTTTCGCGAGGCGCCCACCCGGATTCATTTTTTCCTCGGGCTGAGCGGCAGCCTCATGATCCTCGCAAGCGCCTACGCGGTGGAGCTGTATGACTTTGCGCCATGGCAGGTCTATCCTCTCGCCGCCCTTCCGGCCGTGCTTTTTCTCGCGACGACTTTTCTTTCCGGCACGCCGCTTCCGAAAGTTGCTTTGGCCGCCAGCCTCGCCGCTGTCGGGGTCACTGCTTTTGCTCTCTCGCTTGAGAAAGGCACCGACTATGCGGATGAATGGATTCGTGGCAAGGATGCGAGGCTCGACGACTATTCCTCCGCCAACCGCCCGCAGTTCGACAATGGCGCAGGTGGACCCGATGGAAGCTCCCGTCGTCTACCCCGAAAAGCGAACATTCGCTTCAACGACCGCTATCGGATTTTCCTCCAAACCCCATCCGCTGACCTGTTTCGTTCCTGGGTGCACGAGCCTCTTTACCTCCGCACTTCCACAGTGACTGTATTCGAAAGCGATGAACTCATTGCCCCGGTTCGAAGCGGTCGATGGATCTACGATTCCGATGATGGTGAGACGGACCAGTCGATTCCCATCCTGGCAAGCATACCCTCTTCGGTGCACGACTATACCCTGTTCATTGAAAGTGAAGCCGCCCACGCTCTTCCGCTGCTGAATCGCACCCTGTCTCTCTCGACCTCGTCCCTCTACGAATTTGCCGACGACTGGTTTCAGTTGGCTCCGAACGAGACGGTGAAGCGGCTCTGCTATTCCGGAAAAATTTCCGCCTCTTCCGAAGTCGCTCTTCCAACGGCCCCGTTGCTTGCCTTGGAAAGACGCGACGCCCCGGGGATTTATCTCAACCTCCCCCCTTCCCCGCTCGCGGCCCGGGTAGCGGGACTCTGCGGTCGCTTTCCTGACGAAGCGACCATCGAAACGCTCCGGGAATTCATTCGCGAGCGGGCTCAATACTCTCTCTCCTACGACACCCCGGAAAATATGAGTCCGGTCGAAAACCTTCTTTTCGGCCAGCGTCTCGGCCATTGCGAACTGTATGCGGCAGCCTCCTGCATGATGCTGCGCTCACTGGGCATCCCCAGTCGGGTTGCATATGGATACAGCGGCGGAGTTGCCGATCGGGCCCAGCAACTCATCGCTTTCCGCGATCGGGATTTCCATGCCTGGACAGAAATTCTCACGAACGAAAACGGGTGGGCGGTCTTTGACGCCACCCCGACAGGGGAGATTTCCGCCCAACGAAGTCCCGAAATGAGTTCTCTTCCCGCAACCGACTGGTCCAGCTACGAAAATTTCTCCGATGGGACTCTCACGGAAGAAGTGGGAAGCGGCTCTCTTCTTTCCCTTCTTACCGACCTGACTTCCTTTCTCTCCCGTCACTTTCTCTCGACCATAGGAGTCGGCCTCCTTCTGGCAGGTGGAATCTGGTGGGCCAGAAACGGGACCCGTTCGCGAAAACACACATCGATATCGACTAGCGAGAACCCGGGGAGGAGCCCCTCTGCCTCGGAACTGATGAATCAGCTCCACCAATGTGGCTCCATCATCGGGGAAACAAGAGAAGCCGGTCAAACCTGGCAGGAGTTTCTCAGAAAGCTGCAGAGTCGCGAACAGCTCCCCGGGGTGTTTGCAGAAGCCATTCGATACTACTATCTCATTCGCTACGCGGGTCGGGAGCCCGATCCTCAGATTGAGCGGGAACTCAAGAACCAACTCTCCGCCTGGAAGCAGGCAAGGCTAACAGATTGACAAGACCTTGCTTCGAATCCTCATTTCACAGCATCTATGGAAGACCTTGCCTGGCAGGAAAAAATACGCGGCTATGTTGATCTCAAAATGTTCGACGAAGCCTGGGCGGCGATCGAATCGCTCCCTCCAACGGACAGCGGAAGTCCCGAGGCCCAGGAACTTCGTATTACGATTCTCCTGGACCGCGGAGATTACGAAGGTGCGCTTCAATTGAGCGAAACACTGTGCGATCTGTTCCCGGATCGTCACTCGGGATTTATTCACGGAGCCTACTGTCTTCATATCCAGGGAAATACGGACGAGGCGATTGCCTTTCTCCAATCCGGCCCGGTTTCTCTTCAGGACGAACCGATCTACTTTTTCAACCTGGCCTGCTATGAGCTCGCTCTCGGAAAAGACGAGGTCGCCATGAGCTGGCTCGAGCAGGCCTTTGAAATGGATCCCCCTTCCCGCGCCAAGGCTCTTGAGGATCCCGATCTCGAACCTCTCCGTGAACAAATTCTCCAACGCATGCGGAATGCGTGATTCACTCCAGGAGATCTTTACCCGGAATTTCGAGGACCATGGGGAAATCGGAGCCTCGATTTCCGTTTGGCGGGAGGGAGAGGAAATCCTGACCCTTCACCGGGGATGGCGGGACAAGGAGGAAACCCAGCCCTGGGAAGTCGATACCCTTTGCCCGGTCTGGTCCGTCACGAAAGGACCGGCCGCTGTGGCTACGCTGATGGCGCTTCATGACGCCGGAGTTTCGGTGCACTCCCGGGTCTCGGAGGTCTGGCCGGAGTTGAAAGCCGCCCGCGAAAGCAAGCTCACCTTTGCCCAGATACTGGCGCACAAATCCGGACTCGCCGCACTGGAGCCGGGCAACCGCCCTGACATCCTCAATCACAAATCCGTCATCGCAGCGCTGGAGAAGCAGGACCCAAACTGGGAACCGGGGCGGGCTCATGGATACCACCCCCGCACGCACGGATTTCTCCTCGACGAGATTGTCCGGCGAGTATCAGGCGGTACCACTCTCGGGAGTTACTGGAACGAGAGGCTCGCCACAGCGATGAAACTCGACTTTCGAATCGGGAACCTCAACGCAGACGAGGTGAACCGCCTCGCCTCCGTCATTCCACCGCGGACCCAGCGCCCGAATCCGGATGAGATCCCCTTTTACCGCGCCATCGCCAACCCCGAGACCATTGCCGCCTCCGCGTTTTCCTCCCCCGGCGGCATGCGGTCCCTCGGTGATATCAACAAACTCGAATACCTCCAGGCCGGTCTCCCCGCTCTCGGTGGCGTCGGGTCCGCCCGGTCGATTGCAAAGTTTTATCAAGTCCTTGCTTCCGATGGCCTGCTCGATGGAGTTCGCGTTCTTCCCAAATCCGTCGTCGAGTCAGCCCGTACGTTGATCAGTTCCGGCGACGACAAGACCTTTCTCTTTCCCACTGCTTTCGGAGCGGGTTTCATGAAAGATCCGGTCGACTCGAACGGAGCGAAGATACGTCACATGTTCGGCCCGTCGCTCCGCGCCTTCGGTCAGCCCGGCGCAGGTGGCAGCCATGCCTTCGCCGATCCGGAAAACGGCATCTCCTTCGCCTATGTGA
>JARGNG010000151.1 GCA_029213265.1 Verrucomicrobiales bacterium | reverse complement strand
TGGCATCCCGGTAGTCGATTTCCTCCGCGGAGTAGTAGGGCACGAGAAATGACCCATCCGGGTCGGCGGAACCGGGGTATTTCCACTCAATCTCCTCCCCGGAGTTGTTCAGCTTACCGGTCCAGGGACCGAAAATCCTGATGCCCAGCGGAATATCAAATTTCGAACGAAAGCTTGCCAGCTGAGCCGTATCCACCGCCGGATCAAAGCTGACGACGAGAACCCGTTCCCCGGCTTTCATTTCCACGCCGGGAGGAAAATCAAAATCAACCGCGTTTCGCAGGCGCCAGGTGTCATTGAGGGCCGCATTGCCATATCCCGGTACGTTGGTAAAGGTGCTGTAGAGTGGAACGGTCGCGTTGGTGGTATTGGTCAGTTCGATAAATTCATCGGCTTCATTGTCCACGTCACCGTCAAGATCCGGCGGGTGATAATGGATCTCGGAAACCACGACCGGGCCGACCAGGGGCAGCGAGTTTTCCGATCCCAGGGTATTGGAAGCCTGCAGCACGAAATGTTCTTTCCCCTGGCTGTCGATGTAGTGTCCGGTCGTGACGCCATTCGGTGCCGCTTTGAATTTCCAACCGTGGGAATACCCGCTTAAATCGCCGTTGAAGGCGGCACTGAACAGGTAGGCATCCTCGCCATGCTCCGATAGCCGGAAAGAATCCGGACCAACTGAAAAATCAGACTCATCAAAAACGAGGTAAGCTCTTGCGGGGACAATGGTGCCAACCGGGATTTGATATTTTTTCGGAATCGAAGAATTGTCGGTCAAAAACCATCCTCCAACGTTCACGGGAAAGGAGTGGGGATTGTAGAGTTCGATCGAGTCCACTTCAGGAAGGTCGGTGTGCGTCAGCACCTCCGTGATGAGAATGGGCGCAGTGGTATTGGTGACAGTGATCGTGTCACTGCCGACTTCAACGCCGTGGTGGTTCTTTGCGGTGATCGTCAACGCATTGGGTCCGTAGCTGATCGGCACGGAGATTTGCCACGTGTTCGCGCCGCTCCAGGTGACCGGCACCGGCTCTCCATTGACCTCGATGGAAAACACATTGTACGCGCCGGTGCCGATAAGATCGACAACGCTGTCCGCCTCGGAAAAGTTGGACCCACCGTTGGACGTGATCGCAAAAGGAGTCAGTGCGGGAAGCGTTGATTGAACATAGTTGGCTCGATTGGTGATGTAGGTGGAGAAATTCGTGTTGGCTCCAATGGCAGCGGTGAGCCCGCTCGAGATTTGGGTCACGTAGTCACTGTTCAGAGTCGTCTGGATGAGATCATCGAGGTGACCGTCAAAAACCCGCCGGTACTCAGGAATCGCAAAAAGTTTGGCAACGGGATAGGGAGCCCCTTCTCTGTTTACCGTGGGTATAACAGGCCCACCCGTAGCGAGAGCAAATGCCGAGTCGAGGTCCCACTGCATGATGATAATTTTCCCGTCAGTTGGGCGAACGAAGAAACGGAAGTTGTGTTCGTGAACACGCCCATAGGTATCGGTCGTGCCGTTCAGCGACATCATCGCGAGAGTCCGCATCCATTGATTGACGTCAATGATGGAATCGAGGGCCTCCTTGAGGGCCGTGCCGCTGAGGTTACCGACGGCTTGATTGAGCGCGATGATTTGCGAGTAGTCATCGCGATCCCGGGCACTGCGGATTTGAAAGCCCCAACGGTAGGGCTCTTTATCATTCCCCCGGTCTTCGAGACGATATCGTCCCTTTGTCAGATTAAAGGGATTCCCTATCTTCAGGTCCTCCGGGCCTCCCGTCGTCCCGTTCGGTGCGTAGTGCAGTTCCAGGTTGAACAAAGTTCCTTTCTCTTCGGTGTCGGGAAAAAAGCTGTCCCAATAGTTCCCGGTATGTCGACTGAGAGAAAGCAACCCGACGCCTTGATGACCGGCCGTGGGAGGGATGATGTAAGCGACATCGTCGTAGAATGACCAGTAGCCGCCACCGGCTCGATTGATCAGGTATTTGGAAAGGATCTCCCTGGTCGTCTGCCCTCGCTCCACCGAGAGGCTGGGATGAACCCCTCGGAACAATTGGTCCGGATGGAACCTGATATTGAAACCGTAGTTGGCGTTTCGGTAGCGCCCGTGTGCGCTGGCCTTCAATCGCAACTGAACGTCGTAGTAGACCCTTTCTTCATTTTCGATGATCGTGGCGGGAATACGATCATTGCTCATCCGATTGGTATTCAGAAAGAGAAACGCGCGATCACTCTCTGCAATAATGATTCGGAAATTGTGCCGCAACCCGGTCGTGTCCGCGAGTCCGTCCTGAACCTTGTAGAAAGCGCCCCCCTCCCCTGCGGCCGCGGGATAGTGACTGATCGCGCTTCCATGGTCTGTGCCCTCAACATAGAAGCGCACGATCGCACTGGCGCTCTGACCGGGAATCGTTCCCGTGAAACGCGGGCCTGCAGCGGTCATGGCCACGCTTTGGTAGGCGCCACCGCCGACCTTGTAGAAAAGCGTCAGGTTGTTGATGCCATCCGGATCGGTGGCGTCAATGCTGACAGTGACCGCTTCATTCGCGTTGGGGACAACGGGCGAGTGAATGAGGCCGGATAAATCAGGGCCAACGTTCGAAACCATCGCCGTATTGGCTGCCCCGGGAGTCCCCCAGATCCCGGCAGATTCCAGAACGTGAGTTTTCTGCACGTAGTTAAAATAGAGCTTCGTGTTGACCTGGCTGGAGCCGCTCACCCATTTCGCGCGAAAGCTGATCCGATAGGTGTTGCCGACCACAACCTGCTCACTGTTGGCAAAGGTGGTTTCAATCTTGTTGTGCTTGTTTTCCGTGGGGCCGGTCGAGACGACATGGAGACATTGGTTCCCCGGATTGTCCGGATCGGTAATGACCACCGTTCTTCCGTGGGATCCGTGGGTGCCGATGGCCCGCCATTTGTCCGCATTGGAACCAAGGACGTCACTATCGAAATCTCCATTCTGGATGAATTCAAGACTGCCGTTTTCGATGACGCTGACATCGTCGATCAGAAATTCACCCGCATCGAGCATGCCAATCTGAAGCTCGTGGTAGGAGTCCAAACCGATCCCATCGTCCGCCGCGACAGCCTCGTAGGTGTAGGTCTGCCAGTGGTTCCGGGCACTCTCGTCGCTTGGCGCCCACGCGCTGGCGTTGGTATTGTCGGCATCAGGATCGCGAAGCTCGAGGCTCGATCCGCCGGCGTCCGCTTCGCGATGCCATTTCCCTGAATCAAAATACTGCACTTCGTCGGCGACATTTCCGTTCGAGTCTTCAAGGACAATGAGATCACCGCTGTTGCCGAGTTTTCCGGAGTAGTCGCCTACAGCGTAAATGGAGGAATATTTCGCCGAAAGGGCGGGAAGATCTTTCGCGATGACCAGATAGCCTCCCCCCGGAATGCTCTCGCCGGGTTCAAATTGGTAACTGATCCCGCCGCTCAATTGCCAACCACTGAGATCCACGGAAGAGCCGCTTCGGTTGTGCAGCTCAATCCATTCCTCATCGCGTTCCGAATAAGGAATGTTACTTCCCGGCACATCCTGTTTTAGCGAGACTTCGACCCCGAAAACAACGTCGCTGCTGCCCGTGTTGATTTGATGAACTTCAACCGAGAGCCGATTATTGCCCTGCAGAATATTCGGATTCGAAATGATCAGCGTCTGGAGGGTTGCGTTACCTACTCCGGGACTCGCGGCAGTCGTTGGATTCACATTGCCTGCTGCCATATTGAAACGCGCAACCTCGACCCCGTTCAGGTAAAAAACGGCTCCATCATCGATGTAATGACGAATGATCATTTCCGTGACGGTCTCCGGCTCAGAGTAGTCGAATTCCGTCTCAAAGTAGTAGGGAATTTTTGCGGACAAGGTGAGGGAAGTCCGG
>JARGNG010000047.1:3305-33913 GCA_029213265.1 Verrucomicrobiales bacterium | reverse complement strand
TACGACGATTCCGGTGAAGCATGCGCATTACATGAAGGAGAAGGCGGCTGCTGCCAGGGCTCCTGTCGAAATCCTGATCGTCAAGAATGCCGGTCACAACTGGCGGAAGGTTGGTGCCGATATTGATCCTTCGCGCAGGGAAATCATCAAGCGAACGGTCGGGTTTTTCACGGGGTTCCTGAAGTAATCGGCGGCCAGCAGTTATTCATGATGACACCGACGGTAGCAAAAACCTCCATCCCGATGAGACCTGTTCTGACAATTTGCCTACTGGTCGCCGCCTCCCTGATAGCATCGAAGGCAACGGCCGAAACCGGTTCCAGGCCCAACTTCGTTGTCATCTTCGCCGATGATCTCGGGTACGGGGACCTCAGTTGCTACGGCGCCACCAAAATCAGAACGCCACATCTCGACAAACTCGCGGCGGAAGGCTTTCGCAGCACTGATTTTTTCGTCCCGGGAAATGTCTGCAGTCCGTCGCGTGCGTCGTTGCTGACGGGACGCTACCCGATGCGATGTGGTTTTCCGGTCGCCCGAAACGAAGCCCATCCCAAATACAATAAGTATGGGCTTCTTCCGGAGGAACTGACCATTCCCGAACTGCTCAAGCCGGCGGGCTATCGGTCCCTGATGGTGGGAAAATGGCACCTCGGAATGGAGATCGAGGGCTCCCATCCGATGGATGCAGGTTTTGATGAGCATCTCGGGATCCCCAGTAACTACGAGCCGAAACGGGGAGAAAACTATGACACGCTATATCGGGGAAAGGCAGTCGAAGCGCGGAATGTGGCCTGCGAAGCCCTGACGAAACGCTACACCGACGAAGTTGTCGAATTCATCGGACGACAGAACGACGATCCGTTTTTTATCTATGTCTCCCATCACATCGTGCACACCCCTCTGAAGCCGCGCAAAGATTTTTCGGGTGCCTCAGAGAAGGGGAAATACGGTGATTTTGTTCAGGAACTGGATCACAGCACCGGCCGAATTATGAAAGCGATTCGGGACGCGGGGGTCGATGAAAACACACTCGTCGTTTTTACTTCCGACAACGGACCGACAGGGCCGGGATCGGCGGGAAAGATGAGTGGCGGCAAATACGGCACGATGGAAGGCGGCCATCGCGTCCCCGGGATCTTCCGCTGGCCGGGCGTCATCCCTGCCAACCAGGTTTCGGACACGACGCTTACGACGATGGATCTGTTGCCACTCTTCTGCCATCTGGCGGGCCTTGATGTCCCGGCCGATCGAAAAATCGACGGCCAAGACATCGGTGATATTCTCCAGGGCGATTCGGTGGAATCGCCGCATCCGTTTCTTTACTACTACAACGGCACAAATCTTCAGGCGGTCCGCGAAGGAAGGTGGAAATTGCACCTGCCGAGAACGATCGAAGACCAACCGTTTTGGAATCGAAATGCAAAACGAAAGAAGGGCTTCATCACGCTCGCCGAGCCCGCCTTGTTTGATCTCGAAGCCGACTTGGGAGAAAAGACAAACGTGGCTGCCTCCCATCCCGAAGTCGTGACCCGCCTCCGGAAACAGGCGGATCTGATTCGTTTGGAACTTGGCGACGTTCGCATTCAGGGGAAAGACCAGCGTCCGATTAACCTAACTGAACCACAAGTTCGGTAGCATTCTCCTGGCTCACAGGGTTGGGTCATCGACCTGACCCTCCTCGATTGTGAAAACAAAATTTGTCCGAAATAAATGACACCCAAATTGATACACGCACTCATCGCCGTTCTCGTTTCGTGGACGGCGTTTGCCGAAGCCGAACCGCTCGCGGGAAGTCGTCCTAACATTATTCTGGTGATGACGGATGACCAGGGGATGGGGGATCTGTCCTGCATGGGGAATGAGGTCGTTCGGACGCCGCATATTGATGCGTTCTACGAAAAGTCGACTCGATTCACCGACTTTCACGTGAGCCCAACCTGTGCGCCGACGCGTGCCGCGATCATGAGCGGTCGTCCTCCTTTTAAAGTAGGTGTGACGCATACGATTTTTCAGCGGGAACGCATGGCGCTGGATGTGTTTACCTTGCCGCAGGCCCTGCAGAGTGCCGGGTATGCGACCGGGATTTTCGGAAAATGGCATCTTGGTGACGGCGAAGAATATCTGCCGGGAAATCGGGGATTCGAGGAGGTGTTGATTCACGGTTCCGGCGGCATTGGGCAGGTGAATCTCGGCGATTTTCCTCCCAACAATGAGAATGCGTATTTCGACAACGTCCTGATTCACAATGATCGCATTGTGAAGACGAAGGGCTACTGCACCGATTTGTTTTTCGAGTCGGGACTGGCGTGGCTGAAAACACAGCACGAAGCGAAGAAGCCCTACTTCACCTACCTCTCTCTGAATGCACCTCACGGTCCGATGATTGCGCCGGAGAAATACACAAAGCGATTCATAGAGCTCGGCTACGACAAAGGCACCGCCGGCCGCTACGGCATGATCGAGAACATTGACGAGAACTTTGGTCTCCTGATGGAAAAGCTGGAGGAGTGGGGGGCTCTCGAAAACACCCTTGTCATCTTCATGACCGACAATGGAGGGACGCACTTGAGCGGAAAGCTCAATGGAGAGCGGGTCCGTCATTTCAACGCCAATATGAAAGGCGGGAAGAACTCCCCGAATGAAGGCGGCACCCATGTTCCGGCTTTCTGGCAGTGGAAAGGGGTTCTCGGCCAGGGAGTGGATATCGATGACCTGACCGCCCACATCGACCTCTACCAAACCTTTGTCGACCTGGCTGGTGTGGAACTCCCCGAAGAGATGCAGGAACTGGACGGCCGATCCCTGTTGCCATTGCTTGAGAAGCCCGAATCGTCCTGGCCGGACCGCGAGTTGTTCGTTCATTGCGGCCGCTGGAATCCGGGCGAGATCGAAGCGAACAAGTATGTGAAGTGCGCGGTTCGAACGGAACGATGGCGTTTCGTGAACAACACCGAACTCTACGATATTTCGGCGGATCCCGGTGAGACCAGAGACGTCGCCACCGATCATCCCGAAGTGATTGCCGACCTCCGGAAAAAGTATGATGCGTGGTGGGAGTCCGCCCTGCCATTGATGGTCAACGAGGGTTTGCCAAAGGTAAAGGAACATCCGCTTCATCTCCGTTATCAAAAGCAACTTGAGGAGACTGGTATCCCTGAATGGGCTCCGGACCAGCAGGGGCAGCGCCCCAACTTTGTCATATTTGTTGCCGATGACATGGGATGGGGGGATTCCGCCACCTATGGAAACCCGCTGATCAAAACTCCGAATCTCGACAGACTCGCGGCAGAGGGCGTCAAGTTTACCCAGTGTTACTCAGCCTGTGGGGTGTGTTCTCCCTCCCGGGCGGCGATTCTGACCGGGCGAACCCCCTACCGCAATGGTGTCTGGCGGCACCTTTCCGGAAATCACGAAGCCCATCTGCGGGCCAGTGAGATTACCTATCCCGAATTGCTCAAGTCGATTGACTACGAAACGTGCCACGTCGGAAAATGGCATCTCAATTCGAAACAACAGTTCAACACGCCGGAGTTTCCGCAGCCGGGGGATCACGGGTATGACTACTGGATGTATACCCACAACAACGCCAGCCCCAGTCATCAGAATCCCGACAATTTTGTGCGAAACGGGGAGCCTGTCGGAAAGTTGGAAGGGTATTCAGCTCAGTTGGTAGCCGCTGAGGCAGCCCATTGGCTTCACGAGATCCGGGATCCGGAAAAGCCGTTTGCTCTTTCGGTCTGGGTTCACGAACCACATTCGCCGATCGCGACGGATCCGAAATTCTTCGACCAATACAAAGGGCACGAGAACAGCAAATACATGGGCAATATCACGCAGCTGGATCAGGCTCTCGGCCAGGTCCTGGATGCGCTGGATGAGGCGGGAGTGAGTGACGATACTTTCGTGTTCTTTACGTCCGACAACGGACCGGTGCCGTCCTTCGGCGGAACGGCCGGGGGGCTGCGTGGAGCGAAGCGCAGCAGTCACGAAGGTGGGATCCGCGTTCCGGGCGTGGCGCGCTGGCCGGGGCACATCGAGCCGGGAACGGTGAGTGATGTTCCGGTGATCGGCTCGGATCTCTTTTCAACGATTCTCGACATCGTGGGGATTCCGCTTCCGAACGATCGCACCATCGACGGAGTGAGTATGATTCCCGCTTTGAGCGGAACTCCGGTCACTCGAGGCGTTCCTCTTTTCTGGCGCACGCACGTCTCTCAAGCGGGCGATCGGTCTGCTCTTCGCGTGGGCGATTGGAAGATTGTCAGCAACGATGAGATGAACCGCTTCATGCTGTTTGAAATCCAGAAAGACTGGAAGGAAGAGAATGATCTCTCCGCGAAGATGCCGGAGAAAACCGAAGAAATGAAGAAGGCCCTTTTTCAGGTTTGGAAAGAGATTGAAGCCGAAGGACCAAAAGATTGGTGGCTCGGTGAAAGGAACAAGCCGATGAAAGGCGCCAAACTGAATTACTGATTTTGTCCCAACCCCAACCCTCAGATCTATCCCAAAACTCCCATGAAACTACCCTCGAAAAACAGCCCGTTAATCCGTCTTTGGACGTTCCTTTTATTGTGCCTGACGCTCCTTTCCACGCAGGCGCAGGAGAAGCCGAACATCATCTTCATCATGACGGATGATCAGGGCTACGGCGACCTGGCCTGCCATGGCCATCCGTTTCTTAAGACTCCGAATCTGGACAAGCTCTTCGCGGAAAGCACCCGCTTCACCAATTACCATGTGAGCCCCACCTGTGCCCCGACTCGCTCGGCGCTGATGTCCGGCCGCAATCCTTTTGAAGCCGGTGTGACCCACACGATTCTGGAACGGGAGCGCCTGGCCCTCGGATTGCCGACGGTGGCAGAGACGCTTCAAAAAGCCGGATACGCCACCGGGATTTTCGGGAAGTGGCATCTCGGGGAAGCGGATGCCTACCAGCCGGGAAGCCGTGGCTTTGACGAGGTTTTTATCCACGGGGCCGGGGGGATCGGGCAGCGATATGATGGCAGCCAGGGCGACGTTCCCGGCAACGATTACTTCGATCCGACGATCCGCCATAACGGGAAGTTCGTGAAAACGAAAGGATTTTGCACCGATGTCTTTTTTCAGGAAGGGCTTGGTTGGATCCACGAGCAAAAGGAAAAGCCGTTCTTTGCTTATATCGCGACGAATGCACCTCATGGTCCCTTCCTTGCTCCGGAGGAGTACAAGGCGCTCTATCGCGACAAGGTCGACAACAAAGAGGACATGGCCGCTTTTTTCGGCATGATCACGAACATCGATGACAACGTCGGACTGGTCATGGAGAAGCTGGAGGAATGGGGGCTTGCCGAAAACACCTTGCTGATCTTCACGACGGACAACGGCAGCGCAAAAGGATCGAAGATTTTCAATGCTGGAATGAAGGGGGGCAAGGGTTCCCAGACCGAAGGGGGCTCGCGGGTTCCGCTGTTTTTCCGCCTTCCCGGCATGACAAAGCCCGGGCAGGACCTCCCTCATCTCTCCCGACACATCGACATTTTTCCCACCCTGGCCGATTTGGCAGGGGAGGATATCTCCGATCTCGGATTGGAAGGGCGCAGCCTGATCACTCTCCTGAGGGACCCGTCTGCGGAGTGGCCGGATCGGAAACTGTTTTTTCACGGCGGACGGTGGCCGAAGGCAGGCGCCAGTGGGAAATTCGGCAAGGGTGATTCCAACCCTGACAGTTACAAAAACAAGAAGTATGCCGTTCGCACAAACAAGTGGCGACTAGTCGGTCCGAAGGAATTGCACGACATGGAAAACGATCCCGGCGAAACCACCAACGTGTTCGATGAGCATCCCGAAGTTGTGAAAGAATTGCAGTCCGCCTACGAAGAGTTCTGGAAGAAGGCCCGCCCTCTCATGGTCAATGAGGACGCGCCTCTCGATGTGGAGAAACCGTTCGAAGCGAACTATTTGAAGCAGAAGGAAGAGGGCGGAATCCCGAATTGGGTCGCGCCTTCTCTTTAATATCCTTGTAGAAGGAATGCTGAATTCGGGGCGGGAAAACAACCCGCTCTATTTCCAGCCATTCCTGTCGGACCGTACTCGTTGAGTCGGGAAAATGCCGATGTCAGAACATTCATTCAACTCTATCATGAAGAACATACTGCCCGTCGGCATACTCCTCGCTTCTGCGAGCTTCATCGCGCACTCCGTTGGTGCAGCGGAAAACTGGCCGCAGGCAGCCGGGCCCCACGCCAACTGGCAGGTGGAGGGTGAGCCTCCCACGGAATGGAGTGCGACGCGTGGCGAAAATATTCGCTGGCGAACTCCCTTGCCGGAAGCGGGGATGAGCAATGTCACAATCTGGGGGGACCGGGTTTTTGTGACGACGCATGTTCCGATTCAAACACTGGAAGAAAAGGAATCCGTCACAGACATCATTGGTTTTTGTCTCGATGCCGATACGGGTACGATTCTCTGGCAGGTCGAGTTGCCCGGGAGCGCCTTTATCTCCCTGGCGGGAGGTTTCAGCGACGGAACAGTTTTCGCGCCGATCACGGACGGGGAACACGTCTGGTTTTTCAATCGCTGCGGATCGATTGGTTGTTACGATTTTTCCGGGAAGGAAGTCTGGTTGCGGGAATGGACTCCCCGTTTCAAACACAACAACCGACAGGCCGAACCGGTGTTGGTCGGGGATGCGATTCTCTATGTCGAAGTTGCCAACAAGGAGGCCGGAGCAAAGATGCAGAAATGGGCCGCTCCGGGCGTAAAGTCGAAAGGCGGAATCAAAGTGCCCGAGGGTGTGGATCCGAAGGAAGTCTGGACCTACATCCATGGCTTGGACAAAAAAACCGGCAAAGTCCTCTGGCGCGAGCAAGTGGGAACCGTCGTGCATAACACTCCGGTTGTGGGCCTGACCGCGGATGGAAGACCGGCGGTGTCGCACGCCCGGGGAGGACCACATGGCCCGCTGGAAAAACCGGCCGGCCAAAGTCTCACCAGCCTGGCCCCGGGGGAGGAAGGGAAGACGATTTGGAGCACGGAGCTGGCAGGCTTTGACCCCTCGTTTGCGAGCCATTGGAACAAAAAGTATGCCTTCGGATTTCAGCGATTGAATCATGTCGTGATGGATGCGGCGACCGGGGCGGTGCTGCGCGAGCAGCCCGTGAACCAAAACGCGACGCTGTGGAAATACGTTCCGGGAAAAGGCGATTGGGTGAAGGAGAGTAATGTGGCTCTGAATACCGGGAGAAGGCATCCCAACACCAATCAGGCGAATCTGGTAATTGGTGATTGGCATTGGTTTCTGGCGCACGACTTTCCCTACCTCGGCCGGGTCCATGTGGAGACGGGTGTGGTCGAATATCTGGAATTGCCTGCTCAACTGATGCCTGACGGGAAGTCCCGGGAGAATGATGTTCGCCTCTGGGGGAAGGGGAATCCCGGGAACCAACCTCTGAACGCCGCCGGATTTGCCGTGGGTGATAAAGGTCAGAATGGCACGGGATTTGGGCACATTTCGGTAGCGAGCCCGACCCGGGTTGGGAAATATCTTTTTCTCCCGATGGTGCCGGGAACCGTTCATGTGATCGACACGGAAATTGCTCAGCTTTCCCCCAAGTCGCTCGTCTCCGTTAACGATCTCGGGCCGGGAGGGGAAACCTGGACGCTGGCGTCTCTGACCTTCGCCGGGGGCCGACTCTATGCCCACACCATGAAGGAGATCATTTGCATCGAATGAACTTTTCCCATTTGCCCCGCCTGAACTTCCCGGCCTCGTCTTTTCCCAAACAGATCTCGATATGAAAAAGCCCCTCAACTTGCTTTTCCTTGCGGCGGCCCTGGGGCTCGTCAATTTCGCCTTCGCTAACGACAAGCCTCATGCGGTGATCGTGGTTGGCACGCATCACTACTCGCCGAACAAAACGATGCCTCCGTTCGCGGCTGAACTGGAGCGTCTTGGATTTGAAACCACAGTGATCAATCCTGACTGGGATCCGGAGAAAGACAAAAGGGGATTGCCGGGTCTCGAGGCCCTCGCCGATGCCGATGTGGGGATTTTCTTTACGCGATTTCTCAAGCTCGATGACAAACAGTTGGGGCATATCACGAACTACCTCGAATCAGGGAAACCGGTCGTCGGATTTCGTACGAGCACCCATGCCTTCAATTACCCAAAGGACGATCCGCGTCAGAAGTGGAACAACTCGTTCGGACGGGATGCGCTCGGAACCCCCTACCTGATTCACCTGGCAGGCGGGACGAAGGTCGAACTGGCTCCGGGGGCGGCGGAGCATCCGATCCTGACAGGTTTCGAACCCGGGACCTGGGATTCTCCGGGGACTTTGTATCTGACCAGGCTGGAGCCCGGCGCGACGCCGCTCCTGATAGGAACAGGGAGTCCTGCCGGAAAGAAGGCCATGACGAGAACGAATCAGTTCGGAACGCACGAGCTGAAGCCGGTCATGTCGGATACGATCGCCTGGACCTGGGAGAACAAGTGGGGCGGGCGGACGTTCTCAACTTCGCTGGGACACGTTGGCGATTTTGCAGTTCCTCAATCGATGCGGATCCTGGTCAATGGGATCTTCTGGGCAACCGGAAAGGAAGTCCCGGATGCGACGACGGAAATCAACCCCTTCTCGATTTCCGGGAAAGCGAAGGCACCGGTGGCAGCAGTCGCAAAGCAGAAACGGGGCACTCCGAAACCGAAAGCCGAGCCGGCGGCACTTCCTGACACGGCGATCGAATCAGATGGCCTGACTCTATTTTACGGAAACAGTTTTGTGGAACGCCTCCAGGAGGACGGGACCCTTGAGTCGCTGCTTCAGGCCGCGAGTTCCGGAAAGCGATTGCAGTTTCGCTCGCTTGCCTACACCGGAGATGAGGTCGGCTTTCGAATTCGTCCTGCCAAGTTTGGCGATCATCTCGGCTACATTTCAAGCCAGCTCCCCTGCGATCGCGTCGTGATGTGTTTCGGGATGAACGAATCCTTTGCCGGAGCAGCGGGCCTCGAGGAATTTGAGAAGAACCTGAGGCTTTACCTGAACCTGATTCAGGAGCGTCATCCCGGGAGTGAGTATCTTCTCGTGTCGCCCACTGCCGTCGAGGACCCGGAGGCGGGCTCATTCCCGAATGCGGATCAGAGAAATCAGGACATCGAATTGTATTCGAACGCGATGCAAAAGATTGCAGGTGAATCAGGCGCGAAGTATGTCGATCTCTTCACTCCGAGTCGGAAGCTGTTCGAGGAGAGTTCCGTTGCGCTGACCGATAATGGTCTGCATCTCAATGCTGCGGGAAACCAGGCGATCGCCAGGGTGCTGGCCCGTTCCCTAACGAGGGAGCGGAAAGTGGACGAGGTGGATGCGGAGGCCCCCGGCTTCGCGGCACTTCGGGGTCTGGTCTCTCGAAAGGCCTACGAGGTTGCAATGGCCTACAAGCCGGCCAACGGAATTCACTACTACGGCTTGCGTGCTCGCGACTACGAATACGATGTCGAGATTCCCCACCATCTCAAATTGGCTAGTCAACTCGACAAAGCGATCTGGGAGCAGGCGAAGAATTTGAATCGGGTCAATCCCTTCCCTGAACTGAGCACGGCTCAGGCAGAGCCACCCTCGAAGGCTCCCCGGAGAGGTCTCGGAAAAATCAAGACGGCGGAAGAAGACATTAAGGACTTCACAGTCGCCGATGGTTTCGAGGTCAACCTGTTCGCTTCGAGCGAGGAATTTCCGGAGTTGATCAATCCGCTGCAGATTCAATTTGATGCGCGGGGACGACTCTGGGTTTGTTGTTTTGCCAGTTACCCGGTTCCTCTGCCCGGTGAACTCTCGAATGATACGATTCTGATCTTCGAAGACACAGACGGCGATGGCAAAGCCGACAAGAAAACGGTTTTTGCCGATGGTCTGAAACTCCCTGATGGATTCGTTTTCTACAAGGACGGCATCATCGTCTCCGTGGCCCGCAGACTTCTTTGGTTGCGCGACACTGATGGCGACAGCGTTGCGGACCTCACGGAGGAATGGATTCGCGGTGCTGACGATACTGACACGCATCACGGCGGCTACCTTGCCCGCAGTCCGCAGGGAGATATCATCTTTAACGAAGCTCTCTTTCATCGGGGGCAGTTCGAGACGCCGTATGGTCCTGTCAGGACGAAGAACGCGGCGACCCTCTATCTCGACCCGGTGACGCGAGCGCTCCGAATCCAGCGCCAGACGACGCATCCGAATCCGTGGAAAATTTCCTACAACCGATGGGGCGAGGCGCTGCAGATGTTTGGGGGTGGGCAGATTATCGACTGCGACTACTACGACGTCGCAACTCCGGTCGGCACGTCGAGTTCCTCGGATATGGGGATGCCCTTTCGCGACGACAAGGGCTGCACAATTGCCTTTGTTTCCGGTTCGCATTTTCCAGCCGAATGGGAGGGCGGGGTCGTTACCGGTCACCTCCTCGGAAAGAATACGGTTCTCTTTACTCCCCTGGAATACCAGGGGGGAACTCTGGCAAAGGCGGCCACTTCGCTTCCTTTGCTTACCTCGAGCAACAAGGTGTTTCGACCCGTCGATTTGAAGTTCGGTCTCGACGGAGCCCTCTACGTCTCCGATTTTTACTACCCCATCATCGGGCACGCTCAGCATTCGATCCGCGATGAAAATCGTGACTACAGCAACGGCCGGATCTGGCGAGTGACGAAAGAGAAGTCTCCCCTGTCTGTTTCTCCGAAGATTGACGGGGCGAGACTGGAGGAGCTTTTCGCTCTGCTCGATCATCCCCAGGTGACGGTTCGCGAGTTGGTTCGCTATGAGATCGAAAAACACGAAGATGCGGAAGTGCTCGTCTATGCGAAAACGAAAGTTGCCGATGCCGGTGAAAATGAGGAACTCGGGCTGGAGTTGCTCTGGCTCTTTGAACGTCTCAAGGACTTTTCAGAAAGGGACCTGTTTCGTCAGTTGGTGATGTCGGATCACGTGGTGATCCGCCGGGCCGCTGCGAAATCAATCCGGGCATGGTCGCCGGTACTGGGAGAGGAAGCCAAAGAAATGGCGGCGAAACTGATCGATGGCAACGACGAACGGACAAAGATCAGTGTGATCTCGGCGGCAAGCTATCTACAAACTCTCGATCCATTCTGGGCCGACTTGATTCAGAGGGTGGACGCACCGGCCAACTCTCCGATCGATAAGATGAAAGGCCTGGCCAGGCTCTACGACACTCCGTCGCTCAGCCCCGAATTTCCTTTGCTGAAAGTGGCAGACGACACGGCTTTAACGCAGTGGATTCCTTCTCCGTCGGGAATGGGTGGATCGATCTGGTTCAAAAGCGAAGGCAGTCAGCCTGCGATCCTCGGATACCAGGGCAATCCCTACATGAACGTAAATGTGAACGGCATTCCCATGCTGCGTGCGACGGGAAGCCAGCATTCGAAAGATGGGCAAATGTCGGTTGATCTCGAGCCCGGCATCAACAAGATCGAATACTTCTCCGAGATGCGCGGAAAACCGATGAAGGGACCTGCCAATCTTTATCTCGCCAACCTGATCGGAGAGAAACCAGGGGGAGTGGCATTTGCGAGGGACGAGGGCGAGCATCGTGTCTGGGCCAAAGATTGGGAAGACCGGTATGCGACCGTCATTGACAGCCGTATCTATCTGAAGACGGTTCCGAGTCAGCTCGCGTTTAATGTGAAGTCTTTCACGGTGAAGCCGGGAACGGAATATCGATTCATTCTCGAGAATCCCGATCACATGCTTCACAACCTTGTCATCACGAAGAAGGGGCAGGCGAATGCGGTGGGGGAACTGGCGGACAAAATGGCGGCCGATCCCGAAGCGATGGCAAAACACTTCATTCCGGAGACGGACCAAATTCTTTTCTCGACCCCGCAGATTCCTCACGGGGAAAAGAATGAGGCCGTGTTTACGACTCCCGTTGAGACAGGAGAATATCCCTACATTTGCACCTTTCCCGGTCACTGGCGGGTGATGCGGGGAGTGATGATTGTGGTCGAGGAGAAGGCCATACCGAAAGGCGGAAAGCCCGCCCCGGCCTCCCGTAATCCGAAACAGGCTGCTTCGTTCGGTTCGAGCGAGAGAGTGATCGTGGAAACTGCGGTCTCCGCGTCCGGATTCAAAACCCTGAGTCCGCCCGCTGCGTCGACGGCATCCGTCACCGCCAATGAGACGACGCGGAATGAACCCGTCGAAACCCTGACCAATGGAAAACTCGCTTCCAACTTCGGACCGATTTTTGGCAATGGGATCACAAACGGTGCCTACAAAATGGACCTGGGCGAAGCGAAGTCCATCACGGCGGTCTCTAGCTGGTCGCACAACAAGGCCGGTAAGCGAGGGGCTCAGCGGGTGCAGATCTTCGGAAGTGCCGCGGCGAAAGACCCGGGCTGGAACACCGGGGATAAATCTAAATTCACTTTGCTCGGAAACATTGATACGACGAAGCATTCGGCAGATCAATTCACAGCGGCGTCCCTGCGGGCGGAGAAGGGAACAACGCTCGGTTCCTATCGATGGATCGTCTGGTCGGTTTCTCCCGTCACACCGGAAAAAGAGAATACGGCTTTCCAGGAGCTTGCCGTTGAGTTGGCCCGTTGAACTTTTTTATGAACCAATTCTCCACCCATTCATTTTCGCGAGGCAGCCGTTCCCGAATTACGTCGGCACGCGATACACCCCTTAATCGGCCCGCCTTCGCCGCGCTTTGCGGTCTACTCTTTCTCTTTGTTTCCGGGTTTGCGCAAGCTCAGGCGGAGAGGCCCGGAAAGAAGCCGGGGATCGAGAAAAAGAAGAACGGCAAGAAGAAAGGGCCAGACTCCAGAAAGGGACTCCCGCAATTGACCGTCGTCAATCCTTTTGCGGAGTTGAATGATTCCCGGGTCCATGAAGACTTTCCGGTGATGTGTCTGAACGACGAGGGAAAGGCGATCGTTGTCTACATCGAACACAACGGACAGTCGGACTCGCTCAAACTGGCGGGCAGAGATCAGGCCGGGCAGTTGAAGTCGATGGCTACCGTCTCGAACCCGGGGGTAGAGAATGTTTATCAGCCGTGCCTGACAAAGCTCCCCAACGGCCGAATCCTTTGTGTGTGGTCGCAGCTTCAAAAAGACGGGCAATGGGATTTGGTCGGACGAGTGATCGGGCGAAAGGGACTGGCCGTTGCCGGGAAGTCTTTTTCACTGACCGAGAATCCGGGCAATGACATCTTTGCAGACCTGGGAACAGACCGGAACGGTCGCGTCTGGCTGGTATGGCAACGGATGAACGGGGGAATCAATCAGATCGTGGCGAAGCATCTGGATTCCGGTTCCGAAAAATGGTCGGAGGAGATTTTCGTCACGACTGGTGAGGGCGGTGGAGACTGGGAGCCCCGCCTCGCGTTTGGGAACGGGGAGGACGCGCTGGTCGCATTCGACAGCTATCGGAGAGGTGATTTTGATGTCTACCTGACAAAGGTGTCTCCCGATGGATCTGTTCTCGATCCGATTTCGATCGCCAGTTCTGACCGCTATGAAGCTCGTCCCGAACTTGCCACATCACCCGATGGAAAGACGCTCTGGATCGCCTACGAGGATGGAATGAAACTCTGGGGGAAAGACCTCGGAGCGGAGTGGCGAAAGAAGGGTGGGGGACTGCATCATGACCGGCAACTCAAGGTAGTGAAGGTGGACCTGGAGAGCCTCGCGGTGGAAAAGGTCGCAGATATTACGGCATTGCTTCCTGATCTGGTGGCGGATCCTCAAAGCGTCGGAACAGGGGCGATTGATGTTCCTGAGGTCGTCGTCGATGCGGACGGTTGTCCATGGCTATTTTTCCGTTTCTGTCTCTTCAATAGTCCCGGGTTCTGGCAGATCGCCTACTCACGGTTCGACCCGGCCAGTGAAGAATGGAAGAAGCCCGAAGTGCTCGGCAATAGCGCCTATTGTCTCGATCGGCGGACCTCGGTTGCTCTCGATCCGGCAGACGGCTCACTGAAGGTGATTTATCCCTCCGATCTTCGGAAGAACAAGCAGGCACGAAACTGTGGCATTTACCTCGCGAGCATTGCTACGGGAGAAGATCGGCCTTCGACAGGGAGGATGCCCTTCGACCTTCTCCAGGAAGCTCCGACACTTCTTGAGCCCTATAACGAAACCCCGGAACGAGATCGGGAAGATCATCACAGGTGGGAGTTTGAGGGAGAAGGCTATCAATTGGTCTGGGGCGACGTACATCGGCACACCGATTTCTCGAATTGTCGGACGACGGACGATGGCTGCATCGTGGAGCACTACCGCTATGCGATCGAAGCGGGAGGGCTCGACTTCCTCGGAACCTCAGATCACACCGAGATTGGAAAAACCCTGACCGATTATGAATGGTGGCAGACGCAGAAACTCGCGGATCTCTTTCACAACCCGGGCAGCTTCGTTTCCCTCTACGCCTACGAAAGAGAGCAGAAGTATCCCTACGGCCATCGCAATGTCCTCTTTCTCAAACGGGGCGGACCCGTAGTTTACATCAAGCGAAAGAACTACGCAGAGTCGAGGTGGGCGACCCCGCTTCCTGAGCCGGATGGAGACATTTTCGGCGACATCCCGCCCTGGCAATTGTGGGACCTTCTTCGTGTCCACGGAAAGCGGGCTATCACGATCGAGCATACCTCGGCAGGCGGTATGGGAACTGATTGGTCAAAATACTCGAAGCTTGATTCCGAGTTTGAAAACATCCTTGAGGTATTCCAGGGATCGAGAAACAGCAGTGAGGGAGAAGGTGCCCCGCAGCCACCCGTGGTCGTGGGTTCGCCCCAGGAGTCGCGTTTTACGGGGAATTCGGCGAAGGGTACCTGGCAGGTCGCGTTGGGCCTGAATCATCGCCTCGGAGCGTTTGCCAGTTCCGATCACCGGTCGACCAATGTGTCCTATGGTGGGGTGTATGTGAAAGAGTTTACCCGGGAAGCGCTCTTTGACGCGATGGACGTCCGGAGAACTGTTGCCGCGACGGACAAGATCTACATGGAGTTCTCCTGCAACGATCACATGATGGGCGGGATCTTTGAAACGGAGGAACCCGTTACCCTGACCATGGCAGTTGCCGGGACCGCTCCGCTAAGCCGGATTACTCTGGTGCGGAACGAGGAAGACTACCAGGTCTACACACCCGATGTGAGCTCGAGCGACTTCTCTGCGACCTTCACCGACAAGGCCCCCACGAGCGGAGAAAACCGCTATTATCTTCGTGTCGAACAGTCCGACGGCAACATGGGCTGGACCTCTCCAGTGTGGGTGACGGTCCCATAGAGACAAAATATGAATTGGACAAACAAACTACATCGATGGAGTGGCGGAGCCTTTTGCCTCATTTGCACTCTCCTGATCCAGATCCCCTTCGTGGCATCGAGTGCTGAGGGGAAACCCAATGTCATCCTCATCATGACTGATGACCAGGGCTACGGTGATTTGGCCTGCCATGGCAATCCTGTCGTGAAAACTCCGAACATCGATCAGCTCTTCGCCGAGTCGATTCGCTTCACCGATTTTCACGTCAGTTCCTTCTGCACTCCGACTCGTGCCGCGCTCATGACGGGGCGGCATCCCGGTCGCACCGGAGCGTATCGGACCAGTTCGGGGCGGACGATGTTGCACACCGATGAGAGAACCATCGCCAACGTCTTTGCCGCGAATGGCTATCGGACCGGCATGATCGGCAAATGGCATCTCGGTGACAACGCGCCCCATCGCCCACAGGATCGCGGATTCCACGAGGTCGTCTGGCATCGATGCGGCGGAGTCGGGCAAGCGTCCGACTACTGGGGGAACGATTACTTCGATGACACCTACGAGAGAAACGGGAAGTTCGAGAAGTTTGATGGCTACTGCACCGACGTTTGGTTTAAGGAGTCGATCCGCTTCGTGGAGGAAAATCAGGAGAAGCCCTTCTTTCTCTACATCGCGCCGAACGCGCCGCACGGGCCCTACCTCGTGGATAAAAAGTGGAGTGATCCCTATCGTGAGCAGATCAAGTGGGGCGGGGGACCCGAGTTTTACGGCATGGTCGAGAACATCGATCACAATGTCGGACTGCTACGTTCCAAACTCGAAGAACTCGGTCTCGCCGAAAATTCTATCTTCATTTTTATGACCGACAACGGAACCGCGAACGGCGCGAAGTTCGAAGGACTCACCTCGGAAGCGAAGCAGGGATACAACGCGGGGATGCGTGGCAAGAAGTCATCGATTTACGAGGGCGGCCATCGTGTCCCGTTCTTCATTCACTGGCCGAAAGGCAATCTCGTGGGTGGCCGTGACGTCGAATCAATCTCTGCTCACATTGATGTGTTGCCGACGCTGGCCGAGTTGTGTGGAATCCCGGTTCCGGGGTCCCACCAGCCCGACGGGATTTCCTTCGCAGCTCAGCTGAAAGACTCCGGTGCTCCGGCGCATCGCGACCACCATGTCATGCAATATCAGGGTGGGCCTCATTTCCGGGGCGCTCCCGCAAAGTGGGAATACAGCTGCGTCCTCAAAGATCAGTGGCGACTTATTGACGGCAAAGAGCTCTACGACATCAAGAAGGATCCTTCTCAACGGAAAGACGTGGCGGCTGCCCACCCGGCCGTCGTGGAAGAACTCCGGTCGCTTTACCCGCCGTTCTGGGATGCCGTCTCTCCGCGAATGACTCCCGTGCACATCGATCTTGGAAACGAGGCGGAGAATCCGACAGTGCTCTGTTCGCAGGACTGGTATATGCCGACGGGGAATCCTCCCTGGAATTTCGGGAGTATCAAAAGACTTCCCCGTGTGACGGGACCGTGGAAGGTGGAGGTCAAAAAGGCGGGGCGGTATCGACTGACCTTGCGCCAGTTTCCCCTCGAAGCGGACAGGCCGGTTGTTGCGGTTCGGGCCAGGGTGCAGATTGCAGGGCTGGAAATGGAATCTGCCGTCGATCCCGGAAGCAAAGGTGTGGTCTTTGAAATGGAGCTTCCGAAGGGACCAACCGAGTTGCTCACCTGGCTCTATGACAAGAAGGGGCAATCGGGCGGCGCTTACTTTACGGAGGTGGAAGCGCTTTGACCTGACAGGGTTGAATCAATACCCTGACCCTCTCGACTTTTACTCAAACGAAATGATTAAACCTGACTCTTTCACAATTCTCCTCACGGGGCTTCTTCCGACGCTGTCGTATGTTGGTGCTGCGGAATCAACCCGGCCCGAGAAGCCTAACATTGTTCTTCTGCTAACAGATGATCTCGGCTGGCAGGATGTAAAATGCTATGACATCGATGAGCCGTCACCGTATGAAACTCCTCATATCGATGCTCTTGCGAAAAAGGGGGTGATGTTCTGGCAGGCCTATTCTCCCGCTCCGACCTGTGCGCCCTCCCGATGTGCGATCATGAGCGGGAATCATCCAGCCCGGGCGCAGAAAACCCACGTGGTGGGAGGGGCTCCTCCGAAGCCTCATAACAAGAATTCCACCATGATGGATCCGTGGTACAGCGGTCGTATTCCTGCGGACGAGTTCACGATCACGAGGGCGCTGAAGCAGCACGGCTACACGACGGGGCATTCAGGAAAATGGCACATGGCAATCGATCACCATGCTTTTCCTCAGCCGGAAGACATGGGCTTTGACTATACCCGATCAAGCCGGGGATCGCGTGGAGGGATGAAGGACAGGCTGTCCGGCTTTGCAACCAGTGATCCTGGCGATCCCTACCGTCTCGATGAAAATGGATTTCCGTTCCATGAGACGAACGAAGATGCCTTAACCTTTTTGAAGGAGAGCAAGGAGAAGCCGTTCTTTCTCTATTACGCGACCTGGCTCGTTCACTCGCCCATTCAAACTCACTCTGAGGCCCGCCTCAAAAAATATGCGGAGCGTCTCGGAATTGACCCTGCCCATACACCAAAAAAGGAGATTCCGGGTCAACAGAATCCCTTTTTTGCGGCCATGGTCGAAGAGTTGGATTATTACATGGGAACAATTTTTGAGTACCTTGAGAAAACCGACGACCCCCGTTGGCCCGGGCATAAGCTGAACGAGAACACCTACCTGATTTTCACTTCGGACAACGGTGGTATGGAGGGCAGTCCGAAAGAGCGCTACACGGACAATAATCCACTGGACCGGGGGAAAATTTCAGCCAAAGAAGGCGGGACTCGCGTGCCCCTCATTATCGTCGGGCCGGACATTCCCCATGGCGTGCAAACAAACGTCATGGCGAACGGGCTGGATTTTTACCCGACGATTCTTTCGATGGTGGGAGCGGAGAAGCCTGAGGGGAAAACCCTCGACGGGTGCGATCTCCTACCGCTCCTGGTGGGCGATCCGACGAATTGCGAGCTCGTAAAAGAGTCTGATGGCTCGGCACGCAACACGATGGCGTGGCATTTTCCCCATGGCTCGGCACTGGAGAGCACGATTCGGGTGGGGGACTTCAAGCTGATTCGAAACTACGCAGATCGCATTGATCCGGAGGCTCCGGAACTGGAGTTGTTCCGCCTCTACGAGACGGTGGGCAGTGAGCAGAAACGAGTCGATATCGAAGAGGCGAACAATCTGGCAAGTGCTATGCCGGAAAAGACAGAGAAGATGAACAAGATGCTCACCTCGATCCTTTCCGAAATGGACGCCAGCTATCCCTACTTCAATCCGGCTTGTGGTGCGCTGATACCGAACAAGGAAAACGTTCCTGTTGTGAGCGGGCATAGCATCAAGGGACAAAGCATCGAATTTCTCTTCGAGGAGAAAGGAGCCAAAGTAGCAAGGGCGTATCTGATTTACACACTCAACGGTGGCGATCCTTATGAGGAGTGGATGCGGATCCCCGCAAGTTTGAGCAGTGCAGGAAAGGTAGTCGCAGACATCCCGGAGGGTGCGACCCATCTTTATCTGAACCTGATCGATGAAAACCAGTTTCTACGCAGCTATCCGGAAGTGGTGCCGAAGGGGAAATCGTTCGTCGGTTCCGCGATCCATGTGTCCGGAAAGAAAGCCGATGAGTCGAAGAAGCCAATGAAACGTGCGAAAGGGGATCGGAATATCCCCTTCAACCGATGGGACACAAACAAGGACGATATTCTCACCCTTGAGGAGTATTTGACCGGCCAAACCGGAGAGAACCTCAAAGCGCGTTACCAAAGATTCGACAAGAACGGTGACGGCAAGGTGTCCCGCGAGGAATACGTCGTCCTCTCCGCGCCATAGAAATTCGTTTTATGAAGCACATCTTTCCATTTCTTCTCGCGGTGTTGGTCGCCGTTCCGGTTGTTGCGGCAGAGAGCAGGGACAGACCGCACGTGGTTTTTGTCATCGGCACTCTTCACTATTCACCGGAATTGACGATGCCGGTTTTTGCGGAGGAACTCGAACGTCTCGGGTTTCGCACGACCGTCGTCATGGGCGAGGGGAATCCCGAAAAGAAGACGGAGGATGTTTTGCCCGGGATTGAAGTGTTGAAGGATGCTGATCTCGCGATCTTCTTCATGCGTTTTCTAAAGCTCCCCGACGACGAATGGCAGCCGATCGAGGATTATCTGAAATCCGGAAAGCCCGTGATTGGGCTGCGAACCGCGAATCACTCCTTCAAATACCCGGCCGATCATCCGAGATTTGATTGGAACGATGATTTTGGAAGGCGCGCTCTCGGGACGCCCTATATCGTCCATCAGCAGAGCGAGACCGATATCAGCATTGTCGAAAACGCGAAAACTCATCCTATCCTGACTCATGTGGAGAAGACGGAGTGGGTATCCGAGGGAACACTCTACCTAGCGAAGCTGGAAGAGGGCTGCGTGCCGCTTGTGACGGGCCGCGGCACGGGAAGAGAGCGGCTACTCAAGAAGCGTTTCGGGGAGATTCAGGTGAAGAAGGACGAGACGGCGGTCGTAGGCTGGGCCTGGGAAAACGAGTGGGGTGGCAAAGTGTTTGGAACCTCATTCGGTCATCCCGGTGACTTTGCCGAGGAATCGTTTACGCGAATGTTAGTAAATGGTGTCTGCTGGGCGACGGGGCGGCCGCTTCCTGACGCGAAAGAAAAGATTTCCACCTGGGAAATTGAGCGCGTTGATAAGAAGCCCAGGAAGAAATGAAAACCTACTTTTTCTCCATTCTCCTCACTTTTGCGTTTAGCTCCATGGTCGGGAGCGCCGGGCCCGCGATTCGTCCGAATGACAGGATCGCGATCGTCGGCAATACCTTCGCTGATCAATTGCGTGTTCATGGCTATTTGGAAACACTGCTTTTACAGAATTCCGGATCGGAGGCTTCCATTTCGATTCGCAACCTTGGCTGGGGTGGCGACATGCTCACGGCGAGAGATCGTCCGACCAATTTTCCGACGGAGGAGTCTACCCTGACCGAACACAAGACGGACGTTATCGTGGCCTGCTTTGGCATGGGCGAGTCGTTTGCGGGCGAAGAGGGGCTGGCAGATTTCCGGAGTGATCTGAAGGCGTTCGTCAAAACACATCACAAGAAATCCTACAATGGTAAGAGCGCGGTGCGCCTCGTGATCGTCTCTCCGATTGCCTACGAGGATTTGGGTGCATTGACCCCGAATGAAGAAGCGAGAAACCGGCAACTGAAAAGCTATACCGCTGCGATGCGCGAGGTTTCTGCCGAAGCCGGGCTGCCCTTTGTCGATCTCTACGAGCCAAGCCGCTATCTGATGGAGGAAGCGACCGGCCCGAAGTTGACGACAAATGGAATTCATCTAAACGAATACGGTTACTGGGCCGTGAGTCGCATTTTCTCGGATCAACTGACGGCCACGGCGGAACCTTGGAGATTGGAAATCGATTTTGAGTCAAAAGCGGTCGAGGGACGGGGCGTGGAAATTTCGGCGCTCGAGATCGGCGAATCCGGAATGGAGTTTCAGGTGGAGGAAAACTCCCCGCCAACACCGGCACCTCCGGTGGAGGGGCCACTGCAACCACAACTCGAAGAAGCCCGTGACAGAATGATGGTTCGAAATCTCCCTGCGGGATCCTACCGGTTGGTGATTGATGGAACCAGTGTTGTCGAAGCCAGTCACGGGGAGTGGGCGCGCGGCGTGGCGATTGACTCGTCTCCAGCGCATGCGGAAGCGCAGGAGTTGCGAAAAGCGATCAATGACAAGAACCAGCAGTTTACCTACAGCTGGAAGGCATTGAATCAGGTCCATATCGTTGGCGAACGCAAGACTTCTCCCAGCGGAAGGGCGCTCCCTGCAGAGATTATCGAATTCAGTAAGCTTGCCAATCAGCGGGACAAGGCGTTGCGCACGAAGATCGAATTGAAAACCCGTACATGGCAGGTGCTTCCCGTTTCCGAATAGCGGAGTGCACCTCACTTTTCATCGACATGAAACTCTCTCTTCCACTTCTTTCTCTCCTCGTGCTTTTGAGTGCGCTTAGCGGATCCGCTCAAGACGCCACGGGTATCAAGACCACAAATCTCAAGGGCGCTGATCTTGATTTGATGCTGAATCACGATCCGCAATCCGAACTGGATAATTTTGAATTGCTGCCAGGTTACGAGGCGAACCTCTTCGCGTCGAATCCGATGCTGGCGAATCCCATTCACATGCATTGGGATTCGAAGGGGCGGCTATGGGTCGCCTGTTCCTGGTCCTACCCGCAGATCAAACCCGGGCAGGTCGCGGACGACAAAATCATCATTCTTGAAGATACTGACAACGATGGAGTCGCCGACAAGTCCACGGTGTTTGCCGACGGGCTCTATATGCCGACCGGAATCGAACTGGCCAATGGCGGGTGCTATGTTGCGCAAACCCCGGACGTATTTTTTCTGAAAGACACCGATGGCGATGACATCGCCGACGTGAAGCAACTGGCGCTCACCGGATTCGGAATCGAAGACAGTCACCATTCCGTCAGTGCCTGGAGACGCGGCCCGGGCGGTTGGATCTATTTTCAGGAGGGGATCTTCCTGCACGCTCAGGTTGAGACCCAATACGGCGTGATTCGCAATTTCGACGGAGGGGTTTATCAATTCAATCCCCGCACGCAGGAGCTGCGTGTTTTTTGCTCGGGGACAGGGGGGAATCCCTGGGGACACGTTTTCGACAAGTGGGGGCAGTCCTTCATGGTGAATAATCCTCGCATCATGTACCTCTCACCAGCTTCCGGGAACAGTGGCAAAGCAATGCAGGTGAAGTCGCTGATCAGCACCGAAAAGCAGTGCGGAGGAGATCTCGCGACCGGATCTCATGTGGGGGATGACATTCGCGGTCAACTGCTTACGGGGCGTTTCAAAAGCAGAGCGGTTGTCCGGTATGAATTTGTCGAAAACGGGGCTGGATTCAGTGCAAATGTTCTCAAGCCTCTGATCAGTTCGAAGCACCCGAACTTCCGCCCCGTCGATGTGAAAACGGGTCCCGACGGAGCGATCTATGTGGCGGATTGGTACAACTCGATCATCAATCATGCTCAGCATGATTTCCGCGACCCTCGTCGGGACAATGAGCATGGCCGCATTTGGCGCATTACCCACAAAAATCGACCTCTTGTGAAAAAGCCGGTTCTGGTGGGCGTTCCCATTCCGGAGTTAGTCAGTCATCTGCAGAGCCCCGAAGCGTGGACGCGTCATCAGGCCCGCAAGGAATTGAGCGAACGCGATCCGGAGGAAGTCGTCACGGCCATCGAATCGTGGACGGAAACTCTCAGCCCCGATTTGGCTGATTATGATCATCATTTGGTGGAGGCGATGTGGGCCGTTCAAAATGTGGAGCGTGTCAGCGAACCCGTCTTGAATATGGTTCTCGCTGCAAAAGAAGGCAGGGCGAGGGCTGCTGCCGGTCGCGTCCTTCGATACTGGCATCAGGACCTCTCCGAGCCGGTCAGCCTGATTGCAAAACTTGCCGATGACCCCTTTCCCCGTGCGCGAATGGAGGCAGTGCTTTCCGCCGGATTTATCCCCAGCGCAGAAGCCTATGCCGCTGCCTTGCATATGCTCGATCACGAAAGTGATCCGTCCCTCGATCAGGCTTTGCTGCAAACGAAAATTGCTCTCGAACCGTATTGGCGGCCGGCCTTCGAGGCAGGATCCCTGACATTTGCACACGAGAGTCACAAAGCCTTTGTCGATAAGGAAGCTGGAATTGGCTTTGCTGAGCGTCTCATCGCCTTTCTGAAAAAAGACAATCCGGGTGAAAAGGAATCCGCAGAGATCCAGGAGCAGTTGCGCACTGTCGGAACGGCCCGCGAAGTGGGTATTGTTCTGGATGCGTTAGGAAAGAACCTTGGTAGGCGATCGGCGAAGGTGGATGTCGCACTTCTCGAAACCCTGGAGACAATGTCCAGCCTGTCGCAACCAAGATCGCTGAAACGGAAACTGGGTGTTCTGAAGAAACTGCTCAACGCATCCAGCGAAGAAGTGGCTGCTCGTGCGGCACTCAATATAGGCGCTTGGAGGACAAGAGGGAGCGACTCTGATTTGCTCGCGGTTCTGAAGGACAGCAGCCGGGGGGATGCGTTACGCCGGGCTGCTGCAATCGCACTGGCGAAGAACAATCGTACCGAAAATCTGGAAGCATTGCGCCGGCTATCCAGCGAGGGGGATATCAAGGTTCGCTATTTTTCTCTGACGGGTCTGATGAGCGTTGATCTGGACAACAGCATCCAAACCGCAGCGGAACTTCTCGCCGAAGATCCGGGTTCTGCTGATCCGGTATCACTCATTCAAACGATTCTCCAGAATCGAAAGGCAACTAATCTCGCAGTCCGGTCATTCGAAGCAGGCAAGATTCATCCGGAAGTCAAAGAGCGTGTCAGCGAGTTTCACCGGGCTTCCGGACAGCTGCCTGAAAACCTTGCCAAAGTGTTTTTGCCATCCGTGGAACCCGGTGGGTCTCTCAGTGCAAACTTGTTGGCCGAAAATGAAGATTCGCTCACTGCGGATGTTGATCAAAAGGGTGATCCACATCGGGGCGAGATGATCTTTCGTCGCAAAGCTCTCGCCTGCACCACTTGCCATGCAATCGGTCCTGCCGGTTCCGAAATCGGACCCAACCTGGTCGCTGTCGGAACGGCGGCGACCACCAGCTATATGGTTGAATCGATTCTCAAGCCAAACGCTGCAATCGCGGAGCATTATGAAAACCGGTTGTTCACGATGATTGACGGGTCGGTGCGGATGGGGGTCGTCACGTTTAAGAATGAAGAGGAAGTCGTGGTTCGTGATGCGGGGCAGGGCGGAAAAGAAATCCGAATGCCAGTCAGGGAGATCGCGAAAGAAAAGGCGCTGCCGTCGGCCATGCCCGCCGGGCTCGCTGATCAATTGAAAGATCGCTCCGAGTTTCTCGATCTCGCAAAATTTCTGTCGGTCCTCGGTAAGCCCGGCGAATTTGCAAATGACGAGAGCCCCGTTCTTCGGAAATGGCGGATCATTGCCACCCCGGAAGATCAATCAATTCCCGGGGAAGATGCCGCCTGGATGCCGGCCTACAGCAAAGTGAGCGGAGAATTGCCGCCCGAAGATTTGAGCCCCGGCGATCAGGTTCTGGCTCGCAGCTTTCTTACAGTTCAAGCCGCGGGTGCTATTCAACTGAAGCTGAACAATCACGAAGGCGTGTCGCTATGGATTGATGATGAAAAAGTCGAGGATCCCTTCTCGGTAATTCAATTGGAAACAGGACGCCACACTCTTACCTTTGCGATTGAGCAAAGGGTTCGAGGGGACGAAGCGTTCCGGGTCGCTGTTGAAGCGGCAGATAATTCCGTGAAATTTCAGCCGGAAGGCGGACTGTAGAAACACGATTCGGCGAACCCATACGATTGATTCGTTACCCCCAACGACAAGATGAAAAGAAAACCCGCAAGCCCCCTCGCAGTTTCCCTGCTTCTCACTTTACTATCGCTTCCCGTCTTCGCCGCAGAGCCCTGGTCGATTGACGACGAATCGCAGTGGAAATCTGAAATTGCATCGTCTGAAGGCCTTTCGATCGAAAAAGGAATGGCTGCGCCGACGGGGGAATCAGGATCGCTGAAAACCAAAGTGCAATCCTTCGGCGAAAAGCGATCGGCTAAAAGCCTGACCATCCAACAATCCGCGATTTGGCAGAATTGGATTCCGACTGAGAATCTTGGGCCGGTCAATCTTGCGGACGCCCCGGTTCTCCTGACAAAGGGGCCTGACGACTACTGGATGTTCGGTCGCTACGGAGGAGGTCAGCCGCGGCGGAAGAAAGGGGAAAAAGCGAAGCCGCTTCCGAAGTTCGAACCTCAAGCGGCGACTCTTGAAGGGTTTGATATTCCTTTGCAGACGACCCGGTTTCCGAATCAATACGATGCCCCCGGCGGCCTGAAGCCAAGCAAAGGCGGTTACCATGCCTGGCAGAGCCGGGATATGAAAACCTGGGTTCACCATGGTCCTGTCAGCGAAGGTTTTTCGAGGTGGGTGACCAGTGCCGAGCAGATCGATGGGAAAACGCTGATTTACTATGACTTTCCGAATGACCAGGACCCGCACGTCTATGTCGATGAAGACCTGACGGATGGCGAGCCGGGTAAGAATATGGGCATGGCGGTGAAGGATCCGTCTCACGGTTCCGATGCAGGATTTATCCGCGATCTCGATGGCAATGTTCACGTCATCATCGAAGACTGGAGCCCGATCTCGGCGAACAAGCGGTCCTGGGATTCGCCACTCGCCGGACATGCCGTCAGTCCGAATGGCATTGATGGATTTGTTTTCAAAGATCCGGCGGTGGACAACCGCACCACGCCGACAGGAAAAATCGCGACCTACAATCACCCTCACTGGGCGAAAGAAGATCCGGAGAATTACAAGACCAACGTGGCGGAGTATGAGATTCACGAGCCCGAGCAGGAAGCCTACGGCGACTGGGCTGCCATCGCCGTTGGAGAGCAATACTATCTCTTTGGCGACTATGATCCGGCAGGAGGGCACCAGATGAGCGTTGGCTGGTTCACTTCGCCCTCGATCGATCAGGAGTTCACGTGGTGCGACCACATCGGAAATGGCCATCCCGATCCGGACATCTGTTTCGCGGAGGGGCAGTTCTATCTCGCGACTCAAATGAAAACCGATTACGTGAGTCCGGGCCCGTGGGTCGAAACCGTTTCCGCCCGCGTTGGTGTCGACACCGACAAGGACGGTAAAGTGGACCAGTGGAGTGAGTGGCAGGAGCTCAAGGAGAGCTATGATTACATTGCCGGTTTCTCCAAGCAGGTGAAAAGAACTCCCGCCCAGATGGATTTGTCAGATCTGCCCGGGGGATATGGATTCCAGATCGAGCTGAAGATTTCCGATAGCACGGAAAACAAATCCAAGCCGATAGTCGAGAGCCTCCAGCTCTCTTTTGAGTAGATCAAAATCTGAGTGGTCCGATTGTTGATGAGCCGAGAAGGGGATCGCGGGTCCCTCGATTCCTGCCTGAATGGAAGGGGTGGGAATGGCGAGTCGTCCCACTCTACTCAAGGCGATTGAAAATGAAGCCCCTTCTCATTCTGTTTTTGTCAGGCCTCCTTTGTTGGGGGGAGGGTGCCGGGCGACCGAACTTCATCCTTGCCTATGAGGATGACCTCGGATGGGCCGATACTTCGGTGAGAATGATGGAGGAGGATCCTGAGTCGGCGAGTGATTTTCACCAGACGCCTCATCTTGGGGCCCTCGCACATCGGGGAATGAAATTTTCCTGTGCGTATGCTCCGTCACCCACCGGTACGCCATCTCGGAAGAGCATTCAATTTGGAAAAACGCCCGGCCGGCTTGGCTATACGTTTTTTCATGATGTTCTCGCCCTGGAGCGCGGATTGAAATGGAAAGATGAGGTATCGCTCGCAGATGTTCTGAAGGCGGCTGACCCGGGCTACATCACCGCCCATTTCGGTAAGGGAATGAGTGGCGAACAAATGAAGACGATCGGCTATGACCGCACCGATGAAGTCGATGGGAACGCTGATAACGGGAATTATCACGGCGAATACATCAGCCTGAAAAACCGCACGCCCTTGCCTCCTGACAATCCGAAGAGAATGGCTTCGCTTGAAAAGAGCTCGGTGGATTTCATCAGGGAACATGGTGGTGAGAGGCCTTTTTTCCTGATGGTGTCTCACTACGCGGTTCATGTTCCTCACGCCGCCCGTGCTGATTTGATTGAGAAATATCGGAATCTTCCCCGCGGGGAATACTGCAAAGACGATGACTATTTGCCAGTGGAACAAATTCCGGAAGGGAAGAAAATCAGCTCCTGGCGCCTTCAATACGCGGCCATGCTCGAAGAAGTCGACGAGGGCCTCGGGGAGATCGTGGAAGCGGTGAAAGAGGTCGGTCAATGGGACAATACCTTCATCATTTTTACTTCGGACAACGGGGGAGGGTTAACTCCGAACGGTTCGCTCTCCGGAGGAAAAGCCAATCTCTACGAGGGAGGCCTCAGGGTGCCGTTCGTGGTCGCAGGGCCGGGTGTCAAAGAGGGCGTGCAATGTGATGTCCCGATCGTGCAGTGGGATCTGCTGCCCACCTTTCACGATTTCGCGCAGAGCGGGCAGCCGATCCCGGATGCTCTTGATGGCGGGAGTCTTCGGAGTATTTTTGAAAATGGCAATGATGGCAGCGTTTCCCGTCCCGTTGAGGGGTTTGTATTTCATTATCCTTGTTACTTTGCCCCTCCGCTCAGTGTGATTCGGTTAGGTGACTACAAGCTGATGGAGCACCTTTTGACCGGGGAACAAAAGCTCTTCAACGTTTCGACTGACTACGGAGAGAAAAACAATCTCATCTACGAGAATCCGAAGAAAGCCCTCGAGCTGAAAGCGGTGATGTCTTCCTATATTGAGAAGATCCGGGCCGAGGATGTTCAGGATGTCTATCGAGCCCGGTTCGCTGAGTTGGACAAGTTCGAGGCGATGGCGCGTTCCGTTCATGCGAAAGCAATCGAACCGGCGGCAGGGGTCACTCAGGCGATCGAGGAAGCGGATGAAAAGTTGAAAAAGAACCTCGAGCGGTTTACGAAGAACCGGGAGGAGTGCCGTGAGAATCAGAGGAGGACGACGTTTTGAAGGGTCGGCCGAAAGGACAGAAAATGACAAAGCCCGCTCAATTCAACAAATGGCGACTCCATTTCGGAGTCTTTCTCCTGCTATGTGCTTCGACGGTTTTGTCGTTTGGCGATGAAAAGCCGCCTTTCACGGACTACTGCGAAAGGCTGGGGCAGGAAATCCAGGGGAGGAAACACGGCTTTCTTGCTGGAAACGTGACTTACTATGTGGGCGGATTTCATGCGAGTTGGAATCCGGTGGAAGAGGAGACCATCGGGCTGACGCACCCCTTTCATCACGACCTGCGGAGTCGGGGTATCGGCCTGCTGGAGAGTGAAGTCGCCGGCGGCGAGAACACGGGGAAGGGAAACGACTACAACGGTTGGGAATTCTACAAGGACACCCGCGTGCTCTATGGAAGCGTGATCGTGGATGGGAAGGCCTATCCGCATCCGACACCGAAAAGCATGGTCTGGCGGCCGGACAAGCTGATCTGTGAATATGAAGTCGGCGGTGTCACAATCAGGGAGGAGAAGTTCATTGCCGCGAATGATGCAGCGGCCTCCATCATCACTGCTTCGAAGCCGGTGGTTCTTGAGTTTTCGGGGCACAGCTTTTTTCATCGAAACAGTGTTTCTTCGTCTGCTTCGATCCGGTTCGATGAAAATCGGAATACGCTCCTGATTTCTGAAGGGGGAAATGTGAAGTCCCGGCCAGATCCGGATGGACCGGAACGAATTGGTCCATGTGTCTACACAGGCATGACTACCGCTTTGGGCGCTTCCCGTGCGTTGGGGGCTTCTCTCTCAACGAAGCAGGATGAAAAGGGCATGGTGCATTACACCTTCCGCGTTCCCTGCGACCCAAACGGGACCACCGTGTCGTGGGCGATGCACGACGATCCGGATGCCGCTCTTGGGGCGGCCCGGGATATCATCGAAAATCATAGGCCATGGCTTGCGGAAAAGACGGCGGAAATGAATCGTCAACTCAACGACGAAATTCCGTGGTTTCGGTGCCCGGATGAGAAGTTCGTCGATATCTACTACTACCTCTGGTCACTCTATCTGATGTACTACATCGATGTCGGCGAAGGCTGGGAGATGGAAAATCACACCCAGACCGCGGTGAATAATTTCCTGGGCATCCACCGATATGATGCTGCTTTTCAGATTAAGGTGGGAGCCTGGATCAAAGACAAACCCCGCTTCGCCTACGGGAACGTTCTTACCTGGAAGCATCTTACGAAGAATGGTCGCTATCGCGAGTTACCCAACGGTCTCCGGATGATAGCCGATAACAAGGGGACGGCCTGGCACAGTGGCGCCTATGGGCCGGAAACTTCCGAACACGTTCTCGGGGCCTGGCAGATCTACGAACACACGGGCGATACGGAGTTTCTCAGGCAGTGCTACGAAGACCATTTTGAAAGGCTTTTTCGAAATCACCTTTCCGGGTTCGCGATGAATGAATTCGAAGTTGCCGAAACGCTGGAAAAGATGGCCCGCCTTACCGGGAATGAAGACGATGTCGAGCATTGGCAAACATTGCTACGTCGTGATCCGGAGCACATTCGCCTGATGTTTGATCAACGCTGGGAAATGAATGGAATTCCCAACTATTTCGCCGCTCCGGAAAACGGCCTACTGATGACCAATGCATTCTGGTCGATGCGTTCTCCGCACTTTCCGGCTGAATACGCAAAGCGAATGGTGGACGCCTGGGCCTTTGACCGGGACAAGGGCTTCTATGGGGAGTTCTTCCCACTCGCGATGGCGAAGCAATCGATGCAAGTCTTTGCCACGGACGTGGATCACTCTTTTGGATACACACCCGACACGGCCTACTTCACTCTCGACGGCATGTTTCGGCAGGGCCTGAGCGGGGAGGCGTCGAAGCTGACGCTGAATCATCTGATCCACTACAACTACCACGAAGAATGGCAGATCCCGGTGGCGCCGGAAGCCTACGAGCGGGATCTCACTCCTTTCGGGGATCAGTATTCGAATTTCAATGCCGGAAAGATCCTGCTCTATCTCGAAGGTCTTGCTGGACTGGAGCTCTCCATCCCGGACCAACAAGTGACGATCCGACCCGCCCTTCCCGCCTCGTGGGAATGGATGGAGATTCGACTGCCGATCGCAGATCAATGGACCAAAATTCGATATGCAGCCGATGGCGTTCAGGTGAGCGCTTGTCCCTTTCCCGTTTCGGTGCACAACTGATAGTACTCCTCAAGTCACTGATTGAGTATCTTTCTAAGTTGTAAAGTGCTTGGTAAACTTCCCCTCAGGCTCGTTTCGTGACGAGCTGAATCGCAAAATGAAATCCAATGTGAACATTCCAACGCATTTGCTGATCGGAGCCCTCGTCGTGGCTTCGAACTGTGCCTTTGCGACCGGGGATTTCGTTCTTGGCGTATTCCGGAAGAATTGCATCCAGTGCCATGGCGAGGAGGGCAAAGTGAAAGGAAAGGTGAACTTGTTAGACGTCAAAAATAGTGCGGAACTTCTGAGGAATCCGGAACTGCTGCAGGAGCTCGTCGACGTCATCGACTTTGAGGAGATGCCACCGGAGGACGAGCCACAGATGAAGCCTGAGGATCGAAAGAGGTTGCTCGCGGAAC
>JARGNG010000047.1:0-3205 GCA_029213265.1 Verrucomicrobiales bacterium | reverse complement strand
CCGGAGGACGAGCCACAGATGAAGCCTGAGGATCGAAAGAGGTTGCTCGCGGAACTGGAGTCGCTTCTCGAGAAATCGGTTTCCGAAACGGAGGCGTTCACCCACACGCCGATTCGTCGGATGAACCGCTTTCAATACAACAATGCGGTCATCGATTTGTTCGACCTGAACTGCAATGTCTTCACCCTTCCCGAGCGAATGATGCGCGAGCACAAAGGCTATTTCCGACCTGAGACGGGGGAAATGGCCGGGACTGTCCATGTGGGGAGCCGGCCTCTCGGGAAATCGCAGATGATCGAGCCGCGTCTTGCCGGAGTCGCTGCGTTTCCGCAGGACCTGCGCGCGGAGCATGGCTATGACAACCAGGCCGACCACCTCTCGCTTTCGCCCTTGTTGATGGAGGAATTTCTGGAGCTCGGGCAATCGATCACGCAAAGCAAGGACTTCAGCCCGAAGAATGTGGGCATCTGGGAAAGCTTCTTTCTGGCTCCGAATTCCGGGGTGGATTTGAAGGCGGAGTTGAAAAAGCGGCTTCAACCTTTCCTGACGAGGGCATTTCGCAGACCGGTGGAAGAGCCCACTCTTGAGCGCTACGCGGGATATCTATTTCAGCAGATCGAATCCGGTGAAGACTTTACGACGGCGATGAAGACGGTGGCAGCAGCCGCGATTTCCTCTCCCCGGTTTCTCTATCTCTACGATAAAACCGGGGGAGTGGAAGGTGCTCAGCCTCTCGATGATTTTGAACTCGCCTCGAGACTTTCCTTCTTCCTGTGGGGGAGCCTTCCTGACGAGGCCCTGCTCGACCTGGCCGCGGAAGGAAAGCTGAAAGAACCGGATGTTCTCAGCAGCGAGATCGATCGAATGCTGAAAGACAAAAAGCTGAAGCGCTTCTGCGACAGTTTTCCGGCGCAGTGGTTGCAGTTGGAAAGAATTATTTCCTCAGTGCCCGATCCGGAGGAATTTCCGAACTTCTACTTTTCGAAGTACCGCGACAGCATGCACATGATGCTTGAGCCGCTGCTGCTCTTTGAAACCGTCCTGATCGAAAACCAGCCGATTACGCAGTTTATTGATTCCGATTTCACCTACCGCTCCGGTCTCCTCGAAGAAGCCTACGGGGAATTGAAGACGGAAATCGATCCGGCAAAGATGGAGGGCGCGGGAATCAACAAGGGCGGGGTAGCGGCACTTCGCTTCGATCGCGTTCCGGTTACGGACCGGCGTAATGGAGGACTCATCACCAATGCTGCCGTGATGACGATGACCTCCGGTCCGGAGAGAACCCAGCCGATCACCCGGGGAGCCTGGCTCGCCACGGTGATCTTCAACAATCCTCCCAAGCCACCTCCGGCCGATGTTCCGCCACTGGGGGAGAAGCCGGCCGAGGGAGAGGAGCATCTCACGCTACGTGAGCGACTCTCCCAACATCGCGAGCGAGCCGATTGCAAGGGCTGCCATGAGCAGATTGATCCGCTTGGATTCGCGCTGGAGAACTACGATCCGATCGGAAACTGGAGAAAGAAGTACGAGAATGAACGCGATGTGGATATGGAGGGAACGCTTTTCCGCAAGCATGCGTTCAATGATGTCGCCGACTTTAAGGATGCCATCCTGGCGGAAAAAGATCGATTTGCCCGCGGACTGGCCGGCCACCTGATGTCTTTCGCTCTCGCCCGCGAAATCGGACCGGCCGACCAGAGGGCCCTCGACGAGATAGCGGAAGCGACGGCGGAGGATCAATACAGGATTCAGACCTTGCTCAAAAACGTAATCATGAGCGAACCTTTTCTAACCAAGACCAGCTCCGGGAAAGAGGGGGCGGTGGCTTCGATTCAACAGGGTCGAGTCAGTGACCCAACCCTGTTGGAATCGGTTTCCCAAAGTGACAAATGACGAAAACCACTTCACGAAGAAAATTTCTCCATGGCATCGGCGGGGCCGCTTTGTCCCTGCCCTGGCTGGAGAGCATCGGGGCGACTTCGGCGATGAAGCCCGTTGCGCAGAGAATGGCACATTTCTATGTGCCGATCGGTGTGGTGAGACGCGGCTTCTTCCCGGGTGAATCAGATTCGGTGATTCCGAAAGGCAATCTCGGCAATGTGATGAAATCGCTCGGAAAACAGGATCCGAACTATTTCGTGAGGCCGCTCGACGAACTGACTCCGACGATGGAGCCTCTGGCCGCCTTCAAGGACCAGATCAATTTGATTACGGGGATGGACCGGACTTTCCAGCAGGGAACCGATGTACATGCCCAGTGCGCCTCCTGTTACCTGAGCAGTGCCGAGCCCTACACCGTGAAAGGCACTGCGTGGCCGCTCGACCGAACGCTGGATCATCTCGTTGCGGATCAGGTTGGCCACGCCACTCCATTCCGGACCCTGGAATTCAGCTGCAACAGTCACAAGGACAACAAGGAATCGATCTATTTTGACAATATTTCCTGGTATGGAACGGGGCACCTTGCCCCATCGATTCGCGATCCGAGAAAGATGTACCGCCGTCTTTTTTCCACCCAGGAAATTGATCGCTATCGGGACGTCACCGATTTGGTTCTCGAAGATGCAAATTCCCTGAAGCGCGATCTGGGGTATGCCGATGGGCAGAAGTTCTCAGAATACTTTGATTCGATTCGGGCGATCGAGACCCAGATGGATCGCCTCGAGCAGATGAAGTCGGAGCTGGCCAAGGTCAGTTTTGAGGAGCCGCCGGAAGCCTACTTGCCCCGCGGCGAATACATTCGCTTGATGGGGGACCTCATGGTCGTGGCCCTGCAAACGGGGCTCACCAACGTGACGACATTCATGGTTGGTCCCGAGCGTTGGGACACTCCCTATCTCTTTGAGGAGATCTCTGATAAGCCGATGAGCCACCATCAGATGTCGCACAATCAGACCAAGATGATCGACCAATTGCTGCAGGTGGATCTCTTTCACATGGAGCAGTATGTGTATTTGTTAGATAAGATGAGAAAGATGGAGGAGTCCGACGGGTCGACCCTGCTCGACAACACGATCTTTACTTACGGCTCCGGTTTGGGAGACGGATCGACCCACCAATACAACGATCTTCCGGTCATTATGGCGGGTGGAGGAAAGCGGACGAAAACCGGGCAGCACATCAACATGAGCGAGGGCACGCCGCTTGCGAACCTGTGGCTGACACAGGCCCGGATGATGGGGCTTGATATGGAGCGTTTCGC
>JARGNG010000010.1 GCA_029213265.1 Verrucomicrobiales bacterium | reverse complement strand
CCCCGAGGTCGTGGTAGATAATCTTACTCGCTCCGCTGCCGGACGAGCCGAACATTCGCATGGGATAGTTGAACTGGTGTCCGTAGTAGTTCTCCCCTTCGCCGGCGGTGAAGTTATTGTTGTAAAGAATTCCATCGTCGCCGTCGTTCGCGTCGCTGTCGCCATTGGTGTTGTCGGTGTCGAAGACGTTTCCATTGTCCGCTCCATCGATTCCAAATTGATAGGGGCCTTCGCGGAATCCCAGGTTTGCGAAAATCCTCGTGTTGCTTCTCGTGTCCGTTACATAACGGCTGAAACTCTGCCCGGTGAGAACCCGGGCAAACTCCTGAATGTCGTCGTTGGTGTAGGTGGCCGACGAACCCGGGGGAACTTCAGGATCACTTCCTGTCTGCAACTGGAGGGATCCATCCGGCCAGAGGTTGAACAACCCGATCGAGAAAAGCTGCATATCCTCGCGTGCGAGGTTTTCATCTGGATAGACATCGACAAGTCCGTCCGCGTTGCTGTCGTAGGCAGCGCGGTTTTTGATGCTCGAGAGCCATTTGCCCATGACCGGGCTCCAGTTGATGTAGCCGAAAAGATCACGGAAGTAGGTCTCCTCATTGGCATCGATCTGCCCATTGCCGTTGCGATCAGTCGGGAGACCGTAGTAGTTGAGCATGTCCTGGTAGTTCGAGGCACCGAGTGTCTTTGCGCGAATGGTATTCAGGGTTTCTGCCACCACGAGCAACTGCTGAATGGAATAGCCGAACTTCTGACGAAGCTGGTCCTTCCCATTCACCATCAGGGCCCAGTGCCCCCGGCGGCGGTTGTTCTGCACCGGCTGACTGAGGTTGCGAACTGTCTTGCTTCCTTCATTGGGCATCTCATCGTCCATCCAGTTGATCCAGTCTCGATCGGTTGGGTAACGGTTGACGGGATACCATTGGTTTGCCCAGAAATGCGGGTGCGTGTTGGGCATGCCGGGAGCCGGACCATTGGTGAGAGAGCGATCGATGTAGGGCCAATTCGTAATGATCGGCTGGACGTCGACGCCCGCGTGGTTAGTATCCCAATCGTTCCACTCCGACGGATCCCACTTGCCCCGCAGGTTCCACTCCATGTTGTCGGCTGCGAGCAAATAGTCGGCGAGGTAGGTTTGCTGGACTTTGCACTGCTCATCGATCCAAAGCTCGAATTCCTCGATTCGGCTGTAGTTGGCATTGCCTGCCCGTTTCGTTTCGATGGCAGACTTGATCGCCTGTACTTCCTCCCACGCAGCGCCAAAGGTCGCCTGGTTGAGAAATCGAATGATATCGTTCTCCAGATCATCTCCGCTGAGAAGGGGGAGTGGATCCGGGTCTGCAGGAGGGTCGGGTTCTTCGGTGGAACCCGAAGCCACCTCCAGCATCGCCATGACTTCACCGGCCGCATTGCCGTCGGTGTGAAGGTTGACGTAGATCTGCGTCTCCCCGTTCTGGTTGAAAAGTGAGTCAATGATCACCTGGCGGGACGGTGCGCCCCCTCCCGTTGGCAAAACGGGATTCTGGTTCGTGATATCCCATTCATAGGTGAGGTAGTGTCCGAGGAGTGCCTCCGAGCCCGCCTGATTGAGAATGTCGTGGATGGGCGGACCTCCCACAGGGTTGCCGCCACTCAGGAGAACCTTGTGAAAGTGCGTGTCATTCTGCGGCGTCGACAGGTTCGAGAAGTTGTCGTTGCGGAGAACGAAAGTGCGCTTGTCGCCTTTCAGATAACCGCTCACCGATCCACTGGCTTTTCCCGTTCCGGGACTGGCATTGAAATCCTCCTGATACGCTCCGACAAACAGGAAGTTGACGTCGCCCGGCATGTCGCAAATTTCGCCCTTGGCTACGGCTGCCCCCGGCGCGATATCGTAGTCCGTGTGAGGGTCGAGGGAAATGCTCACGGTTTCCGGATACTCGTGGACATTGTCTTTGGCGACCGTGATTTCCACATTCACCCCCGCGGTTCCTGCTGGAATCGTGATGACACCGTCGGCGGATGCGCCTTCCTCTTTTGCGGTAAAATCGACGACGGGTGTAGCGCTGACTTCTTCGGCCAGAGTTCCTCCCCCCAGGGTGTAGAAGACGGTGACCGGAGAAAGGCCGCCGTTTCTTTTTACACGAAATCGAATTTTATCCGGCGAAGGGCCACTCTGGCTTCCCATGCTTCCCATGCTTCCGATATCGACAATGTTCCCCGGAAGCAGAGGGGGATTTTCCAGTTCGATTGCTTCGCTGTCCTCTGCGGCTACGGAAATCAATTCGTTTTCCAGGGCCGGGTCGAAACTCAGGAGCGAGGCCAGCTTATCCACATCATTCCCTTCGCCGTGACCGGGACTGGCGGACGCGAAAGGACTGAAGCCGTAGCCGAGAAGTTCATTCTCGGTGGCATCGTCGATTCCATCCCCGTCGGAATCCAGCACCGCGGCATCTCCATTGCCGTAGGCCGCGACGCGAATAAATTTCGTTCCCGCGCCGTCGAAGAGAGCGCTGCCATTGGAACTGGCGAAAGTTTCCTCGGGGCAAAGGCAGTCTCCCGGAACTACTTCGACTCCGGACGAGGAGGGCGTATCCCAACCGACCGCGATGTGATCGTTGCCAACGGTATCGGCGTGATAGATTTCGAAAAAGTATCGGGTGCCGGCGGTGAGAGAAAATGTCTGCGACTTCTGCGTGTCTGGTCCACCGAGTCCCGCAACGTGGTCCCATTCCTCTTCCTGGATATTCGCTACCTCGGCTTCGGAATCAATCTCGGCGGCGAGGGTGGGAGTCGGTGCGGAACCACCGGAGTTGAAATGGAATTCACAGACGCCCCGCCCGGCAATGTAGAAAGTGTAGTCGCCGGATTCTTTGGGAACGATAAAGCCGGCGTAACGCGCACTGAAGTTGTCGGCGTAGTTGGAAGGGCCTTTCAGCGAAGCCCGCCATTCCTGTCCGTCCGCCTCACCGGCACCACTGAGAAACGCCTTCAGGTCACTTGTTCCGGGAGCGGGAGCCTGTAGCCAGACTTCACGAGTGACAGCTCCACTGACTTTCGGATTGGCCCCGTCACTGAAATCGATGTGGAGAATTCCCCCCGAGCCGAAAAGGTCGAGGTCAGTCCCTGTCGACTCTTCGACGCTGGTCCAGTCCACGAGATTGCCACTGACATCGAGGCGGTATTTTTTCCCCGTTACCGTGGTAAAGGAGACGGAATTGCTATCGACGATCGAATCCGGGTCGAGAACGCGAAGGAAACTGGCCGGATCTTCGGGGTCGGTGTTGGCACCGCTTTCGGCGGCATTGTTTTCGCCATCGCCGTCCTCATCGGCATTCCTGTCCTGACCGGTCGATCCGAAATGGCGAATTTCCCAGACGTCGGATAGTTCATTGTTATCGATGTCCAGATCGATTTGAGCAAACAGGGGTGTTGCTCCCAGAATCAACAAGGTAACGATTGAATGGAGCCCGTATCGGGCTGCCTCAGGCTTGGGGAATTTCATTGCGCAGGAAGTTGCAGCTTTGTGATAGGCGAGGATGACGGAAATCCGGATTTTACTCAATACAATTCGCATGCGGAAAGGGACGAAACGCGACCTCTCTTTGCCCTACTTTTTCTTATCGCCAAGTCCCGGAACCCGGGAGGCATCGTAGGTGGAGCCTTTTGCTACCTGCACCATCGTTACGCGGATTCTGGTGGGGAAAAATGCCTTCAAATCCGGCTGAAGATGCGCGTGAGCTTTTCCCCCGGCGTTGGCCCGTTTGACAACGAGAGACATCTGCTTGATGCCTTCCGACCAGATAATGGAATCGTTCTCCCAGAATTCGGTCATCTTCACATCTTTCTCGTAAACTCCTTCAGTGGTGTAGGAAGGCGTTTTGGTGCAGCCGTAGTTGTTATCACGCCCCCTGTTGGGGAGGTAGCAGAGGCTCCATGTCGTGGGCGTTTCCCCGTCCGGTTTTTCCAGGACTTCGATGCGGATATAAACCGTTCCATTGCGATAGTCGACCGGGGCGGTCCAATCTGTCGGCGTGCCCCGGCCGAGTTCGTCACCTTTGACAAAAAGGTGGGATTTGGCAGGGGCCGCGTCTTTCTCTTCGAAGGTGAAGGTTCTGTCGAAAAGCACAAATTGATCCGCCCAACTGGAGGCGACTGAGATCGTGACGACGAGGGCGATAAGAAATGGTTATGGATAGGGCATTCGGAGCTCAGAGGATAAGGAGTTGCTCTTCACGAGGCAATCACTTCGATGTTACCGCTTTCGGCGTGAGAATTGCCTTTTCGTGGCGCTGATCGATTCGGTAAAAGAGACTCGGAAATGAGATTTTTACCCACCATTCGAATCAACAGGGTTTGGTTCTTGATTGTACCCTGTTGGGTCGCGCACTTGACCCTGTTGAGTCAGGCTGCCGAGCCAACGCATCGTGATATTGAGTATGCAATGGCAGGCGAGCACTCGCTTCTCCTTGATCTGTATCTTCCTGACAAAGCGAAAAATTCTCCGCTAGTTGTCTGGGTGCACGGTGGGGCGTGGCGGGCCGGATCGAAAGAACGGATGCCGATTGGCGGATTGTTAGAGCATGGCTTTGCCATCGCAAGCGTCAACTACCGGCTCAGCCCGGTGGAGGAATTCCCCGCTCAGGTTCACGACATCAAAGCGGCGATTCGATTTTTGAGAGCAGAGGAAAATCGAGCTCGTTTTGGATATGATGCTGACCGGGTTGTGATCGCGGGAGCTTCCGCCGGTGGTCATCTCGCTTCGCTGGTGGGCGTTACGAATGGACATGCTGGTCTGGAAGGAGACGTGGGCGAGCACGATGGAGAAAGCTCGGACGTCTCTGCGATCATGGATTTCTACGGGCCCACAAATTTTCTCACCATTCTCCATCAGTCGACTCCGCATGGGCTGGGGGTTCGCATTCCGGCACTGCAACTCCTGCTTCGTGCGCAACCGGCGGACGTTCCCGATCTCGCGAAGCTTGCCAGTCCTGTCTATCATGTCGACAAGGGAGATCCACCGCTTCTTCTGATTCATGGGGATCAGGATCCGCAGGTCCCGATCAATCAGTCTCACGAACTGGAAGGGGCCTACGGGAAGGCTGGGATTGGAGCGCGCGTTCAGTTCGAGGTGATTCACGGCGGCGCGCACGGCGGCGACGCCTTCTATGACCGGGAACGAATTGACCTGTTGGTGGAGTTTCTGAGCGAATGATCAATGATCCGCTTCCGATTTTGTATGACGGAATCCGCTAAAACGGGAATTGAAAGAGGATGGTTTTTTCGAGACGCTATGTGATGCACTGGTCCCGAAACACATTCTTTCTCGCGTTGGCGGGATGGTCCGCAGTCGCTTTCTCTCAGGAGGTTCCGAAGGACGCGCCATCCGGGAACGGGCAATTGGAAACGGCTCCTGCACTGATCGCGGGAGGGACAGACGAAGAGGGGCGAAAATACTCCTACCTTGGGCAGCCCGCCAAAGACGGGAAGCTCATCTTTACGGCGAGCAACGGATTTTTCTCCAAAGGGGCCTGTCGCGCGGCAGGGGAGTCCGATCTTCCCAAGGTCGGCGATGAAGAGTTGATCGTTCCGAACTACGGCTATCTCGAAAACTGGACGAATACTGAAGGGACGATTCAGTGGTATGTGTACATCGCAAATCCGGGAGCGGTTCGTTTTCAGACCTATCTGGAAGTGGAAGGGGGCGCGGCCGGATCGGAGATCGCTTTTCAGTTGGGGGATCAAGTTCAGACGGTGAAGGCAGGCGCTTCGAGTGCTGATAAACCGCAAAGCTGGGATGTGGTTTTTCCCGTCTCAAAACCGGGGGAGTATCGACTCACTTTGCAGGCGAAAAAGATAGCGGACCCGGGTGGGGGCGTCGGAAAGTTGCATCGAATCGAGGCATTTGGACCGGCTCTTGAAGGGGCGAATTTGCTTCGCGTCCGATGGCGCCCTGCTGCAGCCCACGGGGGGTATGAATCGAGCAAGGCTTCGAATTCCCGCCTGCTCGTCATGACAACCCGGAGCGTGGCTCCCATTTCCAGCTATTCTCCCGTGACGACTCCCTTTGGATACTTCGGGACTTCGTTCACCGCAGAGAAGCGAAGCAATGGGGAATTCAATTTCTCGATGTGGGGGAATGACAAGGCCGCTGCCGACTTGAAGCAAATGCCGCATCTGCTCGGAGTCGGATCCCCGGAAGGGGAGTTCAGTGGTTTTGGTCACGAGGGTTCGGGGGTGAAGGCTCGCGGCTGGACGCCGATGCCCGATGGACCGGAACTGTGCGTTCAGGCATTGCGAGTGGAGCCGGGAGAGTTGTATGACTCCTACTACGGTTACTATTTTGATCATCCGACCGGGGCCTGGAAATTCTACTGTGCCGGAAACAAGTGGCACGGGGGAAAATCAAAAGAAGAACTGAAGATCGGTTCCTTTTGCGAGGTTCCCGGACCTCCGCAGGTCGAACGAACCGGGGATGTCTATCGCGAAGTGCGTCGTCGTGGCTGGTATTTTGTGAACGATTCGTGGGTTCCCATGGATGTTTTCAAACCGGGCGGAGCCGGTTCCAGTGGGGATCCACCGGTCAACAAGCGGTGGTATACCACGGAGGAGGGGGAGTTTGCGATGGGTTGCGGAGGAATCCGACTCTACCACGCGGAGCCTCCTGAACCTCCGGCGAAGCAAAGTGAGCTTCCCTACTTCCTTGCGAGCGAGAGCACTTCCAACCTGTTTCGACTTCCGGTCGAGTTGGGAGACATCGCAGTCTCCGGGGTCGGAGCATCCAGCGCGACGATTGATGTTCCGATTACGAGAGGCGAAGGCCTCAGGGACGGAGCCATTTACTACGGCACGGTCGACGCGCTGACGTTTGCGCCGAGAGAGCTTCATGGGACGGAAAAGAATTCCTCTCTCAGTCAGGCGATCAACGAGAGTTCCTGGCAGGAAATGGCGGAGATCAAAAAGGTGCAGCCGGGCGTGAACCGGGTGGTCCTCTCGGACCTGGAGCCATCCACGACCTATTTCCTCCGGGTTCTGGTGAACAACGAAGTCAGTCGAATCTGGAATGAGGAAACGATCCAGTTCACGACACCCGCTTCGGGGAGTTCGCCCGCTGCGGCCATGCCGGAACCGAGCCGGATCACTGACGAACCCGTGCGGATGTGGACCTATTCCGTAGGAGGGAAGGAGCGGCAGATCGAAGGCCGCCTTGTAGGGATTTCCGGAGGCAGTATTGAGATCGAGAGAAAAGCGGACGGGAAAAAGGGGAAGCTGGATTTGAAGATCTTTTCGGCCGCAGATCAGGAGTATGTGGAGGGGCGCAAGTAGCTATTCTCACCACGAAGTCCATCCACCGTCGACGAGAAGATTCTGCCCGGTGATGTAAGATCCGGCATCGCTGATGAGTAGAAGCATGGCTCCCTTGAGTTCGTGGGGAAGCCCCATTCGTTTCATGGGCGACTTCTCAATGAGGCGTTCCACCATCTCTTCCGGTGCTTTATCAGACGGAAAGGGGCCGGGGCTGAGGCAGTTTACCCGGACTTGATCTTTCGCCCAGTAGACGGCGAGGTGGCGGGCCATGTGAATGATGCCGCCCTTGAGCGTGTGGTAGTGCACGGGGCTGGCCGGAGCGATGCCTTCGTAGGCATCGGGGTAGGATCCGACCACTCCGTACATCGATCCAATCATGAGAATGTTTCCGGGACTGTTTCTTTCAACGAGGTGATCGCGAAGATGCCGCGCGAGAAGAAAATAGCCGGTGGCGTTGGAAAGCTGCGCATCGAAGTCTGACGCACTTACATTGCTCCAATCGTGGGAATCAGCGGCGTGTCCGTTGTTGATGAGGATGTCGATTTTTCCGGCACGGGAAACGGCATCCGTGAATCCGGATGTGATCGCCGTTTCGTTGCGGTTGTCGATTGCCACTCCGAGGTGAGACTGGCCGGAGGGAGTGGGAAGCCCGGCGGCCGTTTCTGCGGCCCGACTTTCCTCACGGCTTCCTACTACCACGGTCGCGCCCGCTTCGGCGAGTGCTCTCGCCATCGAGCTTCCAAGGTAGCCGCTCGCTCCGGTGATGAGCGCGTTGCGCCCGTTCAGGTTGAAAAGTGTGTGAATGTCAGGTTCTTCCATGATGGATTTACGGGATGGTTTGCCAGCTCATCGTTTCTGCGCTCTGTAACGAAGCCAGGTTGACGCGAAGAGTGCGGACGGCTTCTTCGAGGGTGCAGAAGGTGCTGCCGTGTCCCTCGACAGCGTCGAGAAAGGCGGAGTCCTGGGTGACATAGACTTCGTCAATATCATCGAGTTCGTAGGATTTGTGCTGCCATGCGCCGTTTGGCTCCGAGATGGTGGAAATGCGCTTCCGGCCGTAGTCAGCCCGGATGCTTCCATTTTCACAAATTACGGTGACAAACACTTCGTTCTGCTTCTGTGTCAGGTTCTGGGCGTAAACGGCCATGACCCCGTTGTGGTCGGCGAGGGAGTGAACCGTGTCTTCGACCTCCACCCGGGGCAGGGCGAGGTGGCGGGCGTGGGTGACGATCCGGTCGATCGGTCCGAGAAGCCAGTCTCCGACGGAATAGAAATGAGTGATCATATCCTGAATCGCTCCACCACCCATTTTGGGATCGGCGAAATAGACATCGGCGTATGCGGGACGAAGGGTGGTCAGGTGTTGGCCGACGTCGACGCGCAGTTCGAGCGCTTTCCCGAAGGCGCCGGAGTCGAGTTGTTTCTTCAAATCGGAAATGGCGGGATGGGCCCGATGGGTGTATCCGACTGCGGCAACAAGTTCCTTTTCCCGAATCAAATTTTGAAATTCCTCCACTCCCTCGAGAGACAAGCTGAGTGGTTTTTCCATGAGAATATGAATCCCGCGTCCGGCGAGTTGCATTCCCATCGGGATATGGAAAGGGGCTGGTGAAGCGACGACGGCGGCCTCGAATGGGGTATCCGAGGCAAGCGCTTCATCGAGAGATACGAAGGTCAGTTCTTCTCCAATCCCGTACCGTGTCGCGACGTCCTTTCGTCGTTCGTCGAGCGGTTCGCAGAAAGCGATTCGACAGCGGCCGGTAGATTGCAGGCAGCGCAAATGTCGCTCTCCGATCGAGCCGGTGCCAATGATCAGAACGGTGTGCTGGATCTTCATTTTGTCTCTGATAATGCATCATTATAACAGCGCGTTGATCTTTTCATGAATCCGGAACCGCGGAAATAAATTCCTTGGAAGTGCCCTCCGATCCGGACAAGCTTTGCGAGGTCTCACTCTCCATGATCATTGATGTCCACAGTCACTTTTGGAATTTCCCCGGCGACTTTACCGAAGACTTTATTTGTCAGGCGGGCGGAGCCCGGGCCGGGATGACGGTCGATCTTTCGGTCAGCTACGAGGCCTACCGTAACAATGCCCCGGATGATACCGTGGCGGTGGTTTTCGGGGGGAAGGCAAAACTCGCCGGGATCTGGGTCGATGATGCCGATGTCGCGAACTACGTGGCGCAGGATCCGGGTCGACTGCTCGGGTTTCTCTCGGTGGATCCGACACAACCCGGATGGGAGGAGGAGCTTCGGTTCGGCCATGAAGAACTGGGCTTGCAGGGCGTTAAACTGCTCCCGATGTATGCGGGATTCCGGGTCGACGACGACCTCCTCACGCCCCTTTGGAAATACGCCGAGGAGAAAGGACTTCCAATCTTGATGCATATGGGGACAACTTTCATTGCGCAGGCACCTCTGGAGTGCACCCTTCCCCGGACGATCGAGCCGGTTGCGGTGAAGTACCCGAATGTGAAATTTATTCTCGCCCATCTCGGGCATCCGTATGAAGGCGAATGCGTTGTTACGATTCGGAAACATCCCAATGTGTATGCCGATGTGAGTGCGCTTCACTATCGTCCGTTTCAACTCTACCAGAGCCTCATGCTGGTGCAGGAATACGGAGTTTGGAATAAATTGCTCTTCGGAACTGATTTCCCTTTCACCACGGTCGACGCTTCGGTCGATGGGATCCGGGCACTCAACGATATGCTCGAAGGCACGGCGCTTCCCCGGCTCGATGTGGACGAGATCGAGGCGATGTTTCATCGGAACACCTTTGATCTTCTTGGACTGAAACTTCCCTGACAAAAACCTTATGAACCAAATTGAATCGCTTGAAAAACTCTACAGTTCCGTGGTCGGGGATGTTCTCGACCAAATGGGCTATCGTGCCCAAAGCCTCAGTTCCCGTGTCGGTGCGTTAACTCCAGTGCGAAGAGTCACCGGACGGATTTACACAGCGAAGGCAGTTGCGGTCGACGAAGTTCCTGCAGAACCCTACAAACTCGAAATGGAGGTCATTGACACCATGAAAGAAGGCGATGTTCTCGTCGTCGATGCGGGCCACAACTACGAGTGTTCCTTCTGGGGGGAACTTCTCAGTACAGCCTGCATGGCGAAGGGCGTCCGGGGGATTGTCATGAGTACCTGCACTCGGGATATCTGGGCGCTGGAGCAGATGGACTTTCCGGTGTTCGGGATCGGAGTGACACCGGCTGATAGTCTCGGGCGCATTGACGTTGTCAGCATCGGGGAACCGATTGAAATCGACGGAGTGAAGATGAGAAACGGAGATCTGATTCTGGGGGATCACGACGGAGTGGTGGCGATTCCGCAGGAAGTTGCCGACGAAGCGATTGCAAGGGCCCTCGAAAAAGTGGCGGGAGAAAACACGGTTCGGGAAGAACTCGCTGCCGGGGTTCCCGTTGCCGAAGTATTTCGAAAGCACGGGATCCTCTAACGATCAGGCAGGCGGCAGATCGTTCGACTTCGGTTGCCCGGAATTTTCCAGATTTCTGATCATAGTGGAAAGCGTGCCACTGAGCACCGAAGTAAAGGTCCCCACCCAGAGAAACGTGTAGCCTTCCCGGAATTTGGCTTCTGCGTCCGCTCCGATCCAGACCTTCTTCCCGGCTTTGTCGGCGGCGCTTCGAATCGTTTTGAGAGAGGCCTGGAACTCCGGGTTTTCAGGATTCCAGCAGCAGCCGAGATCGGCGGAAAGATCGTAGGGGCCGACGCCGAGCGCGGTGACAAGAGGATGGCTGGCAATGGCGTCCACGTTTGCGATTCCAGCCTGTGATTCAATTTGTGGAATCACGATGAAGGAGTCCTCAAAGTCATCCCTCCAGGTCTCGTAGTGAAAGTCTATCATCCAGAAATTCCCGGCCCCTCCCGGGCGACGCCGACCTCGTGGAGGCATGAAAAGGGCATCGCGGGCCTCATCCAGCTCTGCCGTGGTTTCCACGTTGGGGAGCAAAATTCCGCAGGGTCCCAGATCGACGATTCTCCGAATGATAGAGGTTTCGGTCGACACGGTTCGTACGAGAACAGGAAAGTCAGCGAGGCGGCCGGTTTGGCAGACGTGGGCTACCGCTTCGTCAGAAAAGCACCCATGTTCGCGATCGACGATGAGGTATTCCAGCCCGCTCCGCTGCGCGATTTCGACCAGCACGGGGGAGAGAAGATCCGTCGCCATGATTCCGACGACGGGTTTGTCGGTGGTAAGTTTTTCCCGAAGGAGAGTGGCAGGCGTGAGCATGGGGAATTCAGCTTTCGTGGAACCGGAGGACGTAGCGATAGGCACTGGCCGTGAAGAGATCGTCGGGGTCTTCGTAGAGGCGGGTCAGGAAAATTTCCAGGTCCCCGGTCTCTTCCTGTTCCAAACACCAGAAATTGGAGAGCTGCATTTGCTTTCCTTCCCCGGGCCGACGGGTATCGATTTGAGTAACGGTCTCTTTGATGATACCGAGAGTGTCTTCATCGACCTCCGCAATCACAAGAGGATACCGGGGATGGCCGGCAGTGGGTGGATCGTGGGCAAGAATATTTCCAATCCAATACAACCTGGAGGTTTTGCTGCTTCGAAAGAGGCGGTGAAATGTGCTGTTGGAGAAAAAGTGAGAACCGTCGCTGTAGGTGAAGACACGGGGTTCGCTGAAGGTCAAACCTCCATCTTCTGAGACGCTGCACCACTTGTAGGCTGAGGTTCCTTTGGGGCGGGTCACGCGCCAGACGATGAATACGCGCCCGTCGGGTAGTTCGGCGATATCGGCTTCGAGGAGGCCGTTGACGGCGAGATCTCTCGTAATCCAAACCGGTTTTCCTCCTTCCCATTCATAGATCTTCTTTTCCGCATTCCATTTTCCGACAAGGCAGAGGCTTCCGATCGTCCCGTCGGAGGGCCAGCGAGCCGGCCCGGGTTGGGTGTCCTCGACATCTGCGGGGATTTTTGAATTGGTGACCGGAATGATGAGGGTGCCGTTGCTGTGGCGCAAAATTGACTGTCCCGGGTAGGCGGTGTTGTTTTCCAGGTATTCGCGGGCCAGCACATTCTCCGGATCGAGATCCGCTCCGTCCTCGTACTGGAGCACTTGCGGACTGCTCCAGGTTTTTCCATCGTCTTCGGAAAGGCGGATCAAGCCGTGATTGTAAATCGCCCGCGGAGGACCATCTCTCATGTCCCGGACGTGGTGAATCGACAGGGAGACAAGTCGATCTGATGTCGGGTCGTAGAGGCCGCAGAATTTCCAATCGAGAATGGAAACATCGGGAAGGAAGTTCATGAAGGGCGGTAGTTTTTCCAGCCCGGACCAGGTTTTCCCGTCGTCGAAAGAAAAGCGGCGGTAAGGTTCGGAAGGGGCATCCCCGTATCCTTTGACCTGGTTCTCGTGAGACCAAACTGTGTGGATTTCTTCGCGATAGCCGGGTTTTCCGGGGAAGGCGTAGACCCAGGGCGCTAGTCCCGTCTCGGTGTTGGGAAGATAGATTTCTCGGCTCACGGAGACGATCGGTTGCGGGAGACTCCAGACCGTGACGCCCATGTGGTATCCGTCGTGTTGCGGAGACTGGTTGGAATACCAGGCCGTGACGATGCTTCCGTCTTCGCGTTGAACGCTCGAAGGATACCCGCAATCGCCGCCGTCAGCGGTTTCCGCCAATCGAATGGCGGCTCCCCAGGTTTGACCTTCGTCGATCGAAATTCTCGCACACACACCGCGCCGTCCGTCGACCCTGACTCCGTAGCTGTGCAGGATTCGACCGTCGGCCAGGTTCAGAAGATGACCGTTGATCTCATTGCGACCGGTCGCTTCGCCAAACGAAATCCACGATTCCCCGTTGTCGTCGCTGCGCAGAATGTCGACCTGCCGGGTCCGCGCCGCAGCGAGCCATCTTCCTTCGCCCAGCGGTAGAAGGGTCGTTTCGTTGTGAGTGGGGCCAATCACGGCCGTTTTTTTCCAGGTTGTTCCATCGTCTTCGCTCTTGAGATGCCAGGAACGCCAGGATTTCGTTTTGGTTGATTTGGCAGGATCAGTAAACTCCCCCTGATAGCAGGAGACATGGAGATGGCCGTCTTCGTCCGGCCAGATGTCGCCAAAGGGAATCAGTTCGCTCCAGCCGTCTTCGCTTCCGGGAAATGCAGTTTCCCTGCTCCAGGATTTCCCCCCGTCTTTCGAACGCAAAATCCAGGGGCGCAGAATATCATCGCGAAAGGCAGCCTGCTTCGGTCGGTCGAGATGTTTCTGATTGGTCCAACCGGAGCAAAGGACGATTAGATCCCCGTCTTTCGTCAGGCCTGCCGCATGATTCATTCTGACCGTGTCAGGATCATGCCGGGTGATGGTGCTGCGCTTTTTCCAGTTGATCCCATCCGGGCTCGCCCAACATTCGATATCCCCTTCGGTCTGGCCGTGGGAAGCCTGATTGTGGAGAACAGCGATGATCGTGCCGTCCTCCATCAAAGTCATATTGGGCCAGGCACAGACGCCTTTCACGGCAACGATGTGCTGAATCGATTTCGGAACGGTTTCGGTTTCCGCATCCTCGCAGAGGGAAAACAACGGTGCTAACCCGGGAAGGAAGAGGAGGAGAAAGAGTCGCTTCATACTTTTTTGGGTCTGTTCAAAATGGATTGGGAAGTTCCGTTTTGCCGGTGGATTCGAAACTTCCATGCGGAAGGTTATCTACGGTGCGCCGTTCCAATCGTATCTTGATACCAGAATTGGCCGAAATTCAGGAAGGCCCTTTTCTGCGGAATTCCGTATTGGTTCCGCGACTTGCTTCGGGCCGAAAAGAATTCCCAAGCTTTGATTCGCATGCCACCTTGTCTCCATTTCTGATGCGAAAAATTGGTCTAACCTTGCAGAATTTGTCTGCAGCCCTGCTGCTTCTCCTGGCTCCGTCCTGTGCCATGGTCCCGGCGAGGCTGGATCGAACCCATGCTCTCGGTCAGGCGAATTGTCCGTTTGAGCAGCGCTCTCTCCACTCCCTGCTGGAATTGTCGTTGGAAACGCCGAACGAAGGGGATTCGGCTCATGCTCTCGGTCATGTCGTGGAAAAATGGCGCGAGGAATTTGGTTCGGAACTTTCCGGAGCCGTCTCTCCTGATTCCGATTCGGATGCGACTACCGCGTTTCGCGTGCGTTTCCGCACCTCGGGTCCTGCCATTTTTCCTCCTGCCTACTTTGACGAATTGAGCCCGGCAATCGACTACCGGGTCAGGAAAATCGAGCATTACCAGAAAGAGGGCGTCGGGTCTCCGCTGCGAGCTCTCCGTGAAAATACAGGGAGAGAGCCCGTGGAAAGACATTTCCCGCCGGAGGCGATTACCCGGGAAGTCACGGCCATTTTGTATCCGGGACGAAAGAGCTCCGGAATTCGCCACGTCGAAATCGAACTCCGTTGCGCCCTGTACCACGAGGATGCAATCGATGAAGGAAGGCGAAAACCTATGGCGGCCGACTATTCGGTCGCATTGGGCGCTCTCCTGGAACGGGCAGGGAAGCTCAAGAAATCGGAAGTTGCGGATTTGTTCACCCCTTCACCGGCTCGTGATCCCAAGCTGTTTCTGATGGAACCCTACGATCCTCGCAAGGAGCCGCTCATCATGATTCATGGCCTGCTCGATTCTCCCCTGGCCTGGTCTGAGTTGACCAACTCGCTCCGTTCCGAGCCGGAGCTACGCCGGCGTTACCAGATTTGGCATTTTCTCTACAATACCTCGGCGCCTCCTCTCTATGCGGGAAGATTGTTGCGGCAGCAGTATCGGGAGATGCGCCGGGGATTTGACCCGGGATTGGATGATCCTGCTTCCCGCCGCGCTACTTTGCTGACCCACAGTATGGGTGGAATTGTCGCGCGTGGACTCATTAGCGATCCAGGATCCGCATTTTGGGAAGTGGGCTTTACCCGTCCCATGGCATCACTGGAACTCAATGAGAAAGATCGAGCTGATTTGCAGGAGGCATTCTTCTGGAAGCCGGAACCGAGCGTTCGCCGGGTCATTTTCATTGCCACTCCTCATCGGGGAAGTGACTTCGCCGACAATTCCCTGGGCCGCCTTGGACGGGCCCTGGTGAGTCCCCCGAATGAGTTTCGTTCCTTCTACCAAAGGATATCCGAGGCCAATCCCGGAGCCTTTACCGGGGCCTACGCTGAATTGGGGGAAGGAAAGCTCGACAGTGTCGGTTCCCTTTCCCCGGAGCAGCCGACCTTGCAGATTCTTCCCGATTTGCCGCTGGGATATCCGGTGCAATTGCACAGCATTATCGGCAACCGGGGCAAAGAGGGGCCGTTGGAAGAAAGCACTGATGGCATTGTGCCGTACTGGAGCAGTCATATTCCGGAGGCGGTTTCGGAGAAAATTGTTCCCTCCGGGCACGCTGCACTCGAAGATCCGGACACGATCACTGAGGTGAAAAGAATCCTCCGGCTCCGATAAGGGTTTCGGGGCTTTGAAGTGGCTCTGGAGACCATAGTTATCACGTTCTAAAAACCGTTTGCCCGTTCGCGTCTTTTTCACTACCTTCCCAGCCCTCGCGCGAGGCCGGAGCCTCATTGCGAACAACCCTGAATCCATCCCATGCTGACTCAGATTCGTCACATCCAAAAAGGCACGCTCATCGTTGTCACCATTCTCATCGTGATCGCCTTTGCGTTCCTCTATTCCGACTTCGATTTCGTGCAGGGCACGGTGGGAGGTCAGGATTGCGTCGTAAAGGTCTACGATCGTTGCTATCGCCAGAAGGAAGCGGCTATTCTCTCCAATCACTACGATGTCGCAATGCGACTGGGTATGTATGATTTCGCCACCGTCCTCTTTGGCGAAGATCGGCGCGATGATGATCGAACGAATTTCATCATGAGCCTCGTGATCTTGCGAAAAGAGGCGGAACGAATGGGGATCGAACCGACGGCAGCGGAAATTAAGGCGGCGATTCCCACCCTTCCTGTTTTCCAGCAGCCATGGGTCAATGCCGATATCGTGAAAAACAATATTCTCGGGCCAAACGGTTTTACGGATGGTGATTTGGCTCAATTGGTTAAAGACTACCTTTCCTTCCAGCAACTGCGAGAGCTGATTGGATCAGGCGTCGCGGCTGTCCCGAGTGAAACAGAAAGGCTCTATACCAAGCGGAATCAGCGTTACCACGCCTCTCTGGTGAATTTTGACAGATCCAAATACACCGAGGCTCTTAAGATCACGGAGGAGGAAGTGAAAGAGTATTTCGAAGAGAACTCGGAGGAACTCATGTCACTTCCGAAGCGGGCATTTGATTACGCTCATTTCATTCCCAACAAGCTCCCTGACGAGGCGACCGCGGAAGCAAAGGCAAATGCGACCCGCACCTTTGCCAATGCCGTAAACAGGGCCTATGCCGATCTCGCCGAGGACGACTCCAACTTCGTGGAAGTGGCGAAGCGTTACGAAGGGAAAAAGGCTGATTTCGAAATGAAATCCGGAAAGTATGAGCCTTTCGCCGAAGAGGATGCTTCCGAGGATCTCAAAGGGAATGCGGAGCTTCTGAAAGAGATTTTCAGTGAAGTCTTGCAGTTGGATGATGTCACGATCCCGATTTCGGACGGAGACGGCGGCTACTTTGTTTTCCATTATGCAGAGCTTGTCGAGCCCCGGCCGCTTACCCTCGATGAGGCGCGAAACGCGATTCAAATTGCACTCAAAGCGAAAAAGTCGAACCGGATCGTCAGCGATGCGGCAAGTGAAGCGCGCGCCAAGCTGGTCGAGGCGATTGCAGGCGGAAAGAATTTTGCGGAAGCAGCGAAAGACGCGGGTGTCGAAGTAGAAGCGCTTCCTCCCTTTTCCGCGCAGGAACCTCCTGCTGATCGAACGGACGCGAGTCTGATCATTTCCGCAGCGCAGGAAGTCTCAGAAAAAGAGGTTTCCTCGGTGGTTTCTCTTCCGGATGGAAAAGGATATATGCTAGTGTATGTCGACAAGATCGATATTTACGAAGACGAGAATGAGGATGCCACGAAACGCTCGATCACTGCTTCGACCGAAGACAGCATCAAGCGCTCCCTCTTCACGGCATGGTTCAACCAGCGCCGCCAGGAATCAGGTGCGGTGCGGGATCTGCTGCGCAGCGGTCCTCAGCAGGGTGGGCAGCCGGTTCCGGTTTCTGAAGAAGAGGCTCCGACAGAAGATCCTTCGTGAGCGCTGAACTCGAAGATCTGTTTGACGATGCCAATGGCGATCTCGCCATTGGCGATCTGGAGAGTGCGGTGGAGAAATACCGCCGATGCGTGGAAGTCGATCCCGACTTTTTCGACGGTTGGCATGCTCTGGCCATGGCTCTGATGAAAACGGATCGGATCAAAGAGGCGATTGGTGCGGGATTGAAGGCAACTACCTTGGAGCCGAACGATCTTCTTGCCTGGACGGCTTTGTCCCAGATGTATGTTCAGGATGGCCAAATCGGCGAAGCGGAAGACGCCAAAGCCAATGCAAGGATTCTTTCCCTGGGCGGGAAAGTGGTGAAAGACGTCACCTAGAGCCGGCACTTCGGCCGGTCGCAGAGCTCCCGCCACGAGTCGTGTAAGCAGGGACGGCGCTATTCGCGAAACTGAAGAGCTTTCTCATTCCTGATAGGCAGGTGTGATTTCCCTTTGGGTTACGGGAATCGGGAAACCGAAAGAGGGTGGGGTTTTAGCTCCCTATTCTTCCATCTGTCTCAATCTAATAGGGTTACCACGTCCGTTGCACCCTCTTTGGCATTCCGTTGAACCCCGTGAAAACGGGGGCTGGAGGACAAAGTTAAAAAAATACTCAGATTTTTCGGGAGTTGGCACGGCAGGTGCTTTTTAGGGACTCAACCTGTAAGCGGAGTCTCCAACCTGGTGTGCCGCGAACAACCTAAAAAGAAATATGAGATATACATTCAACCTGAAAACACTGTTGTTGGTGGCCTGTCTGGTGTCGCCGCTTCTCTTCGGATCTGCCTTCGGGCAGGAGGCTGCTGCTGCGGCTGAACCTGAACCCGGTCCGGTAGATGACTACCTGGAATTGGTCAAAGGCTCCGGCGAGGAATATGCCCCTGCCTTCGACTTCTTCACGGTCTCCATGCTCTGGACGGTCATCGCGGCGGCGTTGGTGTTCATCATGCACCTCGGATTTGCCACTCTTGAGGTGGGTCTGACCCAGTCCAAGAACACGGTGAACATCCTGTTCAAAAACAGCTTCATCATCGCGATTGGTTTGATTACCTACGCACTGGTCGGCTTTAACTCCCACTATCCGGGCGACTTCAACGGATGGTTTTCCTTTGGCTGGCGTCCGATCGGCGATCTGAATGCCGACGGCGGAAACGGCTGGGGTTACGGTGGTCTCGGTCTTGCCATGACCGGATTTGGTGACTTTATCTTCCAGGCGATGTTTGCTGCCACGGCTGCAACGATCGTTTCCGGAGCTGTTGCTGAGCGCGTTAAGCTTCCTTCCTTCATGATCTTCGCAGTCCTTCTGGTTGGATTTGCTTATCCGGTTGTCGGTTCCTGGCACTGGGGTGGTGGTTGGATGGGTGGCCTGAATGGCGAAGCCGGTTTCAAAGACTTTGCCGGATCCGCTGTTGTCCACGCATTCGGTGGATTTGCTGCTCTTGCCTGTGTGATTCTACTTGGCGCACGTAAAGGGAAATACACAGCCGACGGTATCAAGCCGATCCTCGGTCACAACATGCCTCTCGCTGCAGTTGGTGTCTTCCTCCTCTTCTTCGGATGGTTTGGATTCAACGGAGGATCCGTTCTTTCCGCAGATCCCGGACCTCTCGGTCTCGTTTTCACCACGACTGCTCTGGCTGCCTCTGCCGGTTGTATCGGTGCCATCACCACTGCGTGGATTATCCTGAAGAAGCCTGATCTTTCCATGACTCTCAACGGATTCCTTGCCGGTCTCGTGGGTATCACTGCGAATGCGGACATCGTTTCGCCTGCAGGATCTCTCATTATCGGTCTCATCGCCGGTGTCATCGTGGTTCTCTCCGTTCTGTTCTTCGACAAGATCAGGATCGACGATCCGGTTGGAGCGATTTCCGTTCACGGTGTCTGCGGTGTCTGGGGTATTCTTGCCTGCGCCATCTTCGATACCACCGATTCCGGATTCACCATCGTGGGTCAGTTCATCGGGGTGTTCGTTGTAGCAGTCGCTGCCTTCGCCTTCTCCTTCCTCGTCTTCCTCGCACTGAAGATGACGATCGGAATTCGCGTCAGCGAAGAGGAAGAGCACGAAGGTCTCGATGTTGCCGAGCACGGATCTCCTGCTTACCACATTACGTAGTTCTGACTTCTAAAGTCTGTTAGTTATACACGGAGCGGTGGGGTGTGAGCCCCACCGCTCTTTTTTTATCCTGACGAAAAACCAAAAATCTTCAAGAATCGAGGCTCGACAGAAAAGAGCCGGAAACCTATATTCCATACCGTGCAAGAATACGCTTACATCCACGACGAGGACGATGTTCCGAAGACCCTAATGGAAGTGCCTTTTGTGAAGGCCTTTTCCAAGGAACATCTTGATCAGGTGCTTCATGCATCCGCTTTCATCGAATGCGACCCCGGTGATGTAATCATCGCGGAAGGGGACGAGGCGTCCCGAATTTTTATCCTCCTCGCCGGAGAGGTGGCAGTCGTTAAAGGGGGCGATCAACTTGTCACGATGGACCAGACCGGGGATATCTTTGGAGAGCTTGCGGCCCTTGAAGACGAACGGCGCTCCGCCTCCGTCGTTGCGGTAAAGGATGCGTTCTGCCTCGCGGTGGATCAGAAGTTTCTCGAGCACGTCATGCCCAAGGAGGATAACGCTCCATTTTATGCGGCCCTCTACGAATTCATCGCCAAATTGACGACGAAACGTCTCAAGGCCACTTCCGACTACCTTGCGCAAATCGATATGGAATTGCGCAAGTTGAAGGCAGGGGAGTAAAATGTCGTCAGGTTCTGCTTACGCTGCTCCCGAGAGCAGCGATTGATGGCAGCCGGTGCGACTTACTTTTTCTTCTTGTCTGACTCTTCGACGAATCCTGTATCGAAGAGGAACTTGAGATCGTCGATCTCGAGATTTCTAGTGAATCCCTCCTCCCCGAGGACGCTGGTCATCATAGCGCTCTTCTGTTGCTGGAGGATACGAATCTTCTCTTCGACGCTGTCCCGCATGAGAAGTCGATAGGCGTTCACCTTACTCTCCTGTCCGATTCGGTGACAACGGTCAATTGCCTGGTTTTCAACCGCCGGGTTCCACCATGGATCATAGAGAATGACGTAGCTCGCGGAGGTCAGGTTGAGTCCGCTACCACCGGCTTTGAGCGAGAGAAGGAAGGTTTTGGGATCCTTGCTCTCCTGGAAGTCACTAATGACTTCGTGGCGGTTCTTGGTCTGCCCCGTAAGATAGCTGATGGGGCGGTCCCGCTCTTCGAGTTCATCACGAATAATGTCGAGCATGGAAACAAACTGACTGAAGACGAGCACTTTGTGGCCTTCCTCATGCAACTGATCAAGAAGGTAGAAAAGCGCATTCATTTTTGCACTTTGCTCTCCGAGATGCTTGGCGTCGAGCAGGCCGGGGTGACAGCAGATCTGGCGGAGCCTCATCAGACCCTGGAGAATCACGAAGCTGTTCTTGCGAAGAGTTTCGTCGTTTTCGACTCCGAGAAGCACTTTCTGAATCCGCTCCAATTCGGCCCGGTAGAGCTGAGCCTGGACATCTTCCATTTCGCTGAAAACGTCCTCTTCGATCTTGGGCGGCAGGTCGAGGGCGACTTCCCCTTTGGTTCGGCGAAGAAGGAAGGGTCGGAGACGCGCGGTGAGGCGGTTCTGGGACTGCGTGTCCTTGCGACGGTCAAAGTGCTCGCGGAAATACTTGCGGTCTCCCAGAATGCCGGGCATCGCGAATCCCATGAGGCTCCAAACGTCGAGAAGCCGATTCTCGATCGGAGTTCCGGTAAGGACGAGACGGTTTTCGCCCTTGAGCGCACGGGCCGATTTCGCAGCCTTCGAATCAGGGTTTTTGATTTGCTGACCCTCGTCGAGAATCATTCCCAGCCACTGGATGGGCTTCAAATCATCAGCACAGGTGCGGAGCTGGCTGTAGTTGATTACGAGCAGATCGACATCTTTGCCGAGTCGATCGACCTCCAATTCGGAACGGTTTCGCAGGACTTGGACGCGGATCGCGGGAGCCGCTTTCTTCACTTCGTCGCCCCAAACATCAAGAACAGACTTCGGGCAGACAACGAGACTCGGTGGCGGATTGTCCGAATGTTGCTCACGGAGCCAGAGCAGCCAGGTGAGAGACTGAATCGTTTTTCCGAGACCCATGTCGTCTGCAAGAATACCGCCGAAATTGTTGGTCGCGAGATAGGCCAGAAAGTGAAAGCCCTCGACCTGGTAAGGACGAAGATTCACATTGAGACCCGGGGGAATATCGGGACGCACCTGCAGCTTGAGATTGTTGGCCCGATCGGAAATTTTCTTCCAGGCGGCCGCATCGAAAACTTCCCTGGCGAGCGGTTCCGCAAGTTGGAGCGCATGCATGCGGTGAACCTCTCCGGTGAGATCGAAAGGGTCGAGTCCGATGCGGGAAACCGCTTGTTTCTGCTCTTCGCTGAGATTCATCTTCAAGCGAAGCCACCCTCCACGATCCATGCGGACAAATTCTCCCCGTGCCTGAACCAGAGCACGGATCTCCTCCTGGGAGAGATCCATACCATCGACCTTAACGACGACCTTGAGGTCAAACCAGTCGATGTTCTCGTCAACCACTTCAAAAGAGACCTGGGCCTCGACCGGATCCGCTTCGAGAGTCGCGAGGTCCGAGTCTGCGATAATTTTGATTTCTTCGGGTAGTGTCTCCAGCCACTCGGCATACTTATCCGGGAAGTTTTTGGTGATTCGCGCTCGATAACAGCCGAGATTTGCGTCGTAGGTCGGCTGCATCGGCGAAATCAAGGTGCCAACTTTCCGCTGAAGACTGCGGTCATAACGATGCAGAATATCGCCTTTGCTTTCCGGCTTTTTGACGACGTCCCAGCCCTCCCGTCCGAGAAACTCTTCCCGGGTTCCTGAACTGTTTACCGCGATCAGTTTCATGAGCATGTGCTCGCTGCTGGCGCCAGTTGCGCTGGAGGAAATGCTGAGATCAAAGGTGACGGTGAGGGCTTCTTCCTTGATGCGCTTCTGCAGAGCCACCGGAACGTCCGCATCCAGTCGGAAGAGAAATGCAACCCCGGCTTCACTTTCCACCACTGAATCCGGAATGACGACGCGGGGATCAATCAGGGTTTCGCTTTTGACCCAGTGCTCAGGACCGTGAAAGACCCACTCATCGCTGAGATAGAGGGACTCATCTCCCGGGAGGAGACGAACGGTATGTGACACGTCGGTACCATCTCCGGTGATGAGCTGGAGCTCATAGTCTTCTGTCCCCATGGAGTCTTCGCGACAAATCCAGCTGAGGGGTTCTTCGCTGAATTGAAAAGGTTGCTCGTCGAGATTGACGATTCGGCCTTTCAGCTCCGGCTGGTGAAAGAGGCGGTTCAGAAAGCGGCAGTTTTCGATACGGTCGAGAGAAAGTCCGCCATCGGTGGAGTCTTCGTGATTGGCGGCATTGATAAACTTGCTCCAGAGAATTTCCGAAGCCGCATCCATTCGCAAACCGCCGTTGGAGTACCGCTCCTCAAGAAATTCGAATTCGGTGTCCTCGGTGACTTTTTCAAAGAGCTCCGAATTTCCCTTTTTCACCAGAATGCGTGCCTCCCGGGTGCTGATGCGAAGACGGAACTCCACCACCTCAACCAAATCTTCGGCGGGACGCTTCTCAAAGACTTCCACCTGATAGCGCCATTCGCTTTCCTCGCGACGTCGCTCCCATTCCTCCATGCGCTGGCGGGTCCATTCCCGGTCGGTAACGACTTTGAGAAACTCGGGGTATTCGTAGTTTCCCTTTTCAAAGGCGTGGGAAACGTAGTTCCAGAACTCCAGAATATCGTTCGGAGGCGTTGGCCAGAGGGTCAAAGGGTCGAAAGAATCGACGGGCCAACGGGGATTGAGGCGCACGAGATCCGAGTCAAATATCTCGCGTTCCAGCTCGAAGCGGCGAAATCTGCGTTCGACTTTCCCGAGATATTCATCTTCTTCGCCGGTAAGGTCCCGCCCGAGCTTTTCTTCGATAACCTCGGTGAGTGACTGTTCGCCAACTTCGTTGGGTGCTTCGGGAAGCTCTCCCTTACGGGCAATTTTCTCGAGCATCGTCGCGTAAAGCGAGGCGCGGCCGGAGGCAGATTTTTCGTCGGCTTCGCCTGTCCACGCGTTTCCCTGAAGTTGAAGCTTGGTGCGGCAGGACCAATCGCCGTCTTCGATTTTTCCCTGTATGAGAAGGTGATTCCCGAAGATCTGGGTCACGGCTCCCTCATCATGGAGGCGTTGCCCTTCGTTTTTTTCGTCGTCCGAGAAAGAATTGAGAAAATCGAGGGTCGCGCGGTCAACGTTCATATAGAAGGAGAAGAGGAGGATAGGGGGCTGAAGACTGAATGAGAAGCAAAACCTTCCGAATCACTCGATCCGGAAGGTGTAATACGTTCAGGCCACGGAATCGTATTCCGTTACCGAGGGGTTTGTAGGGAAGCCCGCAGAAAAGCGGAGGGGAAAAACCGACTAAACGCGCCGGTAGTGCTGAAGCATAATTTGCTCGTTGAGCTTTAAGCGGTTTTCGACGCTTTCCAAGACACTTGGCTCAGCTTCAAAATGGAACTGCACGAAGTAGCCGTGATTTTGTTTTGCGTGATTGGTGTGAGCAAACTCTTTGCGACCAACGCGATCGATTTGCTCAAGCGTGGCACCACTCGACTCGAGTTCTTTGGTGATGGAAGTCACCATTTCCTCGACGCCTTCTTCCTGGCCCTGCATTTTGAGGGCATAGACTCCTTCGTACTTACGTTTCATGAACTGTAGATTGATGATAATCGGTCCGGGATTACTGATCCTTTTCCGGTTTTTCAATCCGCCCGTTGAACCGGTTCATTGCCCGGTCCAAACCAGCGGAGAGCGTACAATTTACTCCATCCTGAGCAATCGCTAGGACTTTTTCTAATTCCGCGGATTCTTCTTCGCTGAATTTGCCGAGAACATGGTCGATCATTTGCTCTCTACCCCCCGCTGCACCGATGCCGATTTTAAGTCTGGGGAAGGCGTCTGTGCCCAGATATTCGATCAAAGATTTGATTCCGTTGTGTCCTCCGGCACTGCCCCCGGCGCGGAATCGGAGGCGTCCGATGGGTAGATCAACATCATCATAGGCGACGAGGATTTGATCGGGGTTCAGTTTGTGAAAACGCTGCACTCTCGCGACTGCGTTTCCGCTCAGGTTCATGTAGGTTAACGGTTTAACGAAAATGAGGCCCGAATTTTCGAAAGCAATTTTCGCCCGGAATTTTCGTTCCCGTTTCCATTTCCAGTTCCGTTCGGCGACCATGCGATCGACCAGTTCGAAGCCTACGTTGTGCCGCGTTTTTTCGTATTCCGGTCCCGGATTTCCGAGCCCGACGACGAGCCGGATGTGTCCGGCATCTTCGGGGACTTCATCGTCGAGTTGAGAAAAGATTTTGTCGAGCAGGCTCACGGGGAAGTTTTCCGTGAGAAGTCACTAATTTCAAGTTGTCGTTGGGATAGCCCCGGTTTGGGTCCTTTTTGCGGTGTTGAATCGATCGGCTTGCTTCCCTATGATTCCAGAATGTCCCCGATCCGGAAATTCCTTTCTCTCATTTTCACATGGAGTATCAGCCTGTCGGCAGCGGTGGAGGAGCGGGAGGTCGATTTGCTCATCGTCGGAGCGACGGAGTCGGGTTGGGCGGCGGCGGTTCAGGCCGTTCGTAGCGGGGTGGAAAAGACAGTCATTGTTCACGACGGGGAGTGGTTCGGCGGGCAGTTCACCGAACAGGCACTGGCATGTGTCGATGAAAACAAAGGCGTCGGAAAAGTAGGCTGGGGCGTTGCCTGGCACCCGATGAAACGATCCTTTCATCGAAGCGGACTCTTTGATGAGCTTATGAAGCAGATTGAGTGGTTCAATGATGAAACATACGGCGATCCCATGCCGGGGCGGCCGTTCCATGGTCCCTCGACCTTTCGTCCGGCAGAGGCGGAAGCCATTTTTCGAAAGATCATACAGCCTTATCTGGACTCCGGGCGGATCGAGGTCTTTTGGAATCGCTACCCAACCGGGGCGAGTGTCGATCAAAGCGGGGAACGCCCCCGGCTGACGGGACTCGATTTTTCCCCGGTGGACGGAGGTGATGCCAATCTTCGGGTGTTGGCGAAAATCACAATTGATGCATCGGATTGGGGGGAGGCGATCCAGGTCGCGGGAGCTGCGTATGAATGCGGGCCGGATCCGTATTCCCGATATGGTGAGCCGAGCGCCCCTCATGACCTCTCGGAATTTCCGCCGAATGAAATGAATCCCATCACCTGGGCGATGATCGTCGAGGAATCCGTCGACGAGACCCCCATTCCCCAGCCGGCGAACTTCGATGACCGCAATTATCCGAGGGCAACTCATTTCAGCCGCGAGGAATTTAAGGATCTGGAATGGGATCGACCGGCGGGGAAAGGTGCCATTCAGCACTGGCCTGACGAAGGAAAGGAGTCACCCCGGCAGCTTTCTGTCTACACGGTCCGCCGCGTTGTAGATGGAAATTTGAAGCCTGACGGCAAGACGAGCATTCTTTTGAATTACATGAACGGGCAGGACTATCCGCTTGTCCGGCTCCCGACCCGGGTCGTCGAAGCGCTCGAACAAACGGAAGAGGGGGCATCGCGGAAAAATATTGTCGAGATGACGAGGGGGCAGCGTGAGATCGTTTTTCAGGACGCCAAAAACCATTCTCTCGGCGTGCTCTATCATTTGCAGAATTTTGTTCACAAAAGAGCGCCGGATAAAGCGAACAGCTTTCGAAGATTTCACCTCAGCAAAGAATTCGGTACCTCCGATAACCTGCCGCCAAAGCCCTACATCCGTGAGTCGCTCCGTTTGAAGTCCCTCTACATGATGCGGGAACAGGACGGTAGGAATCGGGACGGGGAGACCAAGCTCTCCGCGGTGGAGCGCTTTTCTGACGTGATCTATCCCGACGGCCTTTTTGCGTGGCAGTTTCACTACGACTTTCATCGTACCGGGAGAACCTATCTGAAGTCAGAGGGCGAGGACGGCCCCTGGATCGATTATGAGAAGCCGGGGCGCCACACGCGATTTCTCAGTGATCGCTGCGTTTTCCCGGCGCGCAGCTTTATCCCCGTAGAAATGGATGGGCTGCTCGGAGCTCAGAAGAATTTGGGCTATTCCAGCATGGTCAGTGCGGCGATTCGGTTGCACGATCAGTGCATCCACGTGGGGCAGGCGAGCGCCTCTCTCGCAGCCGTGAGTTTGAAAAACGAGGTCGATCCGCGTGCGATTCCCTTCCGCCGCGAGTTGCTCGAGGAGACCCGGCATCTCCTTTGCGGAGGGCACTGGGGGCGCCCGATCCTGATTTGGCCCTGGCGGGATCTGTCTGCCAATGGGAACGGCTTTGTCGCGATCAATCGATTGTCCGCTCTTGGGTGCCTTCCCCTGGAGAGCGAAGAAGTCGATTTTCTGCCCGACGAGGCCGCAACCGGGGAATGGAAAATCGAAGTTCGTCGACTTTCTGAAACGCAGTTTCCCGGAGCGGCGGAACTTCCTTTTCCCAGCGATGCCGAAATTACGCGAAGTGAATTCTGCAAACGATGGTGGGAATCGATTCAGGCAGCGGGATTGGAGATGACTCCTTTTCCCGTGAAAGGGGAGGGTGATACCGACGGCGATGGAATCGCAGACCTCGACGATGCGCTTTACCTCACTCCCAATGATCCCATCCTCTGGGGCGTGAAGTCCCCCGTCCTCACACCGGAGACTGACGGGCTCTGGGACGGCGAAAAAACATCGATGGAGCGCCGGTTCAACTTTTCCGGTTCTTTTTCCAAAGGTGTCGAGTGGGACAGCGGAAAGCCATGGCACGAAGGCAGGAAGTTCGGCTGGAAGCGGGACCTGAGCGCGAATCACCGCAAGCGATCATACTACCCCGAGACCTATCGTGACACCTTCCTGTTCACGCGCGAGGAGGATACCTGGCAGGTCGCGGTGCAGCCCGGGGTCCAATATGAAGTGACCGTCTGCATCGGAGATTCCGGGCACGAACAGAAAGGACAGAATGTTCGGGTGGAAGGCGAATGGATCTTTCAAGACGTCGACACGACTGCGGGTGCGTTCGTTGAGAGAAAGGTTGTCGTCACCCCGGACGGGGATCGACTTAGCGTGACAATCGGGAAAAAGGGAAGCAATACGAACACCTGCCTTTGCTGGCTCACCTTGCGCCGGATGTAAGGAAGGTAGCTGCCTTCACAAGAAGGCGGTGGCCGAATCGGGAGTCTAAACCCCGCTTTTTTGTGTGGTGGCGTCGCACTGGAGCGGCCACGTTTTTCGGAGGGCTTCCGGGCAGACCCACCCCCTTTATTTTCCCTCTCTTCGCGTATGACACCCAATTCACTGGCACATTCGGGCTTTCCGCGCTAGCCTGTGCGCCTTTTTGAATGAACACGGTTGGACAGACAGAGACTCGTTTTGAAACGATTGCGACCCCGGACAATCCGTTTGTTTTCCTGAGCGGAGAGTCTCTCGATCATGTCGAGATCGCCTATGAAGCATACGGCGAATTGAACGGAGACGCCTCGAACGCCATTCTGTTGTTTCATGCCTTCTCCGGAAGTCAGCATGCAGCTGGATACAATCCTTCGGTCGAAGGCTGCCCTTTCTGGACGCAGGAATGTGAGGAAGGCTGGTGGAACCTTTTCATCGGGCCCGGCAAGGCCCTCGACACGGACAAGTATTTCATCATTTGTGCCAACTACGTGGGTGGATGTTATGGTTCGACCGGGCCGGCAACGGTCAATCCATTGACTGAAAAACCCTACGGGTCTTCGTTTCCTCACATTACCGTGCGGGATCTGGTTGAGAGTCAGACGAGACTTCTCGACAGGCTGGGGATCGATCAGTTACTTGCGGTTGTCGGGCCTTCCACGGGTGGTCTCAGTTGCGTCAGTTTTGCGACGAATTATCCGGAGCGGGTTCGGTTGGTAATCCCCATCGCGACGGGCACGAGAACAACCGTCTTGAACCGGATCATTTTACTGGAGCAGATTCTCGCGATCGAAAACGATCCGCAATTTTGCGCCGGTGAATACTACAAGACCGGTGCTCCCGAGACGGGGCTCAGCCTTGCCCGCATGATCAGTCACAAGACTTTCGTCCACCTCAATGCGATCGAGCGGAGAGCGAATAAGGATGTTGTTCAGCCCGGGGACCGGTTTTCCTGGTATCAGGCCCACGATCATGTGGAGAGCTACATGCTCCATCAGGGAAAGAAATTCACAGATCGCTTCGATGCGAACACCTATCTCCGGATTTGTGAGCTATGGAGTCGTCACAATCCGGTGATTGAGGGCGGTGCGGTAGATCCTACGGATCTGTTCTCCCGCTCCAGAGAGGCGGGGCATCAGTATCTCGTGTTCAGCATCGACGAAGACTATTGCTTTTACCCGGAGGAGCAGGCCGCCCTGGTCGCTCAGCTGAAAGAGGCGGACGTCCCGCATTTGTTTCTGACGGTTCATTCCGAGAAGGGGCACGATTCCTTTCTCCTCGAGCCGGATCTCTACACTCCTCACATTCAGGTAATGCTGGAGAACGCGAGCCGCTAGGGTGCCACTCACATTCGGAGCTCCCGCGCTGTCTCTAATCACGTTCGGTTGACGCTGGACGCTATGAGTTGGATCGCGCCGTAGCGGACAGAGTGGGAGCGCTTTTCTCCTTTCCACTCTTGATGATCAAAAATTTTGCCTCTCGTGGCGAGACTCGATTTGATTATCCGGAAACGCTATCCTACTCTCCCGTACTATGGTGAGACACAATGTTTACTTCTGGTTGGATGAATCGCTCAGCGAGGAGCAGAAGGCATCCTTTGAAGACGGGCTGCGCGCGCTTTTCGAAATCGATGTCGTCGCGAACGGCACCTTCGGAAAGGCTGCGGGAACGCCGGTGCGTCCGGTAACGCAGAACACGTTCGATTACGCGCTCGTGTTGGAGTTCGACTCGGTCGAGCAGCACAACGCCTATCAGGTTCATGACGAGCATCACGTCTTCGTCGACAGCTTCAGCCAGTGGTTCAAAGAAGTCCGGGTCTACGATACGCAATTTTGATTCCGGATCGAATTTACCTTAGACTTTTGCAAACAGTCCCGCACAGTATTCCCGTACCATTATGCACCTCGAAATTCTGAATTCCTCAAAAGAGAAGCTCGACTACGAGTTTCACGGTGATCCTTCAGACACCTCACTCCTCGTGGTCATTGGCCACGGAGTTACCGGAAACAAGGATCGTCCCTGGGCGGTCGGATTGGCGGAAGCCCTCGACGAAGCGGGTATCAATTCCCTTCGATTTTCCTTTGCCGGAAATGGCGAATCCGAGGGTGATTTTGAAGCCTGTACGATTTCGAAAGAAGTGAAAGACCTCAAGGCCATCATCGATGCTGCCGACGATGAAGGATATCACCGCACCTGCTACGTGGGTCACAGCATGGGCGGAGCAGTGGGGGTTCTTTCCGCTGTAAAAGACGAGAGGATCGCACTCCTCATTTCGCTTTCGGGCATGGTCCATACAAAAAGGTTCTGTGAAACGGAGTTTGGGGATCAAAAGCCCGGCAAGGGATGCATGTGGGATGACAAGGAATGCCCTCTTTCGCAGGCTTTCGTCGACGACATGAACAAGATCGACAACGTTCTCGCTAAAACCGAGAAGGTGGAGGTTCCCTGGCTCATTGTTCACGGTGATGCCGACGACGTGGTTCCGGTCGAAGAAGGTCGCGAAATCTACCAGGCCGCCTATGAGCCGAAAGATCTCGTCATCCTGGAAGGTGTGGACCACGTCTACAGTGGTGATGGCCTTGAAAAGATGACTTCGGCGGTGGTAGGCTGGCTGAAAGAGCACCATAGCTGATTCATTTCTCATGGACATTCTCGGTATCGGAATGTCCATGATCGATTCGATCCAGCAGATCGAAGAGTTTCCGTCGGGGACGGGAGTGACTGAGGTGAAAGACTCTGCCCTGATGGGTGGCGGCCCTGTTCCTACCGCCTTGTGCGCGGCTTCCCGCCTCGGGGCTTCCACAGCGGTCCTTGACCGTGTTGGTGCCGACTGGCGCGGGAGATTGATTCGCGAAGACTATGAGCGTTTCGGGGTGGATACGAAGTTTCTGCAACTGGAAGAGGGCAGGACCAGCAGTTTTGGCATTGTTCTCGTTCGTTTGCGGGACGGGGAGCGGCACATTGTTTTCCACCGCGGTGACTTTTCGGAATTGAGAGAAGACGAACTTCCCGGACAGGTGTTGAAAGACTGCCGGATCCTGCATCTCAATGGTAGGCACTGGCCGGCCTGTGTGAAAGCGGCCGAAGTCGTTCGATCCTCCGGCGGGCTCGTCTCTTTTGACGGCGGGGCGAATCGTTATGATGCAAAATTCCGGGCACTTCTCGCGTTCGTCGATATCCTCATCGTGGCTCGTGATTTCGCGGTCAAGCTCTCCGGATCGGAAGATCACGAGGATCAACTGGCTGCTTTGTCGCAATGGAACGCAAAAATTGTCGGGATCACCGACGGGGTGCGGGGAAGCTGGTTTCGAACCGCGGAAGGAGAGTTATTTCACCAGGCCGCTTTTCCCGTCGACTCCGTAGTTGATACGACCGGATGTGGAGATGTTTTTCACGGGGCCTTTCTCGCTTCGAAGGCGAAAGGGGAGTCGTGGCAATCCTGCGCCCGAATGGCGAGTGCGGCGGCTGCGCTCAATGCAAAAGGCCTCGGTGGGCGGGGAGCATTGGCCTCTGCAGAGGAAGTTTCGTCTTTTCTGAGCGGACACTAGAGCTTTTGTGGCCGGCCTCCAGCGGAGGACAGAGCTCCCGCTCTGTCTGTGTCCGCGTTCGGCTGAAGATGGACGCGTTGGGTGGAAGGCGGCGAAGGGGACAGAGCAGGAGCCCTATCCTCCTACCTGCCTTCCCGTGGGAAAGCAGATTTCATCTCAAGATATCCAAAAGAAAGCCTTATTTATTGTATTTATTGAAATTATGAAATACAGTAATCGAAATGAGTCGAGTTCCCACCCTCGCACAACAATGGCAATCGGGCACGGGTGTGTCGGGATTGCTGTTTTCTGCTGCCCATGCGCGGCCGGATTCCGTCTATCTGGAAGACCGGCACGGTACCGTTTTGACCTATGAGGAAACGGAAAGGGCCGTACGTTCTCTGGCAGGATATTTGGGTTCTCAGGGAGTCGGCCGGGGAGACCGGGTCGCGATTCATTTTCAAAACCGGGCCGAGATTGCGATCGCGCTCTATGCCGTTTCCCTGCTTGGAGCTGTCTATGTGGTCCTGAATGCGAAGCTGAAGCCGAAGGGGCTTCAAAAAATTCTCCATCAGGCTGAGCCGAAGGCGATTTTGGCAGATGACTCGACGCTGAGTAATCTGGAATCTTCCGATACCATTCCGACGAAAATTTTGATCGGAGACCCGGCCGGCCAGGACTGGACACTTTGGAATGATGCGTTGCAGCATTCGGTCTGCAACAATGAGTGGCCGGGATTTGACGTCGATGCCGCATGTCTCGTCTTTACCTCGGGTTCTACCGGCGTTCCCCGCGGGGTGACCCTTTCCCACGACAATATCAGCTACGTCGTCGGAGCGATTCAGGACCGATTGCAGTATCGGGCGGAAGATACGATAGGTTGCTTTCTTCCACTCGCGTTTGACTACGGACTCTATCAAATTTTTCTCGCCGCGCAGGCGGGAGCGAAACTCTACATAGGTGATCCGGAACAAGTCGGCCCCAGGCTTCCGCAGATCATGAAGGCCGCCGGAATTTCCGTTCTGCCAGGAGTTCCCTCCGTCTATGCAGCCTTGATCACTCTCGGGCGTCGCAGGACTCTTGATCTTCCCGAACTTCGGGCCATCACGAATACCGGCGAACGACTTCCCCATTCCTACATCGAGGAGATGCAGACAATGCTTCCCGGGTTGGAGGTTTTCGTAATGTATGGACTGACCGAGTGCAAACGGGTCTCGATCATGACTCCGATGGAGCTGCTGAAGCATCCTGATTCCGTTGGGCGCCCGCTTGCCGGCACGGAAGTGTATGCGGTCGACGCGGAGGGGAATCGACTTCCACCGGGCGAAGTGGGAGAATTGGTCGTGCGCGGCCGTCATGTTGCTCATGGCTATTGGCGGGCACCGGAAGAAACCGGGAAGCGCTTTCGCAAGCGGGCTCCGGAGAGTGCGGTGGAATTGTTTACCGGTGACTCTGGATCTGTTGATGAAGACGGGTTCCTCTATTTTTCTGCCCGAAGCGACGATTGGCTCAAACATCGCGGGAATCGGATCAGTCCGGTGGAAATCGAAAATGAGGCCTGCGATCTCGACGGTGTCGTGGAGGCGAGTCTACTGAAGCGGGAGGAGGACGATACGCTTCATCTGTTCGTGACTGTCTCCAGGGAGATTGAACCGGATCAGATTCTGCGTGATTTGAATGAAATCCTCGAGCCGGCAAAGGTTCCGGAGTTTGTCCTGATTCTTCCGGAAATGCCAAAATCAATGAACGGAAAAATCGACCGGAAACAGCTCGCGGCGTCTTTGGAAGAGTAAAAAACGAATGGGGTATCGAATCCAGGAAGTGCACGGCAACGCCGAGACGAACTCCGATATTGCCGGATTTCTTGCCGCCTTTGTTCGCGATGGTGAGTTGGGAAAGCCGAAACCCGGCGATGATGATGCTCTCGTCTGGGCGCAGCGCTTCCGTTGGTGGTGGGACGACAATCCGTTTTGTCAGGAAATCTCGCCAAAGGGGTTTGTGCTTCGGGATGACGATGGTTCCATCGTTGGTTTCAACGGAATGATTCCTTTTGAGTATGAGGTGAACGGGGAAATCGTTCCCTCGCTCGTGACGACTACTTTCTTTGTGAGGGAAGCCCACCGCAGTGCTGTGATGGGATTGCTGACAAGGCAGCGTTCGCTGGCCCGCAAATTCCATATGATTGACGGTTCTCCTTCTCCCGAGATGAGACAGCTTCTCGGACGACTCGGATATGAGAAGTCGGGAGAGCGCTATCAATATTTCTTCCCGCTTTCATCTTTGGGCGGAAGCGTTTCGAGTGCTGTCCTTCGCGGATTCGGTTGGTGCTTTGAACTTCCCGGTGAAGAGGACGAGAGTGGTTATTACATGGCGACTCATCCGGAAGAGATCGAATCCATTCCCGTTTTGCAGGATGGGAAGCTACGACGGCGAATCACGATCGAATCCCTTTCCTGGCTCAGTTCGGTGGGAACAGACGAACGGAGTTTCTTCGGACTTTGCAATGAATTCGGAGAACTCGTAGCCTACGCCATCGGCATCTATAAGAAGCGGTGCGGTGTGAATGCCTGCCTCTTGATGGACTATGTCGACCTGCAACCCGATCGGAATGGTCTGGGGCGTTTGATCCGGCGACTTACGAAATCAAAGGAGAAATGCGGCCTCCATTTGGACACAAACCTTCTGAGTTGGTCTGTCCTCGGTTCGGCCGGAAAACCAGTGGCGCCCGGGCTGCGGCGCGACTCATTTCTCTACTACCAGATCCCGAAAGATCGACTGAATTGCGAAAAGTCCTGCGTTCCTTTTGAAGGAGACCTGCCTCTTCTCTAATCCCCTTTTGCTATGAAATGTCTTTGGCTCACCCGAAAGTATCCGCGTCCCAGCAACAGCGGTGAATTAATTTATTCCAATGGATTGATCCGTTCCTTCGCGTCAACCGGTGTAGATTTGACTGTTCTTGCTCATGACAATGACGAGGTTCCTGTAGGCGACGGGAGCGAGTCGAGTTCTCATGTCGATACAGATCAAGTCGAATGGCGTCTTGGCAGTCCGGAACTGGGTTCCCGCTTTGCGAGCCTGTTTACCAAGTATCCAAGTGATTCGTGGAGGCTCAAAAACGGAGGCCCGAAAAAGGCCCTCGTTGAGGCCCTCCGCACAGAGTGTTGGGATGCGATTGTGATCGATCATGCGGCGATCGGATGGGCACTCGGCCCGATTCGAAATTTCCGCAAAGAAAGACAGGGCGAAAAAGGGCCTGCTCTCGTCTACGTGTCTCACAATCATGAAGCGAAGATCCGGCGCGAAATAGCGAGGAATTCGACAGACGGATTTGCCAGGAAACTCGCGCTGCAATATGACGCCGAGAAATACGCTCGCCAGGAAGATGAACTTTGCCGGGAAGTGGATCTCGTCACTGCGATCACCGGGGCGGAAGTCGAGGCATATCGGGAGAATTTCCCGAATCAGAGATACATCAGCCTTACGCCGGGCTACGAAGGCCCGATTCATCGCGACCGGAAGATTACTGACGAAATTCCCCGTCGGGTGGTTATGTCAGGTTCGTTTGAGTGGATTGCGAAGCGTATCAACCTCGAGATCTTTCTGGAAAAAGCCGCCACGCCGCTTGCAGAGGCCGGAATTGAACTTCAGATCGTCGGGAAAACAGAAGAACAATTTCGTCAGGAAATGATTCGCAAGTTTCCCGCCGTCGATTTCGTGGGAAGAGTGCCGGAAATGGAACCCTATCTTCTCAATGCCCGAATGGGGCTGATCGTTGAAGAGTTTGGCGGGGGTTTCAAACTGAAGACCCTCGAATACATCTTTCACGGATTGCCTTTGGCCGGGCTGTTTCATGCTGTCGAAGGGCTTCCGCTAACCAGCCCGGAAGCGATTCTACTGACTCCGGACACCGACTCTCTGATTCAGTCAGTGTCGGAGGTCATCGATGACTTCGATCGACTCAATCACATGCGCCGGCATTCTATCGATGTTTGTGAAGCGTCCTTCCGCTGGGAAGACCGAGGACGAAAGCTGTTCGAAGAAATCTCAGAACTCCGCAGCGTAGCGTTGGCTGGCTGATCACTATCCGCCTTCGAATTGCAGTTGATAGAGCTGCTGATACTCGGGGCAGCGGTCCAGTAGCGTTTCGTGCGGCGCGACATCAATGACGCGCCCGTCGCTCATGACGATAATTTCGTCAGAGTCGAGCACGGTCGAAAGCCGGTGAGCAATTGCGATGACGGTCTTGCCCCTGGAAAGCTCTTCCAGAGCATCCTGGATCGCTTTTTCGGATTCTGAATCGAGCGCGGACGTCGCCTCGTCGAGAAAGAGAATCGGAGCATCGCGAAGAATGGCGCGGGCGATCGAGAGTCGTTGCTGTTGGCCGCCCGACAGAGTGCAGCCCTTGTCTCCCAGCATCGTTTCGTAGCCGTCGGCCTGCTCGACGATGAACTCATGGGCGTGAGCCAGTTTGGCTGCATGGAGGATCTGCTCCTCAGTCGCTTCAAGGTGACCGTAGCGAATGTTGTTCGCGATGGTGTCGTGGAAAAGAAAGGTATCCTGGCTCACAAGGCCGATCTGATCCCGCAGTGACTGCTGGGTGTAGTCGCGGATATTGCGCCCATCGATAAAAATAGTCCCTTTGTCAGGATCGTAGAATCGCAGAATCAGAGAGAGAATCGTCGACTTTCCGGAGCCGCTCTGGCCGACCAGCGCATAGCGCTTTCCGGAATCGAAAGAAAGGGAGACACCGTCGAGAGCCGCCTTGTCCCTGACGTAGGAAAACTGAACGTCTTTCATCTCAATGGCACCCTGGCTCTCCGACAAAACCACGGCATCCTTTTTGTCCTGCACTTCCGGCTCCGCGTCGATGTAGGAAAATACTTTCAGGGCAGCGACGAAGCATTTCTGCACCTGAACCTGAATCCGGCTGAGCGCCTTGGCATGGGGATAAATGCTGATGAGGCCCAGATTCACCGTCGTGAAGGTATCCACATTCATCTTCGTAACCCAGGCGTAGACCATTCCGATGGAAATTCCGAGTGCGCCCACGATCTCAACCATTGGACTGGAGATTTCCATGGCCTTGCGCCAGCGCATGATGAATTTGACGATGCGCTTGCTTCCTTCGTTGAAACGACTGCGCTGGTATTCTTCGCGACCGTGCGCCTTGACGAGGCGAACGCCGCCAAAGCTCTCGTGAAGCGTAACCATCAGCTCCTCCGACTCCTCTTCTTCGCGTCCGCCCGCTTTGCGAACCTTTCGACTGACGAGGGCCACGGGAATGATGCAGAGCGGAAAGACGACGAGGGCGCCGAAGGTGTAGAGAGGCTGCATCACCGCGATGACCACGATGATGGAAATGATGGCGGCGGGATGCTGGATCGCGGCGCTGAGCATTTGGCTCGCGGCATCGGCCGAGGTTTTGGTCTGGTTTGCGACCGTTTGGATCAGTTCCCCCTGCTTCACTTTGTTGAAGAAAGAGAGCGACTGTTTCATGAGGCTCGAGAACGACTCGTCCCGAAGTCGATACATCACCCGCATGTTGATCCAGATCATGCAATAGGCGTGGAGATAGTGAAAGATGCCCCGGATGAGAAGCATGACAGGAATGCTGAGGCAGACGACAAGCACAAAGATCCACTGTTTGTCAGGGGCTAAATCCGGTGCCCGCAGCGCAAAATCGGTAAAGAACGGCAGATCTTCGAAGGGATAATAGACTTTCGGAACCGCTTCCCCGTCAGCTCCGGGTAGAACGACGGCAAAGACGGTCTTGATGACGAGAAGGAACAGGCCGTTGACCAGGCCGGCGAGGATTCCGAAGAAGATTCCCCAGGCAAGGCGCCCTCTGTAGTTCAGTATGTAGCTGAAAAGCCGCCGGAAAATGGCGCGTCTGTCTTCCGCCAGATCATCGGAGGAAGCCGTCGCAATATCGATCGCACGGACCGGGTCGTTGGGGGTTGCCATATCCAGAAAAAATCCCTTCCCGGAATTCCGGTGGGACGGAGGGACTGGTAATGGCGATTTTGAGAATTCGCAAGAATTCCTCCGAATCGGAATCGGACCGGCGAGACGGCTTGCGGGAGTCGCTTCCAGCCCTATGGTTTGAAAAGATCAGTAGATTGCAGGCATGGCCGATTCCAGTACTCCTTCCAGTGTAGACCCCGATTCGGGGTGGTATTGCGTCCGGACGAAGCCGAAAAGTGAGCATCTGGCGGCGCGAAACCTGCAGGGGTTTGCGAATCTGGACGAAGTGTTTTGTCCCCGCATTCGTTACGAAAAGTCGACGCGCCGGGGAAAGGTCTGGTTCGTGGAGGCACTGTTTCCGGGATACATTTTTGCCCGCTTTGATCTTGCCGCGGATCTGCGAGCGGTGAATGCCTCCTCGGGTGTTACCGGGGTTCTCCGCTTTTCGGACGATTATCCGCAAATCAGCAATGACTACATTGCGAGTCTTCGCGCCGAGTTTCCCGAGGAGGAAAACGAAATACGGGTGATCGAACCCGAGATCGAAGAAGGCGATGAAGTGATTCTCACCGAAGGTCCCATGGCCGGAATGCACACGATCGTGACCCGCCTGCTTTCAGGTCAGGATCGGGTGCGAGTTCTCCTTGACTGGCTCGGTGAGGAGAGGGAAGCCGTGGTATCGCTGCAGTCCCTGAGCCGCCCCGGGGAGATTCGGGGCGAAATTCGATAGCTGGTATCTCCGGTCTGCGGGTGTGACCCAAGAGGGTTGAATCCCCGGCCGAACTCTGTTGGATGGTTCCGCTATGAGCTTGGTTGCAATCTTTCGGCTCAGGTCGTAGCATGGCGCGCATCATGGGGGACCAGTTCATCACTCCGGCTTATTTGCTCGACCAGTTTTCGCGACAGCGGATTCTCGTGGTCGGGGATGTCATGCTGGACTGGTTTATCTGGGGGGGCGTTTCCCGCATTTCTCCGGAGGCTCCTGTGCCAGTCGTCGAGGTACAGCGCGAGTCCCGCTATCCCGGAGGCGCTGCCAATGTTGCCAGAAACATCACTCCTTTTGGCTCCCGCGTGGATCTGTCCGGGCTCTATGGGGAAGACCCGAACGGGGCCCTTTTGCTGGAAACCCTTTCCGAGGCCGGGATTGGTGTCGAATTCTGCCTCCAGGAAAAAGAAATGCAGACGATCACAAAGACACGTGTCGTCGCCCAGCATCAGCAGGTCGTGCGGATTGACAGGGAAAAGTGCCGACCCATTTCTGAAACCCAGGAGAAGGCGCTGCTTGCCCAGATCGAACCGATCCTTTCGGAGATCGACGGTCTCATTATCGAGGACTATGGAAAAGGTCTCGTTACCCCGGGATTTGTTTCCGGATTGCTCAGGGCCGCCGAACCGCACGATATTGTGATCACGGTCGATCCAAAGCCGGGGAATCCAATCGAGTGGCGGGGGGTTACGACGGTAAAACCGAACCGCTCCGAGGCGTTTGCCAGCGCAGGGATCCAGGATTTTCACCGCGACGAAGGGGTCGACCCGTTTGCCGACGAGCCTCTTCTCGAAACCGGGCGCGTCCTGCTCGAAAAATGGGCCTGTCACCAAATTTTACTGACCCTGGGAGAGCAGGGGATGCTGGTCTTCACTGAGAATGAAGATCCGAGGCACATTCCGGCCCGCGCACGTGAGGTTTTCGACGTTTCCGGTGCCGGCGATACCGCGATTGCCATTTACACCCTGGGGCTTTGCGCGGGGCTTGAGGCATCGATTGCCGCGGGAATTTCTAATTTGGCGAGCAGCATCGTCGTTGGAAAGCTGGGAACGACTCCAATTGAACGGGAAGAATTGCTCGAAGCGATTGTGAGAGAGTATCCCGGGGGCATTCCAAACGCTTGATCCATTCTAGTTCTCTTATGTCGTCTTCGAAACTTATTCAGGAAACCATTGCTGACCATACCGTTACTGTCACCCGGTTTGAGGAGGCCTGTTCCACGGTGATTGCGGAAATGGCGGAAAAGTGTGTCGAGGCGTTGAAAAGCGGTCGCAAGGTCTGCTTCTTCGGAAACGGGGGAAGCGCTGCCGATTCCCAGCATTTTGCCGCCGAGTTTGTGGTGCGTTTTAGGAAAAACCGGAAGGGACTTCCTGCGCTCGCCTTCACCACCGATACCTCCATCCTCACTGCCTGTGCCAACGATTTCGGATATGATGCCGTTTTTGCCCGCCAGGTGGAAGCACTCTGTGTGCCCGGTGATATCGTTGTTGGAATCTCCACTTCGGGGAGCAGCCGGAACGTCGTCGCCGCTTTGGAATTCGCGAAGGACAATGGAATTACGGCCTTTGCTTTTACCGGGGAAAGCGGTGGAGCCTGCGGCGAAAACGCAGACTGCCTTCTCGCGGTTCCATCACCGGTAACGGCCCGCGTTCAGGAGTGCCATCTCATTGCCGGTCACCTCATCTGTGACCTCGTCGAGATCGCCTTTGCCGACACGAAATCTACGATTGCCGGGAGCTGAGCGCTTTTTCGACCGGCGCGAGAATTCGTTCCAACTCCGCGAGCGCGGATTCGGTGTCCTGAATTACGGCCAGCTGGGGCTCGTACCTTTCCCGGTGTTCTCGACAGACTTTTCGGAGCGGCTCAAAGAGGTGGATAAAATCGCCGTAAAAAGCGGAAGTGGCATCCGCAAAGGCGTTGCGCTGAGTCTTCGCAACGGTATCCCTATGCTCCTCAATCACTCCGGTGTAAAAGGCGCGGGTTTGCTTGACCGAGCGGGCTCCCACGACAGCTCCCAGCGCCAGGAAAACGGCAGCGAGACCGAATGCGGCTGCGTTCCACGGGGAGATCTGAAGCATCGAAAGGATGACACCTCCGAGAATGGCGACGACGGCGGAAAAGATAAAGCCCCAGATCGAACGGCTGCGGCGGGCGAAGAGGCGGCCGAGTTCGTCTTTTAGATGAAGATCACGAAGGACTTTGGCGGTGGATTCCTCCACCTCGGTTTGAATGCGGTTGTGGGATTCGGTCCAGTCGGGGCTGCCGTTTTCGCCAACGCTCAGCTCCAGGTTGAAATGTTGCTCCATTTCCTCTGAAACGCGTTCCCAGAGATGTTGAACGTCTTCCTGCACGGCATTGGCTCCCGCTCCGACACTGCGGCGCACTGCCTTCATCGTCGTTGCGAAGATGAGTCCCTCGATCTCCTCAGCGCTTTTTCGCTGCGGCAGAAGCGCGGACATGATCCGGAATTCGGAGTCGAGCAATGGCTCGGCCTGAATGCCGGCTGCCATAAAGCTTTGGTCAAAGGCTTCAAAAAGCGGTTCGCACTTTTTCAATGTCCGTTCCTGCTGAACGCGGCAGGCCGGTTCCAGTTCGCTCAACAGTTCGGTATCGGCACGAATGATCTCCGAGGCAGCACCGAGCTTTTCTTTGATCTCCCCGAGGACAAAACAGGAGGCGCGCCAGGCCTTGATCAGTTTCACGAGGCGGGCCTCGGAAGATTCCACGACGCCGGCGATGTAGCGTTCCAGGCCGGCGATCTGGCTGTCGTCTCCCAGTTCGTCATTTCCAGTCTCGGATGTTTTCGCCAGAAAGGCCTGCTTGGCTGAAATGGCGAAAGTGGGAAAGTGCTGTCCGAAGCGGTGATGGGCCGTTTTCTGCAGGTGCTCGAGAATCGCCGCGACTTCTTCTTCGGTTCGCAGATCGCATTGCTGCAAAACAAAGATGATTTTCTTTTTCCACTGATGATGAATCCGGTCGAGAAAATCCCAGGTCGTAGCTCCCCACGGGTTGGTCACCGAAAATACGAAAATGGCGAGGTCCGCCATTGGCAGGAACTGCTCGGTAATTTTCTGATGGTCCGATTCAATGGAATTGGTCCCCGGAGTGTCGACAATGTTGAAGTCCCTGAGGAAAGGGTTCGGACGGAAAACTTCCGCAATATCTTCCGAAAAGTCGAATTCGTGGGCTTCCTCGCCGTATTTGAAAAACGCGATCCGGTCCGTCGTCGGGATGACATCGGCATTGCAGAAATCCTGTCCGAAAAGTGCATTGAGCAGCGTTGACTTGCCGGCATTCACTTCCCCGACGACGACGAAGAGGAACGGGTCCTCCAGGCTCGCCATCAGATTCTTCAATAGATCAAGACGAGCCGCGTCGATTCCGGAATCGGTTCCCAACTCGTTCAGTGAAGCAATGGCTTTGCTCAACTTCTCCCGGGTCTGGAAGTAGTTTTTACCTAGCGATTCTGTTGGGTTTTCGGCCACGGCGCGAAAGGGGGCAATTGCGGTCACGCTCATTTAGGAACTGGATGCCCCCAAAAGGAAGCGAATTATTACACTTTGCCAAATTATTTATGAAGCCGAAGTAAGTAAATTCGAGCAATTTAGTGATTAAAGGGAGGGAAACGGCCCTTTCAGCAATCGAGCGGGAGACTCACTCCGGCCGATCCATCTGAAACCGGTCTTCCGTGCGGCAGTAGCCGGAAGGAACTTCCATCCTTCCGATGGGGGAAAAGTTTTCCGCATTCACCAAGAGGGTCTCTGGATCGAGGATCCCTTCTTTCGTAATGACGCGGTCGATCAGCCCGATGACGAGACGGTTTTTTCCGATTTCCAGGGTCGACCACTCGCGGCATTCGAGTGCCACAGGTGCCTCGGTGATTCGCGGAGGGGAAACCGCGCTACTTGATGTCGTGTGAAGTCCGGCCAACTCGATTTCACTGACGCCAAATTCGACTTCGGTAGAGGTCTGGTTCATCGCTTCGGCGCAGGCTTCATCGACGAGGTTCACCACGAATTCTCCGGTTCGACGAATGTTGCGGGCGGTGTCTTTTGGAATTCCAGGTTCCTTGTCACCCGGGGCAAACCCGAGAATCGGAGGTCTTGTGCCGAACACGTTGAAGAAGGAGAAGGGGGCCGCGTTGACGCGGCTTTCCTCATCAATCGTCGTAACCCAGGCGATCGGACGCGGCGTCACCAGTCCTGCGAGAAGGCGGTAGGCGTAGCGGGAGTGCTCGCCGGTCAGGTCAAACTCCATCGGTAGGAGCAGGATGAAGCCAACCCGCTGCGGAGTCCGCTATTTGATCACGTTTTTGGCGAGAGCAGGGGTCACAATGGTGGGTTCTTTGCGATAGGTTCGCTTGAACTTGTCACCCCAGGCACCGTTGCAATAGACTTTACGGTAGGTGACGACCACTGCGTCGAAGGTTTCCATCTTCCCGCACTCATCGCGTTCCGTAACGGAAATCTCTTCGCTGCACCAGACGATGTGCCCGAGAAGCTCAGGTTCCGGATTGCAGAGACCCTTCTTAAAGGAAAACTGGGGAAAAACTTTGCAGAAGCTGCGATCTTTTCTCGGGTAGTGGCACTTCAACTCCGGCTCAATGTTCTGGTATTGCTTCGGCACGTTATCCTGCGCCGTAGCGAAGGCGGATCCGGAAAGAATAATGGTGAGAGTGAGAGAGAAAAATTTCATCGTGTTCATGGACACAGCTGTCTGCTTCATCTTTGGGAGAAATTGGGCTAATTTCAAGGGGAAATTCTCCTGATTCCGATATATTCGGGCTCTCTGAACCGAAACTCTTTTCGAAAATCCGATTTCCTCCGTTGCCAAGACGGTTTCCCGATGCAAGGGGTGAGAAATTTTACCCTTCGTTTCATGCCGCGAGATACCTCGATTGAGAAAATTCTGCTGATTGGTTCCGGGCCCATTGTAATTGGGCAGGGATGTGAGTTTGACTATTCCGGAGTGCAGGCCTGCAAGGCTCTCCAGGAAGAGGGCTACACTGTAGTCCTGGTCAATTCGAACCCGGCCACCATCATGACAGACCCGGAATTTGCCGCCCGGACCTATGTTGAACCGATTACTCCGGCGGTGATTGAAAAGATCATCGAGAAGGAAAAGCCGGATGCGTTGCTTCCGACTCTTGGCGGTCAAACGGCATTGAATGCCGCGATGGAGCTTTTCCGCTCCGGATACCTTGAGCGTGCCGGCGTGAAGATGATCGGGGCCAATGCCGATGCGATTGAGAAAGGCGAAGATCGACTTCTCTTCAAAGAGGCGATGATCAAAATCGGCCTCGATATGCCGCAGTCAGGCGTCGCCCATACCATGGATGAGGCGCTTGAGATTGCGAAGGAGATCGGCGCCTTTCCTATGATCATCCGTCCGGCCTACACGCTGGGAGGATCCGGCGGTGGTATTGCCTACAACAAGGAGGACTTTGATACCATTGTGCGACGCGGTCTCGATCTTTCACCGGTGACGGAGGTTCTCGTTGAAGAATCTCTTCTCGGGTGGAAGGAATACGAAATGGAGGTCATGCGCGACTGCGCCGACAACTGCGTCGTGATTTGTTCGATCGAGAATTTCGATCCGATGGGAGTTCATACCGGAGACTCGATCACAGTGGCCCCGGCGCAGACCTTGACGGATCGTGAATATCAAATGATGCGGGATGCTTCGTTTGCTGTGATTCGTGAAATTGGCGTCGAAACGGGGGGGTCCAACATTCAGTTTTCGGTGAATCCAGAGAACGGACGCATGATCGTGATCGAAATGAACCCGAGGGTTTCCCGCTCTTCTGCTCTCGCTTCGAAGGCGACCGGTTTCCCGATCGCCAAGATCGCGGCAAAGCTGGCCGTGGGATATACGCTCGATGAAATTCCCAATGACATCACCCGGGAAACGCCGGCCAGCTTTGAGCCGACGATCGACTACTGCGTAGTAAAAATTCCCCGTTTCACGTTCGAGAAGTTTGCCGATGCCGACGCGACCCTGACCACGCAGATGAAGAGCGTCGGTGAGGCTATGTCGATCGGGAGAACATTCAAAGAATCGCTCCAGAAGGCTCTCCGTTCGCTGGAGACAGGTCGTTTTGGACTCGGTGCCGACGGCAAGGACGGGAATCCTGATGTCAGCTACATCCGCGAGCGTCTCGCGACGCCGAATGCAGAGCGGATTTTCTTTGTCCGCCTCGCTTTCGAAGCCGGCTTGAGCCTCGAGGAGATTTTTGATCTCTCCGCGATTGATCCGTGGTTCCTCAAAAATATTGAGGACATCCTTGCCGCAGAAAAGGAATTCGGAACCGACCTCGACTCGCTGGATTTTCGCCGCGCCAAAAAACTTGGTTATTCGGATCCCCAACTCGCGTATCTGACCGGAACCACTCCTGACGAAGTTCGGGCAAAACGAAAAGAGGCGGGCGTCATTCCCACCTATCGACTTGTGGACACCTGTGCGGCCGAGTTTGAGGCCTACACCCCGTATTTCTACTCTACCTACGGGATCGAAAATGAGGCCCGTGGCGGCGATAAGAAGAAGGTTATGATTCTGGGCGGCGGTCCGAACCGGATCGGTCAGGGAATCGAATTCGACTACTGTTGTGTGCACGCTTCCTTTGCGCTGAAGGAGCTCGGGTTCGAGACGATTATGGTCAACTCGAATCCGGAGACCGTCTCGACCGACTACGACACGAGTGACAAACTTTACTTTGAGCCGCTCACGCTGGAAGACGTTCTCAATATTTATGAGGAAGAGGAGTGCTGGGGCGTCATCGTTCAGTTTGGAGGGCAAACTCCGCTGAACCTTGCCGCCGACCTCGAGCGTCATGGCTGCAATATTATCGGGACTTCTCCCAAGAGTATCGAGCAGGCGGAAGACCGGAAATTTTTCTCAGTTCTTCTCGACAGGCTCGGTTTGAAGCAGGCTCCTGCGGGAACGGCAGTGTCCGCTGAGGAAGCGGTCACGATCGCGGATCGGATTGGGTATCCTGTTCTCGTGCGCCCTTCCTTTGTTCTCGGCGGGCGCGCCATGATGATCGTCTACAATGACGATGAGCTTCGTCAGTACATGCAAAACGCTGTCGACGCGGGGCCGGACCGCCCCGTTCTCGTCGATCGTTTCCTTGAGGATGCGACCGAGGTGGATGTGGATTGTATCTCCGACGGGGAAACGACCGTGGTTGGAGCGATCATGGAGCATATCGAGGAAGCCGGCATTCACAGTGGTGACAGTGCCTGTGTTATTCCTTCGTTCTCACTGACCGATTCGATGAGGGAAAAAATCTCCTCTGCAGCGAAAGATCTTGCTGTCGAACTGGAGGTTCGCGGGCTCATGAACATCCAGTTTGCGGTGAAAGATGAGGACCTCTACGTCATCGAGGTGAATCCCCGTGCTTCCCGGACGGTTCCGTTTGTCTCCAAAGCGATCGGTGTCCCCCTCGCCAAACTGGCGGCAAAGGTAATGGCAGGCGAGAAGCTGGTGGATCTTGGATTTACGGCTCCGGTTTTTCCTGAGCACTACTCAGTGAAAGAAGCTGTCTTCCCTTTCGCAAAATTCCCCGGCGTTGATATCAGCCTCGGGCCGGAGATGAAGTCGACTGGAGAGGTCATGGGCATAGACGCCGATCTTGGAATGGCCTACGCGAAGGCTCAGATGGCAGCGTCATCGGAACTGCCGCTCGAAGGAAATATTTTCATCTCGGTGAAAGATCAGGACAAAGACGCGGCGGTTGAAGTCGCCAAGGAATTCAGTGATCTTGGTTTCACAATCTTCTCTACTTCCGGAACGGCGAAGCGCCTCCAGGAAGAAGGAGTTCCGGTGCATCGCCTTCACAAGCTGGCCGAGGGACGTCCCAATGTTCTCGACATGATCAAGAACGGAGAGATCGCCATGGTGATCAATCGTCCGAGTGGGAGGATTCCCCGCCGTGACGAGACAAGAATCCGAAGCGGAGCTCTCGCGAGTCGGGTTCCGATCATTACGACGATGCGTGCTGTCCGTGCCTGTGTCGGAGCGATACGTTCGCAAAAAGCTGCGGATCTCAGCGTAATGGCATTGCAGGAATATCACCCCAAGTAAAAGGTTTTTGTAAGATTGCCTTGATCCCTGTGTTGGCGAATTGCGACGCGAAATCATGTCGGGCTTCCTTGCCGAATTTCGCAAGTTGCTCGACGAGGAGCAGGTGCGAAGAGGGGAGGGCCGTCCGCGCCTCTGCTTCGTCGCCTCCACCGTTCAAGGACCCCTGTCGCGGTTCAGCCCGCTTGCTGGAAGATAGTGCGTCTGCTATGACAAGTCATGCCCGTTTCCGCCCTTACCCAGATTCTTCTTCGATTGGTTGCCCTCAAGTGGATCGTTGAAGGGCTTGCTCATCTGGTCTCTGCGCTGGCGACAAGCCGAATTCAGGAGGAAGTGTATTTTCTGAACTTCGCTGCGACCCTCGCGTGTTTTGTCGTGGGAGCAATGCTCTGGTTGGTTGCTCCGAGGCTTTCCCATTGGATGGCTGGGAAGGAAAACCGGGAGATCAATCTCAAGGGAGTAACGCTCCAGCAGCTCTTTGCTACTGTGTTACTTGGGCTGGGCGGATGGTTTGCTCTCCAGTCATTCGGCGAGGCATTTAACTGGATTCACTTTTTCGCCATTGCACGCAGCTCGGAATATCGATTTCATCCGAATGATCAGCCCTCCTACTATGATCTTACCGAAACGGCGATCACCTTCGTTGCGGGTGTCGCATTGATCGGCACGGCGCGAATTTGGGCTAGGAAGCTGTGTCCGGAAGGGGCGGCGGATCCCTCCTCAACGGAGGCAGGGGAGGGGGAAGGACGCCTCCCGGGCGAATGACCCCGGCCAGAACGAGGGGATCTTCGCGGCTCAGCTTACGGACCCGGTCCCGCAGAGCCGCAATCCGCTGGATGCATTCACCGGTCGCACCAAAGTGCTGTTGACGCTGTTTCTCAAAGGCCAGTTCCGTCGCTTCGTGCAAGAGGCGCTTGCGTTTGAAAACAATTCCGGGGCCCTGCGTAAACAGGCTCAGTGAGCTGCGTGTCCAGAAGTGAGAGGTGTCGAGCGCCTGTTCGGCGAAAAGAACTCCGTTCTCGACCTCTTCGGAAAGGTGGATCCGGATCCACCGGTTTTCATGATACAAACAGGTGGCGATGGTTGCGATGAACCAGAGGATTCCGAGACTGATTCCGAAAATGGCATAGAAAATGTGTTCACCGCCCAGGGTCGCAAGGTAGTTGTGAAGCGCGTGAGTGAACATCGCGAGGGAGAGCCCGATGACAGGCCAGAGCACTTTCATGATCGTACTTCGGGAGAATTTTCCCAGAGCGAGGCCCGCTCCGGTTAATCCCGTGAAGAGCGCGTGAAGCATTCCAAAAACAAAGGCGCGCAGAAAGAACAGCATGAGGAGGCCGGCGGTGTCCTCCTGACCGGCGAAGTAGAGAACATTTTCGACCGCCGAAAAACCAAAGCCGATCATGCTACCGTAGATGAGCCCATCAAGAACCGAGTCAATCTCCCGGCGGAAAAAGAAGAAGAGGAGCAGGAGACCGACGCCCTTGATAATCTCTTCGGTGAAGGGCGCTACAAAGCTGGCCTGGTAAATTTGAACGAGAAAGGAAGCCTCCTCGGGGAAGTCGTCGACGGGGATTCCGAGAATGCCCTGGGCAATAATTGCGAAGATGATGGCAGGAACGCTGCCCCAGAAAAAAGCCGCGATGAGAAGAGGGATGGGCTCCTTCTCCCAGCGATCCAGGCGCCAGACAATAGCAGCGTAGATGACCATCGGAATGATTCCGAGCGCGATGCAGGCGAGAAAGAACATGAGTTAGAGGAGAGCGGCATTCAGAAGTCAGTGTGGAGGAATCTCCCCAACATCCAATATCCAAAACCACGTTTTCGCGAAAAAAACGGCCTCCGTGGAATTCCACGGAGGCCGTTTGAGTTTTCAACGAAATGTAGTTGTGAGCAATGCCTACTGGCACGCTTCGCACTCTTCGCCATTGATTAGGGCGTCGAGGGAGCACTGCTGTTTTTCGGCTTCCGTGAACTCACGCTTGGTGTCATCACCGGCGGAAATGCGAACGTCTTTGCTGGAACTGATCGTCGCTTTCTCGATGTTGGAAGCCTGCTGGGTGCGGAGGTAGTAGGTCGTCTTAAGTCCTTTTCTCCAAGCTGCCCGATACATGTGAGATAGACTCTTCATGTCAGGAACGGCAAGGAAGAGATTGACCGACTGAGACTGATCAATCCACTTCTGGCGACGCGCTGCGGCATCGATGAGCCAGTTGTGGTCAATCGCGAAGGCGGTCGAATATTTCTCTTTTAATTCGGCGGGGATCTCATCGATATCGGTGAGTTCTCCGTCGTAGTATTTGATGCGGTCCACCATTTCAGGCCCCCAGAGGTTGAGTTTCTTGAGGTCGCTCACGAGGTGGCGGTTCAGAACGATGAAGTCGCCGGAGAGATTGCCCTTCACGAAGAGGTTCTTGAAGGTGGGCTCAATGCACGGAGTGCTTCCCATAATGTTCGAGATCGTCGCCGTCGGAGCGATCGCAAGCACATTGCTGTTTCGCATTCCCTGCGTCTGGATTTTTTCGCGAAGCGCGTCCCAGTCCATCTTTCCGCCACGGGGGACGTCGACGGGCTCACCGCGCTCTTCCTCGAGAAGATCAACGGTGTCGGGAGGAAGGATTCCCCGCTGCCACTTCGACCCCTCGTAGGTCGAGTAACTTCCGCGTTCGGCGGCGAGATCACTGGATGCTTCATAGGCGAAGTAGGCGATCGCTTCCATAAATTCGTCGTTGAACTCCACTGCCGCATCGCTTGCAAAGGGAGTGTTACGGATGAAGAGCGCATTTTGCAGACCCATGACGCCAAGCCCGACAGGGCGGTGGCGCTGGTTGGCGTTGCGGGCCGATTCGGTGGGGTAGAAATTGATATCGATCACATTGTCGAGTGCACGAACCGCCACCTGGATTGTTTCGCGGAGTTTCTCGAGGTCCAGCTGGCCGTCGTCGGTCAGGTGTGTATCGAGAACTACGGAGCCGAGGTTACAAACCGCTGTCTCATCTGCGGAAGTGTTCAGTGTGATCTCTGTGCAAAGGTTCGAGCTGTGGATGACACCGACGTGATCCTGCGGGCTGCGGACATTGCAGGGATCCTTAAACGTGATCCATGGATGGCCCGTCTCAAAGATCATTTTGAGCATTGCCTTCCAAAGGTCCAGCGCCGGGATTTCCTTTCCGACAATCTTTCCTTCTTTGGCGTCGGCTTCGTACTGTGTATAGCGCTCTTCAAACGCTTTTCCAAAAAGGTCGTGTAGATCCGGAACTTCGTTGGCGCGGAACAGAGTCCAGGTTCCCCGGGCTTCCATGCGCTGCATGAAGAGGTCGGGAATCCAGTTGGCCGTGTTCATGTCGTGAGCGCGACGACGCTCGTCCCCGGTATTCTTCCGGAGCTCGAGGAAGTCAGCGATGTCGTTGTGCCAGGTTTCAAGATAGGCACATCCGGACCCACGCCGTTTTCCGCCCTGGTTCACTGCGACAAGTTGGTCGTTGTGAAGCTTGAGGAAAGGAATGACACCCTGGCTCTCACCATTGGTTCCTTTGATGTAACTTCCGGTCCCGCGAACCGAAGTCCACGATCCACCGAGACCACCGGCCCACTTGGAGAGGTAGGCATTGTCGGCGATACCGCGCTGCATGATCGACTCGATGCTGTCGTCCACCTTGTAGAGATAGCAGGAGGAAAGCTGGCTGTGCAGGGTTCCCGAGTTGAAAAGGGTTGGAGTGGAGGAACAGAACCGGCGGCTCGAATAGAGGCGGTAGAGGTCAATGATCTTGCTCTCCGGATCTTCCGTTTCTCCGATCATGAGGCCCATGGAAACACGCATCCAGAAAAGCTGAGGTGTTTCGATCCGGCGATGCTCGGAACTGGTTTTGTCGATGATGAGATACCGGTCGTAGAGAGTCTGAATCCCGAGATAGTCAAAGTCGAGGTCCGCCGTGGAACTGAGTGCATCGGCGAGACGGTCGAGATTGTAGTCAAGGAGGCGGGGGGACAGCCGCTCGATTTCGATACCCCGAACGAGGTTGGCCTTGAAAGCGCGGCGATGAAACTCACCGAGCTTTCCGGCACCATCGCGAACGATGCTCCAGTCGAGGACTTCTTCGTAGATGTAGGTGAGCAAAATCCGCCCGGCAAATTTGGCGAAATCACCATCGCGCTCGATAAGGCTTTTGGCGTTGAGAATGACTGTTTTTTGCAGATCCTTCTCGGACATTTCGTTGAAGAACGCGCGACGAAGCTCGTGCTCGATCTCCTCATTGCTGAGACAGAGATCGAGGCCGGTCGCCGCGAATTCGATTCGCTTGCGTAGATCGAGGCCGTCCCAGAGATCGCTGCTGCCGTCGGCGCGATTCACAACGATCATCGACTCCTGCGCGGAGTCCTCCTCTTCCTTGATTTCGTGTTCGTCCTGAGCACGCTCCGCAGAACGGTGGGCGCGGTAGAGGATGTAGGCTTCGGCCACCTTGAAATGCCCCTGGCGCATCAGTTCTTCCTGAACGCGATCCTGAAGTTCCTCGATGCGGATAAACTCCTGTCCGCTCCGGGCAATGCGATCCGTCAGGGCCTTGGAAACCTCTTTTGCGGGAGAGGAGTCCATCCCCAGAGAGAGAAAAGCGCTGCGAACGGCGACTTCGATTTTGTGCGGGATCCAGGCAGCGACCTCTCCGCTGCGTCGGATGACCCGGCAAAGCGGTTTTTCGGTGTCGTTGGAAATGATGCCCGCGTCAGGGGTCGACTTCTTGCGGCGGATCAGAAGACTCTTGGCTACATCGTGGGCGTTCTGACGAACCAGAGCGATCTCGATGACGGAGGTGAGCTCTTCGGCCGTGAGGAGCACAGTGGCGTCGGAATCTTCGCTATCAGCTTTGGCGGTCAGCATTTCCGTAACCGAGTTTACGATATTGGAAACGAGCTGGCGATTGGTGTCGTTGAAGATGTCATCCTGATTGCGGGAAAGCGCGAGATCAGTGACCGCTTTCCCCACGGTCTCAGCGATCCTTTCGATGCTGAGATCCGTTTTCTCATCTCCTGTTTGAACAACAATACGGGAAGTGGGGTGCTCTTTTTCGGCGGTCAATTCGCTCCAGTTGAAGCGGGGCTTCATATCCTGGGGTGTCTCTGCAGCGCGCTGCAGGTCAAGGTCTTGTTCGATAAAGTTACGGGTAATCATGCGGGTTGGTAGTGCGGTTGGGTAGGTAGGGGAACGAGCGGACGAATTCGCGAAACAGGAGGCGGTCTGCGGAAAGGTCCGGATTTGAACGGGAAAAGCTCAGGAAGAGCTCAGATTAACAAGCGTGCGGGGTGTGATGTAAACAGGGCGATATTCAACAGGGTTGGGTGCTTAATCCAACCTTGTTGAATGACCCGAAATTCCTAGAGGTCGTCGTCGTCGCCCATAACAAGAGACGAAGATTTCTGATACTCGGTGACTTTGCCTTCAAAGAAGTTCTGCTCCTTGCGCAGATCCATCATCTCGGCAAGCCATGGAAAAGGATTCTGAACACCGAAATTGATCGGGTTCAAACCAACGCCTTCGAGGCGGCGGTCAGCAATGAAGTCGATATACTGGAAGAACTCTTCGCAGTTCAATCCCACCGAGCTGACGGGGAGACAATCCTGAATAAATTCTTTCTCCAGGCGGACTGCTTCGGCCATGGTATCGACGAGCTCCTGTTTGAATTCAGCGGTCCAGATTTCCATGTTTTCTCCAATGAGATCCATGAAAAGATTGCGGAGCAGCTCGATGTGATTCGATTCGTCGCGCAAGGTGTAGCGGAACATTTGTCCGATGCCGGGGAACTTGTTCTGGCGATAGAGGCTCAGGATCATTCCGAAGAGGCCGTAGAACTGGGTTCCCTCCATGCACTGTCCAAAAAGGAAGAGGTTCTTTGCGAAGAGCTTCTTGTTTTCCGGATCGTTGAGATCCATGTCGCGGCGAACGGCGTGAGAGACGCGGGTGACGAACTCATTCTTACGCTTGATCGTGGGGATCTGCTCAAACATGGCTTCGCACTCATGCGGATTGATTCCGAGACTGCTGATCATGTAGAGAAGGGAGTCCGCGTGAATGTTTTCCTCATGCGCATGACGTCCCAGAACGAGTTTGAGCTCCGGAGCCGTCACCTTTTCGCGAATCACGTGAAGAATGTTGTCTCCGACAATGCCCTCTGCCGCGGAGAAATAACCGATTCCCATCCGGATAATCCAACGCTCACTGTCGGAAAGTTCGGTTCCTTGCCACTGCTCGATATCGCGCTGCATCTGGATGTCTTCCGGCTCCCAGTGGTTCGCCTTCATCGTCCGATAGATGTCGTAGGCCCAGGTATATTTGAGAGGAAGAAGGTTAAAAGCTTCTGTCTCACGGCCGTTGATTACTTTTTTGGCTGCAAATGCTTCTTCAGCTTTGTCCTGATCGAGCACGAAAGTGCGATCACCGATTTTGAATGTTTTGTCCATAGATCGAGGGGCGTTAGGATGGTTTTATGTGTTGGATTACGGGTAGGTCGAGAATGATTCTCTAAGTTTCGTAAACTTCCTGAATATCACAAATTTTCCCTCTCCAGTGGCGGATTTTGGTCAAATTTTCAGAAAAACGGGAGATTTACGCGCTAACCGAAATTACGTGAAAAACACCATATCTTGGTAGCGGGTTGATAGAATGCACAACATGTAGTGGTCGTTCAAGACTAATTTGCCATTTTTTTCACTTTTTCCGCTCAGAAATATACAACCAGCATTTCTCCCGCCAAACGGGGAAGAAAAAGATTCAGTAATGTTGAATACCAAGACTTCTCGGAATTTCGATAACCCAACTCGCAATCGTAGGCAAAAAAGGGGGCAAATCGTCTACGATTCGCCCCCGGAACGACAGTATTCGCTTTCGTTGGCGGGCTATTTCGCAGCAGCGAAACGCTCAGCTACTGCGTCCCAGTTCACGACATTCCAGAAGCCGTCGACATAGTCGGGGCGGCGGTTCTGATAGTTGAGATAGTAGGCGTGTTCCCAAACGTCGAGTCCGAGAATCGGTGTGCAACCGCAGCAATCAGCGGCTTCACCCATGATTGGATTGTCCTGATTCGGTGTGCTCGTGATCGCAAGCGTGCCGTCATCCTTGACTCCCAGCCAGGCCCATCCCGAACCGAAGCGGGTAAGAGCTGCCTTTTTGAATTCGTCTTTCATCGCGTCGAGAGACCCGAAAGCGCTGTCGATGGCTGCGGCGAGATCTCCGGAAGGAGCGCCGCCGTCAGGACCGAGAATGCTCCAGAAGAGAGAGTGGTTGGCGTGGCCGCCACCGTTATTGCGGACAGCTCCGCGAATTCCTTCAGGAACCGAGCCAAGATCAGAGATAAGATCTTCGATGGACTTGGCTTCCAACTCAGAATGTCCTTCGAGAGCGCCATTCAGATTGGCGATGTAAGTCGCGTGGTGTTTTCCATGGTGGATCTCCATGGTCTTGGCATCAATATGAGGCTCAAGTGCGTCGTGTGCGTAGGGAAGGTCAGGTAGTTCGTGTGCCATTTTGCGGGAAGTGGTTTTGGTTCTCGTTGAATCAATTTGTGGGTCTATATGAGAAGCGAAGGGCGAAGAATTGTCAAAACCCGTTACGTCCGGAAAGGCGGAATAAGCGAAAAAAATCAGGATTCGAGGCATGAATTTCCGCCACTTTTACAATCTTGATAACACCTCGGGAAAACCAGTGATAGGGGTGGTTTTCAGACTTTGCCCATGTTGAGAAAGGGAGGTGCGTAGAAAAAACAGCTGGAGGGAAAACCCGCCCCGGCGTTCACCGACGCTCCCTTTCTCAGAAAAGGACGATGGGACGTGGCACAACGCGATAGGCTCCGTTCACTGCGAGGTCGATGCCTTCGGTTTCGGAGATTGCGGTCACCATATCATCGGAAAATTCGATCGTGACCCGTCCGGACTCCACTTCGATATACTGAGTGGTGGGCACGGGGCGACCAAACGAATCATAACTGAGGCCTGTCTGCGGGACTCTTTCGTAGGATATGTATTCGAGGGCATCGGTACGGCCTTCTCCCGTAATCTTGGAAGAGCGTTTATCCGGAGGTCCGATGGAGGCGGTGACTTCCTCGACGGTCATACCGAGAGCGACCTGATGCTTTTCGATCAGTTCCTTTACGACGACCCAGCGGGCATGAAACTCCCGCAGGTTTTCTTCGAATCCCTCCGGAAAACCGGCGACTGCAGCTTTGCTGACCCAGCCGGCGACTTGTCCCTGCTTTGCCTGCGCCCGGACCCGGTAGGCTTTTTCGCTTACCGCGAGAAGAACGGCCTTCTGCCCCGGAATCAGATTTCCCAGCCAGCGGTCCGCAGAAAGGGTGGAGTAGATCGGTGCCGCAGAGGTGGTTTTTCCGAATACTTCTTCGACCATCATTTCCTCCAGGTAGATCGCCCCGTCCTCTTTGACGAGTCGACTGGAAGTTCGATCCTCACGTTCCACGGTAACGATGCCCGGTCGGCGGAGTTGTCCGAGGGCACTCGAGGCGAGCAATAGAGGGACGAGAACGAGAGGAAGGCTCTTCGAAATCTTCATGGATGTCAGGGGGTGGAGGGGAGCAAGGGTTCGGGAGATTCCCGGAGTACAGATCTCTCCCCTGTTTATAGGACGAATCAAATCGCCATCCAATCAGAAAAAATTGCGGCTTTCCTTCGGAAAAGAAAAAAGCCGGGAAATTCCCGGCTTTCTCTGAGTGCGATATGGAAACCATCAGGCTCCGTTATTCACGAATCTCCTTCTGCGTCTTGGCATCCGCGATAACCACCTGCTCGCGGTAGTAGGATGCGTCGCTTCGGAAGGTGAGCCGCGCATTGTGGCGGCGTTCCAGTTCGACAAAGAGTTCGCCGTCGTGGGTCCGGAGGCGTTCCATCACGTCCGGGTGCAGAATGACAACCAGTTCGCTGTGGGAACCTTCGCCTTTCGCAAGAACCCCGTTGATCCGGCGCTGAAGTTCCACGCTCATGGACTCGGCGCTCTTCACCATTCCCCGACCCTGGCAGTAGTGGCAGGGCTCGTTAACGGTAATGTTGAGGCTTTCATTAAGGCGCTGTCGGGTCATTTCCATCAGACCCAACTGGGAAATCTGAAGGGCTTGCGTCTTCGCCTTGTCATTGCGCAGACGTTCCCTCATGACTTTGTAAACGGCCATTTGATCACGGCGCGCTCGCATGTCGATAAAGTCGACCACAATCAAGCCGCCGATATTTCGCAGGCGGAGTTGACGGGCCACTTCTTCGGCTGCCTCGATGTTGGTTTGCAGGATCATCTTGTCCTGATTTTTGGCCCGTCCCGTGTTGACGTCGACGGCGATCATGGCCTCGGTTTCGTCGATTACGAGATAGCCACCGCTGGGGAGCCAAACCTGCCGGTAAAACGCGTCGTCGATTTGGCGCTGGATTCCCAGTTTTTCAAAAATCGGAGTCGGACTCTGGAAAAGCTGGATTTTCTTTTTCGACCGGCGGGAGATGATTCCGATGAGGTCTTTCATCCGCTCGACGGATTCGGCGTCGTCACAGAGCACTTCGTCGATCTCATCGGTGAGAATGTCCCGGACGGTACGCTCGATGAGGTCGGGCTCTTTGAAGACACAGGCGGGTGCCTTGCATTCGGCCGATTTTTCGTCGATCTCGTCCCACTCGTCGAGAAGGATGGCAAGGTCGCGGACAAAATAGCGGACCTTTTGACCCGCGGACACGGTGCGGAGAATCACTCCCATTTTGTCCGGGACGGTGAGCTTTTCCCCCATGATCTTGCGAAGGCGGGCCCTCTCTTTCGGGTCCTCAATTTTCCGGGAAATACCGAGTTGGTCGTTGCGCGGCATGAGAACCATGTAGCGACCCGGCAGGGAAATATTCGTGGTGATTCTGGGGCCCTTGGTTCCGATCGGCCCTTTCGTTACCTGGACGAGGACCTCTGACCCCACGGGATAGAGGGAGGGGATGTCCTTGGACTGAATGCGACGCTTTTTGGGGCGACCTTTGCCCTTTCCTTTGCCACCGACCCCCTGGTTCTGGTTATTGCCACCGCCACCTTTGCCACCCCGTTGAATGGGTTCGAGGCCGGCGTCGAGGGCTTCGGGGATGGCATCCCAGAAGTGAAGAAAAGCATTCTTCTCAAAGCCAATGTCGACAAACATGGCATTGAGGCCGGGCTCAATGTTTCGAACGATACCTTTGAAAATGGAGCCTACGATATTTTCATCGTTGACCCGCTCCACGGTATATTCTTCAAGCGAACCCTGCTCGAGGAGAGCGACACGGGTTTCGAGCTTTTCACAATTGACGACAATTTTGTTTCCTTCGGCTAACTTCTTGGGACCAAAAAACTTACGGATTTTACTGAACATGATTCTTTTTGAGAATGGTTAGAAATAGAGATTGTGAAATTCCGCCCGGATTGGGAGGAAAACACAGAAAGAGTCGGCGGGATCACTGATTGGAATTCAGCTTGGCCGACGGGGTGGGACGCCGTCTGGAGTAGACGGCAACAATAGAGAAAAAATTCCATCGAAGGCGTTATCTGTTTTTTTTCCGTTTCAACCATTGGAAAGGGCGAAACTTTGGCTTCGGCTTGGAATTCATACTTCCCACCTGACCGCGACGGTCGGTGGATTTTTTGATGGTCGGGCTGGCAAGCCCGCTCACCGGACGATAGGTGCGTCGCTGCTGCAGCGACTCGGGAACAAAGGCGGTGACATCGACTGACGTTTCCTCGCTTGCCATGGCAAAGGCATCGAGATCCGAGTTGTCGAAAGAAACACTGATCACGCGATCGGTTCGGCCGATGGCCTCAGGCAATGCGGTGACCTCAACTTCACGTCCCTGTTCCAAAGTGGTGGCGTCTTCGATGATCCGCTTCGCGATCGGGGATGCCGCGCCTCCTCCCGAGTTGCCATTTTCGACAAACACACACACGGCGTATTTGGGATCGTCGTAGGGAGCGAATGAAATGAACCACGCGTTGGTCGGCTGAAGAGGATTGGCAGTCTGTGCCGTGCCGGTTTTTCCTGAGAGCACCGTGAATTCGGATTTGGCGCGTCCGGCAGTCCCGCCGCCTTCATTGACAACCCGCCACATACCGCGCTTAACGATCTCAATCTGCTCGGCCGTGATGCCTTCTTTCGTCAGGTCGGCTTTGATTTCGGGAGGATCCTCAGAAACGATTTCACCGTTCTTCTCCACCACCTTTTTGATGAGTCGAGGCTGGTAGACTTTGCCGCCGTTTGCGACCGTGCCGGTGACCGATGCCATTTGCAGAGGGCTGGCTTCCGTTGCTCCCTGCCCGATCGCAACGAGAGCGGTGAAGGCATCACTCCAGAGGAGTCCCTGCATTCTCAGCCACTCGGGGGACGGAATGTTTCCGGGGTTTTCGCCGGTAATCTTGATGCCGGTCTTTTTTCCCATCCCGAGCAGGCCGGTCACGGTCTGGATATTGCGAATTCCAGTGTGATTGGCATAGCGGTAGAAAAAGCCGTTGCAGCTCACTTTGATCGCGGTGCTGACATCAACGGAGCCGTGACCGGAAGACCAGCACTTCATGAATTTGTTCCCGTAGTGAGCTCCGCCCCCGCAACTGAAACGGTACTTCCAGGATTCGGAAAGACAGCCGGCAAGGGCGATCGGGATTTTACAGGTGGAACCCGGTGAGTAGGGGTTGATCGCCCGACTGAACATGGGGCTGGTTGGATCCTCGGTGTAGCGCTTCCAGTCGTCGATATTGACCTCGGGAATGAAAACATTGGGATTGAAAGAAGGGACGGACGCGATGGCGAGAATCTCCCCCGTTTTCGGTTCGATCACGACAGCAGCACCGCGGCCCACCTTGCGCAGGCTGCGTTCGGTGATGGCCTGAATTCTCGCATCGATCGTGAGATAGACGTCGGAACCGGGCATTGCGGAGGTCCGGCTTACCTCACCGACAATTTTCCCCTTTTCGTTTTTCTCGATCACAAGCTTTCCGGGTTTTCCCTGGAGATAGTGATCCATCGTCTTCTCGATGCCCATGACTCCGTAGTCGTCGCCGACGTAATAATTAAATTCTGCCTTCTTGTCTTCCGGAACCTGATCGATATCAGCAAGGTTCATGTAGCCAAGAATGTGGCAGGCAAGGGAATCGTAGAGGTAGCGGCGGCGTCCCGTGCGCGAAACGGTAACCCCCGGGATTCCGATGTTGTTCTCCGCAAACCGGGCGAATTCTCTGAAACTGAGGTCCCGGCGATAGGTGAAGGGCACAATTCCCCTCGTGGACCGGTAGTGAACCCGCATCGAACTGGTACTGTAGTCCGCCAGCATCCCAAGTTCCTGCAATCCGGGGAAGACCGTTTCCTCGACAACTTTGACGATGTCGGTTTCGGTCTTTTTCTGGCGCTGCCCGTAGCTGTCAAATCGCTCCCAGGTATATTTCGGAAGACTTTCATGAGTCTTGAGATACGCCTCGACGATTTCCCGGAGGTTGAGCCGGAGCTCGTAATTCGGGGTGCTGTCGACGAGGGTAAGTCCGTTCCGGTCCTTGATTTCCCCGCGAATACCCGGGATTCGAACGGATTCGAACTTGCTACCCGGGACCCGGGACGCGTAGTGCTCGTGCTCTACGACCTGAATTTGGTAAAGGCGGTACACGAGCAGGCTGAACCCTGCCATCACGAAGAGGGCCAGTAGGTAGAGCCGGACTCTAAAGTGCGTCACCATCGTAGTTATGTCGTCGTTTTAAGCCTTCTGTTCGCAACCGATAGCGGGTGCGACTGGCGAGTCGACTTAACAATAGCAGCAAAAACGGGGAAACAAGAGCAGAAAACAATCCCGTCATGAGGAGTTTCCACCAAAATTCAGGTGGGATTTCGAGTCCGCCGCGATGAAAGCTGATCACGAGATATTCGATCAGGAGTGCGAGAGAAGTGCAGATACCGATCATAAGGACTGGAAGCTCCCATCGTCCGCGACGAAAGAGGGGGCGAACTCCCTGAATGAGGGCTCCCGTGAGCCCGAAGATGAAAATGGTAAATCCGAAAGGCAACTCCGCCTGGGTCAGCACGCCGCCGATCGCATCGGGGAGATACAGGGGCATGTGATACCGGGCGTCCCATAGGAAACCGGTAATCATCGCGAAGGTGAGCATGGCGGGGAAGGGGACTGCCACCGCGACAGCGAGAAAGGTGATGTGCACGATGAGCAGGCGGGCGGCATAAGCCCATTCGAAGGCGGGAATGAATTCCTGCACAAAGAAGGAGGCGGCGAGCAGCCCGATGATACACAGGAAAAACCTCATTGTTTTCTCTCCACGGCCTTCGGATCCGGAGAGGAAGCAGGTTCTTTCGGCAAAGCTGCACCGGATGGATCGTCCAGTTCCTCCTCTTCGGGATCCCTGACGGGAAGAACGACGAAAACGTCGATCAGTTCTTCAAAATTCACGCTCGGTTTGACGGTCGCCTCCGCGTCGATCGAGCCGATCTCAAAGCTGAGCACCTCCCCAAGCAGCAGATCAGGCGGAAACAGGCCGCCAGTCCCTGAGCTGACCACCTTTCGGCCCGCAGCGACTTCCGCTTCGCGGGAAAGGTAACGCAGGCGGAGATTCGGCATCGTTCTAAGAGCTCCGCGCTGGCCATTGAGGATTCCCTGCTCCTGGGTGTTCTGCAACTTCGCGGAAACCTGGCACATTTCATCCGTGAGCAGCAGGACAACGGCGGAGTTTTTCCCGATCACCTCGGAGACTTTTCCAACGAGCCCGGCGTCTTCGCCAACCGGAACAATCACCGGGCTATCGACCTCGATGCCATGGGCGCTTCCTTTGTCAATCACCATGGTGTTGTACCAGTTCGACGGCTTGCGGCTGATGACGCGCGTCGCGAGAACGGATAGCGGTTCTTTCTCAATATATTGAAGGGCCCGGCGCAGTTGGTTGTTCTCACGCACAATTTCGTCGAGCTGAATGACCTCCAGTTTGAGACGGTTTCGCTCGCGCTTCAGCTCCTCCACCATTTCGCTGAGCTGAGAATGGCTCAAAGACTCGGTCCCGACTGTCTCGACGCCGGTTTCCAACCTGCTGGAAGCTTTCATGAAGGGGCGAAAAGCGACCATGGCCCCGCTTTGGACCCGGGAAACCGTTTCGGGGCTGAAAAGAGTGATCGCGACTAAAAGCGCAACGAATACGATCAGAAAGATGATATTCAGTCGGCTCATATACAGTCAGACGCAGGGCGTAAAGGAAGGGGCTGGAATTCTAAGTCCGGCCGGGCTGGGATACCTTTTTCAGGAAATCCAGTTCATCGAGAAGCTTTCCCGTTCCCTCGGCGACCGCGCTGAGAGGATCTTCCGCCACGTGAACGGGAAGTCCCGTTTCCTCCGAAATGAGTTGATCGATCCCGGTGAGAAGGGCGCCACCGCCCGCCAGCATAATGCCCCGGTCGACAAGGTCCGCAGACAGTTCCGGTGGACAGCGCTCCAGAGTCACCCGAATGGACTCGATGATGATATTGAGCGGATCCATCAGTGCCTCGCGGATTTCGGAAGACGTCACTTTGATGGTCTTCGGGAGCCCTGCGACGAGATCACGGCCTTTCACTTCGACCGTGGTTTCTTTGGCTTGGGGGTAGGCCGACCCCATCCGGATCTTGATTTCTTCGGCGGTGCGTTCCCCGATCATCAGGTTGTAAGCGCGACGCATGAACTGAATAATGGCTTCGTCCAGCTCATCTCCGGCAACCCGCACGCTGCGGCTGTAGACGAGACCGTAGAGGGAAATGATCGCGATTTCAGTCGTTCCACCGCCGATGTCGACGATCATGTTGGCGGCCGCCTCCTGCACGGGGAGTCCCACTCCGATCGCAGCGGCCATGGGCTCTTCGATGAGGTGCACTTCGCGCGCTCCGGCAGCAGCAGCGGACTCATTTACGGCTCGTTTTTCGACCTCGGTAATACCGGAGGGAACCGCAATGACAATGCGGGGGCGGATCCAGTTTCTGCGGTTGTGAACTTTCCGGATAAAATGGCGAAGCATCGCCTCGGTCACTTCGTAGTCTGCAATCACTCCGTCGCGAAGAGGGCGGATCGCGACAATGTTACCCGGAGTTCGTCCGAGCATTCGCTTGGCGTCGTCGCCAACGGCGAGGACCAGATTCGTGCCGGACTTTACGGCGACAACAGAGGGCTCACGAAGGACGATCCCCTGGTCGCGGACATAGACCAGAGTATTCGCTGTGCCGAGGTCAACGCCAATGTCGCTGGAGAAAGCGCCGATGATTTTGCTGATCATAAGGAGAGTGCCACAAATAGATAGAACGCCAACCTGTTAGATCGGCATCCTGGGAAGCGGTGTAAAAAGAGGAGAAGGTAACACGCGGAATCCATTTTTCCACCGGACCAGAAGTCTCTGTGCGAAAAAAAGCCGGGGAATTCGACTTTTTGTGGCAATTCGTCCATATTTCGACCGACTCCCTTTACCGAATTGAGCTTGTACGACATGGAAGAAGGCGTTCGTTATGAATGCCAGCGTTGCGGAAACTGTTGCAGATGGCATGGTGAGGTTCCGGTCACGGATGAAGAGGTGAAGAAGATCGCGGGGCACCTTGAAATGCCGCTCTACGATTTCGTGGCGGAATTCACAGACCTCAGGCTCAACCGTGCCGGACTCACCTTGATCGACAAGCCCAACGGGGAATGCATTTTTCTCGAGGGAATCGAGTGCACGATCCAGCCGGTCAAGCCTGGGCAATGCGCCGGTTTTCCGAACGAATGGAATTTCCCGGGATGGAAAGAGAAGTGCGAAGCGATCCCGGTGCCTCGGGAGGAAGACTGATTAGCAGAAGGGGAGGACAGGCGGCGCTGGCGAAACCTGGAGAGTGTCCAGACACAAAAAAGCGCGACAGTTGCCTGTCGCGCCTTTGAGATATTTTAGATCGTCAGCAGCAAAGGATCTTAGAGAGATCCTTTGAGCGCGGACGAAGGCTTGAAGCCAACCGTCTTGGACGCTTTGATCTTGATGGTCTCGCCAGTCTTGGGGTTGCGACCGGTTCTGGCTGAGCGCTTCCGTACTTCAAAGGTTCCGAATCCGATCAGCTGAACGCTGCCGTCTTTCTTAACGCCTTTGGCGATGGTTTCGAGCACTGCCTTCACTGCTGCTTCGGCAGCCTTCTTGGAGGTGTCTCCGCCGAGTGATTTTTGTACTGCTTCAATGAGTTCTCCCTTGTTCATAATCGAATTGGTAGTTGTAGTCTGGTAGTTAGTAAGGCCGCTTCTTTCCGGTGGATTCTCGTTGAAACCTCCGTAAATCAACGGTTTGAGCGTTTGTCTCAATCCCTTACTATGAACCGAAATTTACTTTAGCAAGCTTAAATTTTCAGGTTTCTTCCCATTCTAACTCATTTCAACCCTGTCCGATTTTTACAAAAATGAACTCCAATCCCGTTTGCACTCATCTCGGTTCCAGCCCTGACATTCCCACAAGCGTCTTCATTGCCCCGGGAGCCAATATTCTGGGCGATGTCACACTGGGAGAACAGTCCAGTGTTTGGTATCAATGCGTTCTCCGCGCCGACATTTCCCCCATTGTGATCGGGGAAGGTACGAATATTCAGGACGGGACCGTGATTCATATGGCCAGCGACCGGGGAACAAATGTGGGGAGCTTCACGACGGTGGGGCACAAAGCCCTTCTGCATGCCTGCACGATCGGGGATGAGGTGCTCGTGGGTATGGGTGCGATTGTGATGGACGAGGCTGTGATCGGTTCGCGGAGCATCGTAGCGGCTGGATCCCTTGTTACAAAGGGGTTTCAGGCTCCTGAGGGGTCTCTCGTGATGGGCTCACCGGCGAAGGTAGTAAGGTCGCTTTCCGCAGAGGAGCAGGGGGAGTTGCGGCACTGGGCGGAAAAATACATTCAGGTGGCTTCGGAGCATCGTGATGCCATGGCTGGTTGAAATTCGCCGGATAGGCCGACTCCGTGTTTGCCAACCGGCGATTCGGTCGCGATAGTTACTGGAGAAATCGAATGGAAAAATCAGTCGTCGAAGTTGAGGTGAAGAATGTGCTGGCCACCAGCGCCGGATCGGCTGTGTTTCTGGGCAATGACGAGAAAGTCTTCGTCATCTATGTCGACCACTCAGTGGGTTCCGCGATTAACATGTTTCTTCACGGAACCCCCAAGCCAAGGCCTCAAACGCATGACCTATTCGGGGACGTTTTAGTTGCCTTGGGAGCTCATGTAGAGCGGGTTGTGATCAATGATTTTACAGATACGGTCTATTTCGCCCGATTAATTATCGGGGCGGAAAACGAACTTCAGGCCCGGAAAATCGTCGAAATTGATGCCCGGCCCAGTGATAGCATTGCTCTCGCAGTCCAGGCGGAAGCGCCCATTTTTGTCGCGGAACACGTCTGGGAAGCGGTCGAAGACATGTCCATTGTCCTCAAAAAGATGGAGGACAACAACGAGGGAACCGAGTTTCCGGGGATTTAATCCTCCAGCGTGTAGACGAACAGGCCGGAGCGGAGTTTCGGCTCAAACCAGGTCGACTTCGGAGGCATGATCTCTCCTGCGTCGGCGATATCGGTGAGCTGCTGCACGGTGGTTGGATACATGGAAAAGGCGACCGACCAATCTCCACTGTCGACGCGCTTTTCAAGTTCTTCCGGTCCGCGAATCCCCCCGATGAAATCAATTCTCTCATCGGTTCTGGGGTCCCCGATTCCCAGCAACGGCGTCAGAATCCGATCCTGCAAGACGGAGACGTCGAGCCGGTCGATCGGGTTGTCGGCGTCCACTTCGCCCCAGCGAATCTGGTGCCATTGTCCGGCGACATAGACGGAAAGGCATTCGGCCGAGTCGGGAACCTTCTCGCCGTTGGAATCGAGCATGAAATTCTCGTTGAGACGCTGCAGAAATCCGTCTGCAGAGAGGCCGTTGAGATCCTTCACGACGCGGTTGTAAGGAAGGATATTGAGCTGGCTTGCCGGGAAGAGGACGGCGAGGAACCAATTGTAGTTTTCCGTGCCGTCATGATCCGGATTGGCGTCGCGGCGTTCCTTGCCGACCCGGGCGGCGCTGGCGCTGCGGTGATGGCCGTCGGCGACGTAGGAAAGGGGAACTTCCCCGAAGGAATCGAGAATCGGTCCTGCCTCGCCCTGCGTGACGCGCCAGACCGTGTGTTGAACCTCCACATCATCGACAAAGTCGACAGTGGGCTCGTGATCGGAGATCCACGAATCGACAAAGGCGTCAATCGTCTCGACATCCTTGTAGGTCAGAAATACCGGGCCGGTGTTGGCGCTGAGAGTGTCGGTGAGACGGGTCCGGTCATTCTCTTTCACGGGACGCGTCTTCTCGTGCTTGCGAATGATGTCGTTCTCGTAGTCCTCGATGTGGCAGGCGAGCGTGATCCCAACCTGCGCGTGGCCGTTCATGATCTGGCGGTAGAGGTAAACACAGGGCTCCGGCTCACGGACGAGAATGCCGTTCGACTGAAGCGCGTCGAGGTTCGCTTTCGACTTGGCGTAGATTTCATCGCCGTAGGGGTCGGTTCCGGCCGGGAAATCAATTTCGGCGCGCACGACGTGGAGAAAGCTGTGGGCATTGTCACCGGCGAGGGCGCGGGCCTCTTCAGTGTTTACGACGTCGTAGGGCACTGATGCGACCGTTTCGGCTTTGCCGGGTGCGGGAACGAGCGAGGGGAAGGCTTTCACTTTCATAGAAAAATAGGCAGGTCTGTTGGCACTCCTACAACGAAGCGGCGAGTTCACAACTGACAAAATTTCAACGAAGCTCAAATTCAGCTTCAGCCAGCCGGACGCCGTTGATTTGCAGATCGACGCGGTGGCATCCCGGATAGAGCGCCCGGATCGTCGTCGCCTTGAGCGAATGTTTCTTTTTGAGGGTGATTTCCTCCCCGGCAGCCAGCTCGACCGTCTTCCATTTGAAGACCTTGTCCGAGGTTTTGTCGCCTTTCCGAACGTAGTGAACGGCGTAGTCCACGATCATCGCGATCCGCTTTTTCGAATCGTTCCGAATCGTGGCTCTCAAGGTTACCGAGCCACCGATCGAGACGGCTGCCGGTTCCACCTCCATCGTCGCTGAGACCCGGTGGGGAGGGGAAAAGCCCAGAACGAGGAGCCCACCGGGATGCCCGTCTTTCACGAGGGAGCGCAGCGCGTGTTTGATCAGTCGTATCCGCTCGTCGCCCGCTCCTTTCGTCCATTGGCTGCAAATACCTGCGACCAGCTCAGGGTGATCCTTCGCGATATCGTTCAGGTTGTTGGCGAGGGATCTTCGGACGTAGAGTTCGTCGTCATCCTTGAGTCGCTCCAGAATCGGAAGGATGGGGGAGGGATCTTCGATCAAAAAATGGAGCTTTTTCCCCCAGGGGAGCCGCGTACGAATTCCTTCGGAACACCAGCGCCGAACATGGGGATTGGGATCATCTGCGAGATCCAGCAAGTGGGAAAAAATCCGGTCGGGGTATTTCTCGACGAAAGGCCGGACGGCAAACTCAGAGGAAAAGCGCTTTGTCAGCTCGACCATCGCGGCCATGGACTCGTCGTAGTGATGCACACCATGATCAGCGATCCATTGCCCCAGGGGCCATTGCAGCCAGCCGTCGGTCACCGAATCGCAGTCCGGCTGTTTTTCCGGCAGGCTGTCGGTAAGAATCTTCAACGCCCCGGGAACGTGGGAAGGCAGCGTTTCCCGCAGCGCATTCGAGAGGTGCTTGACCCGACCGTGAAACTCAAGGTCTTCGAGCCCTGATTTCGCGAGACGGGAGAACTTTTTCCGATCAAACTGATCCGTGGCTGAGGCAAACTGATCCGACAGTCTCCGAACCGCACTCGCATCGAACCAGTCCTTGAATGCTTTTCTTTCCTTTGCGTTTTCGTCTTGTTTCATCATGAGGACGAAAACTTCTATTCAGCAAGGAGCGTCGCAATCGAATCGGAATTTACCTCTTCCAGCGAATCCACGATCCGTGAGGCACCGGTGCCGACGAGAGACTCGAGAGGATGGGTCGTGGTGACGGCAAGTGCTTTCATTCCTGCCGCGAGAGCTGCCTCAATACCGACGTGGGCATCTTCAATAACGAGGCAGTTTTCCGGACTTCGATCAATTTTCCGGGCGGCTTCGAGAAAGACATCCGGGGCGGGTTTCCCCCGGGTGACATCCTCCGCACCCGTGTAATTCTCACCAAAGAAAGAGTCGAGTCCGGTCGTGGCAAAGCAGACCTCGATGTTTTTTCGTGAAGTTGAGGATCCAAGTGAAATCGGAATGCCTGCTTCTTTGAGTCCCTCAACCAATGCCAGAACGCCGGGGAGCGGTTCGAGTTGGCCTTCCGCCAGCAGCTTGCGGTAAAATTCCTCCTTTCGCTCTCCCAGTTCCCGGATGGTTTCCGGATCATTGCGGGTAGCCCATCCGAAAACATCGGGAATGCACATTTCATTTCTCATGCCGAAGGAGCGTTTGAACTGCTCTTTGGTGAGAGACTTTCCGAGTTGGTCGGCGAGTTGGAACCAGCTTTGTTCGTGCTGGTCGTGCGAATCGATGAGAACGCCGTCGAGATCAAACACGACGCCGAGGTCAGAAAAGGAAGAGGATTGCATAGGCGGACAGTATTCCGCGAGCGCAGTCGGTCTTCTCTTTTTTCGAAAAAAGTGAAGATCCCGCGAAAGATGTCAGGACAACGTAAATTCAGTCAAATCGACTCAGGGTGTTGTCTCACGCTTCCCAGGTAGCGTTGGAACCGCGCGTGTCGATGTGAATAAAATTCGAATAGGTGCCGATTCCACCGTGGAAGAATTTTTCTTCGCGTAGTTTTTTGCGACTTCCGCAGCAGCGGCGGAGCCTCCTGTGAACATCAGATCCAGCGCCTGGTTTTTCATGTGGTAGGACCATGGTGCAGTGCCGGGGCAGGCGGCATTGTAGGACGGGCTCCGATACGCGGAATTGATGCAGTAGAGCTGCTTGCCGAGGCGGTGTCGAATTTCGTCCGCAACCCGCAATGTCTTTTCGATCCGCTTCCAGTAGGCCCGCGGCGGCAGCTCATTGGCAACTCCATCACGAATATTGCGGTGGGGGCGAATGGTTTCTTCCGTGGTGAGGTAGCGAAGGAAAATCGCCGCGAGAAATTGAGTGTATTCTGTTTCTGATTCCAGTGTTCGCGGTGTGGGAGTAGGATGCGTAAATCCCTCCCGAAACTCTTCCCATTCCGCTTCGAGCCGGTGGGCAATGCGGTTTTTCCAGCGATGCGCTTCGACCGCCAGGCTTTGCCATGGGGTGCCGTCCCGGAGGGGGCGATAAGTGGCGGCGCCGGTGATCGTTTCCAGGGCGAGAAAGGTCAGGACCTTCCGTCTTCGAAAGTTGGGAGGCGGTTCGACGGAGAATTCGTTTGGTTCATCCGGGCCATGCTCAAGATCGTCGTTCATTTTCTGGCGGGAGGGATTCCCTGTCAGACCATTGCGACCCTTGGCTGCTCATTCTTTCAAGAAAAACTTCGTTACCTGACGATCAGTCTGAGAATGACCCTGTCATGACGACCCGGGCTCGACTCCGCTTGAGCACGAAGCGGGAGATTCTTTCGATTCGCAGTTCCAGCGGCTCGAATCAGCATTTGAAAGGGATCGGTTCTTCCGGGAGCGAGGTCGGCAACGCGATATCTTCCAGAGGTGATGGTGGCGGTTATGTTTCTGCGCCCACCCCTCTTTTGAAAGTAGCGAATGTTCACGTTCCGATCCTTCCGCGGGGCAGTGAGGAGGAGGTTATCCAGACCGGAGTCATTCTGCAAAGTAAAGAATGCCCTGGCGAGGCGCCGGGTCCGGACAGGAAGAAAATAGGTCTGCGGCCTTTCGTAAATATCGTTTCCAATCATTGTGGCACCGGATTTTCCGAGGCTGAGATCGGGAAGTGGCAGAGGAGGCGGTTCCCGGTCGAGGGCTTCTTTTTGCACCGCGGGCCCGATCGCGCTTTCCCCGCTGTTGTTGAGAGCCGTGACCCAGTAGAAAAACGAGTCGGTCTGTTCAGCGGACTCATCGGTTAAGGAAAGGCCCGCGGTTTCCCCAAGGAGAGCGGCGTTGGAAAACGAGCGGTCACGCGAGCGATAAACCCGGTAGGAGGAGGATGCCGGTGACGCATCCCACTGCAACAGAGGAGGTGCACTTTGAGATTGGGAAATCCGCAATCCGACCGGCGTTGGAGGAGGAGATCCGCCCCCGGCGTTTCCGTCCAGTTGACGCAAAAAGGCGAGGAGCTGACTTTGCTCATCGAGGGAAAGGGCGCTCACGTTTCGATGGGGCGCGGCTTTCGCAAGATCCTCTGCGGTTGATAGGAGCAGTTCGTCGACCGCAACAGGTAACCAAACGGGATCGGAAACGGAAATCTCAATCGTATTCGTGGTTCCCTCGTGCAGTTGCACCCCCTCGAATCGTCGCGTGTCCCAATTGACGTAGCGCCAGTCCGGGATATTTCCAGTGGGGGAAATGGAGGTGTGATAGGCTGTCCCGTTGACACGAATCGTCAGTGTTCCTTCCCTGTATCCGGAACTGTAGCGAACTTCGAGCGCACCGATTCCTCCGGGTCCGCCGTCGACATCGGTAAAGGTGAGGGTGCCGCCCTCCCAGACCTGAGCCAATCCGCCTCCACGAAGGGTCGCGTCATTGTTGTATTCGGTCCATTCCGTTTCGATGCCGGCATTGCCATTCGTGGCTCCACCCTCGGCCTGGATAGATGTTCCCCCGGCAGAGGTAAAGACTTCCTCAAGAGTTCCGGCGCTTCCATTGTGAAAGTAAGGCGCCGATTCCCAGATCCCATTCAGAGTAGGCGTTTCGATCCCCGGGAGTTCACCACCCAGTCGTCCTCCGGATGTGTCGCGCAGGGTTCCGATGTCGTGGAGAACGCCATCGGTCATTTCGCTACCGCTGTGGCAGGTGGTGCATCCTTCTCTCTTAAAAATGACGGATCCGGCCTCCGCAGTTGCGGTCAGCTCGCCTGCGGAAGTGCGGTGAGGACTGCGGGGAATCGTTTCGTGCCTGAGACTGGTGACGTAGTCGGCGAGCGCGTCGAGGTCAGGATTGAGCCCCGCCTTCGGATTCCCTCCCGGAGTGCTGGCGTTGGAGAATTGTGCATTCGTCAGGAACCCGGTTCCGCCGAAGGCATTTCGAATGTCGTGTTCAAAATCCTGCAACTCGTCGAAGTTTGCCGTCCAGTGCAAGTTTCCCTGAGCGACGCCTCCTTTTCCAAGGAGTGTCGTTGTATTCCGGAGCCCTTCCCCGCGACCGGTGAAATCCCAGGTTCTACCGTCGTGTCCGCCGTCTGCATGACAAGTGGCGCAGGAAAGATAGCCTTCCCCACTCATGCGGGGATCTGCAGCATCGTAGAAGACCTGCTTCCCGCGCAGAATCGTCCTGGCGAGCGTTTCGGTCTCCACGGTTGGAACAGATATTTTAGGGAAGTCAGCACGCCCTCTTGCCGCTAAACCCTCCAATTCGAAGACAGTCAGGTCACGGCTTAGAAAATTTTTCACAAAGAGCCGGTCTGTCGTGGGGTCGACGCAGAGGCCGCGGGGTGCCTTCCCGATTCTTTGCCGGGAAAGGAATGCGCCCAGCCCGGAGGAGGTCGCAAGGCTGTAGGTGTCGAAGACGGAAAGGTCGTTGTTGCCTTGCAGGGTGACGAAGAAGTAGTCGCCGAGGGGGCTGAAGCACACTGCCGAGGCGGAATCGCTGTTGTCAATGTCGATGGACTGGACCACTTCCGAAGACCCGGTGTCGATCACGGTGAGAAGATTGCGAACGGAGTTGTCCTGATCGAGGTCGGCTCCCGTGAGCGTCCCGCGATCAGTGTTCATCTTGTTCGAAACGACAAGAAGACGGGCCCCGTCGTGAGAAACCGCCATTCCCGCGAGATAGTTGGGCGTTCCTTTTCCTTCGGCCGAACTGTCGCGATGCGCGTCGCCTCCGAGTTTGTTCAGTCGGATGACTTGTCGAACAGAAAGGGTCCCGGGATTCACGGCTCGCACCTCCCCGTAGTGAGTCGCCGATAGAAATCTGGCAACGTAGAGAGTAGCGTCGTCCGGAGACAAGGCGAGGGCACAGGGCGTTGGACCGACGTCGGTTCTTGCTTCGATAGTCGGCGTGTTCGTATTGATTCGAATTACTTCGCCGGGCCCTGACAGGGAAACAAAGGCTTTTCCCGTCGTCGGGGAAATCACGATGCCGTAGGGGGCGTCACCGTAGTCCAGCCCTATCGGCGGGAGCGGTAAACCGATAGGGGAAATCCGGTCGATCCGGTCTGCCCCCCGGCAGGTCACCCAGGCATTGCCGTTGGCGTCGATCGCGATCGTTGTCGGGGTTTTTCCCACATCGGCTTCGAATCTTTTTTCGAGCGTGTCCGCATCGATGGCAGTGACGGTGTTGTTGTCCGGGTTCACGGTCCAGACCTGCCGGCGAGTTTCGTCGAGGACAACGGTGGAGCTGCGGGCCGGAGGTGCCTCTGCGGTACGGTCCGTTACCGTGACAGTGAGAATGGACGACGCTTGAACTCCGCTCGGATCGCGGACCTGCACCTTGGCGGGGTAGTGGCCGACGGCATTGTAGGTATGGCTGGTCGTCGCCGTGGTGCTCCACGGAGTGAGTGACGTGCCGTCACCGAAATCGAAACGGAATTCCAGTTCATCGTCCTCCGGATCCGTTGCCGTGGCCGAAAAGCTAACGATCGTTCCGGGCGCGGCCGGGTAGACTGAGCTGGAAAAATTGGTGACTTCCGGCGGAAGGTTTCCGCTGATGGTGGAACCGGTCGAAAAGGCAAAAGAGTATCCTTCAATACCGTTGCCGGAGACATCCTTGATTCCCCCGCCTGGAATGACGACTTCATAGGTGGTATCCGGAAGAAGTGGCGAATCAGGTGTGAATGTCAGGATGTCATTGAATGCAAAAACGGCCCGCCCGGAAATGGCCGACCCACCGATGGGGCGGACGATCAGATTCTCTCCCACGGTGATGGTCGGGGATTCCAGCGTTTCATGTATCAGCAGCGAGATCGGCGCGCCGGTAGGATAGTTGGTTTGTCCGGCGCGAGGGAGGTGGTAGCCGACCGAAGGGCCCCGCGTGTCCGGCTCCGCCTGGTGCGCCCAGATTGCGAGCCCCTGGTTCTGATCGACACCGCCTGTCGCGAGCAGATTCCCCAGCGGGAGGAGAAACTGGCTCGTATCAATCGACTCGCCTTCTGTGTCGAGCCGGAGAACCGAGGAGGTTGTTCTCATGTCGACTTTGTGGCTGCCAAGAAACGCGAATTCGTCCTGAAATTGCACATACATCGCCTGGGCACCCGGGAGGGTTACATCAGCAACGAATTCCATGTTCTCCGGGTCGGTCACGTCCACGACGCGCATGCCCGGGGTCGGTTCGCGATAGGGGAATACGATGTAGAGTTTTCCGTCGCCGCCCCAGAGCTCCGGCCAGTAGCCTCCGGGGCCTCCCGTTTTGAGAACATCGAGAAGGCGCGGGTTGGTGGGATCGCTGATATCGTAGGTAGCCACTCCGGTGCGACTTTGGTCGGAGGCAAAGATCAAAAGGTTTCCAATGATAAACGGATGTCCGATCACGCCCGTCTCCCCAATGTGATCCCAGGTTGCGAGAACGGTATCGTTCTTTCGCAGCACTGCGAGATCGTCGAGTTCTTCGGTGTTGTAGGACCAGTAAGTGTTGATATGCCAGGGCTGAAAGAGGTCACCTCGATCATATGGGCCCCGAAGTCCCGGAGTAATGCTCCTCTGGTTCACATTCGGGGAAACCGCACGAAAGGAGAACGGCAGATCTTCCGGCCAGTTGTCTCCAAGAGCGAGGTAGTCTCCGATTTTGAGGTATCCGTGCGCCATGACAGGGTGCTCGGTTTCGTTGTACACTTCGACAGCGCGGACATTACTGAGATCGGACAGGTCCCAGCGGCGGACAAGGAAGTCGGAATTGGGTTGGCTTGCCGGCATTTCCGGAACCGTGTAGAGCCAGCCATTGTGATAGGCTATGACCGCCGTTCGGCCCTGATTCGGGGCCAGCAACGGTGTAAGCAAATCCCCCGGGGATTGAACCACGTTGGGGAAGCCCTGCCCGAACAATCCGTTCGTTGCAGAGAATAGGCAGAGCATCCCGATGCTCCAATGCCGGCGTCTTATCATATTTATGAGAAATATATCTCTCGTAAAGCCCTGTCGAGACCGAACTTTGGGTATTTTTGTTAGGTAATATAAATCTTATAGATAATTGATGTTTTGAGTGAGTATGGCATTCGGCCTTGTCGGTTCGGGTGGTGCCCGGGAGAGGGAAAATGAAGGCGAAAACACCGTTCTTGAATGCGGGCCCACTTGCGTTGAGAATCGGAAATGCAAAACCGCTTTTTTCTTTGTGCATTGTCGATTCTCTTTCTCGCCTCCTGCGGGGAAAATGAGGTGGCAGATGCTCCAGCTGCGAATCCGGAACCTAAGGCGCCCGAACAAACTCCGCCGCCCCAACCTCAGTTTTGGAGTGAAGTGAAACTTCACGAAGTGATTCGGGAGGCCAATCCGGGCTACTCTGGAAACGGACAGTTTCAGATTGATCAGGCCGGCCAGGTGCAGGCGATCGCTCTCGATAATTGCGGAGTCACCGATCTGTCGCCCTTCGCGGGAATGAAGCTGATGGCGCTGTATCTGCAGGGTTGCGCTGTTCCCGATATCACGCCTCTCAAGGGAATGCCATTGGTAGAGCTTTATCTTGAAAATTCCGCAGTGAAAGATCTGTCGCCACTCGCGGAAATGACGGGGCTTCAGAAACTCTATCTCAGTGGAACGGTGGTCAGTGATCTGTCGCCCCTGAAGGGTTTGGGAATCAAGGAATTGAATCTGGTAAACACGAGAGTGGAAGATATCTCTCCTCTGGAGGGAATGCCCCTGGGAATGTTGTGGCTGACGGATTCTCCGGTAAAAGATATTTCCCCTCTTTCCAAGAGTCCGCTCGTCAGCCTCACTCTGCATCGCACCCCGGTGACGGATTTATCGCCTCTCGCGAATACCCAATTGCAACGTCTCCACATTGGGGAAACGCCGGTGACCGATTTGTCCCCGCTCGCCGGTCTTCCCCTGACTCGACTCGTTTTTGATCCTGCCAAAATCACGAAGGGGATCGATGTGATCAAAGCGATGCCGAACATGCAGCAGATCGGAACCAAATTTGAGGACGGGGCCAACGATCTCCAGCCGGGTCCCGCTTTCTGGCAGTCGCAGGGCTGAGTTTTCTGAAAGACGACGGGAAACCGATACGTTCTGCTGATCATGTTTCGTTCTCTCTTTACGGTCAGTGGATTTACTCTCCTGAGTCGCCTGCTGGGCTTCGCCCGGGATGTTCTCATCGCCAAGTATCTGGGCGCGGGTGCCACGGCTGATGTCTGGGTCGCCGCGTTCCGTCTCCCCAATCTCTTTCGACGGATCTTCGGGGAGGGTGCCTTCAATGCGGCATTCGTGCCGATGTATAGTCGTCGGATCGAAGAGAAAGGAGAGGCAGAGGCGGATCGATTCGCGCGGCGGGTGATTTCGCTGATGTTCGTGATCCTGATGGTAATCTTCGTGCTCGCCTTCATTTTTATGGAGCCGATCGTCCGGGTGACGACGGTTGGTTTTGCTCAGGATGGACGTCTCGATCCGGCGGTGCATGCTTCGAGGATCACGGTCGGCTATCTAGTCTTTATCTGCCTTGTTGCCGCCTTCAGCGGAATTCTTAACAGCCGGCGCGTCTTCGCGGCCCCTGCCTTTTCCTACGTCGTTCTTAATATCGTTTTCCTGGTGGCACTTGTCTTCGTCATACCGAAAACGGGGGATCCTCTTCGCGTTCTCTGCTGGTCGGTCATGTGCAGCGGCTTGCTGCAACTTCTCGTTGTCGTGGTCGCGGCGGTTCGTAAAGGGGTGCACCTCGGTTTTGCGATGCCGAAGGTGGATGCCGAAACGAAACAGTTGGGAAAACTCATGGCACCGGGCCTGGTCAGTGCGGGAGTGCAGCAGCTTAATCTCCTCGTCGGCCAGACCGTTGTATCGCTGCAGGTGGGAGGAGTGGCCCTGTTTTTCTACGCGGATCGAATCAATCAACTCCCTCTCGGGCTCCTCGGGATTGCCCTCGGAACCGTTCTGCTGCCTGAGATCACCCGTCGCCTTCGCGGAGGGGACGAGAAAGGGGCCCGGGGAACTCTTCTCCAGGGAATGGAAATCGCGCTTCTCTTTGGGCTGCCCGCAGTGGCGGCGATGCTAGTGATCCCGGGCCCGATCATGCATGCCCTCTTTGTGCAGGGGGAATTCACGTCCGAGGCCGCGAGGGAGGCTGGAAAAGTACTCGCCGCCTTCGCCCTCGGCACGCCGACCTACGTGCTCGCCAAAGTGCTCCAACCGGCCTACTTCGCACGGGAAGATACGAAAACGCCGATGCGCTATACGATTATCTCCGCGGTCGTAAACATCGTCCTCGCTTATCCCCTGTTTCTCTGGCTTGGACCGGCCGGCTGTGCTCTGGCAACGTCGATTGCAGGTTGGGTCAATCTGGTTCTTCTCTGGTTAGGACTCCGCAGGGATGGCTATCTCAGAGTAACCGCCTCCTTCGTCACCCGGGTGACCCGCATGGTGATGGCATCGGCCATCATGGGCGGACTGATCTGGTTTCTTGCCGGGTATGCCAATCCCTGGCTGATGACGGACGGGAGTTTCCTGATACGCGTGGGAGTCCTCTGCGGTCTCGTTGCGATCGGCGTCGTAATCTATTTTACGGCGGTGATTGCCACCCGTGTCTATTCTGTGTCAGAATTGAAGGCGCGGCTGAAGAGGTCGCCGCGGACGTAACTTTCTGTGAGTTCCCCCGTCTACTCTTTTGAATGAATGCGCGAAACCGAATTCTCATCCGTGGCCTGGTAGCCCTGGCAGTTGTCTGGATTGTTGTAATCGGAATTGTCAAAGTGGCCGGATCGATCAAACCAACCGCAGAGAAGGTAGTGGCTTTTCAGGAAAAGAATCCTCTTTCTGAGATCGAGAATCCTGACGAGCGCATGGCACACATCGCCAAGTTGGCCGATATGCTCAATCAGATGGAGGCGAGCGAAGTTGCGAAATTCTCTGATGGCGATGAGGACGCTCCCCGTCGGCGCTTTTTCGAGGGAATGAATCAGGACGAACAACTCTTCTTTCTGGAGAAACGAGTCGGCCGGGCCTTCGAGCAGATGATGCAGTCCTTCAACGAAATGGAACGGGACGAAAGAAAGCAACTCGTTGAACGATCCCTTCGGCGCATGCGGGAGAACCGCGAAGAAAGGGGCGATCTCGAAGAGCGGGACCCGGAGATCGTTGAGAAGATTGCCGAAGCCGGCTTCAAAGCCTACTACACCGAGGCGAGCGCCGAGACCAAGATCGATCTGGCCCCGCTCATGGAGGAAATGCAGGGCGCGATGGGAAGAATGGGGAGGCGGCGCTGAGATGAAGACGAGCTCGACAGAGAACGGTGGCCGGCCTCTTCGGGTCCGGGATGGCCGAACACCGGAAAGCGGATATACTATCCGGGATTTCAGCCTCCGGCTACAGGCGGGCCGCACCAAAGTAGTTCACCCATTCAACAGGGGCAGGTCTCGCAGGCAACTCTCTTTGGTTTCCCCGCGTTTCGGTGGGAACAAAGGAATGACCCTGCTTGAGATTATGGTCGTCCTTGCCATCATCGGCGTTCTTTCCGCCATCCTCATTCCCTCGATGGAGCGAATCAAGCTGGCAGCCCGTTCAAATCAGTGTGTCGGCAAGCTCCGCGAGATTGGGATCGGGATGAGTAACTACTTTCTCGATCACGGAACCACCTTTCCCACGATGGTCGCGGCGCGTGAGAGCCGGGACGAAGACGTTCCCGCGATCGATACGGTTCTTCTCGACTATGTGAAGGACGAAACACTTTTCCAGTGCCCTTCTGATCACGCAGGGATTTTTGAAAAGACCGGATCGAGTTACCTCTGGAACAGTCTGATCAACGGGCAGAAGATGGGGAATATGGATCTACTCGGGCTGACGGAATCGGAGTCGGGGATTCCGACCGTCTCCGACAAAGAAAATTTTCACAAGCACGTGGGCGACGGGGTGAATATCCTCTATGCGGATGGTCACGTGAGTCGGAATCTGCAATTGACGGTCGGTCGCTGATGTTATCTGTCTCCGGTATCTCGAAGCGGTTTGATCGCAGGAAAGCCCCGGCGGTCGACGAGGTATCCTTCGAGGTTCCCCGGGGAAGTATCTGTGGTTTGCTGGGGCATAACGGTGCCGGCAAGAGCACAGCGCTGGGTGTGATTCTGGGAATGGTGTATCCAGATTCGGGAGAGGTCTCGATCGATGGTACCGTTGTGCAGCAGGAGAGGGAAAAGGCGATTCGCAAAGTCGGAGCGATTTTTGAAACGCCCTCCTTCTATGAGTATTTGTCAGGGTTGCACAATCTGAAAATCCTCAGCGCTCATTCCGGTGGTGTTTCAGCCGGTTGGATGCAGGAAATGATTGAGTGGGTCGGTCTGGAAAAGCGCATTCACGATCAGGTGGGAACCTACAGCCACGGGATGCGACAGCGGCTGGCTCTCGCTCAGGCCCTGCTTCCGAAGCCGGAGCTTCTCATTCTCGACGAGCCGACGGACGGGTTGGATCCGGAGGGGATCGTTGAGTTTCGTACGCAACTGCTCGAGTTGCGGGAGCGTCTCGGGTTGACCGTTCTGCTGAGTTCCCACCTGCTCAGTGAGGTCGAGCAGGTCTGCGATGAAGTCGTCATCCTCCAGGGAGGAAAAAAGGTTTATGACGGCGGCGTACGTGACTTCGGCGGCACCGAACGAAGTTTCCGTATCGAGGTGGATCCAGGTGGAGATCTCCCCGGCGCCTGGAAATCGATCGGCGGCAATTTTTCCGGAGACGAGTGCGTCTATTCCGGCAGTCGGAAGGCGAGCGAATTGCTGGCCTCCCTGCTGGAAGCGGGAATCCAGGTGAATCACTTTGCCGAGCAAAAGGACTCGCTCGAGGCTCTCTATTTGCGGGTCAGTTCCACTCGCGGTGAGAAGGGGGGGGACGCATGAGCCTGTTTCTCCGCCAACTCGGATGGGAATTGTTTCGGCTTTTCGCCCGGCGACGGACCTACATCGGTTTCGGAATCTTTCTTCTCGTGGAAGTGCTGTTCTACTATGTCTGGACCCGGGAAAAGGCCGAGGCTCAGATGGAGCAATTCATCGGGAATGTGGCGGGAGGTTTTGACGAATACTTTTCCGGGCTCACGCTCGCCTTTCTGATTGTCGCCTTCACGATGCTCCTTCTCGGAGTTGTGTTTGTCGCCCTCATCGCCGGGGATATTCTGGCGAAGGAAACGGAGGACGGAAACCTCCGTCTCATTCTGGTGCGACCGATTTCGCGACTGCGTCTGCTCGTCATCAAATTTCTCTCCTGCCAGATCTACACCACCGTGCTCTTCCTCTTCGTCGGAGTGACGGCCCTCGCTGTGGGCTGTCTCGGGCGCGGATGGGGCGGGGGGATGCTGGTTTGGACACCGGAACTTCCCAAGGTCAGTTTGTTCGGGTGGTGGGAAGGTATGGGACGCTATTTCTTCGCGGTGCTGGGTTTTTCCCTCGTTTACCTGCCGGTGACGGGGATTGCCTTCATGCTGGGCTGCTTTCGAATCAAACCCGCCGCCGCGACGATCGTGACCGTGGCCATCATTGTCGCGGATCGCGTTCTCTCCGCAATTCCACTGCCGGCTTTTGATCCTTATCGCGAGTACTTCATCACCTCCCGGATGGATGCCTGGCTCTTGTTACTCTATCAGGACATCCCCTGGGCCCGCTTCTGGGAACAGTCTGGCTGGCTGCTCGGAATCGGCCTGACCGGCTTCGTGATCGGCTGGCTCGTGTTTGAGCGCCGCGATGTAAAATCGTGAGGGGGAGGCTTCGCTTTGGCAAATCCAGCGAACTACTCTAGGCCTGCTCCCAAATTTGCATCGATCTCCCAAGCAGTTCGTGGGATTCGCTCTTTTTCATTTCCTCACCCTCCCGTTCGGGTTCGGCGGTGTCGATGAGGAGGTGCCAGAGTTTGACGGGGTTTTTTGGGAAAGCAAATTTGGTTTCCCCGGAGCGGGCATTGAAGAAGAAGAGGAGCGCTTTCTCCTCCGCTTCGGCATGAATCATCATGGCAAAGGCGCCTGCCTTCTTCTGATTCCAATCGGCTGATTCCTTGATCGCACCGTCGGGTCGGAGCCAGCAGACATCAGGGATTCCGGTTTCCAGATCGGCTTCCCCGGTAAAAAAGCGGGAGCGGCGCAGCGGGGGATGATCGCGGCGGAGCTGGAACAGACGTTTCACAAACTCCCGCAGGGATTTTGCCTCCTCCGAATCTTCCCAGGAGATCCAGCTCAGTTCGTTGTCCTGGCAATAGGTGTTGTTGTTGCCTTTTTGAGTCCGTAGCCGCTCATCCCCGGCGAGTAGAAAGGGCACGCCCTGGGAGCAGATCATGGTGGCGAGGAAATTGCGAATCTGTCGCTGTCGGATTTCGATGATCGCCTTGTCCTTGGTGGGCCCTTCGGTGCCGTGGTTGTAGGAGATGTTGTGTGAGTCACCGTCCCGGTTCTTTTCGCCATTGGCGAGATTGTGTTTGTCGTTGTAGCTGACGAGATCGTTCAGAGTGAATCCATCGTGAGAGGTGATCAGGTTCACGCTCGCCCAGGGGCCCCGACCATTGTAGCCGAACTGCTGCTCACTGCCGGTCAACCTTCTCGCAAAGTCTCCCGTGATACCCGGATCCCCGCGCCAGAACTGTCGAACGTCGTCACGGAACTTTCCATTAAGCTCGGCCCAGTCGATCGGAAATCCTCCGAGCTGATATCCGTCCGGACCAAGGTCCCAGGGCTCGGCGATGAGTTTGACCTGCTTGAGAACGGGATCCTGAAAGGCGGCCTGAAGAAAGGCGCACCGTTGATTGAATCCAAGTTCGTCCCGGCACATTTCCACGGCGAGATCGAAACGGAATCCGTCCACGTGCATTTCCGTAACCCAGTAGCGAAGGCTGTCGAGCACGAAGGTAAGCACCTGTGGATGGGAGACGTCGACCGAGTTTCCGCAACCGGTGGTGTCGTAGTAGTGCGCGGGTTTTCCGGGGACGGAATGGTAGTAATTCAGGTTGTCGAATCCGCGTAGGAAACAGGTCGGTCCGGTTTGTCCTGCCTCTCCGGTGTGATTGTATACCACGTCGAGAATCACTTCCATTCCAGCACGGTGAAACGCCTTCACCATATCGCGAAATTCACTCACGGGATCGTCTCCGGAAGCATAGCCGGCTTCGGGAGCAAAGAATCCAATCGTGTTGTAACCCCAGTAGTTGACGAGACCTTTTTCGAGGAGGAAAGAATCGTCGAGATGCTGGTGAACCGGCAGTAATTGCACGGTGGTGATGCCGAGTTCCCGGAGGTAGGCAATGCTCGATTCGTGGGCGAGTCCGGCGTAGGTGCCCCGTAGTTCCTCGGGGACCGCAGGGTTGAGCTTGGAGAACCCTTTGACGTGGAGTTCGCAAAGGGTTGATTCCGTCATCGGAATACGGGGGAGAGTATCATTTTCCCAGTCGTAGTAATCTGGTCGGGGGACGACAGCCCTCGGGGCATGGATGCCACTGTCGGCGCGAATCGGCTTCCGGTCCGGTCGCATGGATCGCATGGAGTCGACGTAGCGGGAGGGGCCGTCGATGCATGTGGCGTAGGGATCGAGAAGAAGCTTTTCGGGAAGAAAAAAGTGTCCTTCGGATGGCTTCCACGGGCCGTCGACCCGGTATCCATACGTGGCGCCGTTGGGAATGCCCCGGACGAAAACGCTCCATCGGTTTCGGTCTCCTTTGATGAGAGCGATCTGTTCGGTTTCGCGGTAGGGGCGATCCGAATCGGTGAAGAGGCAAAGAGTCACGGAATCGGCGAATTCAGAAACAACGGAGAAGAAAATCCGGCCGTCTTCCAGTGGCGTAGCGCCGTTGGGAAATGCCTGAGCTTCAGAAGCGGAGGGAGAAAATGTTTCGATCGGTGTCACGGGATTAACTGTAAGGGCGGCCAAGGTAGACGGGATCAGCTTTCGTGCCAGCACGAAGCGAGAGCGGAAAAAAATTCCTCAAAATGACAGTTTTGTCATGTTTGCATCCATCGAAATGTCACCTCCGACACTCAAAGTGGGGATGTTATGAAACTCTTCCTCCTTCAGCCTCTCATTGCACGGCATTACCTTCTCGTTGTCCTGAGTCTCTCCTTTTTCCCGGGATCGGCCTTTTCCCAGGACGCATCCCGCGGGCCATCTCCGAACGATCTTCGGAAGTCGGAGCGACGGGGGGCGCAATCTTCTGGAAAGAATCATCAGAAGCCCGGAAGTGTGAAAATGGGGCTTCGGAGCATCCGGTTTCCGGAGGAATTCCGGACAATCGACGGGTTCGGCAACAATGAGGCGAATCCGGAGTGGGGAGCGGCGGAAGTTCCTTTCCTGAGGAAAACAACCATCGACTATGCGGACGGAGTCGATTCTCCCTCCGGGGCGGATCGTCCCAATGCCCGGGAGATCAGCAATGCGATCTGTGCGCAGGAGGGCTCGATTCTGAATCGTCATTTCGCCTCCGATTTTCTGGGGCAATGGGGACAGTTTCTCGACCATGACATCACCCTGACGCCGACCAGCGATCTGATCGAGCCTTTCAATATTGCGGTTCCGGCCGGTGATCCCTGGTTTGATCCGGGCGGAACCGGCGAAGCGGAAATTGATATGGACCGGTCCTACAGCGAGGCGGTTGACGGGGTGCGTCAGCAGATCAACGATATTACGGCCTTCATCGATGCTTCGAATGTCTATGGATCGGATTCGGTGCGATCACTTGCCCTCCGCGTCGATGACGAGAGTGGGCGGCTTCTCGTTAGCGAAGGGAATTTGCTGCCTTTCAATACCGAAGGGCTTCCCAACGCGCCGTCCGATCACGCGACGAATTTTTTCCTCGCAGGGGACTTCCGCGCGAATGAGCAAGTGGGCCTGACCTCTCTCCATACGGTGTTTCTCCGTGAGCACAATCACTGGGCGGATGCGATTGCCAGGGCGAACGAAAATCTCACTGGTGACCAGATCTACGAGGTCGCCCGGTCAATTGTCGGCGCGGAAATGCAGGTCATCACGTTTCGTGAGTTTCTGCCCCGCCTCCTCGGGCCGGGCGCGCTTCCCCGCTACCGGGGGTATCGAGAGGATTTGAATCCGGGAATTGCCAATGTATTCGCGACGGCTTCCTATCGTTTCGGGCATTCGATGCTGTCTCCCCAATTGCTGCGCCTCGACCGTAGATTGCGGGAAATTGAGGAAGGCCACCTCCCTCTCGCGTCTGCTTTCTTTGATCCCGACCGAATCACAGACGAAGGCGGGATTGATCCGATTCTTCGCGGTCTCGCGCGTCAACCCGCCCAGGCGATCAATACGCGTCTCGTCGACGACATGCGGAATTTCCTCTTTGGCCCTCCCGGAGCAGGCGGATTTGACCTCGCCGCTTTGAACATCCAGCGGGGAAGGGATCACGGACTCCCCGGCTACAATGAGGTCCGGAGAAATTACGGCCTCGATCCTGTGCGGGACTTTGATGAAATCACCCCGGACGAAGATTTGCAGGACGCTCTTGAAGAAACGTATGGCTCGGTCGAGGCGATCGATGTTTGGGCTGGTGGATTGGCGGAGCGCCCCCTTCGCGGTGCCATGGTTGGGGAAACGGTGCATGCGGTCCTGCGGGACCAGTTTCTCCGCCTCCGGGACGGGGACCGGTTCTGGTATCAGAATCATCTCGATCCGGAACTGCAGAGACTCATTGAGCAGCAGACCCTGGCCCGGATCATTCGCCGCAATACGGAGATATCCCGTGAACTGCCCGAAGATCTCTGGACCGTGGATCGAAGGGAAGTGCGCGATTCTGACCGGGACAGGCACTCCAGCCATCCGCCACTTCGTGGTCCCGGAGCCGGAAGACGATAATTTTTACTTCCCTGGTTGGTTGAGGGAGTGACAGGGTTCCGGCTTGCGGTTTCGCCGGAGCCCTGTCCTTTCTTTTCATCGACACCGTATTTCGCTTGAAGCAATTTTTGAAATCTATCTAATCAGTTCAGCATCCATGAGAGTTCTCGTTGTCGAAGATCAGGAGCGCATTGCTTCGTTTATTGAAAAAGGATTGAAGGAACAGGGCTTTGTTGTCGACCTGACCCGCGATGGGGATGACGGCTACGCTCTCGCGACGACCGAGCCCTACGACGCGATCGTTCTCGATATCATGCTTCCCGGCCGGGACGGACTCAGCATTCTCAAGAACCTGCGAAAGAAGGGGAACAATGTGCCTGTCCTCTTGCTGACAGCCCGCAGCGAGCTCGACGAGCGGCTCGAGGGCTTGAATCTCGGAGCGGATGACTACATGACGAAGCCGTTTTACATCGAGGAATTGATCGCCCGGCTCCATACGATTGTGCGCCGTTCTGCGGGTGAAGCGACTCATTTGCTGAAAGTGGAAGATCTTTTCATGGATCTCGTCAACCGGGTCGTGAAGCGGGGCGAGGAAGAGATTCAGCTCTCGATGCGTGAATTTTCCCTTCTCGAATATTTGATGAAATCACCGGGTCGGGTCGTCAGTCGCATGCAGATCTGCGAGCATGTCTGGAACTACTCTTTCGACCCTGACACCAACCTCGTTGATGTTTACATTCAGCGCATTCGCAAGAAGGTGGACAAGGAGTTTCCCACCAAACTGATCGAGACGGTTCGGGGAGTCGGCTACCGAATCGGCAAGCCCCAGTAAGAGATGCGATCCCTCCGCACGCGACTGGCACTGATTTCCACTTTCGTTTCGGGAGTGGCGATCATCGGCGTGAGCGTTCTCGCCTGGTATTTCATGGTTGAATCGGTGAGGGAATCTCTCGACCTGCGCCTCGATGGCATAAGCAGTCGACTGATCCATGACCTTCATCCGAGAGCCAACTGGAACCAGGTGGAGAACAACATTCGTATCAGCTATGGGGATGATATTGATGGAGAGCTTCTTCATCTGCACATGAGGGATGATATCGAAGGCCTCGAAATATTTTCGTCTTTCGACGACTATGAAGAATTTCAGGAAGCCTTTCCTGAAGGGTTTCCCGCCCGGCAACCGCAGCCAAAGGAACGCCCGGATTGGCGTGACGATAATCTGGTGAAGGGTGCTCCCCGGTCGCCGAAAGGAGCGCCCGGCCGCGGCTTGAAAGGGCGGAAAGGGCCTCGTTCCGAAGGGGACGCTTTCCTCGCGGAGATTTTGGGGGAGGAATTCCTGCCGGGCGATGGGCAAATCCCGCCACTGGAGTCGAGCAATCCCTTTGATGTCGATCCATTCGAAGTGGCAGAACTCGCGACGGTAAACTGGAAGGGGAAAGACTGGCGGATCATGATCGCTCATGAGCGCGGTTACTATGTCATGGTCGCTCTCGATCTCACTGCGTCAATTGCCGGATTGAAACGGCTGGAACGCGGTCTCTTCATCGGAATTCCTCTCGCGCTCGCCTTCATTGGTTTCGGGGGGTGGCTCGTGGCAGAGCGGGCATTGCGACCGATTCGAAAAATTGCCGAGACGGCCAGTCACGTTACCGCAAAGCAACTTGATGCGCGGATGGAGGAAAAGGGGCACTCGGACCCGGAAATTGAGCATCTTGTCGAAGTCCTCAACGGAATGATGGACCGTCTCGAAAAAGGGTTTTCCCATGCCACCCGATTCAGCGCCGATGTGTCGCATGAACTGAAGACTCCGATCACCGTGATGCAGGCCGAAATCGAGACGGCCCTTCGGGAATGTGAACCCGGGGCACCGGAGGAGAACCGGCTGCTGATTCTTCGCGGCGAGACGGATCGACTCAAGTCAATCACCCGAAGTTTGATGTTGCTTTCTCAGGCTGATGTAGGCGAGCTGATCCGAAAGTCGGATCCCATTGATCTTTCCACGGAACTGGAAACGCTCTGCGAAGATGCCGAAATCATGGCCGAGTCGGGTGGAGTTCGCATCGAGTCGGACATCGAAAGTGGGATCAAAATACAAGGCGATCCAACTCTTCTGCAACAGGCCCTGCTCAACCTGATCAACAATGCGATCAAGTACAACGAAGAAGAGGGCATCGTCCGAATTGCGATGAAATCGGAGAAAGGTGTGATCCTGATTTCGGTCGAAAACACCGGGCCCGGAATTACCGGGGAAGAAAAGAGCAAAGTCTTTGACCGGTTCTTCCGCGCAGACAAAGCTCGCTCCCGCGGAGTCGATGGCTTTGGTCTCGGTCTCAGCCTCGCACAGGCGGTCGTGGAAGGGCACGGTGGAGAGATCAGCCTCGCGCAGGCTGACCGGGAGTGGACGAAGTTTGAAATTCGATTGCCGGTTTCGATGGCGGTATAATCCGGGCTTGAAAAGCTACCCCGCCCGTGGATTCGGAAGATCCCGAAATACGCCCGCCTCTGGATGTCTGTAAGTTACGCGAGGAGGTCGTGAAAAACTTCGCCGTGGACGTCGGTCAGTCGGAAATCCCGACCGGCATAGCGATAGGTGAGTTTTTCGTGATCAAAACCTAATAGGTGCAGAATTGTTGCGTGGAGGTCATGCACGTGCATGCGATTCTCGACCGCCTTGAAACCGAAGTCGTCGGACTTTCCGTATTGAAAGCCGCTTTTGACTCCGCCCCCGGCCATCCACATGGTAAAGCCGTGGTGGTTGTGATCACGGCCCAACTTCGTGTTGGCAGCGTTGGAACCGGGTGTGGGAAGTTCCACGGTCGGGGTGCGACCGAACTCACCGCCCCAGATGACGAGTGTGTCTTCAAGAAGTCCGCGCTGCTTCAAATCGGTTAGCAGGGCGGCGATTGGTTGATCGGCTTCCTGGCCCAGCTTGCCATGATTTTTTGCAATCTCCGCATGGCTGTCCCAGGGCTGCCCGGCTCCGTGCCAGACCTGAACAAAGCGAACGCCACGCTCGACCAGTCGGCGGGCGATGAGCATCTGACGTCCGTGAAGGGTTTCCCCGTAGAGCTTGCGGACTGACTCCGGCTCGCGTTCGACGTTGAAGGCATCGGTCGCTTCGATCTGCATCTTGTAGGCGAGCTCGAGGGAGTGAATACGGGCTTCGGCATCAGGATCGAGGCCTCCGTCTTCTCCATCCTGCCGATTCATTTCCTGGATCAGGTCGAGCTGCTTTCGCTGCAACTCCCGCGGCATTCTCGGATTGCGGATGTCGGGGATCAGCTTGGCGATATTCGTATTCTTGGTGTCAATGTGAGTCCCCTGGTAGGCACCGGGAAGGAAGGCGGAGCGCCAGTTCTGTGTTTCGACGATCGGCACTCCTCCGGGACAGAGGGAAACGAAACCGGGAAGGTTTTCATTTTCGGTCCCCAGTCCGTAGGTGACCCAGCTTCCCATGCTCGGACGCACGAGGTTGACGCGCTCCGCGCCCGTGTTCATGAGCATCAGTGATGGCTCGTGATTCGGGACGTTGGCATGCATCGAATTGATGATGCAGAGGTCATCGACCATTTCCGAAACTTTCGGAAACAGATCGCTCGCCCAGATTCCGCTTTCCCCGTGTTGGGAAAAGTTGAAGGGCGACTTCATAAGCGTGCCGGTTTTCCTTTCCGTTCGGAGGTGCTCCCCCGGAACTTCTTTCCCGTGATACTTTTCCAGTTCCGGCTTGTAGTCGAAGGAGTCGACTTGCGATGGACCCCCATTGGCAAAAATATGGATGACCCGCTTTGCCCTGGCAGGGAAGTGGGTCGCACCGGGTGCTAGCGGATTGAGCGAGCGGTTCGATGCCTGAAGGGAGGAAAGAAACGGACTGAGTCCAAGTGCGCCCATTCCCATTCCGGTGCGGGAAAGAAACTCACGTCGGGTGGCGGGAAGAGTGTTCATGGCTATTCGACAAAGAGAAACCGGTTCGTGTTGAGCAGGGCGTGAGTATAGGCGCTCCAGGCGGTGGCCGGAGTGGCGGGACCGGAAAAGGTTTCAGCGAGTCCCGACTTCGGCCAGGCTCCGCTTTGATCAAGGACTTGAGGGCTCCATCGCACCGAGTCGAAGCTGGAATTGTTTTCGTGCGGGTCGACAAGGAAGTAGAGCCGCTCGTTTTTAGCGAGCGTGACATCCTTCAGCGAGGTGACGAGCTTGTCCTTCGACGGGTCGAGAACCTGATCAAAAAGAATCCCGGAACTTTCTGACGTGATAAACACACGCACCCCGTTGCCCTTCCCGACACTGGAGCGCTCGAGAAGTCCCGAAATGGTCACTGTCATATCCTTCGGGGCACGCCATTGGTAGATCGCCGATTCGTTGCTGGTGTAGCCGGGGTGGGTGGATCCGCTGCGCGCATGGAGATAGCTGAGTGGATTGTCCTTGAGCGGGTATTCCTTCGCGATCTGCCAGGTCTCACCCGTCCAGTGCGGGTAGGGCTGGAAGGTAACCTTACCGGTTTTCTGATCGACCGTTCCCCATCCATAGCTCCACTCGGTATTGGTCTGACGCTTGCCGAGTGAGGCGGATTCGCTTTCAAATGCCGTGAGAAAGCTGTCGGCGAGAACGCGATCACTTTCCGAGGGTTCCGAAGCAAAAACGGCCTTGTGAAGATAGCCGATTCCATCCTCCTGCTTCTTCGCCGTATCCGCGAGGAGGGCGGCCTGGTTCTGCATGAAATCGCTGTTTAATGTGAACAGGGCCTGCATCGGAATGGTGGTGCGGGGGCGCTTTGCAGTGGTTTCCTGCGGGTTGGAGAAATCAAAGTTCCGGAAGATGGGATTAAGATTTTGACGATCGATAAAGGCATAGACGGAGCGGCGGGTGGAGTAGGGCGGTTCGAGGATTTTGACGGCCCGTCCATACATTTGGTCGCTGAGGCTGCCCGCGACGTCGAGAACGGCGTCGCGCATTTGTTCCAGTTCAAGACGCCTGCGATTGAATTTCCAGAGGAGACGATTTTCGGAATCGACGAGCATGTTGTTTTCGGCAGCGGAATTGGCCGAGGACTGCTGCCACGCGTCGGAAGTCATGATGAGGTGGTGAAGCTTCTTGAGCGACCATCCGTTTTCGACAAACCAGTGGGCGAGATAATCAAGCAATTCCGGGTGGTCCGGCTTTTCCCCCTGGATGCCGAAATCATCAATCGTCCGGACGATGCCTTCCCCGAAGTGCCACATCCAGACGCGGTTCACAATGTTTCGAGCGGTGAGGGGGTTTTCAGCGCTCGCGATGTCCTTCGCCATTTCGAGGCGGCCGCTTCCTTTCTGATACACCGCCGGTTCCCCGGGGGAAGCGATCGAGAGAAAATGACGCTGCACCGCTTCCCCGCGCCGGGCGGGATTGCCCCGGATGAAAACGGCGTGACCGGAGGGTGTTTCCTTGTCCTTCAGGATAATCGCTTTGTCCGGCTCCATACCTGCGTCCGCGACGAACTTGTCGACGACCCGTTGCTTGTTTTGAAGTTCGCGTCGATCCACCCGGTCGAGTTTGGCGACCAGTTGAATTCTCCGGTTGGCAAGATTCGGATTTTCTTCTGCAATTTTAGCCAGCTTCGGTTCAAGGAAGTCATCAATGACCTTCTGTTTTTCCGCGAGGTCCTGAAGATACTTTTCGTATTCCGGTCCCGATTTCGGTTCTCCGATCACCGGGGTGGCCACGTCGAGTGAGTTCGAGAAGATGCTGTAGAGACTGTAGTATTCTTTCGTCGGGATCGGGTCGAACTTGTGATCGTGACAGCGGGCACAGGCCACGGTCAGAGCCATCATGCCACGGAAGGTGGTGTCGATGCGGTCGTCAATAATCAATTCGGACCTTCCGTTTTTACTGAGGGAAAGAAAGCCCATCGCGGCGAGATGTTCTTTTTCCGGCCCGTTCCAATCGACCAGTTGTTCGGCTGCGAGTTGGTAAATAAGAAACTGGTCGTAGGGCATGTCTTTGTTGAGAGCCTTGATGAGCCAATCGCGGTAGGCGTAGCTGTAGACAAAGCGGCGCTCCCGCCCTCCTGCTTCGTAGCCTTTCGTATCGGAGTAGCGGGCGACGTCCATCCAGAGTCTCGCCCACCGTTCTCCGTAGTGGGGCGATGCCATCATGGCTTGAATCATAGTCTCCCACGCTTCTGAATCGGTCTTCGAATCTTCAACGAATTCCTTGAGATCTTCATATTCAGGCGGCAGACCGAGCAGGGTAAAAGAGGCACGGCGGAAAAGTGTAGACCGGTCCGCCTTTATTGCCGGAGAAACTCCTGCCGCCTTTCGTGCTTTCCGGAGAAAAAAGTCAATCGGGTGCGAATCGGCTGGGACATCTGACGGGGCTACCGTTTGGAACGACCAGTGTTGGCGGGGGTCGTCAGGAACGTCTTTCGGCGATTCCGGCCAGGGGAGGCCCATCTCGATCCATTTGGTCAGTTTGGCAATTTTCTCTGCGGCGATTTTTCCTCTTTCATAGGGCATCGGCTTCACATTCTTTCCGGGGGTTTGATTGATGGCGTGAAGAACGAGGCTGTCGGCAGCGTTCTCCTGATTGATCACCGGGCGATAGTCACTGCCTTTGAGCCAACCGCGGCGATGATTCAGTTGCAGACCAACTTTGGCTTTGGTTCCGGTGTGGCACTCAAGGCAGTTGTCAGAGAGAAGGGGACGGATCTCGTTTTCGAAAAACTGAATTTGTGAGGAGTCGAAGGAAGTCTCCTCAGCGACGGAAAACGAAGAAAGTAGCAGGCCGCCCCAGCAAAGTGCTTGAAGGGCAGGGAAGGGGAGCTGCTGGAGATGGAATCGCATCGTGGAAGTTTACGACACGATCCGTTTTCATGATGATACCGCAATGGACGCATTGGTGCGGGATTGCGGAAACAAGGGCGAGCCGGAAATGATCAGGAACTCAGGGCAACGCCGGCCAGATCAGTGTTTCCGATTTCCTCGACACGAGTCCGGAGGTCGTTGAGATCAAACGGCTTTGTGACGACGTCGTCCATCCCGGCGGCGATGCAGTTATCGCGATCCTCCTCGAATGCCATGCCGGTCATTGCCAGAATACGGGTTGTGGCATTGTGGTGATTGAGTTGTCGAATGGCTTTGGCTGCGTCGAGACCGTTCATCACAGGCATGTTTACATCCATGCAGATCAGATCAAAGTGAATTGGTCCATCTGCCAGATCAACGGCTTCCTGACCGTTGTTGGCGATCGTTACTTCGCATCCCAGCTGCTGCAGGGTTAGACTGGCGACCTTTTGGTTCATCTTGTTGTCCTCGACAAGAAGAACTCTCTTCTTTGTTCTCGTTCGAATCGCCTGTGTGCGTTCTTCATTGAGTGTACGTCGATTGACGAGGTCATCAGGTTCCTCTTCGGGAATATTTGCCTCTTCGTAGTCAACCGTGAAAAGAAATGCGGTCCCAACTCCGGATTCGCTCTCAAACCAGACCCTTCCGCCCATTGCTTCAACCAGGTTTTTGGAAATTGCGAGGCCGAGGCCGGTTCCATCGTAGCGGCGTTCATCCTCGGATTCGATTTGGCGAAAGGGGGAAAACAAAGTTTTTCCCGCCTCCGGAGAAATGCCGATTCCGGTATCTTTTACTTCAAAGAGGAGTTGTAAGCGGCCTGACTTTTCGATGCCTCGCACTTGCACGCTGACTCCACCTTCGTCCGTAAATTTGATCGCATTGCTGACGAGGTTGGAGAGGATTTGTTTGAGTCGAAGGTCGTCCGCGATAAACTCATCGGGAAGGGAGGAGCAAATAGTGGCCCCTAGATCGATGCCTTTTTTGTCCGCAGTCGGTTTGTAGACGCAGAGTGCTTCGCGGATCAATTTGCCGAGATCGAATGAGCGCGGGCGAAGCTGAAATTCTCCGGAATTCAATTTCGCATAGTCCAGAATGTCATCGAGAATGTTGAGCAGCGACTCGCTCGAAGCATGAACCATGTCCATATATTCGCGCTGCACGGGGTCGAGATCCATCTCACGAAGGAGGTTTACCATCCCGAAAATCCCGTTCATGGGAGTGCGAACCTCGTGACTCATATTGGCAAAGAAGCGTTCCTTCTCAGACGCCGCTTCGAGCACTTCTTCGTTCAGTCTTTCTAATTCCTCCTGCTTGGCAGCCATCGACGCAACCATCGCACGGACGAAACCAATCATCGCATTTTCACCCGGTCGGATCGAAGGGATCCTCTGGGTATGCGAAGGATAGGTGATCATGAATTCGGATACCACCTTTTCCAGTTGGCGAAGAGTTTCGACTGCGTCCGACTCGTTGGATAAGGAAATCTCCCGGGACTCCGGCTGGGGAGTCTCCTGTTCAGAGATCGCCACAGGAGGGGGTTGGACAAACCCTTTCCCGGTTGATCGATTCCTGAATTGAGTCGTATGCGGCTTCATTTTTATAAAATTATCATAAAAACTATACTTAAACAAACTATTTTGGCAGACGAAGCGGATATGGCTTTTTTTTGGAAAGGGATTGTCTATCAGGCAGATGCATCAAAGTGAATTCTGACTTTTTGCCTCCAATTTTGCCATCATGGTAACAGTGGCTTCACGGAGAGACATATTTCGCCGTCATTACGGATTGCGGGTTTGGACGGTGACGATTGACGGGGAAACCACAGCGGTGTTCGTTTCCCAATGAAGTGCAAATTTTTCTTTATCGTGTTCGCTGCGGCGACTGGACTCCTTTCCGCTGCGGAGAAGAGACCGAATATCGTGCTGATTCTATCGGACGATCAGTCCTGGACAGATTACAGCTTTATGGGACATGAGCAGATTGAGACACCCCATCTCGATAAGCTGGCCGACAGGTCGGCGCTATTCAGAAGAGGCTACGTTCCGACAGCCCTATGCCGCCCTTCCTTGATGACTCTGGCGACCGGTCTTTATACCCATCAGCACATGGTCACCGGAAACGATCCTTCTCCAGTTCTCACGGATGGGAAAAAGGGAGGTCCGAAATACGACGATCTTCGGGAAACCTTGATTGCCAATGTCGATCGGGTTCCCACGATTGCCCGATTGCTCAGTGCTGACGGATATCTGACTCATCAGTCGGGAAAATGGTGGGAAGGCAGTTTCCAGCGGGGCGGTTTTACTCATGGCATGACTCGTGGCTTTCCCAAGCCGGGTGGGCGTCATGGCGATGATGGACTGAAAATCGGACGCGAGGGAATGAAGCCCGTCTTTGATTTTATCGACCATTCTGTTGAGGAGGAAAAACCGTTCTATGTCTGGTATGCTCCTTTTCTTCCCCACACCCCGCACAACCCGCCGCAGGCTCTTTTCGACAAATACAAAGCCAAGGTCGATTCCGATTTCGTTGCCCGCTACTACGCGATGTGTGAGTGGTTTGACCAGACTTGTGGACAGCTCATAGACTACATCGACGACAAGGGTCTCACCGAAAACACCATGTTCGTGTATGTCTGCGACAACGGATGGATCCAGAGTGTCGACAATGGAAAGTATGCGCCCCGTTCCAAGCAGTCTGCGAACGAAGGTGGAACACGACAGCCGATCATGTATTCCTGGCCTGGCGTGATCGAGCCCGGTGATCGTGGAAATCAACTCGCCTCCAGTATCGACATCGTCCCGTCGATGTTGAGTGCCGCGGGAGTCGAAGTGCCGGAAAGCCTTCCCGGTCTCGACTTGCTTCCCATTTTAAGGAGCGGCGAGGCAACTCCGCGTCAGGAGGTTCTGGGAGAGGGCTTTGCCCATGATGTGGCTGACGTCGAAAACCCACAGGCCTCCTTGCTCTATCGATGGATTGTAAAGGACAAGTGGAAATTGCTGCTCACCTATGACGGCGAGGTCAATCGCTACAAGTCGTCTCATCCGAGAACAGAGAAGCGCCCTCAGCTTTACAACCTTCTTGAGGATCCGCACGAAAACAAAAATCTCGCCTCCGAAAATCCTGAAGTGGTAAGCGAACTGGCGAAGGAAATTCGCAAGTGGTGGCCGGTTACGGAGAGAAAAGTGCTCGAAAGCTGGGAGTAATCTCCTTTCCGGGAATCTATTCGATCAGCCCCTGTTCGCGGTTCAACACGCCGATCGCGCGGAATCCCTCTTCGTCCAGGACGAAGACTTCCAGGCTGATCGGCAGCTTCGCGGCATTGAAATCCGCCACCAGTGAGGGCCCGTATCGTTTCAAATTGCCTCCGACCGAGGGGAACAGGAACAGCAGGTTTCTATCGATCATGACTACCAGGATTTTGTCACCGAGGAGATCTTTGACCCGTGGGAGAAGTTTGTCCGAGGTGAGAATGCTGGTAACAAACGGGCTTTTATCTTCGATGAGGATGTATTCGACGACTTCGTTTTTGTCGCGGACGACATCGAGTTTTACGGATTCAGCAAGCTGATCGGCGACTGTAGCGGCCGCTTTCGCAAACCTTTCCTGCGTCATGGATCGCTCGTCCCACGCTTCCTTGGTAAATGCGCGGACTCCATAGTCCCATTCGTAGTAGGGCACGAGAATCGTAATTTTCGCTCCTTCCGGTAGTTGAAAAATCTCCGGCGATTCGAAGGAACCTTCGAAAAGGTAGCCGATCTTCCGTGCTTTTTCCTCCTCGCCGGGGCAGGGAATCGCAAAACAAATGAGAAGAACCGGTGTGAAATACCAGAGGAAAGAGAGAGGGAGGTTGGGAAATCCGTTTGCCATACGGCGGGGAAGGGGTTGGGTGGAAATAAAGACCGATGATTACGTTTTTACAAGGAACCCTCGAAGAAAGCTGGCCCGGACGGATTGTTATCAATGCTGGAGGAGTAGGCTATGAAGTTATCACTCCGATGCTTGGCGAAGATGGCTTCGGAAAAATGGGTGGGCAAACCAAAGTCCTGACCCACCACCACATTCGCGAACAGGAGCAGACTCTCTACGGTTTCGCGACAGAATCCGATCGCGATCTATTCCGGCTTCTGATCAATCGTGTGACCGGTGTCGGACCGAAAGTTGCTATGTCCGTTCTCAGTGGAATGGCGACCGACGATTTTAAGCAGGCGGTGGTTTCCGGCGATATCACGACAATCTCAAAAATCAAAGGACTGGGGAAAAAGACGGCGGAACGAATCGTTTTGGAACTCGGTGACAAGGTCGGCGTGAAGGAAGCGTGGCAGGCGCAATCGGATTCCGCGAACCTTTCTCCGGAAAAAGCAGCCAAAAATGACGCGCTGCTCGCCCTGATTTCGCTTGGCTACAAGCAGGCCGAAGCACAAAAGGCGGTCGATAAGCTCCCGGCAGATTTAACCCAGCCCGATGAAATGTTGCGGGCTGCGTTGCGTCTGTTACAAGGATGAATGTGATTTCGACCGGAGCCATGCATCTCCCTTCCGCAAACAAAAATATTGAAACGGCCCGCCGAATCCATGCGGCGCTGCCCCAAGGTGGACTCTTTGCAGAGAAAGCGTGGAGGATTTCTCCGGAACCCTTTGCTCTCTCAAAAAAGGAAGTAAAGGCGCTGGAGAAGCTGGGGCCTCTCCTGCTCCGCTTCCAAAAGGCCTGCGATATGATTTATCGCCGGAGCAGGAACGGGTCTCTTCCCGGTTGGATCTCGGAATACCTGGATCAGGGGAAACCCGAGTCACTCCTGGAACTCGGATTGGCAACTCCCGTTGTCGAAAAGACTCCGCGTGTCATTCGACCGGATCTTATTCTGACGGAATCCGGATTTACCGCCACAGAACTGGATTCGGTTCCCGGGGGAATTGGACTGACTGCGTGGTTGGAGGAAATCTACTCGCGGGAAAACCCGCATGCGGCACTTGTCGGAGGCGATCACGGAATGTTGGACGGATTTGCTTCGGTTTTTTCGGAGGCAGGCGCCGACATTCTAGTGTCCGAGGAATCGGCTGACTATCGACCCGAAATGGAATGGCTTTCCGGAAAGCTGGATGGTGATTGGGGAGTCTTTGATGCGGAATCGTACCAACCTAATGGTCGGGATGTGTATCGTTTCTTTGAACTCTTCGATCTTCCCAATCTACCGGGAGCTGAAGCGGTGGGAAAAGCGGTCGCGGCAGGGGAGATCGACATTGCCAGCCCGTTTAAGCCATGGATGGAGGAAAAACTCTGGTCAGCCCTTTTTTGGTCTCATCCGCTTAAGGAAGTCTGGAGGCGGGAACTGAGGGATGGAAACTGGCGGCGACTGCAGGAACTCTTTCCGATGAGCTGGGTGGTTGATCCGGCGGAGGTGCCGCACCACGCCGTCATACCGGAGCTCGGAATCCAGCATTTTTCCGAGATGAAGCAGTTTTCCCAGACCGAGCGTGATCTCGTGCTGAAACTGAGCGGATTTAATGAGCGCGCATGGGGAAGCAAGAGTGTTACGATTGGACAGGATGTATCCCAGGAAGATTGGGGCGCTGCTGTTGATGAAGCGATCGAGGGGTATTCGTCGACCCCATACGTATTGCAGCGTTTCCACAGCGGGAAGCTGGTTTCCCATCCCTGGTTCAATCCGGAAACGGGGGAGATGGAGATCATGGAAGGTCGGGTGCGTCTCTGCCCCTACTATTTCGTTAGCGCAACTGGCAGTAGTGTCTCTCTCGGAGGGGTGCTCGCCACGATTTGTCCATCAGACAAAAAAGTGCTTCATGGAATGAGCGACGCCATTCTTGTGCCCTGTTCTATAGAGAGGTGATTTGAAAAGCAGAAGTTTTTATAATTTCAGGAGGATTGCCGCGCTGCTTTCGCAATATTGAGAGCTAACTTCCCCTTATTTTTAAAATAACTTAACAAAAATTTGCGTTTGTGAGTTTCAATGATAAGATTTTGACGGTTTGGCACGGGCGAATCCTCCAAACTCCCCCAATTCTATCTAATCACCCTTCCTCTCTAGCCGTCTCTTTGGTAGGCATTGCCTGTAGAAAAGCCGCTGGAAGAAACCGTGAAACTTAACAAGGCGAATCAAAGTGAAAAAAATTAAATTCACCTGTTCGAGCTGCAACGCCAAGCTGCGGGTTCCGACCCATCTGGCCGGAGTTTCGGCACCATGTCCAAAATGTGGCAGCACGATTACAGCACCCACAGATCTGGAGAACGTCGTCGACGACGGCCCGGTTCGTCCAGCCAGGGAAGTGCAGCGCTCTCAATCGACTGAATCGGCAAGCGCCTCTGGAGAGCCATCCGTAGCTCTTACAAGCCCCCAGGTTCCTGTTTCTGTGGCTGCCACTTCTGCCTCCAAAATTTCTGTTTCGGTGGGGAGTGGAGCGGTCGCTTCGTCGCGGGTCGTTCCTGCTCCTTCCGGCACCGAATCCATAGCTCCGGAACCAGCGGCCCCGGAACTGCCGCTTGAGACTCCGGTTTCCGCCCCGACTCAGGAAGAGCCGATCATTGAGGAAACCGTTCTTTTCGACCCGCCGGCACCGGAATATCCCGAGGAATCGGCACAAGTTTCGCCTGTCGCTCCCTCTCCCATACCTATCGCGCCTCCAGCCCCGGCAGTCGCTCCGCCTGTGCCGGGTGCGGAAGAGGCACCGGTCGAGACGGAACTGGCCCCGCCTCCTCCTGTCCCCATCACCCAGCCGATTCGAATCAAGCCGCAGGCGTCTCATCTCCCACCGGTTCGCGATGAAAATGTCGAAGCTCCCGGAGAACTTCCCCGCCTCGATGTCAACCTGGCAGAGCAGGGAGAGCCGGGCCCCGATTCATTTGCGAGGAATCCGGTTGCTCCCGAAGGTCCGGTGAAAGTTCAGCTTCCTCAGCCTGGAACGGAAGCCGAGCGTTTTGCTCCGGATGATTTCATCGTTCCTTCCGCGACGGAGGAAGCCCAGGGAGCCTACGCTCCCGAAACACCGGTTTCTGAAGTGGCAGCGACAGAGATGCCGGTTGTGGAATCGCCTGAAGAATCTATCGGCGGGGAACCGGAATTTCTTGAGCCTTCAGGGGTTCCCCTGGACCAGATTGACGAACCAGCTCCCGTTCAGGAGCCGGTCGTCCCCCAGTCGGATGAGTGGGATCAGGAGTATGTTCCGTTGGAACTTCCACCTCTGGATGCGCCTGAGCAGCCTGTTGCCGAGGCATCGCCCATTCAGGAGCCGGTTCCGCCTCAGGAGAATTTTATTGCGGAGGCGGCCGCTGCGCAGGGCATGGCTCAGGAATCGTTCGCCGAAGAAAGTGTCGCGCAGGGACACCTTGATGAAGGATCGTTTGAGTCACTTCTCGCCCAGCAAAGCCAGCCTGCGGCAGGGCCGGAGGTTCCGGTGAATCAGACGACCGGTGTGTCGACAGAGCAGCCCGAGGGAGGCCTTCCTTTCGAAACCGGAGACGCCCCCCGTGAAGTTGACGGTCAGGCAGCAGTTACAGATCCCGCATCGGTCAAGAGCGAGCGGGATGTTCTCGATGAAATGTTCGGCGGAGGGCAAAAGACTCCGGAAGAGGCAAAAAAATCGACCGTTCTGATGCTTTCGATTCTGGGCGCGACTGCGATTATCGCGATCATCGGCGTGGGCGTCCTGATCAAGGCCATGGGGGGGCTTTCCGTAGATCACGGGAAAAACGCACAGCCACCTGCTCCTCCTGCGGCGGCTGAGGCAGCCTCCGGAAAGACAGGTGGGAAGGCAAACGCGGGGACCACAATGGGCTCTCCCGAAGAACCTTCGATCGACGATGCTCCTGCTGTTATCGATCCGATTGCCCAATCCCGTGAGGAAGCAAATGAGCGAGCCCGGAGCACCGTAACACTGCCCGGTGAGATGGAGAAACCTGTCCTGATTGTGGATTCGAGTGGACCCAAGGTGGATCCGCAGTCGATCACCGCCACCGAAGCAGCGGCGCAGATTCCTCCGTCCCGGCCTTCTTCGATTGTTGATGCTCCGGCAGTGGGAGAGCCGGGTGCTCTTTCTTTCGACGAGCGCGTCCAGCAAATCGTGAATGGTGAAGTCGGTTCATCGGGCGTTGGCCCGGGTCCGAGCGTGATTGGAGGAGCTTCTCCGGCGGATCCTGTCGAGAGTGCTCTTCAGGATCTCGGGAACTCGGTTCAGCGGGAAGCTGAGTCGGCTCTCAATTCGGTTACTGATCAGCTCGCTCCGAAATCGGGCGATGCCGCTGCCCCCAAGGTTTCGCAGAACTACAATCCTGCTTCCAGCTTTCCAGCTCCGGGCCCTGAAGATGGACCACTCGGGAAGACTCACGACCTTCTCGACGCTTTCCTGAGGGCTCCCGACTGGGAGACCCGTGTGAAATACGTTCATGGTGGCGAGAGCCTTCGTCCCGCCATGGAAGAGTACTACAAGAAGTGGAACATGCGGACCTACGACCGGTTTTCGAAGCAACTCTTTCAGATGGAAGAGGATGTCGAGATGGGTGGTCCCTACTGGGTCTTTCTTGTTTCCACCAGTGATGAAGACCAGGGGTTCCCTGTCATCATTCGTGTGGAGGATGGAAATCTGAAGATCGATTGGGAGATCTATTCTGAATTCGAAGATCGCCATTTTGTGCAATTTCAAAAAGGGGCCATCGCCAGCCCCCATACTTTCCGCCTCGTTGTGGAGCGGGTTTCCGACTATTATGGATCAGACCGGAATGGATTTACCAATCTGGATGACTACTACGTTTATCAGATCAATCCGCCTTACGGTGACCTCAACGAATTCTCCGACTACGCCTTTGTGAAGAACGATTCAGAGATTGCGAAGAAGCTCGACGAAGTGGTCGGCCTCGGTGAGCAGCCGCTCGCTGTGATCGTGACTCTCTCGCAGGACTCCTTTGATCATGGGGTAAAGCATCTCGTGATCACCGAATATGTTACGGAGGGTTGGTTCCGCTAGGAACTCCGGGAAACGCAAGTATGGAACAGGAAATCGACCGTTTCGTTCGTTTCCTGGCAGTCGAGAAAGGGCTCTCAGATAACTACCAGTTGTCGGTTCGAAGGTCCCTCGAATCCTTTTCAAACTGGCTCGAGAAGCAGCACGGGATTGAAGAGGCAAAAGGAGTCAAGATTGAACACCTTACCGGCTATCTCGCGGCGCGGAAGCTCGATGACCGCCTTGCTGCCTCCAGTCTTCGCGTCGAGCTGATTGCGATCAAAATTTTCTTTCGGCATCTCGCAGGGAAAGGAAAACTCAGTCAGGATGTGGCTGAGCAAATTGATTCGCCCAAGCTGGAAAAATATCTCCCTGAAACTTTGAATGAGCCGACCGTTCGGAAGCTCCTCGAATCGATCGACGACTCCCGACCTCTTTCACGTCGCGACCGCGCCATTCTTGAGCTCCTCTATGCCAGCGGATTGCGGGTTTCGGAACTGACCAATGCCCGGCTTGAGAATCTATTGCTGGAAGAGGGCTCGATCCGGGTCACGGGAAAAGGAAACAAAACCCGTATTGTTCCCGTTGGTAGCGCTGCGCGAAAGTCGTTGGAAAACTACCTGAATGGTGAGCGGCCTGAACTCGTCAGTCGTCATACGGGAAGTGAGATCTTTCTCTCCAAATGGGGAAAGAAACTCACGACCACCCGGATTTGGCAGATTGTGAAAGAACGGGCGAAGCTGGCAGGAATTGATTCGAATGTGTATCCGCACCTGCTGAGGCACTCCTTCGCCACCCATCTTCTCGGGAACGGCGCCGACCTGCGGGTGATTCAGGAATTACTGGGCCACGCTGACATTTCCACGACGCAGATCTACACGCACGTGGACCAAAAACATCTTCGCGACGTGCATCGAAAATTCCACCCGAGAGGGTAACGGGCGTTGAACGTTCAGAGTTGAACGGGCAACCTCAGGTTGTGGATCACAACCGTCTAGTCTTCCTCCTGTTTCCACCAGTCGGCGGGGCGCTCCCACGGATCCGTCGTCTCGGAGTGCTCTTCTCTTTGCTGATTCTCTTCGACGTAAAGAGGATTCTCCAGCGCCGCTTCTTCGCGGGCGAGCTCTTCGAGAAGGGCTGCGACTTCATCAGGTTCTTCAGCGTATTTCTTCTCGCGCCATACGAGGTAACCAAAGAAAATGCCGATGCCAATCACCATACCGGCAACGAGACCGACCAGGAAAAGGGCCATCGCGCTGTCTGCAGTGACCCAGCTGCTTGATCCAACGCCATATTCAGAGAGGGCAGTTTTATTCAACTGAACGAGACCGTCAATCGCCATGAGGGCGAGAATGAAGGCTCCAAGAATAAAGACAAGTCGATTAGCAGAAAACTTCATGTGTGGTTCCGTGTCACCGGATTTCGCAAAATTGCTTATCAGGTGCGCGAAGTATATCAAATCTGAGGTTTCTAACAACTGTAAATTCCATTTTCCTGGCATTTGAAAAGATTTTCTCAAATACGATAGGGTTTTCGCCCGAAATGGGCGGAAAGGTCCCGGGAAAGACGGAAAGAAAGCCGCTTTCTAGCTCTGGCAGGTCACGCAGCGACCGTAGAATTCGAGCTCGTGGTCTAGATCTTTGAAGCCGCTCTCCGAGGCGATCTGTTTTTCGAGGTGCTCGACGGGGCAGGCGATATCGAGGATTTCGACCGAGCCGCAATCGCGACAAATCAGGTAGTCCTGATGAGCGCTTTCGCGGAGGCAGTAGTGAGCGGCCCGACTGTGAAAGCCGATCCGCCTCACAATGCGATGCTCTTCCAGTCGGGTCACGAGGCGATAGACGGTAGCCGGGTCGCAGTCGACGTCCAGTTCCGGGCTCGCACCGATCTCCTGAAGAGTGAGAGGCTGGTCGGATGCGAGGAATACCTTGAGGCAGGCCCGGAGCGCATTGGTGCGTCGGAGGCCGGCTTCAGCGCAACTGTCCAGCAAAGCTTCGAGATTGACGGAGGATTGGTGCATCACTTTTGGGAGCTATGAACCTAGCGCGACTTTTCACACCGTGCAATTCTCCACGTTTCCGGAATTGTCCCGGGGACCGGTATCTGTTAGGAAAATGAAATGAAAAACCTTCGCGGATTTCTTCTCGCTCTCATCCTCTGCCCGGCTTCTGTGCACGCAGACGATACTAAACTCAATCTCGTCTTTTTTCTTACGGACGATCAGACGACCTATTCGCTCGGTTGCTATGGAAATGAAGATGTGAAGACACCGCACATCGATCAACTCGCGGCCGACGGGATCGCTTTCGATAAGCACTACGACACCACTGCGATTTGCATGGCGAGTCGCGCCAGCATTCTCACGGGTCTTTTCGAATACCGTACCGGCTGCAACTTTGAGCACGGACATCTTCTCGAGAAGAAATGGAAGAAGAGTTATCCGATGCTGCTTCGTGAAGCCGGCTATGTCACGGCGATGGCGGGAAAATTCGGAGTCGAGATCACCGCTAAGCCGGAGGGAAAAGGCAGGCTTCCGGAAGAGGACTTTGATCGCTGGGGCGGCGGGCCCGGGCAGACCAATTACGCTACGGCAAGAAACAAATCGATGAAGGCGTATGCGAAGGAGTTCCCTCATTCGACCGTTTCCTACGGAGCTTTCGGAAGAGATTTTATCAAAGATTCGGCCAGCGGGGAGAAGCCGTTTTGTCTTTCGATCAGTTTCAAGGCACCACACAAACCGGCGACGCCGGACCCGCAGTTCGATGATGTTTACAAAGGAAAGACCTTCAAGAAGCCGGACAACTACGGTCGGGACAAAGGGGAACATTTTTCTGAGCAGAGTCGCCAGGGGCGGCAGTTCGTGCGCTTCGAAGAATGGGGCTATGCCGAATCCTATGACGAAGTCATGGCGACCTATCACCAGCAGATCTATGCGATCGACGTGGCCGTCGGCATGGTCCGGAAAGCAATTGAGGAAGCCGGTGTGGCGGGAAACACCGCGATCATTTTCACCTCCGACAACGGATTTCTCTGTGGCTCCCACGGATATGGATCCAAAGTGCTTCCCTACGAAGAAGCTTCCCGGGTGCCTTTGATCATGTATCTGCCCGGACACGAAAACTCCGGGAAAGGGTTGCGCAGCAGTGCCCTAACCGGAAACGTGGACATTCATCCGACACTTCTCGAGTTGGCAGGACTGGAAGTCCCCCGGGGAATTGACGGACTCAGCCTCGTTTCTCTCTACGACGATCCGGAATCGACGACGCACGACCAGCTTCCTCTCATCAACGTGTGGGGCCCGAAAGAAGTGCACAGCCTCGGGGTCGTCACCCGCGATTGGAAATACGTGAACTGGCCCTACGCCGAAGGATCCTTTGAAAGGACCGAGGAGCTGTTTTTCCTGAGAGAGGATCCGAATGAATTGACGAACGCGGTGGGCGATCCCGCTCATTCCTCAGCACTGGAGGAAATGAGAAAACGCTACGATGCGGAGGTCAATTCGTGGATGCAGAAAGCAGTGCCCTATCACAACTACCAACCGTTCGGGAAATTGTTCGAGCGGGAGGAGACCCCCTAGCCCGCTGAGTAAGTGGGAGCATTTCCGCCGCCTCAAAGGAGGACAGCAAACAGGATTAGGTTGATGAGCTGACCCTGTTGCATCACCTCCTTACCCTTTTTCTCAGCGAAAGGAGAGAAAGGGAAAAGATTTAGATCAGGATCGAGCGTTCTCAGTAAACGTCGCGCTGGTAGCGCTTCTCTTTGCGGAGTGCGCCAAGCCACTCTTTGGCTTCCTCGGGAGACTTTCCTCCGTGTGCAACGGCAATATCCATGAGCGCCTGATGAACGTCTTTTGCCATCTTCGTGGCGTCACCGCAGACATAGAAGTAGGCGCCTTCTTCGAGCCATTTCCAGATTTCGGCGCCTCGCTCGGCGAGACGGTGCTGGACGTAAATCTTTTCTTTCTGGTCGCGGGAAAAGGCCGTTGTCAACTCAGTCAGGCATCCGTCTTCCAGGTAGTCAAGCCACTCCAGCTGATACAGGAAATCGTAGGAGAAGTGCTGGTCTCCGAAAAAGAGCCAGCTCTTTCCTTTGGCTTCGCTGGCGGCCCGCTCTTCAATAAAAGCTCGAAAGGGGGCAATTCCGGTTCCCGGTCCGACCATGATCACCGGAGTCGAGTCGTCCTCGGGGAGACGAAAATTCTTATTGGAGTGAAAGAAGACTTTAGCGGTGTCTCCGATCGCAATTTCATCCGCCACGAATGTCGAACAAACTCCGACCCGGTCACGCCCGTGGGTGTGGTAGCGGACCGCGGCGATGGTGAGATGAACCTCATCGGGATGCGCTTTCAAGCTCGACGCGATCGAATACAGGCGCGGAGTGAGTCCGCGAAGAATTCCGGTGAAGCTTTCAGCGGTCCATCCTTTGTGCGGATAGGTCTCGAGGAGGTCCACCAGCTGGCGTCCCCAGATCCAGTCCTTCAGCTCTGCCTTGTCCTTCTCGTCGAGCAATGCCTGGAGCTTTTTGTCTTCGACGATCTTGTTGTATTTCAGAGCAATGGCCGGGCTCAGGGAGGTGATGTCTAAATCGGTCTTGAGCGCTTCGGCGAGGGTTTTGTCTCCGAGCTTCTCATTGGCTTTCAGTCCGGCAGCGGCCAGAACTGCTTCGACGTCGGCATCCCGGTTCTCCGGATAAATCCCGAGAGAATCTCCGGGCTCGTAGGTCAACCCGGACCCTTCAAGCGAAATTTCCACGTGGAGAGTTTCCTTGATGGAGCCGGTTCCATTGAGCACGATTTTCTCCAGGATCTCCGCTTCGTAGGGGTTCTTCTTGTCGTAAACGACCGATCCTGGAATTTCGACCGAAGCGGGAATGTCAGCGACGACGCCTGCTTGAGGAAATGCTCCGAGAGCTCCCTTGAGCCAGCCGTCGAATGCGTCTTCGTAGTCGACATCACAATCGACGCGGTCGAAGACCCGCTCGCCACCGAGCTTGGAGAGCCGCTCGTCGAAGTCTTTTCCGATTTTGCAGAAATGCTCGTAGCTGGTGTCACCGAGGGCACAGACCGAGTACTTCAAATTTGGAAGCTGAGGCATCGCGTCGGACATGAACTCCTCATGATAGGCGGTCGCAGAATCGGGCGGGTCGCCTTCTCCCCAGGTGCTGACGACGACGAGAAGATTTTCCGCCTTGGCGAGAGCCGCCGCCTTGGCGTCGGCCATGTTGACGACTTTGGTTTTGAATCCCTGCTTGCCTGCCGCTTTCTGAATTGTCCCGGAAAGAGCCTCGGCGTTGCCTGACTCAGATCCGTAGAGAATGGTCATTTCCTGCTTCGCCGCCGACGGGGCGATCGCAGCGGGACTGCCGGAATAACCGATGCCGGCAAAAAATCCGGAGAGCCAGGCCGCCTGGTCCGCCGGAAGTCCGCTCGCAAGTTGTTGCGCAAGCTGCTGGCGCTCCGGAGGCAGGGGAGAATTTTCGGGAAAACTCATGATGAAAAAATGTGCTTTGTCAGGACTGGAACTTAGACAGCCAACTCGGGCTCGACGAAGTCTTTGTGAAAGTCGCGCCCGTTTCCGGTCGCCTTGATGTATCCGGAACGGATCGTGAAATCACCGAAGCGCTCTCCGTCTTTCCTGTTCTTCGCGTAGTCGTGAATGAGGGGCTTCAGGATTGCGGCGACATCATCACCTTTTACCGAAGGCGCATAGAGTTTGCTGAGACGCTCTCCGTGGAAACCGCCTCCGAGGTAGAGATTGTATTTTCCGGGGCCCCGCCCGACGAAGCCGATTTCCGCAATGTAAGGCCGGGCGCATCCGTTCGGGCAACCCGTCATCCGGATCGTGATCGCATCCTGTCGTAATCCGGCGTCGTCGAGGATTTCTTCAATCTCCGTGACCAGATCAGGCAGGTAACGCTGTGATTCTGCCAGGGCGAGGCCACAGGTGGGAAGGGAGACGCAGGCCATGGAATTGAGCCGGAGGGCGGACCGCTCGTGAGAGTCGATCATCTTGTAATCGGCGAGAAGCGTTTCGATCTCCGCTTTCTTTTCCGGGGAAATATTGGCGATGATGAGGTTCTGGTTTGCGGTCAGGCGGAAGTCGCCCTCGTGCACTTTCGCGATTTCGCGCAGACCGGTCAGCATTTGATAGTCGTCGGTGTCGTAGACGCGACCGTTTTCGACAAACATCGTGTAGTGATGGTGCCCGGTGTGATCTTCGATCCATCCATAGCGATCGCCGTTGTCCTCAAAGGTAAAGTCACGTGGTTTTTCGAGTTTGAATCCGCAGAGCGTTTCCACTTCCTCGCGGAACTTGTCGATACCGAGGCGCTCGATCGTGTACTTGAGACGGGCGTTGGTGCGGACATCGCGGTTTCCGTGGTCGCGCTGAACGCGGACGACGGCTTCTCCGACGATCACGGCCTGCTCCGGTGTGCAGAAGCCAAGCAGATCAGCGAGGCGGGGGAAGGTCTCCTCGTTGCCGTGCGTCATTCCCATTCCGCCGCCGACCGTCACATTGTATCCGACGATCTTGTCGTCCCCTTCGAGGATGGCGATATAGCCGAGGTCGTGCGCATAAATATCGACGTCGTTGCTTGGAGGAACGGCGATGACGGTCTTGAATTTCCGTGGAAGGTAGTGCTTACCGTAGATGGGTTCCTCGGGGTCGGCGATGTCATCGATCTTGGGGGCATCGTAGGTTACTTTTACTTTCTCTCCGGTTCCGTCGTCGAGCCAGATCTCGTGGTAGGCTCCGGTGCGGGGGCTGAGGTGATCGGAAATCTCGGTCGCGAGCTGCAGCACATCAGCGTGAACCTTCGACTGCATCGGGTTCGGGTTGCACATCACGTTCCGGTTCACGTCTCCGCAGGCAGCGAGGGTGTCGAAGAGAGACTCGTTGATCTCGGCGATGGTCGTCTTCAGGTTGCTCTTGATGACCCCGTGAAACTGAAACGCCTGGCGGGTTGTGAGCTTGAGAGCGCCGTTCGCGTGCTCTTGCGCAATGCGATCCATGTCGAGCCACTGCTGAGGAGTGGAAACCCCACCCGGAACGCGAACGCGAATCATGAAGGAGTGGGCCGGCTCCAGCTTCTTTTTGCGGCGCTCTTTGCGAATGTCGCGGTCGTCCTGCTGGTAGATTCCGTGAAACTTGGTCAACTGCTGATCATCTTTGGAAAGCGATCCCGTCGCCGAGTTGGCAAGTCCCTCGAGAATGGTTCCCCGAAGGTACTCGCTGGCGTCTTTGATGCCTTCGTTTGCCGATTTGCCCAGAGTGCTCATAAAAGATTTTAAAGTTGCGTGGTTTACTAATGTATTGTATCAGCGTGTTCGCAAGCGGTTTTTCCCGTGTATTGTGTCATGCGCCTTCCCCTGAAAACAGAGTATGCCTGCCAGGTTTTGGCGCAGTTGGCTCTTACCTACTCGAAAGATGACGTGAGGCAAGTGGATGATCTTGCAAGAGCGGAAAGTTTGTCGCCCAATTATTCCGTCCAGATACTGACCGCGCTCCGTCAGGCGGGGCTCGTTATCAGTCGTCGGGGAAAAAATGGAGGCTATCTGCTGGCTCGTCATCCGGAGGATATTACGCTGGCAGAGATCGCTTCGGCCATGGAAGGGGAACATTTAGTGGAAAGCAGTCCCGGAAACGGGGGAATGTCGGCTTCCGGTGTCCACGCGGCCTGGCTACGGGTGAATGAAGCGATGCTCGACTGCTGCCGTGCAATCCGTCTCAGCGAACTCGTCGCGAAACCGGAAGAGGACGACGGGGCGGACTGGGTGATTTAAAGCCTCTCCTACTTTTCTTCCAGATCCTTTTCCCGGAAGAGCGTGGTGGAAAAGGATAAAGATTCGGAAGAGGAAATAGACTGAGGTCAGTCCTTTTGCGTGTAGTCGAAGACGAACACTTTCTCCAACTTCGGCTTCAGGATCTCGACGAATGCCTTGTGAGCAGGGTGGGGGATGTAGGTCTCGAGACCGGACTTATCTTTGAAGGAAACGAGAAAGCAATGGGTGAAGTCATCGTTCAGTCCCTCGACGCTTTCCGTAATGCCCCATTCGATACTGACAATGGTGTCGATCTTTTCTTTGAGAAGAAGAAACTCATCCACGATCTGCTGAATGTCGTTGTCGGTGGCATCTTCCTTGAACTGAAAATAGACCGCGTGACGAAAGAGCGGGGCCTCCGATTTTTTGTGATGATCGGCGATCGCGGCCGTGGAGATCATGGCCAGGAAACAAAGCAGAGCAAAGGTGTGAATAACTTTCATGGGGAAACCTTTTGCGTATGTCTGCGATCTGTCGATCATAAAAGACACAAACTATGAGCGACTGGTCCACCTATCAGAATTCCGTCATCCGTTACCCTGAACTCGGATTCTCCCTCGACACCAGCCGGATGGAGGCGCCATCTGAGTGGTCCAACGAAATGCAGGCGAAAATTGATCGAGCCTTTCGCGACCGGGCTGCAATCGAAGCAGGTGAAATCATGAATCCGGATGAAGGCCGGGCCGTAGGGCATTACTGGCTTCGCAATCCCGATCTCGCACCTGCGGAGGAAGGACAATGGATCCGCGACGTGAAGGAGAAGGTGCAGACTCTTGCCGGAAAAGTTCTTCGTGGAGATATCAAAGCCCCGAATGATCACGCGTTTCGTCACATTCTTCTCATTGGGATTGGCGGTTCCGCTCTTGGGCCGCAGTTGGTTTCGAAGGCCCTGCTACCTCCCAACCCGCCCATTGATCTTTACTTTTTCGACAATACCGATCCCGGCGGAATGGATGATACCTTCGCGGTGTTGGGAACCGGTCTCGCCGAAACTCTCGTGATCGTGATTTCCAAATCCGGAGGAACTGCGGAAACGCGAAACGGAATGTTGGAGACCGAGGCTGCCTACGCGGCCCGCCATCTCGACTTTCCCAAACACGCCATCGCCGTGACCGGCGAAGGGAGCAAGCTCGACAAATATGCCGAGTCCAAAGGATGGATCGCGCGGATCCCGATGTCGGACTGGATCGGAGGCCGGACTTCTATCATGAGCGCGGTGGGTCTCCTGCCTGCGGCTCTCCTCGGGCTGGATATCGATTGCTTTCTGGAAGGCGCTGCAGCGATGGATGAAAAGACGCGCGTTGACGAGGTCTCGGCGAATGCGGCGATGGCGCTCGCGCTGATGTGGCATCACGCCGGCGACGGGCGTGGTAGCAAAGACATGGTGATCCTCCCCTACTGCGACCGGCTCGACCTGATGAGCAAATACCTCCAGCAACTCGTGATGGAGTCGATCGGGAAAGAACACGATCTCGATGGCAATGTCGTGAACCAGGGAATCGCAGTCTACGGCAACAAAGGCTCTACCGATCAGCACGCCTATGTGCAGCAGCTTCGAGACGGGCTCCTGAACTTCTTTGCGACCTTCATCGAAGTGCGCTCCAACCGGAAGGGAAGCTCCATGCCGGTCGACGAGAACGGTGCTACGACTGGTGACTTTCTCCAGGGATTCCTCCGGGGCACCCGCAATGCTCTCTACGAAAGCGGTCGTCCTTCCATGACGATTTCGCTGGATGAGCTGAACGCCTATACCCTCGGAGCTCTCATCGCCCTGTATGAGCGGGCGGTTTCCTTCTATGCCAGCCTCGTGAACATCAATGCCTACCATCAGCCCGGTGTCGAAGCCGGCAAGAAGGCCGCCGGAGATTTTCTCGATCTCCTGACACGGGTGAAAAACCATCTCGCCGAAACCGGTTCCGGCGGAGTCACGGCCGAAACGATGGCGCAGACGCTCGGAGAAGGAGAGGTCGAGCCGGTCTATCATTGCCTTAACCACCTCGCCGCGAGCGGATTCTGCAAGCGCGAGGACGGGGATGGGCCGGGCGCGGATGTGTTTGGGTGTTAGGCGATGCTGAATGTCGCCGCGGACGCAGGTAGCCGCGGTCGCAAGACCGTGGTGTCCTTTCGCAGGCCCCTTGAACGTTCGACAACCTTCTTGCGAAGGCGGCTACTTCACCGCCGGCCGTACCGGAACACCGTGTTCGCCGAGATATTCCTTCACCTGCCCCACCGTGTACTCCCCGAAGTGAAAAATGCTCGCTGCAAGAACGGCGTCGGCCTTGCCTTTTTCGAGGACCTCGACCATATGATCGAGATTTCCGGCACCGCCGCTGGCAATGACGGGAATGGAAATGGATTCGCTGATCGCTGCGGTGAGTTCGAGATCATAGCCCGCCTTCGTGCCGTCGGCGTCCATGCTTGTCAGTAAAATTTCCCCGGCGCCGCGCTCGTAGACCTCACGAGCCCATTCGAGGGCATCGAGTCCGGTTGGCGTTCTTCCCCCGTGAGTGAAGACTTCCCATCCGTCCTCAGCAGATTCGCCGCGACGTTTCGCATCGATCGCGACGACGATGCATTGGGCACCGAACGCTTTGGATCCGGCGGAGACCACATCGGGGTCATTTACGGCTGCGGTATTGACCCCGACCTTATCGGCTCCGGCGAGCAACATTTTGCGCATATCCTCCACCGTGCGAATCCCGCCCCCGACGGTGACCGGCATAAAGCAGCGCTCGGTGGTTTGGCGAACGACGTCCACCATCGTCTTTCTTTCATCCGACGAAGCCGTGATATCCAGAAAAACGAGTTCGTCGGCACCCTGACGGTTGTACTCCACCGCGCAGTCCACCGGATCACCGGCATCCCGAAGATTTACAAAATTTGTTCCTTTAACGACTCGTCCGTCGGTGACGTCGAGGCAGGGGATGATTCGCTTGGTCAGCATGGGAGACCATAACAGCGCATTTCAGGCCTTCTCAAGTGGTTCGAAAAAAAAGTTTCATAATTTTACAAAAGTTCTGGTAATTTGAATCAATTAATGGTTAAGTTTTCTTAGATACTTTCCCTTTTGCCATGGATTCCGTCGCCCACCACACGCCTCCCGCCACTTCTGAGCTCTTTTTTGACGATTCCTTCGCGGTAATTCCGCGAAATTGCGACACTGCTGTCGTATATTGGAATTTGACGAGCGAACGCCAGCCGATTCACAATAAGGTTCGTCTTTGCCTGCAGGTGAACGGAAAGGACGGGGATGCGGAGGAAATGATTTTTCTTCATCGTGAGTCCGGACATTTCATCGTTCCTCTTCTGGCCGAGGATCGTGAATATTCGATTTCTCTTGGTTACACGGATTCCACCGGCTTTTGCTCGATCTTTGAGCAATCCATCCGCCTTCCCGAATACCCCAAGGAGTCCGTCGGAGCGATGAGCAGCTCGATGAGCTTTCGCGGAGCGCATTTCTGGCCGAAAGGATACGGGTCCTCCGTAAACTGAGCCGCGACGCGGTTCGCATCTACTCCTGATTGTGTCCAGCACCGAACCGGCAGGAGAAAAATCACTCGACGCTTTCCTCGAGTACCTTTCGGTGGAGAAAAATTCTTCTCCCCGAACTCTGACGAATTATCATCATGCCATCACGAAATTTCGTGATGCCGTTCCAAAATTCCGTGGATGGGAAGGGATCGATGCAGATGACTTTCGTGACTATCTTTACGACTGCATGAAGAGCGGGTGGGCCCGTTCGACGGTCCGTCTTCATTTCGCTGCCCTGCGAAGTTTTTACAAATATCTCACCCGGAGAGAGGGGCTTCCCGTAAACCCTGTGGTAGAAGTTCAGCTTCCCAAGGCGGAGAAAAAACTGCCCGTCGTCCTGACGCAGTCCCAGGTGACGACGCTGCTTGAAATGCCTTTTCGAGCGAAGCAACCAAAACAGGCCGCCTCGTGGACGGCTCATCGAGACGCGGCCATTCTCGAATTGTTCTACAGCTCGGGCATTCGTCTTTCCGAGTTGGCGGCTTTGAATGTGGAGGACTTTGATCTTCATCAGGAATGCGTCCGTGTTTTCGGAAAGGGGAGCAAAGAACGGATCTGCCCGGTGGGAACTCCGGCCGCGGAAGCCATTCACGCCTACCGCAACGAGGCGCGGGTCATGGAGGGAGCGCTCTTTATCAGCAAACTGAGAAGGCGCCTCACAACTCGAGCCATCTCCGATGTTTTCCGGAAGTATCATGTTCTTTCCGGTATTCCGGTGAGCGTGAGCCCTCACAAATTGCGCCACAGTTTCGCGACGCATCTGCTCGACCACGGAGCCGATCTGCGAAGTGTTCAGACCCTGTTGGGACATGCCAGCCTCTCCACGACCCAGATCTACACCCACGTTTCGATCGAGCGAATGAAACAGGTTTACGAGAAAGCTCATCCCCGCGCTTGAAACAAATCATCCGGCGTCGAGTTTGAGTCCGGAGGTATGAGTGAAAGTGGTGAGCCGAAAAATATTCCGGAGGAGTTGCCTTCGCCTTCGTCCAGTGAGTTCGTCGAACACACTCGCTGGGTTTCGCGCATCCACCGTCATCTCAATTCTTCTCTTTTCGGACTCTCCCTTCTCGCGATTCCTGTCGGAGTGATCGCTGCCTATGGAGCCTTGGGGTTCCGTGAGGCTTTTGGTTTGATGGGAAAATGGTTTCGGTCCGATTTCTTTTCCTCTCAGGGTACGCTGCACCTCGTGGAATTGGCGATAGGCGGACTTTTCTTCGGAGTGGTTCTGTCTTTGTTGAAATGGAATCGATTTCGGAATCCGGCGCATGTCATCGTTGCGGTATCGGAGAATGACGGGAAACTCCGCATGCGGGACGGGCTCATCACGAGTGCTGCCGATGCGCTCTCTCTCGCACTTGCCGCACCGGTGGGGCGTTACGGTCCGGCGGTCTACCTTGGTGCCACGATCGGGTCCGTCTTTGGTCAGGTTTTCAAACTGAATCCAATCAGTATTCGGATTTTGTTAGGGTGCGGGGTGGCTGCGGGTATTTCAGCTGCTTTCAATGCTCCCATCGCCGGGGTGATTTTTGCCCACGAGGTCATTCTCGGGCACTTTTGATTGCGTGCTTTTGCGCCCATTGCCCTGGCTTCGGTCGCCGCCGTGGGCCTGACCCGTTTCCACCATGTCGAGTATGTCGGTCTTAAATTGTGGAGCTCGCCTCATCCGGTAACGTTGGGAAATTATCCTGCCTTTCTGCTCCTGGGAGTGGTCACGGCCCTGGTTGCGATCATGTATATGTCAGGAATCATGAGAGCCTCGCAAGTGGCGGACCGCTTGCGCATTCCGCTTTGGTCTCAGCCGATGATCGGTGGCTCTGGCGGGGCTTGTCGCCCTGTGGATGCCCCTCGTTCTCGGACTGGGCGACGATACCTTTCTCGCGATGCTGGAGCAGGATTTGGAGCGTCCGCGCTTTGACCTCCTCGTCCTCGGTTCGCTTTGCGTCGCGAAGCTTCTTGCGAGCGCCTTTTGCCTGGGGCTGAAGTATCCTGGAGGGGTGTTCACTCCGGCGATGTTTATCTGGGCCTCGCTCGGAGGTATATACGGGATGTTGGTTCCGTCGTTCGATTATCAGATCAGTGTTCTCGTGGGTATGGGGGCACTGGTTGGCGCTGTCGTGGGTGCGCCTCTTTCCGTGATCCTGATCGTGTTTGAGTTGACGGAAAATTATCAGGCAGCGACTGCGGTTATGGTTGCCGTGGTGGCAGCGAACGGGGTGGTGACCCGCTATTTCGCGAGATCGCTTTTTCACCGGCAGATTCGATACAGGGGCATTGAAATCAACCGTCCCGATGAGCGGCGAATTCTCGCGAAACGCCACGTTAGCGAATTGACGCGGAGAAAGGTTCTGACGGTATTAAATGATCGCACCGTCGGCGAAGCCGTGGAGGAACTGGGTAGCAATCTCGGGCGCGAAATCTTTGTGGTCGACGGGAGAGGGGAGCTTGTTGGCAAACTCCCCCGGGGGGATGGTCGGACTGGAATCCGGAGGATCCAGTCGAAACGATCACCTTCATGCCAGACGTAATTCTTTCGCTCGATGAATCGCTCTGGAGTGGATTTGAAAAGCTGGAGCAGGCCGGAGCCGGAAGTGCTCCCGTGGTGGAGTCGGAAGACAGCCTTTTCCTCGCCGGGGTAGCGGCCTTTCCTGATTTTCTGGCCACCTATCGAAATGCGATAAAGGAAGGCCGGACAGAATCGTTCTAAATTCCCTCGGGATCTGATTCCGGAATGAAGCGCAGTGCAGCCGAGTTGATGCAATAGCGCAATCCGCTCGGCTCGGGTCCGTCGGGAAAGACGTGTCCGAGATGAGTGTCCGCAGTTTTGGAGCGAACCTCCACCCGCCGCATTCCCAGGCTGGTGTCTTCGACTTCGACGACCTCATCGGGATCGATCGGCTCGAAAAAGCTCGGCCATCCCGTCCCACTGTCGAATTTCGCGTTGGAAGAGAACAGTGGTTTACCGGATACAACGTCGACATAGACTCCAGGCTCTTTGTTGTCCCAATATTCGTTATCGAAAGGGGGCTCGGTACCACCCTCGCAGGCGACGTGGTATTGCTGCGAGGTGAGGCGTTCGCGGAGTTCTTCTGGGTCGGACATGGGTAACCTTTCAACAGGATAGGTTACGATTCAACTTTGGGACCAGCCGCAAATAGCAGGGGGCCGAGGATGTGCAAGTAGAGAAGGACCGAAGTAACTGCAGTGATAAAGGCGCAGAGAAGGGCTCCTCCTAGCCAGTGCTCACATTCATGGAGGAGGATGACAAACGGGGCAAAACAGAAGATTCAACATCCTATGATTGCATGCGTTTTCCACGAAACCGTTTCCCCGACGGTGGGAAGAACAGAAGACTTTCCCGTCCAGACCGGAACCAGATAAAACAGCAATCTGATCATGAGCATGAGGGCAGCGGAAGGAATCACCCACATGTTACGTCTGCTCCTCGCGGTCGATCCACTTGTAAAACGTAGCCGATTCCCATTTCTGAATTCGGTTAATCAGCGCCCGATAGTCACTTCCGGTCAAGAGGCAATCGAGATGCTCCTTTTTCAGAAATCGGTGCTCAACCATGCGATCAAGAAACTCCAGAAGAGGATCGAAATAGCCGGCGACGTTGAGAAAGGCGCAGGGCTTTTCGTGAAACCCCAGTTGCGTCCAGGTGTAGACCTCGAAAATTTCTTCGAGCGTACCGATCCCTCCCGGCAGGGCGATAAACGCATCGGAGAGTTCGGCCATCATGGTTTTCCTTTCGTGCATGGAGGAGACGGCATGCAGCTCTGTGAGACCGATGTGGGCCAGTTCCTTTTCTTTGAGCGCTTCCGGAATGACTCCGATGACTTCGCCGCCTGCGTTGAGCGCTCCATCGGCGACGGCCCCCATGAGACCGACGTTTCCGCCCCCGTAGACCACCCGGATTCCTTCCCGGGCCAGAAACCGGCCCAGGGAGAGGGCCGTCTCGCGGTATTCCGGATGACTGCCGGAACTGGAACCGCAGTAGATGCAGATCGATTGGAGAGCCTTCATGGATACAGTCAACAGGGTTCAACGGGAAACTCAACCCTGTTGAATCGGATCATTTTTTCCTTTCCCGGAAACGGAATCGCAGTTAAGAGTCTCAATATTATGAAATTTCTTACATTCGCGATCATTTTCCCGCTTGCTGCGATGATCCCGAGCGGATTTTCCCAGGATGGGGACTTCGATCTGGAATCGATCAAGACAGTTGATGGAAAGCGATACCACGAAATATGGATTCTGGATGCGGATGACTATGGCATGACATTTCGTCATCGGGAAGGGATAGCGAAGCTTCCCTTTCGCCAGCTTTCAACGAATTTGCGAATGCTCTATGAGCCGGTTGCTGAAGTGGAAGAGGAAGTGGAAGAGGAAGTGGAACTCTTTGTATTTAACGAGGACGCCTCCATTCAAGCCACAGCCTCCACAAGGGTGACCGCTCCGATCTACTGGTTGCGAGGCGCCTACACGCAAATGCCGCAGCCGCAAATGGCACCCTGGCCCTCTCACTGGTCACGCTATCATCCCGTTCATGCTCTTGCATACCCGGCTTATCGCGAACTGGCAGTTCGGGATTTCCTTTACACAACCGGGCTTGCAGAACGCCCTCCCGGCATCCATCCCTACGCACTGCCCCGGCATGGACCCTATTGTTTTCACTGAGGAAAACAGACTAATACGGTCATTGGCTGATCGTTGTGAATAGAGTATACTTTGCGCACTATGATGGGAAATGAGGATTTTGGAGAGAGTCGGCAAGTGAATCATACTCCGGCTATTGCACTCGGGGTGGCTGCGGTTCTTTTGCTGATCGTGGGTGCGATGAGCTATCGTGACAGCGTTCGTTCCAGCATGGAGCGGGAATATGCCGAAAAGGAAAGGCAGCTCCTGATGCGACACGGCTACCCGGTGAATCCCTATCCGAATATGCAACAGCCGCTGCAGCAGCCGCAATATGCCCAAAACGGGTATTCCCAGCAGGGCCAGCAGGGCCAGCAGCCTCTGCAGGGTCAGCAATTCCAACAGCCGGCCTATCAGAACCAATTTCCTCAGCAGAATTATCCCCAGCAGCAGAACAATCAGGCGATCGCCCAGAATGCTGCGAACATGAATGTGGAGTCGAATTTGCCTGCGCCGAACGATCCTGAAATATCGGCGATTGAGAATTCACTCGACCAGGTTCGTGAGCAGGAGCGGCTCACGGAGCAACGCTATCGCGACATCACCAGCGGTGTCGACACTCTCGCGCGTGAAGCAGAAGCCGCCTCAACGGAGATTACCGAAGAACTCCCCGAGTTTCTCAGAAATGCAGTGGAGAGCCCTCCCGGCGGAAATCCCCTTGAAGAAGCGGAAATGGCAAGAATGAGAGAGCGGGTCAAAGCGGCCCCCAGCCTCGCGAGCGTCACCAGCGTGAACCTGGAATTCGGGTTTGTCACTTTCAATGCCGGCATGACCCAGAATGTTCGGAAAGATCAGAAATATGCAATCCGCCGCAGTGGCGAGATTGTCGGGTGGGTTCGGGTGGATGAAGTGCAGGAAAACGAGTCGGTTGCGATGCTCGAAAGCGAGCACAATGAAGCGACAATCTCTGTGAAACCTGCGGTTGGTGATGACCTGATCCCATTCGATTCTTTCTGATTTTCAGACCGTGAGACTGCAGGATAAAGTCATTGTCGTTACCGGTTCGACTACCGGAATCGGGAAAGCGATTGCGAAACGATGCCTCGAAGAAGGGGCGAAGGTTCTGATTCACGGGCTTGAAGCCGGACTTGCCGAGTCGACCTGGTGTGAGCTTGATCCGGATCGCACGAGGAGCGACATCCTTGTGGCCGATCTCTCAGAACCGGAAACGCCGGAACGAATTCGGCAGATTGTGCTTCATCGGTTTGGAAAAGTGGATGGGTTGGTCAACAACGCGGCGAGGGTGGGGACGGGAAACATTGTTTCGACGACCCGGGGTTCCTTTGACTCATTCTTTGATGTGAATACTAAGGCACCGTTTTTTCTGATTCGAACCCTGCTCGATGACTTGCAACAGACCCGGGGTTCCGTGGTGAATATCGGGTCGGTGAACGCGTATTGCGGTGAGCCGGATTTACTTCCCTATTCCATGTCGAAGGGGGCTCTCATGACGATGACACGAAATTTGGGGGATACGCTTCATCGGGAATACGGAGTCCGTGTGAACCAGGTCAATCCGGGCTGGATCCTGACTGAGAATGAGCGGGATCGAAAGCAGGAGCAGGGATTGCCGGAAAACTGGCCGGAGCGTTTAGGCAACTTCTTTGCTCCCAGCGGGCGCATTTTTGATCCCGAAGAGATCGCGGCGGCGGTGATCTATTTTCTCAGTGACGAAGCAGGCCCGGTCAGCGGATCTGTTCTCGATATCGAGCAGCATCCCATGATCGGGAGAAATCCAGAAAAGGAGATTCCCGAATAGGGTGAATTTCCGGGACGCGAAGGGAGAGGCCGTGAAGTTACGAGGCCACTTCCTGCAGCAATTCGTAAATGTTACTCTTGAGCTTCTTTGCCTCGTAGGGCTTCTGCAGGAATGCGATTTTGGGATCTTCTCCAAGTCCGTGATCTTCCGGTTTTTCATTGTACCCGCTTGTCAGGAGAATGCCGAGATTCGGTGATTTCAGGTGCAATTCCTTCGCGAGATCCCAGCCGGAGACTCCGTCCGGCATAACGATGTCGGAAACGACCACCGAAATTTCGTCACATACTTCGGGCCATAGATCAAGGGCCTTTCGGCCGGAAGCCGCCTCGATCACTGTGCATCCGTGCATCTCCAGTAATTTTTTTACGAGCATGCGGACGGAGGATTCATCTTCAACGAGTAGGACTTTTGACCCGCAGATGCTGTCACCCCCGTCGTTCGGAAATTGCCGCTTTTCGCCCGGAGTGGAATTCGCTTCGGATACTGGTTCCGTTGCCGAAGCGGGGTGATCTTTCCGGGAGAGTTCTTCGCTCTCAGGCAGAGCAGGCGCAAAGGAATGAATCGGGAACTCGATTTCGAAGCGGGTGCCGACACCTTCTTTGGAGGTTGCGTGGAGCTTGGCACTGTGGCACTCCACCAATTTGGAGACATTTGCGAGACCCAAACCGGTTCCCTTGTTTCGCTCCTTGGTGGAGTAAAACGGCTCGAAGATTTTTTCCAGCTTATTCGCACTAATGCCCGGCCCCGTATCTTCAACCACGAGAACAAGCATTCGATTTCCCTCTCCGGAAACTCCTGAGTCGTCGCACTCTTTGAGCTCGGTGGAGATGGAAATCCTGCCTTTTCCTTCCATCGCGTCCCTCGCATTGACGACAAGATTCATAAGGATTTGTCCGATCATTCCGGCGTCCACGAGAACCTTGGCATCGGACTCTTCAAGGTTCAGCCGAATCTCGATCGTCTCCTCGACCATTCTCCGCATCAGCTGAACAAAGTTGGAGACAATTTCATTCAAGTCGCATTCCTGAAAGTCAGCCATCTGGTCTCTCCCAAAGTGAAGAAGCTGTTTCGCGAGGCTACCCGCTTGCTCGGTGGCTTTCTGAATCAAGGCAATGGATTCGAAAGCTTTGGAGGAATCAATCGATTCCGCTTCCCGCTCAAGGAAAGAGGTGTGACCCTGAATTACGGTAAGAAGATTGCTGAAGTCATGCGCGACACCCGCGGTCAATCTTCCCAGGTTGTTAAGACGTTCCGATTGGCGAAGCATAACCTCTATGCCTTCTCGAATGGACGCTTCCCTCATTCTCTGCGCCCTTTCGAAAAGAAGAGACGCGACAAAGGCCAGCTCCAATCGATCTGCTGCACCGGCTTCGTTTTCGAAGGCTGCTACGAAGGCGAGACCACGGTCTGACAGTTCCGCGGAGGTTTGAATAAAAAGAGCGGGGAACTGCGGATTGCCGGTAGCGAGATCGCCATTCTGGTATTTGCCTTTCTCGAAATCGATCTCGTTCTGAGCCAATTTGGAGAAAACCGACGCCCCGGTTGGGCTCTCGTTCCTTTTTTGATCTTCTCCGATAGAAATGGCGAGGATCCCGGGCTCGGAAGACTCGTTCCATTCCAACAAGGCAATCGCTTCGGCGCCAAGGCCTTCGCGTAAAGGCCGAATGTAGGCGGGGTCGCTGTGGAAATTCCATAGCGAAAGTTGCTCCGTCCAAGATTCGAACTGAGCGTCTCTGTCGGTGTTGGATGGAATCACGAGGCCTGACAACACCGGCTGGCGACGGTTTTGATCTCGTGCTGCAAACAGGCGGTAGCTTGCATAGCCGACTCTATCAAAGCTGGCCCGAAAACGTACCGATCTGATTCTTTTCCCGGAACGTCTCAATTTCTGAAAGAGACGGGTAAGGGAAGGGCGATCTTCCGGGTGAATCCGGGAAAGCCAATCATCAAATGTGTCTGCCGGAAACGCACCTTTCATCTGAAACTCTCCGGAGTCCGGAAGCCACCGTAACTGCGTGCAGTCTGCGTTCTCAAAGAGAGGCAGCAGCGCGCCCGATAAACCCGCTTCCATAGCGGGAGTTGGCGAGAGGACTTCGTTGTCGAAGTCTTCCTGCGTGAGCACGACACCACTCTCCGAAGAATCGGACACGTCCTGGCGACTAGGGGATGGAAACTGATTGCTCACTTGGATTAATGTCTAATATTTCTTACAATTATATCAGTTATGAATTATTTGTGCAACTATTGATTTTAATTCCATTGCTCAGCACGAAAAAAGGCGATGACAAAATCGTTATCGCCTTTTCGAGGAAAATGTAGCAAAGATCAGTTTTCTGGGGCTTTAGGAGACTCCTTCGCCTTGGAACCTTTTCCGACGGGTGCCTTCGCCTTGGCTTTGGGGGCCGCTTTGGCCTTCGGTGTTGCCGGGAACTTCGGAGTGGCTTTCGGCGCGCCCGAAGGAATGCCCGGAAATGATCCCGGGAGGCCCGGAAGTTTCACACCCGGTGCGACTTCCTTGCCTTCTTCAGAAGCTTCCTCTTCTTTAAGAATTTCAGAACGCTTCTTAAGGATGGCATCGACATTGTAGCTGCGAACCTCGAAAACATAACCTTCCAGTGACTTCTCCTTCGCAAGCTTGTCTTTCTTCTTTTTGAGATCGTCTGCGAAAGACTTGTCCGCTTTTTCCTTTTCCTCGTCGCTTTCCTCTTCCCCGGGCTTTCGCTTCTCTTCGAATTTGCCGTCGACCTTGATGGTCAAGGGTAAATTGCCGAGATCATCTTTCGCACCGGTCGCAATTTCATAGGTGAAGCCATCGAACGTGGTGATCTTAAAGGTAGCGGTATCGGTTTTTTGCTCCTTCGCGGTCTCACCAGAGAAAATGTCCTCCATTTGAGGGTTTGAGAAGGCTGCTCTCATGCTGGAAACCTTTGCAGGATCAATTTCCTCACCCGGGCGGGGATTGGCGAACTTGAGATCGCCGTCGGGTTCCTCGCGCAACAGCTTCCAGTCGTCTTCTTTGTTGCTGGTCACCAATTCGATGGTTTTGATCAGGTTGATCGCAAAAAAGGTTTTATCGACCCAGTTGGAAGGCTCCGATTGGATGGTGTCCAGAGTCGATCCGACCAGGTAGACGGAATTCGTGTTCCCCGGCTTCACGTAGCGACCGGCATCGCTCATCGCCATGCCGCCGCCCATTGGGTTGGGGCGGTTCTCAGAACGCTCAAAGACTTTCCCGAGCCAGAGCGAGGCGAGTTCGGTGCCTTCTGCATCGGTAAAAGTGACGATGGTAGCGGCTTCGTCATCAGAGGTCGCCTCTTCGGGCGCTACCAATTGGAGACGGCCATACTGGCTTCTTCCAATCGTAACCGGCTGGCCAATGTTGAGATCCCATATTTCTTTCAACATCGAGACAATGGGCTCGGCAGTAGCCGGGTAGCCACCGCGCTCTTTCACTTCCCAGAATTTTTCCCCTTTGGTAAGCGTCAGGCTTGTCTCTTTGTCTTTGATCACGACACCGGCAACCTCATTGATCGGAAAGTCCGCGAAGACTTTCTTTTTGGTGGTCGATGACTTTGTCGTGGAGATTCCGCTACCACCTCCGGTTAAATGAAGAATGGCGGCAATGGCTCCGATGATTGCGAGAGCAATTAGAAGTCGAGTAAGTGTTTTGTTTCCCATGATTCGTTTCCGTAATTCAGATTCGTAGGTTCGTTTCTGTTCGGTTTCAGATTACCGGGCGGCGACACGCTTTCTGCGAAAGATGGCGAGGCCAATTCCAAAAAGAATGACCACGAGAGGCATCAGGAGGGCATTTCCAAACTTGTAGGTGGAAAGCTTGCGTCGGAACTCGCGTGTCACTTCTTTCTGCAACTCCCGCTCCCGCTTCCGGAATTGGATTTCCTCTTCCTGAAGCTTCTTCATTTCGTTCTGCACTTCCGGCGAAAGAAGTGCCTGATCAATGTTTTCGGGAGTCTGGGAGAGGATTTCATTGAGGCGGGTCTCCGCTGCTTTCGCCTTCTCGCGGAAATCCTTTACCTCAACGGCATACTTTTCCTGGGCTGCCTGATACCATTCGTTCTGGCGGGTGAAAGGACGACGAACCGTGGTGCGGCTGCGAACCTTGATCAGATCGGGATCGCCCGACATCTGCTCGGCTGCGTTTTGCAGGAGCGTCAGGTTTTCGTTCAACATTTCCGGAATGACAATGTTCAAACCGGGAATTTGCTGACGGCGAACCACATTGGCATCGTAGATGAAATCGACATCGGCGATCAGCAATACGCGACCGGGAGCAACGGATTCCTTGAGGGAATCATCTGTCTTCTCTTCCCTGGTTTCGTCAGCTTTTTCTTCGCCGTCCTTCTTTGCGTCGTCCGCCGACTCTTCTTTGTCTTCCTCATCCGCTTTCGCAGGATCTCCTTCCGGGAACGCGGTCTTAAATTCGCCGGTGAGGCGGGCTACAAGAGCACGGCGTTGTCCGGAGCTTTCGAAGTTTTCGCGAATGCGGTCTGCGGAGCCTTCCTGGGTCGGGTCTGCATCAAAAGACCCAACGAGCTGATTGTTCTCCGAGGAAAGAACAAGGCGATCCACTTCAAGGCCTTCCGGGGGATTGATTTCGAATGCACCCGGCGTGAGCATGTTCAGCTGGTTCAGCATGTTCGTCATCGGATCGGTCAAGCCGGGATCGGATGGTTCCGAGCCGAGCGCGTTGCGGTCGAGGGTCAAAAACGTCGGGGCAAAATTTCCGCGACGAATGATTTCCGAGCCGAAGTCGAGATCCGCGAGAACGCGGTTGGGATCATATTTCACACCCCAGGCGCTGAAGAGCTTGTTCAGATCCGAGGTGGGAGCAGGCCCGCCTTGCGGGGGCATGCCCGGCATTTGGGGCTGTCCCTGGGCGAGGGCCCGCGAATAGAAGAAATTGGGATCGACGAGGACCATGACGTTGCCGCCCTTGAGCAGATACTGATCGACGGCGAACTGCGCCTCGTCGGTAATGTCGTGAGGGTGAACGATGATGAGAGTCGCCGTGTCTTCCGGAATCTCGGCGCTGGTGGACGGGATCGTTTCGATCTCATAGTCGCGACCGAGCTGCTCGTAGAACATCCAGGCCTGCTGAGGTGGTGCCTGGAAGTTTCCGCCGAAACCGCCGCCTACCGACATGCTGGTCATCACGGTGATCTTTTTGTCTTTTCCTCCGTGGACACTGGAAATGGCGCGGGCGAGATCATACTCCAGCATCGTTTCGGGGCGTGCTGGAACAAAGGGAATGACTTCGCTTTGATCGAGACACTTTACGGCAATCCCGAAAAAGACTTCGTTGTTGGTTTCCCCGGACATGCCGGCCTCGAGGCCGTCGATGATGGCGGAATCCTCCGCGTCGGTGTTGGGCTCGGGATTGAGCTTTTCCACGGTCAGCATCCGGACCTTTTGGGTCTCGAACTCGCCGTCTTCGTTAGTCAGCTCGATCTCCTTGGCGGGAGCTTCGCGGACAAATTCATTCAGCATGTCTTCGACGCGCCGGACACGGGTACGCTCGCCGGGGCTCATGACTTTGCTGTCATCGGTGACGTAAAAACGGACCACCACCGGGGTGTCGAGTTCATTGAGAATGTTCTCGGTTCCCTCGGAGAGAGTGTAGGTATTGTATTCCGTCAGGTCGGCTCGCAAACTCATCTTTCCGGCAAGGAAATTGATGAGCAGGAGAATTACAAAAACCACCGCAAGCCCGATCAGGGCAGTATTGCGACGATGGGTGGCGCGGGATGTGAACTGGTTCGATTTACTCATGGTGTAATTCGGAAGCAGGTGAAAATTCGAGTGGGGTTAGGCCCTCTTGAGACGGATCGCAACGGAAGTCGCGAACAGGCAGAAGGCGATGAAGGTGAGAAAGAAAATGATGTCGCGGAATCCGAGGACTCCTTTTGCCAGCTCCGAGAAGTGTGGCATGACACCGACCATGTTGATGAGTTTCAGGAGAGGCCAGAAAATGAGCCATCCTCCTTTGAGGTTCATGAGAAGCTCGCTGATATTCGGAAGGCCGCCGAGCCAGAGCACGAGACAAAGCGTCACCGAAACGAGCAGGGCGACCAGTTGGCTTCGGGTCATCGCAGAAACCACCGAGGTCACCGCGAGAAAGCAAAGGGCGACGAAGAAGGTCGCTACAAAACCGGCCATGATTACCCCGTTATCGGGATCACCGAGATAGTTGATCGTCCACACAATTGGAAACGAAAGGACCAGCATCGCGAAGAGCACGACCGCTGCGGCGAGATACTTTCCAAGGATCGCATGCCAGGGTGCCAGTGGCATCGTAAGTACGAGCTCCATGGTTCCAAGGCGTTGCTCTTCCGACCAGAGTCGCATTCCCACTGCCGGAGCAATAAGAACGAGATACCAGGGCAGATACTGGAAGTAGGGCATGAAGAGGTCTGCCTCTCCCGCCTCCAGAACTCCCGTAAAGAAAAACGAGAGCGTATTCGAAATGCCGAGGAATACGACAAAGAGAACGTAGGCGATCGGTGAGGTAAAATAACTCTTCAACTCGCGTTTGAAGATGGTCCGTACTTCGCGGGGAAGGACGAACATCATGATTGCCACGAAGATCGCAGAAACGATCAGGGTGGGAATCGCGAATTCGAGGATCAGTGTGATGAATGCATCCATGATGGTTCGATTCGAAAAAGTTCAGTGAAAAAGGTTTGAGTGAGGTTTCCGGTTAGTCTTCCAGGTCGGTTTTCGTGATCTCGCGGAAGAGTTCATCGAGGCGGCCCTGCTCTACGTGGAGTTCTTCCACCGTCAGATTTTTGTCCTTACAGAGTTTGGAAATCGCTGTTCCCAGATCTGCCGACCTTCCCTTGGCGGGAAGAATGCGGGCGACGAGACCGTCGTCATTCGATTCTTCGACCTCGACCGAACGGGACTCGGGAAGCTTTTCCAACTCGGCTTCGATCCCGGAGCCGGCGAGTCCTTTCGCAATGAGGCGGACGGATCCGGCATTGCTCGATTTGGCTTTGAGCTCGTCCGGAGTGCCGTCTGCGATGACCGTTCCCCGGTCGATGATGATCGCCCGGGTGCAGGCCGCTTCCACCTCTTCGAGAATGTGGGTGGAGAAAATGATTGCTTTGGTTTCGCCCATGCGGCGAATCAGCTGGCGGATCTCGTGTTTCTGATTCGGGTCGAGACCGTCCGTCGGCTCGTCGAGGATGAGCACTTCCGGATCGTGAATGATCGACTGCGCGAAACAGGTTCGGTGGCGGTATCCTTTCGAAAGGGTGTCCACGCTCTGGTGGCGAACCGGTTCGAGAAAGGTCGTTTCAATCGCCTTGTCGACAGCGGCGCTGAGTTCCGATGCCGGAACGCCCCGCATTTCGGCAGCAAAGCGGAGAAAGCCCTCCACCGTCATATCCGAATAGAGCGGCGCTGCCTCCGGCAGGTAACCGATTTTGGATTTCGCCGCGATTTCGTCTTCCTCGATATCCGACCCGCCGATCGAGACTGATCCCTCCGTTGCGGGAAGAAATCCGGTCACCATTCGCATCGTGGTGGACTTTCCCGCGCCGTTCGGACCGAGAAATCCGAGGACCTCGCCTTTGTTCACCGTGAACGATACTCCGTCCACCGCGACCTTGGCGCCAAAGTGCTTGTGTAGATTTTCGACTTCTATCATTTTTGAAACCGGTGTGGTTCGATTTTTCGAAGCGATACGGGATCGCCGATTTGTTTGGAAAAATGCACAAAAAGTTACAGAGTGGAATTCTGCCTCTTTTCGGGAGTGTGCATGTTGTATTTCCGCGACTCGCAGCAATTCGCAAGGAAAAATTCTTTACATAGTAAATCTGAAATTCACCTCATTTTCAATCAAGCGCCCATCCATGAAGTTAATCAGCTGGAACGTGAACGGAATCAGAGCCGTTCTGAAGAAGAATTTTCTCGAGTTTCTCGAAGAACAGAATCCCGATGTGCTTCTATTGCAGGAGGTCAAAGCGGAGCGGGACCAGGTTGATGAGCCGTTTGAGGAGAACGGCTGGGAGGTTCACTGGAATCATGCAGAGAAGAAAGGCTACTCCGGAGTCGCCGCGCTCAGCAGAACGCCGGTGCTTTCGGCAAAGCGGGGGATCGGAATCAAAGAGCACGATCAGGAAGGCCGTGTCCTGACTCTCGAATACGATGATTTTCACGTGGTCAACGTGTACACGCCAAACGCCCAAAATGAGCTGCGGCGCCTGCCGTATCGAGTGGAATGGAACGCCGCGTTTCTGGAATACGTGAAGGAACTCGAAGAATCCAAGCCGGTTATTTTCACAGGAGATCTAAACGTGGCGCATCAGGAGATCGATTTGGCTCGTCCCAAGGCAAATCGGAAGAGTGCTGGTTTTTCGGATGAGGAGCGGGCTGGATTTGACGAAATTGTCGCGGCAGGGTTTGTCGATACCTTTCGCCACTTCCATCCCGACGAACCGGAGCACTATTCCTGGTGGAGTTATCGAGGCGGGGCCCGGGCCAAAAATGTCGGGTGGCGATTGGACTACTTCTGCGCGTCGGAGAGATTGATGGACCGGGTGAAGTCTTCGGTCATTCTCCCCGACGTGATGGGCTCCGATCACTGTCCTGTGAAGCTGGAGATTTCTTAGTGTTGGGCGTGCGGGGGCTCGACTCCGCTTTCGCCGGAGGGAGCGATTTCCGTTTTCACCTCTGAAGGCGATTGGGAAATGTGCAGGCGAATTCGAAAAGCTGCGTCAAGCCGCGGCACTCGAAAGCTCAACCGCCGTTTTGCTTCCACCACTCCCGAAACTTCTCCAGGGCCCGGCCCCGGTGGCTCATGCCGTTCTTGATCTCTTCAGAAAGTTCTCCGAACGAGCGGTCGTAGCCTTCCGGAATAAAAACAGGATCGTATCCAAAACCGCCTTCTCCGGTCATTGTTTCGGCAATGGTCCCTTCAACGGCGCCGTCGAAGGAGCAGAGGACTTCACCGTTTTTTGCGATTGTGACGACGCAACGAAAGCGGGCGCCCCGTTCGGATTTCCCCGACAAATCCTCGAGCAACTTCTCCCGGTTATCCGCGTCGGTCGCATCCTCCCCGGCAAAGCGGGAGGAATAGATTCCGGGCGCACCGGCCAATGCATCGACCTCGAGTCCGGAATCATCCGCGAGGATGAGTGCTTCGGGTTTTTCTTTGCTCGCGGCGAGCGCTTTGATGGCAGAATTTTCCGAAAATGTTTCCCCGTCCTCGACCGGCGGCACAAGGCCCGGAATGGAAGTAAGGTCCTCGATGGAGTCGAAAAGATCCCCGAGAATCTTCCGCATCTCCCCGGTTTTGTGAGCGTTGTGAGTGGCGACAATCAGTGTATCGGGCATGGAGAAGTGTGAAGGGGGAAGGGGGAAGTTTCAAGTTTCAAGAGGAGAAGGGCGGCGGCTGTGATAGGTTCCCGCAATGTCCGGAACAATGACAGAACTCCTGGCGCCGGCAGGCAATTGGGAATGCGCGCGCGCCGCCGTCGCTAATGGCGCGGACGCGATCTACTTCGGCATGCCTCGGTTCAATGCACGAATCCGGGCGGATAATTTCACGCCCGAAGATCTTCCTGAATTGATGTCTTTTCTCCATGACCACGGAGTGAGGGGATTTGTCGCTTTCAACACCTTGATTTTTTCATCCGAGCTTCACGCTGCGGCCAATCAATTGCACCAACTCAGCGAGGCGGGAGTCGACGCGATCATTGTGCAGGATTTGGGACTCGCGACGATGGCGCGGGCGATGGTTCCGGATCTTCACGTTCATGCGTCGACCCAGATGACGATTACTTCGCCGGAGGCGCTGGCATTTGCGGACGAACTGTTCTCTCTCGATCGGGCCGTCATTGCCCGGGAAAATTCGATGCGGGAAATTCATCTCTTTCACGCTGGCGAGCCTGGTGCGGTTGAATTGGAAACCTTTGTTCACGGGGCTCTCTGTGTAGCCTATTCGGGGCAGTGTCTCACGAGCGAGTCGCTTGGCCAGAGAAGCGCGAATCGCGGCGAATGCGCCCAGGCCTGCCGAATGCCATACGAACTGGTCGTGGATGGAATGACCCGGCAGATGGGGGACAGGAAATACCTGCTTTCTCCTCAAGACCTTGCCGGGATTGACCAGATTCCCGAGTTGATTGAGCTCGGGGTAACAAGCTTCAAAATTGAGGGTCGGCTCAAGACTCCGGAGTACGTTTCTGCCGTCACCCGTGCCTACCGTAAGGCAATCGATGCGGCTCTATCCGGCTCCGGTGAGGTTTCGACCGAACAAGATCACTACGAACTTGAGATGGCTTTTTCCCGGGGGCTTTCCAGTGGATGGCTCAATGGAATCGACAATAAAAAACTGGTCCACGCCCGCTTCGGAAAGAAGCGGGGCGCTTTTGTCGGGAAAGTTTCGAGGGTCGGTCCGGACTGGGTTGAGGTGGATGGGCAGACCCCCGTGAAAAACGGGGATGGGATCGTCTTTGATACGGGCGGAAATACCGATCATGAGCAGGGCGGGCGAATCTATGAGGTCGACAAGCGTCGGCTTTTCCTCAAGCGGGGCAAGATCGATTTTTCCAAAATCGAACCCGGCGATCGGATTTGGAAAACAGACGACCCTGCGCTGAATGCAGAACTGCAGAAGACATGGAACAGGGAAGCTCTTCCCGGGCGTAAGACGGCGCTTCACTTGCGAATTAATGCATCGGTTGGTGAGAAACTTTCGGTCACTGATAAGGCGACCGGAATCTCAGTGGCGTCAGCCTCACCGCTTGAGGAGGCTGAGAACCGCCCCTTGGACGAAGAGTTCCTGAGCAAACAACTCGGACGTCTCGGGAACACCGTGTACGAGATCGGGTCGATGGAAATCGATCTGGCAGGAGTGCCGATGTGCCCGGCGAGTGAACTCAATCGAATGCGTCGCGCCCTCGTCGAGAAGTTGGATCAGCGGAGTGGAGATGCGTTTGCCAATCGGCGGATCAGCGGAGTGACGGTGAATGATCTTCTTCCAAAAAGTGCTGAGCCTTCTTCCGGGGAGCCGGCACTGCATGCTCTTTGCCGGACGGAAGAGCAGGTAGACGCCGCGCTGGAAAACGGATTGAGCAGGATCTACGTCGATTTCGAAGATGTTCGCCGATACAAGCCACTCGTTGAGCGTGCGAAGGCGGCCCACTCCGGAGCGCAACTTTTCCTCGCAACACCGCGGATTCAAAAGCCGGGGGAAACCGGTCTTTTTCGTGTTGTTGAGAAAGCGAAGCCATACGGCGTGCTTGTCCGGAATCTGGGTGGAGTGCAACACTTCCGGAATCACCCTGACCTCAAAATGGTGGGGGACTTTTCTTTGAACGTGGCCAATCCGATCTGTGCGTCCCGGCTCATGGATCAGAAGTTCGAAAATCTCACGATCTCTTACGATCTCAATATCGAACAGGTTCTGGATTTGTTAGGGGTGGCTCCTCCGGAGTGGTTTGAGCTGACGCTTCACCAGCACATGCCGATGTTTCATATGGAGCATTGCGTGTTTTGTACCTTTCTATCGGAAGGGACAGACGTCACCAACTGCGGTCGGCCCTGCGACGAGCACGATGTTCAGCTTCGCGATCGTGTGGGTCAGCTTCATCCGCTCAAAGCGGATGTCGGCTGTCGAAATACGCTTTTCAATGGTCGGGCCCAGAGTGGGGCCCGATTCTTCGGCGCGTTGCGTGACTCGGGACTGAAGCGTTTTCGGGTCGAATTCCTGGATGAGGATGCGGCCGGCGCAAGCGAGGTCATCCGTTCCTATCAGACCCTTCTTTCCGGCGAGAAAGAGGGGGAGGAGTTGTGGTCCCGCCTCCAGGTGGATTCGAGACTGGGGGTTGTCGAGGGTACCCTGGAAGTGTAGGTGGCGACTGCTATTCGGCGGAATGTGCCGCTTCGATGAATGACCTGACTTGATCGAGATCTTTCCTGCCGGGGGATATTTCAACGCCGCTGGCAACATCGACTCCGGCCGGGTGAACCTGGGCAATGGCTTCCGCTACGTTGCCGGGAACGAGGCCTCCCGCGAGGACAATTTGTCGATCCGGCCATTTTTGAACGGCTTCGGCACCGAGGGACCAGTCCATAGTCTCTCCGCTGCCGCCGTATTCAGTCGGGGCATAGGCATCGAGGAGAATCGTCCGGCTGTCGAATGCCGTTGCCGTTTCCAGCATCGCTCTGTCCTTTACGCCCATCGCCTTGAAAACAGGCAAACCCTGTTGGGTCAATGACCTGACCCTGTCAGGTGTTTCGTCGCCGTGAAGCTGGATCAGGTCAATCGCGCCTGAGTCTTGGATTCGGCGAAGTTCGTCGTCGGTGGCGTTCACCGTGACGGCGACGCGGGGCACTGTTCCTGCGATTTCGAGAAGCCAGGGAGCTGCTTCCTTGAGTTCAATGAAGCGCTTCGACTTCGGCCAGAAATTGATGCCCAGCGCATCGGCCCCCGACTCGATGATGGCTCGGGCCTGGTCGCCGGTCGTGATACCGCAAATTTTCACACCAACGTGCTTGAGGTCGTCGGGGAAAAGGGCGGTCATCGACATGTCAGGAAATTACAGTTTCGTGAGTGCGTCGTCGAGAGCGCTCAGCAAATTGCCGATCGTTTCCTCGGTTTCGTCACCCATGTTGGAGATCCGGAAGGTGGTTCCTTTGATCTTTCCGTAGCCGCCGTCGATTTGCATTTTGTGCTCCTCGCGCATGATTTGCCCGAGCTTGGCCACGTCGATTTCCCGGTTGTTTTTCACGCAGGTAAGCGACTTGGAGCGGAAGCCCTCCGGGGCAAAAAACTCGAAGCCATTCGAACGAATCCACTCGTGAACGATGTTGTTGAGCTTCTCGTGGCGGGCCATGCGGTTTTCAACGCCTTCGTCGAAAATCACTCCGAGCTGGTGGCGGAGACCGTAAATCGTCGAAATGCACGGGGTGCTTGGAGTCATCGACTTCTCCTGGTTCTTTTTGAACTCGTGAAAGTCGAAGTAGTAGCCGCGATCGTCCACCGTGACGGCGCGCTCGTAGGCACGGTCAGAGACGGTAAAGAGTCCGAGTCCGGGAGGAAGAGCGAGTGCCTTCTGGCTACCGGTGAGAAGCACATCGACGCCGAGTTTGTCGAATTCGATCGGAACGACCGAGAAGCTGGAAACGGTATCGGTGACAAGAAGCACATCGTCGTGTTTGCGAACAACGGCGGCGACCTCGGCGAGCGGGTTCATGACGCCGGTCGATGTTTCGTTGTGAATGAAGGTCACGGTGTCGAATTCCCCGGTCGCGAGCTTGGCATCAACATCGGCTGGATCGACGGGAACGCCCCACTCATACTGCAAGGCTTCGGCATCCTTTCCGCAGCGACGGGCCACATCGACCCATTTATCGGAAAAGGCGCCCGAACAGCAGCAGAGAACTTTCTTCTTCACGAGGTTGCGGATGGCTCCTTCCATGACACCCCAGGCGGAGGAGGTGGAGAGAAAAACAGGCTGAGTCGTGCCCATGAGTTCCTGTAGGCGGGGGTGGATATCGTCATAGAGGGCGACGAAGTCTTTGGAGCGGTGCCCGATCATCGGGGCGGCCATAGCTTCGTATGTGCCCGGCGAAATTTCCACCGGTCCGGGAATGTGCAGTCTGATGTGATCGCTCATAGATGGGCGCAATAAGGAGGGAGTTGAGAAAATGACAAACCGAAATTCGTATCGGCACCGGAGATTACGATTCCTATGGATGCGGCGACTCCGGCAATTCCAGGGGCGGTTTGTCCGCCTGAGCCCGGATCCAGTTGATTGCCTTATTGATCGGTTTCAGGGAAACGAGCCGGATTTCAAGAGCCCGTTTCCCCGGGAAGTCCATTAGCATGAGTCCGATCATCATGGTCAAAACGCCCTGTCCGGGGGTCACAATCATGAGGATGCCTCCAAGTAACAGGATGCCCCCAATGAGATTTTTGAGGATCAGGAAGAGAAGGCGAAGGACCGGGTGTTGTTTCCGGTATGCTTCTGTTTTGACATCTGACTCCAAAAAGTAGTCGCTCGGCATTCGGCGAATGAAGATCGGCACGAAGATGGCGCTTACAAGCAGGGTAAACAGGGAAAGGCTTCCCACCCAGGTAAAGAGAGTTTCCCGTTCACGAATCCACTCCCAAGCTTGTTCCATCCATTCCATCGGCGGAAGCGTCCAGCCGGATGAGCGTTGGATCAATCAATTTCCCGTGAGCGGGGTTCGCGGTGAACCGTGCTCGATGAGGTCGGCGAGGTCACGAAAGGTCCGCCAGCCAGAGGTGCCTTGTTGGTAAATGCCACGTCGGGCATTTCGCTGGGGCGTCCGGCGAGGGGAAAGTCTTTGCGAAGAGGGAAGTAAGGATAGCCTTCCCACATGAGGATGCGGCGATGGTCGGCGAGTCCATTGAACTCAATTCCCATCATGTCGTAGATCTCACGCTCATGCCACCCGGCGGTGGGCCAGAGATCGGAGATGGAGTCGGCTTTGTCGTCCTCGGAAAGCTTGTATTTGATTCTCACGTAGTGGCGCGCTCCGTTGGAAAGAGCGTAGAGCTCGTAGACCATTTCCCAGCGGGGTTCTTCCCCGAAATGGTCGAGGCTGCTGACGTCGACGAGGTAGTCGAAACCGAGTTCGTCGCGGCAGTAGGCGAGAATCTCTTTGGCTTTCGCCTTTTCAACGATGGCGGTGTGTTCACCCCGAAACTCGACGGTGTCGAGAATGGACTCGCCAAACTGGCCCTCGAGGGAGGAAATGATGGAGGCGCTCATGCGGTGCGTTTCGGAAAGGATTATTTAGAAAGATCTGCTTTGAAATGCTCTTTGCCGGACTCAGACTTGGCGATCTTGTCCTGCAATTTCATGAGGCCATCGAGAAGTGCTTCGGGGCGGGGAGGGCATCCGGAAACGTAGACATCCACCGGAATGAGATTGTCGATTCCCTGGAGAACGGCGTAGCTGCGATACATACCGCCGGAGGAAGCACAGGCTCCCATCGCGATGCACCACTTCGGCTCGGGCATCTGATCCCAGACGCGCTTTACGGCGAGGGCCATTTTGTAAGTCACTGTTCCGGCCACGATCATCACGTCCGCCTGGCGGGGGGAAAAGCGCATCACTTCCGCGCCGAAGCGGGAAATGTCGAAGCGGGAGGCTCCCGTTCCCATGAGCTCGATCGCGCAACAGGCCAGCCCCATTGGCATTGGCCAGAGGGAGTTCTTCCGCATCCAGTTGATTGCGGTATCGACCTGGGTGAAAATGATGTTGCCCTCGACTTTGGAATCGTAGGCGGCATGCTGGAGAGTGGCTTCTGACATCGTAAAGTGGCTGGTTACCCGAAGATGTTACGTCCGCCAATGCCCTGAGCAACCCGTTTGTGAAATTTTTCACAAGCGTTTTCCCGGGTAGAAACAGGGCCAACGGAAAAAAGAAGGAAAAGGTAGACGAATATTTCGGCCTGCTGGGTCAGCGGTGGAAGAAGGGTTTGGAAATCAGAAGCGCTCTACTCTAAATTATTTGGCAAAAATCATCGTGCCCGCACTGACCTCGGTCAATCAGCGGGGGGGTGAGATGGCTGCATCGCTGGATTTGGCCCTCGCTGCCTGTGCTGTGGAGCGGTTTCAGATTCGGGAGGGGAATACCCGGAAAAACTGGCGGACCTGGTGCCTTCTTTTCTTCCGTCGACACCGACGGACAGACTCCAGGACGGAAAAGAGCTGATCCGCTACCATCGAATCGGGAATCGCTACCGTCTTTATTCGGTAGGTGTGAACGGAATCGATGAAGGAGGGGCGGTGGCGTTTCGGCTCCCGGGTGAAAGGAGAATCGACCGGAACGCGGGTGACCTCGTGTGGTCCTTTGAAGAACTGAACAAAGGCGAATAGTCGTTGCCGGAGCGCTTGCCAAGTGGTCCCGTCCGCGTGAAGATAGCGCCCATGAAACCCCTCCTCGTCATTGCTCTGATTTCTCTTTTTTCCTTCCCGCCCGCTTTCAGTGAAGAGAAGGCAGACGCAAAACCAAAAGAGGAAAAGAAGGACGCTCCCAAAGAGGAGCCGAAGGAGGAAGTCTCCGTGACCAAGCACACCGGCAATTTCGGTGGAAAGGAGCTGAAATACACAGCGACCGCGGGAACGATGATCGTTTCCAAAAAGGAGAAGGATCCCAAGGCGTCGATGTTTCACGTCGCCTACACGCTCGACGGTGTCAAAGATCCCGCGACCCGGCCAATCACCTTTTGTTTCAACGGTGGGCCCGGTTCGTCCGGAGTCTGGCTTCACCTCGGAGGCTTCGGACCGAAGCGGGTGCAGATGACCGAAGATGGCATGATGCCGAACCCGCCGTTTCGCATGGGGGACAATCCGGAGTCGATCCTGCGGGTGACTGACCTCGTCTTCATCGACCCGGTCAGCACGGGGTTCAGCCGATCCGATGATGAAAAGAAAGCGAACGAGTTTCACGGTTTCCAGGGAGACCTCGATTCGATGGCCGAGTTCATTCGCCTCTACACAACGCGAAACGAGCGCTGGCTGTCTCCCAAGTTTCTCGCCGGGGAAAGTTACGGAGCCTTTCGCGCAGCGGGACTGGCGCAGGAGTTGCACAGTGATTTCGGGCTCTATTTGAACGGGATCATTCTTGTATCCGGCGTCCTGAGTTTTGATACCCTCTGGGGATCGGATCTCGCCTATGTCACGTTTCTCCCTGCCCTCAGCGAAACGGCGGCCTACCACAAAAAGCTTGCCCCGGAGTTACTGAACGATCCCGGAGCCCGGCGGAAAGAAGTGGAAGCTTTTGCTACGGGCGAATATGCCGCGGCCCTGCTTCAGGGCGGACGTCTCGGGGACGTGGAAAAGGAAGCCGTTGCGACGAGGCTGTCCCGCTTCACGGGTATCGATATCGAGGTCGTGAAACGCCACGAGCTTCGCATCCCCTCGGGATTCTTCCGGGAGGAGCTTCTCCGGGAAGAGGGAACCATCCTCGGTCGCTTCGATGCGCGGGTGACAGGACGCGACGGTAACCAGGCCGGGAATTCTCCTGACTATGATCCCAGCTATGCAGTCGTCTTTGGTCCGTTTTCGGCGACCTTGAATGATTATGTTCGTCGGGAGCTCAAGTTTGAGAGCGACCTGATATACGAAATCCTCAGTTCGCGAGTGCGTCCCTGGGACTATGGCGACGGCTTTATTGGCCAGCCTGTCAATATTCTGCCAAAACTTGCGTCAGTCATGTCTGAGAATCCGGCACTCAAGGTAATGGTCAACTGCGGCTACCAGGATCTCGCGACGCCTTTTTCTGCGATTCGCCATAGCCTCGATCATCTCAATGTGGATCCTGCACTGCTCGAAAACATCGAATATACCTTCTACGAAGGCGGTCACATGATGTACACGATCGAAAAATCGAACACGGAGTGGAATCGGGACGTCGCCCGATTTATTGAAGATAATTCAGGTTCCTAACGGTTTTCCAACTCAGGTGACCTCTTTTCATCCCTGGAAATTTTTGGGAACCCCGGGACTGCCATGACTTGAGGGGATATGGCTTTGACGGATGGGTGATTATCGGCGATAAACTTCGGCTAATTAGTTGTCCTTCCTTTTGAAATAGGCGTTGTCGCCTTGAGTCGTATCCTTCTGTCCGATGAAAGTTCCAGCGCTACTCCTATTCTCCGTTCTGATTGGTTCGTTCCTGCAGGCCGGCGACTATGATTCTTATCTGGAGGAAAAGAATCCCGGGAAATCAGTGATCCAACCGGAGCAGGGTTCCGAATTCACCTTTTATATCCCGGGCTTCCTGCCCTGGGGCGACGGGATCATGGGCGCCAAGGGAATTGAAGCCGGTGTTCAGTTTGGCGGTGATACCCTGCTGAAGAACCTCGATATGGCGGCTCTTGCCGGTCTTGAGGGGCGAAAGGGGAAGTTCGGATTCATACTCGAAGGGATGTATTTGAATGTCGGCGTTTCCGGAACAACGCCGGGAAGGCTCCTCTCTACGGTGGCGGTTTCTTTTGATCAGACAATCGCAGAGGCAACCGGGACCTATCGGATTTTGGAGTCGGACCGTGGGTTCGTCGAATTGCTTGCCGGGGCGCGACTGATTTCGGTGAATTCCAGCCTCAGCTTCGCCGTGGATTCCGCTGGTGTGGCGAGTTTGAGCAATGATCTCAGCGAGCGGATTGTTTCGCGTACGGCTTCTGCAGTTCGGGAAAAGGTAGATAAGAGTTTGCCTGCCATTTTGGCTTCCCTCCCTGCCGCCGCTGCCAACCTTTCCAATGGGGACGTGAATGGCCTGGAGGAAAGACTTGATCGAGACCTTGCTGCGATCTGGCCTTTGATTGAGCGTCGTATCAGTGACGGAGTCGGTTCAGAGGAGTCAGGATTTGGTAGCTCAATTGCTTCGAGCAGTCTTGTTCGCAGACAGGTAGAGAATTATTTGAAGGCCCGGCTGCAATCCCAGATTGAACAGAGACGGGCCGCTGCGTCCGCCGCAGTAGCCACCGCCCGCAGTGCTGAAAGGGCACAGGCGGATCGCCAACTGGCCAAAGCGGAGAAAAAACTGTCCAAGGCGATCGAGTCCCAGGTCAAGGGGGTGCTTTCCAACTCCAGTGTCAGTGATTCCAAGTCCTGGGTCGATCCGATCGTCGGAATTCGCGGACAATGGCTTGTGACCGATGATATTTATTTCGTCGCCCGGGCTGACTATGGAGGATTCGGTATCAGTTCCGAGTCGACCTACAACCTCTATGGAGCGTTTGGGACTCAGGTAAAAGCGAATACCACGATAGAGCTTGGTATTCGCTCGATGGGCGTCGATTACCGCCGCGGTGGCTTTGTCTACGACATGGGACTGACCGGACCCTTTATGGGAACCCGGATTGTATTTTAGTCCAGCTCGCCTTCCGGGCCGATCGGTCCTCTGAGTATCCTGACCCACGCTCTTGTCAGGGTTGCTTTCGATCACCCGAGATTCTCTTTCACGCGGCGGCAAACCTCCTCGACATTTTCGCGGCTGTTGAAAGCGGAGATGCGGAAGTAACCTTCTCCGGCGGCGCCGAAACCGGCCCCGGGAGTGATCACGACCTGGGCCTGCTCCAGCATGCGGTCAAACATGTCCCACGAACTGACTCCGTCAGGGCATTCGACCCAGACGTAGGGCGCGTTGACTCCACCAAAAACGGACAGGCCAATTTCGAGACATGCTTCGCGGAGCAATTTTGCGTTGCCCATGTAGCCCTCAATGAGAGCGGCAACCTGCTTCTTTCCCTCTTCGGAAAAGACAGCGGCAGCACCTCGCTGAACGGGATAACTCGCGCCATTGAACTTCGTGCTGTGGCGGCGGGACCAGAGGGAGTGAATGGACTGCTCGGAACCGTCTTTGGCATAGCCCTTGAGTTGCTTGGGAATGACGATGTAGGCGCAGCGCGTTCCCGTGAAACCGCCGTTTTTGGAAAAGCTGCGGAACTCGATCGCGCAATCCTTCGCTCCTTCGATTTCGAAGATGGAATGCGGAACGTCGTCTTCCTGGATGAACGCCTCGTAGGCGGCATCGTAAAGAATGATCGCTTTGTTCTCAAGGGCATAGGCCACCCAGGCAGCGAGTTGCTCGCGAGTGACGGTTCCGCCGGTTGGGTTGTTCGGGTAGCAAAGATAGATGAGGTCGACTTTCTCCGCGGGAATTGCGGGAACGAAATCGTTTTCGGCGGTGCAGGGGAGGTAAACGAGACCTTCGTAGGTGCCGTTTTCGTCGGCTTCGCCGGTGTTTCCGATCATGACGTTGGTGTCGACGTAGACAGGATAAACCGGATCGGTGATCGCGATTTTGTTACCGGGGCCGAAAATGTCGAGAATGTTTCCGGTATCGCACTTGGAACCATCGGAGATGAAAACTTCATCTGCGGAAACTTCGAGGCCGGCGAACTGATTCTCAACGATGGCCTCGCGGAGGAAGTCATATCCCTGCTCCGGGCCATAGCCGCGAAAAGTGGCGGAATCGCCCTGCTCATCCACGGCATCATGCATCGCCTGACGGCAGGCCTCGGGAAGGGGTTCGGTGACATCGCCAATTCCACAGCGGATCAGTTTCTTTGCGGCTTCGGGATTCGCTTCGGTGTAAGCGCCGACGCGGCGCCCGATTTCAGGGAAGAGATAGCCGGCCTTCAGCTTGAGGAAGTTGTCGTTGATGCGTGCCATGAGTCTGGATTTTGAGTTGGGAGAGAAAAGAGAGGAATGATTCAATCGCGAATCTGGTTCGTATTTCCCCGGAGTTCGTGGTAAAACCGAATCATCACGAGGGAGGGCAGGAATGGAACACGGATTTTCACAAATTGCATTTCGAATTCGCAGCGTTTTTATGTCTGCCTGGATTCTTGTGCTCTTTTGTAGTCCCGCTGGTGCGGAAGTTCGGGTCAAAATTGCCGATGATCGACTCTCCTTTGCCCTTCAGGACGGATGGATGAAATCGGATCTGAATGCGGAACGGGTTCTCGCCGGCTACGCAACTATGGACAGCCGGTCATCAGCTTTTTTCAAAGAAATGGAGCCTTCGTTCGGCGGTTCGATGCAGGATCTGATTGATGGCACGATCGCAAATTTCGAGCAGAGGTTCGATGTGCAAAAGGTGGCGGAAGCGAAGACCGGACAGGTCCAGGGTGTCGGGGAAAAGAAATGGCCCGCCATTTTCACGACCGCGGAGGCGATCGTCAAAAAGGGCCGCGCGGAATTTGAAATGCGGTTTTACCTGCTCGTTTTCGATACGGGCGGGCGACTCTATTTTGTGCAGGCCAGCACGACGATTCCAGTGCGGGAATCGAGGGAGAAGCAGATTTACGATATGATTCGCTCTATCGTTGCGAAGTCCTAGAATCGGGGAAGAGTGGATGTATGGCAGAAAGACCTCCCATTCGGGCGAAGGGGCGAATTATCCGGACCCATCAGAAAAACCGTCTCTATGAAGTGGAGATGGCAAACGGATACCGTGCCTACGCGATTATCGAGAAGAAAGGTCCCGCCTACAGTAGCGAAGATCCGACCGGACAGAAAGTGATCGTCAATTTTTCGCCCTATGATATGAGCAGGTGCAAGGTGGTGGAGTGGCCGAAATAGCCCTCCGGGCCCTACTCCAGAGAATACCATTGCACGGGTGAGGAAATCAATGCCCAGGCGTCCTCCCGTTTTTCGAAAGTAAAGCCGGAGAGCATCGGTGGTTTCGAAGGCTGCCACTCGCCCCAGAATCCTTCCGAATACTCCCTCCAGCCTGTGACCCGGACCGGGAAGTGAATTCGTTCCCTGATCCCGCGTTCCTTTTCATCCTCGGAAAGCGTTGCGGGGATCGGGGGCTCGAGCTCCAGGCCATGCAGTTGCACGGTGTTCGCACTCTCGCCGTTCTTTCTGCGGGTGAATGCCCGGGCTCCCTTTCGGAAAAATATTTCACTGAAGTTTTTCTCGAGAAGTTCATGCAACTCAGGAGCATCTGCGGCGAGGGTGAGCAGCGGATTCGGGGGAATGGTTTCCGGTTCCTCCTTCTTGATGACAGAAGAAACGCTGGCGACCAAATTGCGAACGAGGGTGGCCTTCGGGTTTTCTTTCGCAACGTCACCTGCCCCGAGGTAGGAGGCAACCGCCGGTTCGGGGGAAGCCTCTGCCTGCGCGGAACGCTTGTGGGCACTGCGAGGATCCCCCTCCTTCGTTTCCGGTGTTTCCCGGAATTTGAAGTGGTAGGTCAGTCTGCCTGCAATCGCTGTCAGCATAAAGAAGTTAAAAAAGGAGAACCGGAATTCCATTATGGTAATTATAAGCCTTTTTAAATAAATGTCATCTCCTTGATTTCCTTGTCTCAGTCCCTGCTTGCCCCGGAACGGAAAGTTCGGTTAGGTTCCTCTTACCGTTTCCTATGGCCCTTCTCGAAGTTAACGACCTGCGCACCTACTTTCACACTCGTGATGGCATCGTCCGTGCCGTGGACGGAGTTTCCTTCGACGTCGAGGCGGGGCAGACTGTCGGGATTGTCGGCGAATCCGGATCCGGTAAATCAGTCACCTGCTACTCGCTTCTGGGACTGATCCCGCAGCCTCCGGGAAAGATCGAGGGAGGCACCGCGAAATTTGGCGACCTTGATCTGCTTTCCATGTCGGAGCGCGAGCTTCGTTCGATTCGCGGAAGCAAGGTCGGGTTGATCTTTCAGGATCCCATGACATCGCTGAATCCTTATTTGAAAATTTCGACGCAGCTGATCGAGCCTCTTCTCATCCACAGACAAATCTCTAAAAGCGAGGCGCTCGCCCGGGCGATTGACGAACTTGCCGCTGTCGGTATCCCGGATCCGGAAAAGCGGATTCACAGCTATCCGCATGAGTTTTCCGGAGGGATGCGGCAGCGGGTCATGATTGCGATGGCTCTGATTACGCGACCCGAGATTTTGATCGCCGATGAGCCGACGACCGCTCTGGACGTGACGATTCAGCGTCAGGTCCTTGATTTGATCAAGGCGCGGCAGGAGGAATTGGGAACCGCCGTCATCTTTATCACCCACGATCTTGCTGTCGTTTCCGAAGTTTGTGACTACGTCAATGTGATGTATGCGGGACGCTTCGTGGAAAGGGCAGACGTGGAGACGCTCTTCACCAAACCCCGTCATGCCTACACGCGGGCTCTGCAACGCTCCATTCCGGCGATGCAGGCGAAAGGCGAGACGCTCTATACGATTCCGGGACTGCCGCCGAATCTGGCGAGCGAAGTAACCGGCTGTGCCTTTGCTCCTCGATGTAAAAACGCAGAGGGAGATCCACCTCATTCCGTTGGGCGTCCCGATTTGGCGGAATTGGAATCCGGTCACTGGGTGCAGGAGTGTCCGGGTTGTCTGGCCGCTCCGATCTCGTGATCATTTCCGTTTCAATCAGCTTTTCCCTCTTTCACTTTTACCACTCCCACGGCTCAGCCGCCACGCATGTCCTACCTCGAACTCGAAAATCTGACCCGCCACTTTGTTAAGAAAGAAGGGGTGTTCGTGAAACGGAAAACGACGGTGAAAGCCGTCGACGGGGTCTCCCTTTCGATTGAGAAGGGCGAGATTCTGGGATTGGTAGGGGAGAGTGGCTGCGGGAAATCCACCCTGTCGCGCCTCGTCATGCAACTATTGGCCCCTACTTCGGGGAGCGTCGTCCTCGAAGGGGAGCGTCTGGCCGATCTTCCGAGGGACGAGATTCGCAAACGTCGTCGTGATTTCCAGATGATCTTCCAGGATCCCTACGCCTCGCTGAATCCGCGCATGACCGTTTTCAGCACCCTGGCCGAAGCGATTCTGACACGGCATCCGGAGTGGAAAGATGACAGCGATCCTCTGGAAAAGGCCGTTTCCAAGCTGATGGAGCGCGTCGGCCTTGATTCCCGCTATGTGCGAAAGTATCCCCACGAATTCTCCGGGGGACAAAGGCAGCGCATTGCGATTGCCCGCGCTCTCGGGCCGGAGCCGAAATTGATTCTGGCCGACGAGCCGGTTTCTGCGCTCGACGTCTCGATCCAGTCGCAGATTTTAAATTTGCTTCGCCAACTGCGTGATGAACTGGATTTGACGATGATTTTTATTTCCCACGACCTTTCCGTGGTTCGTTACATCGCCGATCGCATCGCAGTGATGGATGAAGGAAAAATTGTCGAAGTGGGAGAGGCAAATTCGCTGTTCGAGGATCCCAAGTCGGAAACCGCGAAAACGCTCCTCGCCGCAATCCCGAAAATTGCGTATGGAACTGGGTGATCTTGAATCGACTTTTGACTCTACCCAACGCTGACTCCCCTCCATGAAAAATCTGATTTTCCCGGCCCTCGCCTCACTTTTGCTTATTACCGGCTGCGTTGAAGAGCAAGTTACGGAAACCTCGGGCCCGGAGGCAACGATCCTCTTTGACGGCTCGTCGCTTGACGCATGGGACTTTCCCGAGGGCAGCTGGAGAATCGACGAAGAGGGCGCGCTGACCTGCAACATGGAGGAAGTGGAAGGGAAAGACGGAAAGAAAAAGCTCAAAGGGATGGGAGACATCTGGTTAAAAGAGGAATATGGCGATTTCGAGCTCTCGCTTTCCTACAAGCTTTCCGAGGGTGCCAACAGCGGCGTCTTCTATCGGGCGGAGAAAGAAAACCACGTCAACAATGGGTTCGAGGTGCAGCTCATGGACAACGAGGGATTTCAGAAAACGCATGGAAAAAAGGAGCTTCGCAAGCAGAATGGCACCTTCTACGACGCTGCTGATCCGCTCGCCGATCCTGCGAATCCTGTCGGAGAATGGGATACCCTGACTCTGAAAGCGGTCGGGCCGAACATCGTATGTCACATCAACGGAGTGAAAACTTTCGATGTGGATGTGAACGATTGGCCCGAGGTGGGGAAAAACCCGGACGGGTCGACGAACAAGTTCAAAGTGGCGATCAAAGACAAGCCGCGCAGTGGCTACATTGGCCTGCAGAACCACGGCCAGTATGTCTGGTTCAAAGATGTGAAGATGAAGCGTCTGTAACCTTCCCGGGCCTCCGCTTCGCTCCGCTCACTCCGGCTCGGCCTGCTTTCTCGCCCACGGTAAAATCGTCCTGGAAGCCCAGGATCCGACTGCGAAGAGACCGTCGAGATAGGCTGTGCTTGCGGCGCCCATGACGCGCTCCACGCCAACGCGTTCGTCGAGATTCCGGAACACCTTGAGCTTCTCAAGCTCCTTCTTGGCCCGTTCCCCGGCATCGAGCTCGGTCGGGATGGTCGCCATATTCCAGAAGGCGATGAGAGACCAGGCGAGGAGAACAAGCGGAAAGATCGTTTTGGTCATTCCCAGAGCCAGCGTGGCCAACCCAATGACGAGAAGAGGAATGCTCAAGTAGACGGTCCAGCGGATCGCGGTGGATCGCCACCGCAGCGGACGATGATTTTCGTGGTGCTGAATCGCCTTTCCCGCCTGCTGGGCCGCATTGGCTAGGGAAGGAAAGTTGGTTCCATTGAAATGGTGAGGTGCCAGAGAAATCCGCTTCGTCTCCGGGGAATAGAAGTCTTCCAGAATTCCCCGTCCTTTTACGATCGTAACCCCTTCGATGCCGTGACTTTGCAGCATCTTTTCGGCCAGTTCCACTCCGGTAATCCTGGAGGGGAGAAAGTTTTCCACTTCCTGGCCATAGATCTTTCGATAGCGGTTCCGACCCCACATAGTGAGGGCGAGCGCAATCATGAAAAGAAACAGAAAGATCTGCATAGGGGCAGAGTTTCGCACGTTCCTGCGCATCCGGCAATCGGCTGCGTCCGATCGGCCGATACGTAGCTGCGTTCCGCAAGTGCGCTACGGTAGTGAAATGGCCTGGTCCTGCCCGGCCACTTTCAGTTCCCGTGTTTCGTAGATCCAGGCACTGCTCCCGGCAGGCTTTTCGCCTTTCACGAAGACAGTTCCTGATCCTTTCGGGCCCGAGACCCCGATCTGAAAGTCGACTGTGCCTTGTCCATTATTGATGTTGATGCTTCCTGTCGGGAAAAAGCCCGGATCGATCGGCTCCCCAAGCGCGGCAATGGCTTCCGCATTGCCCTGAACTGCGGCAATCGTTTCCGTGTAGGGAGCGTTTCCCTTCATCAGTTTCGTGAAACCCATCACTCCAAGAGCGCCTCCACCGATCGCGAGAAGTAGAAGCGCGGCACAGCCACATCCGATAATTTTTCCCACATTCGACTTCTGTTCCGGGAGAGGTGGCACTTCGCTCATGAGGGAATGGTCTCAAAAAATGCCGACTTTTGCAATGAAGCAGGGCTATTTTCCGAGGGCGGCTTCCAGCGTGAGTGAGCGGGGCCGCCTTCCGTTTCAACCGGGTTAACGGCCTCCTCCCGGGGTGTTTGCAGGTAAAAAGGAGGAATTCGGAGGGCTCCTTATGTGACAAGATTGCTACGGGGGACCGTTTGCCGCGGGCGGAGCTGTCAGGCATTATCACGCGGGTTCGGAAACCGAAGGAAAGGAAAAAGGGCCCGACAACACAAACCCAACTCTGAAACAAACTACTTGATGAATAAAACACTCGCACTCCTCACTGCCGCTTCTCTTTTTGCGGGAGCCAACGCGGAAGATAAAATTGTGATCAAAGGATCCGATACCCTCGGCGCCAAGATGGTTCCCCAGCTTGCGGAGGCTTACAAAGAAGCCGGAAACGAAGTCTCTTTCGAAATCGCGGCGGAGGGCTCTTCCACTGCTTTCACTCATCTTCAGGCTTCGCCTGCCGATATCGGTATGTCGAGCCGCAACATCAAAGACTCCGAAACGGAGGCGTTCACGGCCAAAGGCATGGAAATCAAAGGCTGGACCGCTGCCTACGATATGATCGGCGTGATTGTGAATGAAAAGAACGGGGTGGAAGAACTCACCACGGAGCAGATCGAAGGCATCTTTACCGGCGACATCACCGACTGGTCTGAGGTTGGAGGTGATGCCGGTCCGATCTCGGTATACACCCGCAACACTTCTTCTGGAACCTACAAGTCCTTCCAGGAGATGGCGATGAACAAGCGGGACTACGGTTCCGACACGCAGAAGATGGCCGGTAACACGCAGATTGCCGACGAGGTCTCCAAGAATGGCAACGGAATTGGCTATGTCGGTCTTGCCTACACCGAAGCGGATGGAATTAAGGCTGTGGAAGTGGACGGTGTCGAGTTGAAGTCAAAGAATGCGAAGACGTATCCGATCGCCCGTTCGCTCCACTATTACACGGTGAAAGGAAAGCTCTCCGAAGCCGCAACCAAATTTCTTGCCTGGGCAACCACCGACGACAAGGCAAAAGAGATCGTTGAGCGCGTCGGATTCATTCCTGCAGAGTGAAACACCCTGCTCTCATGGATGCGGTGCTAATCGAGCTGCTGCAGACCTGAAATTCGTGTTGGCCCGACACCGTGTCGGGCCAATTTTTTGATTACACTTTTTTGAAGTTGTGTCCGAATTGTCACATAAGAAAGTGAGCCCAATCACGAGGTTGCATCACCCTTAGGGAAGCAGTAAAAGGAGCTGCGACGAAACACCACTCTGATGAGTCATTCCGGGAATCCAGATTCACCTTCTTCTCCAGCAAAAGAGAGGTTGGTATTTAAGCGACGAGGCGTCCAGATTTTCGGGCTGGGTTGGCAGGACGTAATTCGCATCTTTTTTGGCGGGAATGCCAGTTTGGCGATCATCATTCTGATCTTGATCTGCTTTTTTCTCGCCAAGGAAGCGTTTCTCTTTTTTCCGGATCATCACCGCGACCTGAATAGTTACCGGCAGTCCGGGCAGGAATTTGTGGGTTTCATGGGGGAGGAAGTCACCGCCCACACCAATCTCTACAGCAGTGCGAACATAGCCTATTTCGCAGAAGTGAACCGGACGTCGCGGGTAGAGGACACCATCCTGCGGTCCTATCGATCGGTTCTCGCCAATGTAGAAAACCGATCGTCGAAAACCTGGGGGCGGCTTGAGCGCGAAATTGATGCCCTCGAGGAGGTAGAGGACGATCTTTCCGATCTTGATCCGGAAACGGAGGAGGATGTTGCCGAGATTGCGTCTCTCACAGAAGAAAAACGGAGGCTCGAAAAGGAAATTCCGCCGCTCCGGGAAAAATTGAAACGGGAAGTGAATACGATCCTTTCCTGGGACGAAATCTGGGACCTAGGGGTTGGCGCGGAAGAGCCGCCAGCCGACTCTATTCCCGGGATTCGCGAAGCCGTGCTTTTCGAAGCCTTTCCTGATGCGGAGGAAGAGCATCCTTTCATCGAAAAGACAAAGCAGATTTCGAAAGAGAAAAAGGCTGCCGCGGCTGCTGAACTCGCTGAATTTAAGGAAACCATCAAGGGAATGCAGGCTGTCGTCCGACCGCTCAAAGACTTGGAGAGAGAGTTGAAGGAACCAGCGTTAGAGAACAAAAAAGAAATCACCAGTTTCTCTACCGCACCGGAGCGCCGGGATGCGTGGCTGAAAGGAGCGGAGGCTACCAGAGATCCGGAGGAAAAGGCCCGAATGCTGGCGCGGGCCGAAGAAGTGGTGATCAAGGAGCCGGACTACGCAGCGATCAATCAGGTTTTTTACGACGCCATTACCAGGCATGCCTCCATTGCGGCACCGTTGGAAGTGGAGATGAAGACTCTCTTCGACAAGCTCCCGACTCCCGCCGGTGTGGTGACGAAGAGCGCGAAGGAAAACCTGAAACGAGCTGGCGTTTTTTACGACCGCTTTCAGGAGTCGATGGCTTCCAATCGTAAGAAAATCAGGGAGTGGAGCCACGACCATCCGGTTACGGTGGTAGAGTCGGTCTCTGCTTTTTTGGTGGGGAAGAATTGGACGACCAATAGTTCGTGGCACGATTTTTACGGACTCCTGCCTCTTTTTACCGGGTCGCTGTTGATATCAATCATCGCATTGACGGTTTCCGTTCCGTTTTCGATTGCGGCGGCGATCTACGTCAATCAGCTCTCCTCCTTCCGGGAGCAAAGTTTTATCAAGCCTGCGATTGAGTTCATTGGGGCGATTCCTTCCGTTGTACTGGGCTTTTTTGGCATTCTCGTTTTTGGAGAGGCGTTGCGAAACATCAGTCAAGTGGAGTGGCTGCAATGGTTTCCCGGGTTTCCGATGGCTGAGCGACTTACGATTCTGAACGCCGGACTGCTTCTCGCGTTCATGGCGGTACCCACCATTTTCACGCTGACGGAGGACGCTCTCAATAATGTGCCTCAAGCTTTCACCGAGAATTCGCTCGCGATGGGGGCCACCAAACTGCAAACCGTTTTCCGTGTCGTGGTGCCCACCGCCGTTTCCGGAGTCATTGCAGCCGTTTTGCTCGGGTTCGGCCGCATCATAGGAGAAACCATGGTGGTCCTTCTGGTTGCCGGGAACAAAATCAAAATACCTGATTTTACGGAGGGACTTGGTGTCGTGACTCAACCGGCTCACACGATGACCGGGATCATCGCCCAGGAACTGGGAGAGGTCGATTCGGGTTCGCTCCATTGGAGGGCGCTGTTCATGGTCGGAATGGTACTTTTCGTGATCTCTCTCCTCGTCAATTTTGCCGCCCAGCGGGTATTGAAGAAATTCCAGAAAATCTGAATCCCAACATGGAAGTAAGCACACAAGATCCCCCATTGGACGCTTCCGCTGAGACGATGGAGAACCCCTTGTATAAAAAACACACCGCAGTGAAGAGGCGGGACGCTACGATTTCCGTACTGCTTGGTGTTGCGACGTATGCCATTCTCGCCTGCGCTGCGTTTATCTTTCTCGACATCATGCGAAAAGGGGCCCCGGTCGTATTTGAGTCGAGTTTCCCTTTTGTGAACACGGAGTTTTTTACGCAAAGTCCCGAATCTCTGATCACTTTCGAGATCGAAGACGGGAGTTACTTTGAGATGGGTTCTTCCGAGTTTTACGAATGGAAGCGCGAAAATCCTGAGACTCGAATTGTCGAAGAGCATGCGCATCCCTACTCTGGTGGAGGGATCCTGGGTCCGCTGGTGGGAACCGCCTTGCTGACAGGGATTTGCATTGTGGTCGCTCTTTTTATCGGCTTGGCGACGGCCATCTTCCTCAACGAATACTCTTCCAAAGGGAAGTTCATGGACATGCTGCGGCTCGCCATCATGAATCTGGCCGGAGTTCCTTCGATTGTGTTTGGCTTGTTCGGCCTCGGACTTTTCTGCCTGGTCGCTCCCGTAATCACCGATGTGCCGCAGGAACGGGCACTTTTTACAATCCCCATTTTCTTTACCGATAGCTACCTGTCTTTCGAAGGGTGGGGAACCTGTATGCTGGCCGGCGGATTTACTCTTGCCGTGATGATTCTCCCCGTCATCATTGCCGCCTGTGAGGAATCGTTGAAAGCAATTCCCATGGGATTCCGGGAAGCTTCCCTGGCTCTTGGTGCGACGAAGTGGCAGTCAATTTCCAAGTCGGTCCTGCCCTATGCGTTCCCGGGAATGCTAACTGCTTCCATTCTAGGGATTACCCGGGTCGCTGGAGAAACGGCTCCGATCATGTTCACGGCAGCCCTGGCTCACAAAGACAAGCTTCCCTGGCAGGACATTCCCGTGAACAAAAATGCGAATTTTCTCGCGCAGTCCGGCGAATGGACCAGTGGGTTTGTCTCGCAGTCCGTGCAGGCGATGCCCTACCACATTTACACGGTTGCGGCGCGTATTCCGCAGAACGAGTGGACGCGGCCCATGCAATATGGATCGGTCTTCGTTTTTATGGTGGTCGTGATGCTTTTCGCTGCGCTATCAATCTTTCTCAGAACTCGTTACCGGAAAAAGATGAAATGGTGATCAACCCGCCCTGTCATCTTCAGCAAGGACAGCCTTGTTTTCCGTCCAAATTTTGACACTTTACCATGAACACAACTATGCCGGACCAAGAGAGTGAAGAGACATTGTCTCCTGAACACAGTTCTGCCAGCACTTCGGCGCAACAGCCTGATCTGGCTGATGTCGTCATCGAAGTGGATGATGTGAATTTTTCGTATGTAAAAGGAACGGATGTGCTTCGTGATATCACGATGAATATCAAACGAGGAGAGGTCACCGCGCTGATTGGTCCTTCGGGTTGCGGAAAGTCGACTCTTCTTCGCTGCCTCAACCGGATGAATGATCTCATCCCGACAGCGGCGATCACGAAGGGGGAAATTCGGATTCTCGATACGAACGTCTACGACCCGAAAGTCGATCCGATCGAATTGCGTAAGCACGTCGGAATGGTCTTCCAGAAATACAATCCCTTCCCGAAGAGCATCTATGAAAATGTTGCCTTCGGATTGCGGATCCAGGGGATCAAAAAGAAGTCAGTTCTCGACGAAGCCGTGGAACGGAGTCTCAAGTCGGCCGGACTGTGGAACGAGGTCAAGGATCGCCTCGACACCAGTGGCTTGGGGCTTTCCGGCGGTCAGCAGCAGCGCCTTTGCATTGCCCGGACGATTGCGGTGGAGCCTAAGATCGTTCTGATGGATGAGCCCTGCTCTGCGCTGGACCCGATTTCAACGACGATCATCGAAGAATTGATTACCCAACTGAAAGAGGAATTTACCATCGTAATTGTCACGCACAATATGCAGCAGGCGACCCGCGTTTCCGACAAGACTGCGTATTTCTACCTAGGGGAGTTAATCGAGATGGATGATACCATAAGGATTTTCAATAGTCCTTCCCGGAAAGAAACCGAAGACTACATCTCCGGCCGGTTTGGATAGCGGACGAAGGGTTGTGTTCTCACTTTTCTCCGTCCGATTCGCCCTCGGGAAAGGAGGTCAAGGCAACGACTTCCACACCCTGGGCTCGTCCTTTCACTTTGTGGACTCCGAGGGCTTTCGTATACTTGGATTTCCCGGGAATCAATCGGGCGAAGTCGCCGGTGACCAGCACGCTTTGCTCCAGTTCACGGGTGAGTGATTCGAGACGGAAGGTAAGATTGACGGGATCGCCCACGAGGGTGAACTCGCCCTGGCTCATGCCTCCGTAGGCTACCTTGCCAGTGTGAAGGGCAACGCCAATGGAGAACTGCAGGTTGGAGCCATCGAATACGTCCGGATGATTGTGGGAAATCCGATTGCAGCTTTCGAGAAGCTCTTTGGCGGCTCGAATCGAAGCTGCGATGGTATTCTCATCCACGGTTGTCCAGTAGGCGAGAACGCAATCGCCAATGAACTTGTCGACTGTCCCTCCTTCTTTCGCGAGAATCTGTTCGCAGTCGGAATACCAGCTTCCCATGATCTGGGCGAGAGCATCCGCCTCGACGGCTTCCGAGAGAGCGGTGAAACCCATGATGTCGCTTACCAAGATGATCACCGGAGTCGAGCGAATCAACGCGATCGTGGATCCCCCCATGGTCTCCATATTCATGTCGGCAGCTTCACCGGCCTGCTCGAACTGGAATTCATGATCGGCGAGTCCGATAACATCGCCGTTCTTGAGCTTTCTCGCGGCGGTTACCCGGGCTCCATTGAGGTAGCTGCCATTGAAGCTACCGAGGTCAAAGAGGTAGAAGCCTCCGTCCTGCTTTCGAACCATCGCGTGACGACGCGAAACCCGCGGGTCGGCTACAATCACCTGACACTCAGAGCTTCGCCCCACGATGGAGACATTGGTCAATTCGATTTCCTCTCCGGTATCGGAGCGCTTGAGGATACCTTTCACGATGGTAGATAAAAGAGATTTGTACGAAAACGGCAAGCGGGAAGCGTGCCGATTGATGTGCGTAAGGATCAGGGCAGCCCCTTAACAATCGTCTCAGAATAGCGGAATTCGCCGGTCAAGGCATCGTAAAACTGAAACATGACCTGGGGGTGAGGGAAGGCGAACCAGCGTTTGCCATCGCGTTCGATCGGATTGTTGAATACGTTGTTGATCCGCACAACACAGAAGTGAGGAAACGTTCGATTTGCGCGGGCAATGTCGTCCATCGCGTAGCTCGACCAGCGAATTTCACATTCGCGGGGGCCATACTTGAATTTGCCGTTCACGGGGCGTCCTCCCTCGTCCACCATAGGAGCGTGGTTGATTGAGTTGTGCGGACCGCTTGCAAATTCAAACACATTATCGGTGATCCGGATGGCGAAGGAATTGTGAAGATCTCCGGTCAGGACAAAAACCGGTTGGTCCATCTTGTCGGCATGTTCAATCAGTTCCTCGCGTTCCTCCAGGAAGACGGTCCAGGCGTCGTCTTTTTTCACGGTGAGTTGCTTGTCGGCGCCGCCGCCGCTGCCGACGTGGGGAACCATGAAATTGACCGAACTGACAATGAAGATGAAGTCGGCTTCACTGTTCGAAATGCCGTCCTTGAGCCAGTTGAATTGCTGCTTCCCGAGCATCGATGCACCCGGTTTCGTTGGGTTGTCGACATCGTGCAGATCGCGGTGGGAACGTGTATCGAGAATGAAAAAGTCGCAGTTGGAAACGGTGAACTTTCCATAGCAGCGACGCCCGATGGAGTAGGTCTGTTTCCCGGTTGCCTTGGCGGCAGGGGAAATGTGGATTTCGGTCGGGCTGATGACCTCCACAATTTCATATACGGCCGAATTGGGATCTCCGGTCTGGGAGTCAAGCTCGGCGTCCTTGACCCCGGCGGTCTCCGTACCCCAGTGGACATGGAGATTGGCCATCTCCTCCAGATTCATTTTTGTGAAATCAGCTTCGGGATCGGTCAGGACGTTGCTGCCTTCTTCAAAGGACCCGGTTCCAAACAGGGCCGGGGTGTCGTGAGCCACCGGATTGGCCCAGGCGAGGTAGTCGAACCACGCTTTTGTGGCCACGTCGCGGAACACGGCACGACGATTCACGTAGCCGGTCTCGCCTGTTCCGTAGATATCGTTGAGCAACTCGTGGTCGTCGGCTGTGTAGAAAGACGGCACGTGGCGATGCCATTCGCTCAGGTTGCGACCACGCTCAAGATAGGTTTTGTAGTTTTCCCAGACGCCGGCAATCGTGGGCGACTTTTGCACGACCCGTGGAGCCTCCTCCATACTGTCGAGGCCAACCTGGTGCAGCCAATTCTTCGCTGGATACTCGCGACGATCTTCGTAGAGCCAGTCGCCATTGAGAATCGCAAAGTGCACTTTCTCGCGCCAGGTTTTGTTGAGAATGTCGTATACCGGAACATGAGGGCCCGCGCTGTCACCGCCTCCGCGCTGATTGTTTCCGCAGGCGAACTCGAAACTGAAGTTAAAAAGCCCTTTCGGATTCGTCTCCGGGTTTTTGAAATGCCCGGGGTCGGGCATCGTGACAAAAGAGCCGCCAAGCTGGTGATCTTCGATTCGATAGTAGTACCGGGTGTTCGGCTCGAGGCCGGCAATCGTCACGAGGCCCGTGTTGTCGCGATCGATCGAAGTTTCCAGAGGAGGCGCGACTTTGTCCAGATTGCCTTCTTCGGTGCCATAGAAAACGGTGACGGGCCCGGCGTCATTGGTGCGTGCCCAGATTGTCATTGAAGTGGTCGTGGGGCGGCCCAGAATCGGCCCATGGGTAACACGGATCGCAGTCGGTTCGCCGTCCTGACTGTAGAGAAGCGGGGAAATGAGAAGGGAAACGGAAAGAAGGATCTTGCAGCAATTCATAGTTGGCGGATACATCGGGCGCTTTTATAACCTCCCTTGATGACAGACGCACGCCCAAACATCATTTTCATCATCACGGATCAACAGCGCTTTGATACCATTTCCGCGCTCGGATATCCGCACATGGATACTCCCCATTTGGATCGTCTCGTCGAGGAGGGGGTCAGCTTTTCCCAGTGCCACATCACCGCTCCGAGCTGTGCTCCGTCGCGCGCCAGCCTTTTCACGGGACAATACCCTCATACCACCGGCATTTTGAAGAACGCCGATGAGTGGACGTGAAGCTGGGTTGAGGATCTCAGCGCGAGCGGCTACACCAGCATCAATGTCGGAAAGATGCACACCTGGCCCTTTACGACGCCGTGTGGATTTCATCAGCGTTATGTCGTGGAAAACAAGGATCGGTATCTCGAAGGTCGCTACTTTTTCGACAAGTGGGACAAGGCACTGGCTGCCCGTGGTCTCGTCAAGCAGCAGCGGGAACTCTATCGACAACGTCCCGATTATCAGGAGGCGGTTGGCAGCTTCACCTGGGATCTTCCCGCCGACATGCAGTCGGACAATTTCGTCGGAGACATGGCGAAGTGGTGGACGGAAACCTATCCGCCGACGCAGCCCCTCTTTCTCCAAATCGGATTTCCCGGTCCTCACCCGCCTTATGACGGATGCCTTGCATGTCTTTCGGATTCGCTCCCTGAAGGACGAAGAAGCCCGTTCGCGATCGATCCTGGTTTTCAGTGTCGGGTTTCCGATTCTCTGCTTCGTTATTTATGCGATCTTTCCAAAGCCGGTTCTCCTGATTTTGATCTCAGGGCTGATGCAGGCTTTGCTTCTTCCCATGCTTGGAGTGGCAGCGCTGTATTTTCGATACCGGACAATTGACCCGGCTCTGAAACCGGGGCGTCTCTGGGATGTTTGCCTGATTCTCTCGGTGATTGCCTTTCTCATCGTTGGAATCACCATCGGCTGGACCAAAGGGAGTGAGTTGTTTGGCGGGTAGAAATCCAGATAGCATACCCATAGGAAGTCGAGTAGTATCCGGATGAAACAAACCGGAGATGATCGCTGTGGCCTCCGGGCCTCAGAGGAAAGTCCGGACACCACACGGCAACATGCCCGGTGAAAGCCGGGGCGGCTCGTCGTAATGGCGGGCTGACGGAAAGTGTCGCAGAAAATATACCGCCCTGCTTCGGTGGGGTAAGGGTGAAATGGCGAGGTAAGAGCTCACCGCTCTTCCGGGTAACCGGGGAGGCAGGATAAACCCCTTGTGGTGCAAGACAGAACAGGGCAAACGGACAGCCGGTCCGGCTCTGCGGCTTCGGTCGCAGGATGTGCCCGGGTACTAGTCGCACCCCGCTTCGGCGGGGAGCGGGGTTTTGCAAAAAATCCCGTCTAGATAAATGATCGTCCGTCGAAGCCGATTACGGCCCGACGAACAGAATCCGGCTTACGATGGTTTGTTTCACTTTTCCCGTTCGCTTCCAGTCGGGAGTGAACAGGGTTGGGCGGGGCATTCAACAGGGTTGAGTGTCCCGCCTGACTTTTTCCAGCTCCGACGCCCGGAGAAAAAACTTTCCGGCGTATTCATGCCGCAATCCCCCTTGCGTATCGGGCAGGTCTGCCCGAAAAAGAGCAGGAACACGAAGATGCAAAACACGAAATCGGAGAGGAATTTCTCTTTCCCCGAGCGGAGGAGACGTCGCCACCGGTCAGCCTTTTGGCTGATCCCGGCAGGTCTTTCTATAGCCTTCCATTCCGCCTGCACTCCGGATGTGTATTTCAACCGGGCTGAGCTCGAGACCTACTCAACCCTGTATCAAAAAACCCCCGAAGTGGAGAATGTGGATAACGCGGATGTCGACATTGATACTCCGGCGCCGATCAGCCTGGCGAAACTCCCGAACAGCGGAAGCGGTGCCGATTTTCTCGGTTCGATGGCCTCCTATGAGAAGGGAGCGAAGGTGATCCGCCTCGACGAGGCGCTCGAGACGGGAATTAGCTACGGGCGTGATTACCTCGACGAGAAAGAGCGAGTCTTTCTAACGGCTCTGGATCTTACCCTTGCCCGGTATCGCCTCGCCCCGATTTTCAACACCAGTGGAGACCTCGCCTGGGCAACCGACAGTCGAGCGGCCCAGGTGCAGGACGGAGTGACGGGGCTCGTTTCCGAGAATACCTTTGCGAGAAACGGCCGGGCCGGATTCAACTGGCTCTACAAAACCGGAGCCCGCGTCTCGGCGGACTTCACGAGGGATTTTCTCCGCTTCACGACAGGAAACCGGTCGATCAATCAGAGCGCCCTCGCGGTTTCCGTAGTCCAGCCGCTCCTGCAGGGTGGGGGAACGACTGTCACCCTCGAAGCGCTGACGCAGGAGGAGCGGAACCTTCTATACGAACTTCGCGATTTTGCCGATTTTCGGCGTTCCTTTATCGTCGATCTGGTCAGTGACTACTATGGGGTTCTCCAGGCCCGGGATCAGGTTCAGAACAACTACGTGGCCTACCAGGGATTCCTGAAAAATGTGGAGCGGGAAAAAGCTCTGGCGGAAGAGGATCGACGAACACAGACGGAGCTGGGCCAGTTGGAGCAGGCTTCGCTGCAGTCGGAGAGTCGCTGGATTAATTCGATCCGGAACTACCAGACGCAGCTTGATAACTTCAAACTGACGCTCGGTGTACCGGTCGACGAAGCCCTCATTCTCGAGGATGCAGAATTGCAAAAGCTTCGCATCGAGGATCCCGATATCTCCCGCGACGAGGCGGTGAAAATCGCCCTCGTGACGAGACCGGATCTCGCAACTTCCTCGGATATCGTGGTGGATGCGGAACGCCAGATCAAGGTCGCGAAAAATGGATTGCTGCCCGGTGTCGATATCGCGATGGACTACCGGACGATTAGCGATCCGGGTGACACGTCCCCTTCGATCAACTGGGATCGCCGCCGGTGGGAAGGGGCCATTGACCTCGACCTTCCGCTGGATCGAAAGTCCGAGCGAAACATCTACCGGGCCAGTCTCGTGTTCCTGGAGCGCGCGAAGCGGGCCAATGACCTAGCCCGGGATCGCGCCCGGTTGCAGATCTACGATCAGTGGCGGGCGATCGAACAGGCCCGGAAGAACTTTGAGGTGGCCCAGAAGCAGGTCGAACTCGCGACGCGCCGGTTGGAGGAGCAGCTTCTCCTCGCTGAACTCGGAAAAGGGGAAGCCCGGGACCTCGTTGATGCTCAAAATGACCTTGTGAATGCACAAAATCAGCGCACGTCCACCGTTGTCGATCATACCTTGGCGCGGTTGCGCC
>JARGNG010000046.1 GCA_029213265.1 Verrucomicrobiales bacterium | reverse complement strand
TATAAGGTCCCAGACTATCATTCAAGACGGACCAGATTTTCGAGGCTCAACCAAGGCGCGGAGATCCGGAAGATGGTGGGGAGCACGGTGGAGTGGAGTCTTCCTTTTGCCATGGATGTGTATGAACCGGCGGCGTTGACGCTATCGCGATTGAAGAAGTTTCCGGTGACGAGAGTGAAGAGGCGGAGTCGCCCGCAGACAATCCGAATCACCAACACAGGGGAGCGAATGCTATCGGGGCTATCGGTCCGAGGGAAGGGGCGTGGTGCGAAGGATTTCCTCGTAACACGCCCGGGAGCGAGTGAGCTCAACCCGGGAGATGGGACCAGCTTCCGGGTAGCGTTCCGTCCCCGCAAGAAGGGGAGCCGGAAGGCGAAGATGATTGTGTCCAGCAGCGCCGGATTGAAGAGCCTGCCACTTTCTGGTAAGGGGAAATGAGAAAGGATGAAGGATACTGAAAATGAACGGGCGCTATTTCATCTAACCTGATTCCGACATTCCAAGTGCTCGTGGTCCAGTCAATGGCAATGAAAAAATATCTCCGTCTATTCATCGTTTTGTCGTTAGTGGGTGTTGCCGTAATCGTGTGGGTTTCTACCCGTTCGCAAACATCCGGGGGAGTGCCTCAGGGCGAAGGGATTGCCTCTGTCGTTAATACGGAGCGATCGGAAGCTTCCTCGGCAGTTCGTGAACTGTCTCTGGCGGAGAGGAGATTTTTGCTTTTGGAGATGGATCCGGCTGAGGCGAAAGCGTGGATCCTGCAGGAGTTGGACAAGGGGGAGGATTTTCAGACCGGGAACGATCTCACGATCGGATTGGGGCAACATCTCGAAACCTGGCCGAGCTTTCGTGTTTTTCTTCTCGACGTTCTTTTTCTCATTGATCCGGAGACGGCGGCAATGAAATCACGGAAGCTGGTCGAGGAGAGTCAGTCTCCCGACGAATGGGCGGTGGCCCTGCGAAATGTGGCAAAGATCGAGACAGGGGAAAGTGAGACTGCCTGGTTGCAGGAGAAAGCGGCGGTCTTGTTGCGGAACCGTACGTGGCGATCCAATCCGTCGGCGGGATGCTTGAATGCCTTTGATGTGATCGTTCACACGAATCACACGGCGCTGTCGCCGGAACTTTTGGAGCTGTGTGAGGACGTGGATCAACGGGCGGTGCGTCATGCCTCTTTCCTTACTCTAGACAGGTTGGTGCAGGGAAGTCCCGAGGAGATGCTGTCACTGCTAGCCCGTTCAGCAGAGCAGTATTCCGAAGTTGGGCCGATGATCTCGAACCTGATGGCTCGCGCCGATGTGCGGAATCCGGTTCAACGTGAAGCATTGGAAACGTATCTTCTCTCGGATCAACGAACGGGGGACGAATTATCCAGCTTCGCAAATGTCTTTCCCAATGCCAACTACCATGTTTCCAATAACCTCCTTACGCAGACAACGGGCGTCGATGGCGTTGACCTGAGTGCAAAAGACAGCGCTTCGCTCGAGCTGGTTCGCGAATGGTTAGTGGATACTCGTTTTGCTCATCTTCATTCGGAGCTGGAGACAATGCACCGTCGCTTGAAATCATTTGTGGAACGCTAACTTATGCCCGGCCTGAGACGATTTGATCTGGTTTCAGTCCTTCGCTCGCAGATTGACCCGTCTCTCGACTGCCCGGTAGGCAGCGGGAAGGAGGAGGAGGGTGAGCAGGGTGGAAGAAATGGTTCCCCCGACCACTACCGTGGCAAGAGGCTTTTGAATTTCGGAACCGGGCCCGGTTGCAAGGAGAGGGCGATATGTGCCTATTCGCTCACTTCTCCCGGCAATTCAGGCGGGCTTTCCCGCTTCGCAATCGTTTTGGTCTTCCTTTTCGGTAGGGATCGAAAGTGCCCCCGTTTCGCGGAATTCTGCCAGCCCCGCTGCAGCCATTTTACCAGCGAGTAGGCTAACCAGAGAGCCCACAGCAACATCGCAAGCCGGAACCACCAGATGGAAATGGACCAGTAGCCGGGCTCAGGCAACTCCGCCGGAGTGCGGGCGGAAAACCAGTTCAGATAGTTCTCGCTGGAACCCACTCCGGCGATATACATTTCGGGATCGCCCAGCAATCCCACGGATGCGATGCGGACGAAGAACACGATGACGAGGATGGTCAATCCGATCAGGCCAACCTGGAGGACATTGTATTTCCACGGCGAAATCTTTTTCCAGAGTTTCTGATCCGGCCAAAGCAGGAGGAACAGCCACGCGATGATGATCAGCGAGCAGGAAACCCAGATCTGCGTGAGTCCGAGCATCAGGAGAATCCAGGAGAAGATATTCAAGGGGGAATTCGGAACACGGGAGAGGACAACCGCCGCTACAAGCGCAAAAGCGAGCACGGCCCAGAATCGCACGGCCGGCCCGCGCAGGGGGCCATCGGTGAGGATGATCCATCGGTCGCGCGAAGGACGAATCAGGGTGGTGAGGTTTGCCACCTCGACCGGCAGGGTCACTCCGTCGACTCGAGTCCATCCGGAAAGGGGGGTTCCATCGGTGGCTTCGGTATCGCGCCACTCCACCTTGATTTTCTGCGGTCCGGGGCGCAGGGGTACGACGACGGCGTCTCCCTCCTTTCGAATCGGAATGGCTTTGTCGTCGTGAAGGAGAGCGCTCACTTCGCTTCCGCCGGGCAGCTGGATGGAAAAGTCTTCACCGAGGCTGGTTCGCACGGATAACTCAAGCTCCGAAGAACGCTGACGTTTCCCGGGACGGAGCGAGTGTTTCGCCGAATCGATCGTTACAGCAGCCCCCTGTACCGCCTCCGGCCGGGAAACCAATACGGTCGCTTTTTCTCCCGGCCAGGGTTGCCAGAGCGGGACCAGTTGATCTTCAAAATTCACAAAGACCGGCGAAAGACCGTCGAAGGAGACATTCCAGACCGAGGATGCGATGAGCCGCCAGCGTTCCGTCCAACCCGCATTTTCCGGTGTCTCCAGGGTGAATTCGTTGGAGGGCGAAAGCTCTCCCTCCCAGCTTACTTCCTCCGTCGAAGGCCCGAGGCGGACTTCGATGGATCCGCTTTGGACGTTGCGTCCGGCACTGACGACTTTTTCACCCTTCAGCAGGGGGATTTGAAGGGCGACGGCCCGTCCCTTGGGAGACAGGCGCGAAACCGTCGTGCGAACCCGCCAGACGAGACCGAGCTCAATTTGACGCTCGACCAGGATCGCGTGGTGGGTGCGGGGATTGTCGTAGTTCGCGGATGCGGACTGTTCTCCTGCTTCCCTCGCCCGGGCGAAGAGGACCTGATCTTCGGCGCTTTGGTCGGGGCGGATTCCGCTGACGGTCCAGCCGGTGGCTTCCACTTCGATGCGACGGGGTTTGAGTTCGAATCCCCATTCCCAGTCATTTCCCGCGCGAAGGACTCCTTCAAGACGGAGGGAATGAATCCCCGGTTCCGGGAGGAGCACCCAGAGTTTCCCCTTTTCGCGAAGAACCGTGGCCATTTTTCCGGATGCGAAGGTAGCGGATTTCGGTTCCATCGATTCGAGGGGAAAAGGGACCGGGGCAGCGGCGCGGGCGACCGCATGATATTCGAGTTCCAGGGAAACGGCCGTCCCGTCGATGACCATGGAAGCGTTCGCGATTTCGACGGCTCCGGGAAACTCAGGAGGGGTTTCCGTGAGTCGTTCGCGAAGTTGGGTCAACAGTTCAGCTTCGGGAAATTGTGCCGCAACGTTCTGGGGCAGGCCCGTAACAAGCGCACCCGCCACGAGCATGGCTGCCACCGCGCCTTTTGCGGAAGGCGCGGGACCAGTCGGTTCCTGCTTGGTTGTTTTCTTTCTTCTCCGGCAAAACAGGAGAGCTGCCAGAGCGACCAGCGCCAGCACCCGGACGAGGCCGATGAGTCTCGACATCCATGGCGGAATCAGAACGGGGCGAACCGTTTGAGATGCGGAGACAGGGCCGTCGAAGCCGAACTCCACGGTGCGCCACGTCCACATCGGAACACCGGGACCGGTTTGAATGACCGCCTTGGGATCGGCCTTGAGATTTTCCTTTTGGTAGCTGGAGGGTTTCCCCGATTTCACTTTGCTGACGCTGCTTGTTCGATTGGCAGCCTCCTGAACAATCTGTGCGGGGAGGGCCATGGTCCGCGGGGCGGCGACTCCGGAGAACGCAGCCTTTCGTTCCAACTGCGGAAAAATAATTCCCTGGATTTGAAAGGCGACAAACGAAGCCAGTGAAAACAGAAGGATCGCGGCGGCACCCCACTTCATCACCTGGACCCACTTGCGCCAACGGTTTTCAGGAACGACCTCAATCAGGGCAACCGGAATCAAAAGCAGGAGCCACGCAATCCGGGGAGCGCCCGGTTCGTGGTAGGCAAGACCGAAGGCGATCAGCGCGAGCAGGGCCCCGCCAAAGCCTCGCAGGCGGAACACGGCAAGGGTGAACAGCAGCAGCAGAAAGAGATCGAGCAAGGTCCACGAAGTGAGCCAGTCTCCGTTGGTGTAGTCGGCACCGAAAAGTGCGAAAAGCCGGTAGCCCGGCGAGAGTTGGAGAGTGGCCCTCAGATTCTCCGCATTCGAATCCCAACCTGTGGCGTGAAGGGATTCCTGCATCGTGATGCGGCCCGTCGCGACCGCGCTCAGATTGGGAGACCGGACCTCAAATCCGGGTGCCCCGCCGTCGGGGTTGTGGGTAATCAGCTGCGGTTCCCCGTTTACCGTCACGGATCCCAATTCATGAGCCCCGGCTGCATCGAGCCGGCGGATGTTGCGGAGTTGTCCGGAAAGTCGATCCTGATAGGTCAGGTTTTTCCCATCATCATCCAACCAGAGGGAACGCTGAATCGAAAGCGGGGCGGCCCCGCGTTCACCCGGACCACGGATTCTTTCGATGAGTTCAAAAGGGGCATTCGTCTCCCATCGATAGACCGGCAAGCTCCGCCACGTTTCCGGCACCTGCGTTTGGGCGACATCAATCTGGGGGAGCCCGGTAATCTCCGCCTGGCGAAAATCCGGCTGCGCCCGGTAAGCCACTGCCTGATCCGCCACTGCGGGCGTCGCGTCGGGGGCAAAGCTCACCCTGGTTGTATCCGAAGTTTGAAAGGCCCGCAAGACGATCGACCATCGGCCGGCTCGCAACTGTGCCTTGAGAAATCCTTTTTCGTCAATGGCCACCGGGATCGGGGACTCGATTTTTGCCAGTTGCCAGTCCTGAGGCAGGACAGAGCCCAGGGCTTCCTCGCGACTCTTCCCCGCCACGATGAGTTCAATCCGCGTTTCAAACCAGAGGGGAATCCCGTCCTCGAGCAGGGAGTGGACCTTGATGGAAAGAAAGTCTTCGTCCACCTGTTCGGCCGAGGCTTCCCGCTGCAGCCAGAGCGTTCCATCCGCATCCCAGGAGGGAGTTGGCTTTCCCTCCCCGTTGACACGCAAATCCAGCAAGCCGATCGAGGGAGGAAGGTTGATCCTCTGCGGAAGCTCGGCCCAGACAAAGTTTCCCGTGACGGACTGCCCGCCTGCGGCGACCCGGATGGCAGGCTTTCCGTTCCGGGCGACGACCGGTACCGGTTGATCGCCAATTTTGACCTCCGACGGCCACTGGCGATCGCCTCCGGGAAGAAGGAGCCACTGGTCGCGAAACGAAGTCGCCACGAGGGAGAATCCCGCGCCGTCGTCTCTGGCGTCGAGTTGCATGGCTGACACCCACAGAGGCAGGCGCGCCCCGCCGTCGCTGTGGACACGCGGTGTCTCGGGCGATGGCGTCCCCTTCAGGGTCCAGTCAATCCAGTCGGAGAGCGCCCCGGGAATCGCCGTGTCTCCCATCTCACCGTCCGGGCCGAGGTATCGGAGTGGCGTTCGGGGAGATGTTTCTTCCTGGGAGAAAGACGGGTACGCTGTGAAAGTGGCAAGCAGTAAGAAGATTCGGAAAAGAGCCATGGGGAAGTTACGGGGGTTCCCCGGAATTCTATCGCAGAAAGGTTTCTGCTGGCGAATGCAAAAGCCAGGGTTTTCGGGTAGGGAACGCCGGATGATGTATTCCGGAACTACCCCCGGTCTGGCCCGATACTCTAAATAGTTTCGCTGAAATGTGAATTGACTTCCAGTTGGCGTGTTTCACACTGACTTCGTTATGAAAAAGTTTTCATCTTTTGGAAAGTGTCTCGGCGGCGTCTTTCTTCTTTCTGTATTGGCCTTCACCGGCTGTACTTCCAAAGGGGGAAATGGAGGGGCGGCAGGATCCGGTGTTTATTCTGCACCGGGTGTGTATTCCCCGGCGGATCGGACAGACGCAATGCGGAACGAGTATCGAGACTGGATTCGGCACTAGAGAGGTTTCGTTTCTTCGCAGTTCGCAGCGACTGCTTTTGCTAAGATTGACCCGTGATCAATTTTTGTAATCCGCTGCGCTGGAGACTCTCGCCTGTTCAAACGGTCCGGGTGGGATTGATTTCGGCGTTGCCTCCATCTGTCTCCGTTCGCTGGCGCTCACTCCGGCTCGAACTGCGTTCGAACCCCACCCTAGAAAGTGAACAGGCGAGAGCCTCCGCTGCGCTGGAGACTCTCGCCTGTTCAAACGGTCCGGGTGGGATTGATTTCGGCGTTGCCTCCATCTGTCTCCGTTCGCTGGCGCTCACTCCGGCTCGAACTGCGTTCGAACCCCACCCTAGAAAGTGAACAGGCGAGAGCCTCCGCTGCGCTGGAGACTCTCGCCTGTTCAAACGGTCCGGGTGGGATTCGAACCCACGGAACCCTCACGGGTTCACTTCTTTAGCAAAGAAGCGCTTTCGACCACTCAGCCACCGAACCAAATTTGAATGTTGTGTCCGAAGTTTTCCTCTCGAAGGGGAGCGGTAAATTCCGGAGGCGGAATTTGCCAGTGAAGCGGGGGGCCGTCAAGAAAAGGTTTCCTCTTCGGGGGCGCTTTTCCTGAGTTCTCCCGCAGCGTTCTTCTCGAGGCAGATCCCGACCTCCCCGTCTTTCTCCTCGACGAGGTAGGTGCGGATGTCCCGAACGGCGGGACCGCTGAGCACTTCGCCGGTTTCGAGTCGGAATTCGGCAAAGTGCCAGGGGCAGGCAATGCAGCCGTTTTCGACCGGGCCGAAAGCAATCGAGGCATCGGCATGGGGACAGAGATCGTCGAGGGCGTAGACGGTTCCCTCGTGGCGGACGAGGGCAATCCGATGACCTTCGAGTTCGAAAGGGCGTCCTTTGCCCTCTTCCAGTTCTGCCGATTCGGCGAGCTTGTGAAAAACGGATTCACTCATGGGCGTAACGATTGGCGCGAAGTGCGGTCGGAGCAAGTGCTGTCCCCGGCGATTCCGTTTTTCCGCAGGGATCAGAATCCGAGTTCGCGCTGGAGCTGTGTTGCGGAAACTCCCGATTCGCGAAGAGATTTCAGGGTGATGGCGTTGTCCCGCTTGGCAAGACGATTGCCGGATTCATCGGTGAGGAGAGCGTGATGGTGGTACTTCGGCGCCGGAAGCCCGAGCAATTCCTGAAGAACCCGGTGAAGATGGGTCGACTCGAAAAGGTCATCTCCCCGAACGATGTCCGTGATTCCCTGAAGCCCGTCGTCGTGGACAACCGCGAGATGGTAGCTCGTCCCGATGTCTTTTCTGACAATGACCGCATCTCCGAGGAGCTCCGGTTTTGCTATTTGCTGACCGTGACGGGAATCTTCCCAAACCAGTTCGCGACCGATGTGGGATTTTGCTTTTTCCAGATCGAGGCGCAGAGCATAGGTCGCTCCCGCCTTCATTCGGGAGGTGACTTCGTCAAGCGACAGGTGGCGGCAGGTTCCGGGATAGATGGGTCCTTCGCTGCCGTGGGGCGCCTGCCCGGCTCGTTCGATTTCTCTCTCGATGTCTTTTCGGGTGCAAAAGCAGGGATAGAGAAAGTCCTTCTTTTGCAAGGTCGCGGCGCAGGATTCCAACTCGCCGGGGTGCTCGCTTTGGATTCTCACCGGCTCTTCCCACTCAATTCCAAGCCAGGCGAGATCATCCAGAATCTGCTTTGTGTTTTCGGCGCTGCACCGGGTGAAGTCGATGTCTTCGATGCGAAGAAGAAAACGTCCGCCCTGCTCCCGGGCAAAGTTCCAGGCGCGCAATGCAGCATAGGCATGGCCTTTGTGGAGGTGCCCGGTCGGGCTGGGGGCAAAGCGCGTTACCGTATCGGAGGCCGTTTCGGAAGCCGTCATTGCGGGATATTTGAACGAAATGGGAAGGTTCGCAATCTACGATCGTTGCGTATGGTAATTGCTATGACGAATTTTCTCTCCGTTTTCCGGGCTCGCGTCCTGTGGTGTAACAGGGTTGGGTCTCCGACGCTACCCTGTTTGTTGTTTCTTTCACTTTTCCTTCCCGCAGCGAATGCCGAAGAGGCGGCGGAGGGAAATGAAAAACTTCTCCTGGAGGGCACCCGTCAGCTCACGTTTGAGGGGCGCCGCGCCGGTGAGGGGTATTTCTCCGCCGATGGAACCAAGATGGTATTTCAGAGCGAGCGCGAGGAAGGGAATCCCTTTTACCAGATTTACCTGATGGATCTGGAACTGGGAGATATCGAGCGGATTTCTCCTGGAATGGGGAAAACGACTTGCGCCTGGGTTCATCCGGATGGAAAGCGGGTCCTCTTTGCCTCGACTCACACGGACCCGAAATCGGAGGAGTTTCAAAAAGCGGAGTTTGAAGAGCGGGAGTCGGGGACGGCCCGCAAGTATTCCTGGGACTACGATGCCGAGTTCGACATTTTCGAATACGAAATCGAGAGCGGCGAGTATCGGAATCTTACCAATACGAAGGGCTACGATGCGGAGGGAGCCTATTCACCGGACGGAAAGCATATCGTGTTTGCGTCGAATCGTCAGGCCTACGACGGCTCGATGAGCGAAGCGGATCAAAAAGCGTTCAAGCTCGATAAGAAATTTCCGATGGAGATCTACGTCGCGGAGGCAGATGGATCGAATGCGAAGAGACTGACCAACACGGACGGCTACGATGGCGGTCCGTTTTTCAGTGCGGACGGGAAGAAGATCTGTTGGCGCCGGTTTGATCGCAAGGGGCTCACGGCGGAAATCTTCACGATGAATCTCGATGGGACTGAGCAGCAGCAACTGACTCACCTCGGGGCGATGTCATGGGCTCCTTTCTTTCATCCCAGTGGTGAGTATCTGATTTTTGCGACGAACAAGCATGGCTTTGACAATTTCGAGCTCTATCTGGTCGACTCGGCGGGAGAAAAGGAACCGGTCCGGGTGACTACGACGGAGGGATTTGATGGACTGCCGGCGTTTTCTCCTGATGGAGAGAAACTCTCGTGGACGAGCAACCGCACTCCGCAAAAGCAATCGCAGATTTTCCTGGCGAACTGGAATCACGCGAAGGCGATTGCCCTTCTCGAGAAAAGTGGCGTGCCGGAGAAAAATTCGAAACTGGAATCCGCTCCGGAAGTTTCGAAGTCGGACAAGATAGCGGACTTCGAAACGGTCCCCGAGATTTCCGAAGCCGATATGCGGAATCACATTCAATATTTTGCCTCGGACGAACTCGATGGACGACTCACCGGGACGGAAGGGGAAATCCTCGCGACCCAGCATGTTGCGGATTCTTTCCAAAAGTGGGGGCTTGAGCCGGGAGGGGACAATGATACCTACTTTCAATCTTTTGATTTTACGGCGGGGGTTGATGTCGGGGAGGATAATCACCTCAAGCTTACGGTCGGGGAGGAGGCCAGTGAACTGGAGGTCAACAAGGACTGGCGCCCTGTTTCCTTTTCCAAGACAGGCAAAATCAACGAGTCGGGTATCGTGTTTGCCGGCTATGGACTGGAGATTCCCGACGGCAAGGGTGGCGAGTCCTACACGAGCTACTTCCATCTCGATGTGAAGGGCAAGTGGGTCATGGTTTTCCGTTTCATCCCGGACGATGTCCCGGACGAGCAGCGGCAGGAGATGCATCGTTATTCGCGGCTTCGCCACAAGGCGACGTTGGCACGGCGGAAGTTTGCGGCTGGAATTATTTTTGTGAGCGGGCCGGAAACCAAGGTGAACGAGGAACTGGTTCCGATGCAGTTCGATGCTTCGCTCGCGGATTCGGGAATCCCTGCGATCAGTATGAGTAACGAGCAGGCCGCGCAGTTGATTGCTTCGGCGGGAAAGGATCTTTCCGAAATTCAGAAGAAGCTCAATACCGGTGAGATGGTTCAGGGGTTTGAAATCCCTCAGGCCCGCATCGCAGCAGAAATCGATGTGGATCAGGAAAAGAGATCCGGTCGGAATGTGATTGCGGTCCTTTCCGCAGGTCAAAGCGGGCCGCATCCCAATCCTGCGGTCGTGATTGGTGCGCACGTCGATCACCTCGGTTCTTCTGCAGGGCCGGGATCGCTCGCAAAGGAGGAGGAGCGGAATCAGATTCACAATGGAGCCGATGACAATGCGTCGGGGACGGCTGGCCTCCTTGAGATTGCCGAGTATCTTTCTGATTTGCGCAAGCAGGGGAAGTTGGATTTGAAGCGGGATGTCGTCTTTGCGGCCTGGTCCGGCGAAGAGATCGGACTGCTGGGATCTTCCCACTTTGTCCGAAAACTCGCAAAAGATGCGATGGGGAATGAAAATGCACCACTGGGGCTTCTTCTTTCTTCGTATCTGAATATGGACATGATCGGGCGTCTCAAGGAGAAGGTGGTGATCCAGGGGACTGGTTCCAGCGATTACTGGGCCGGGGCGGTGGAGCGTCGCAATGCTCCGATTGGACTTCCGATTACGATTCAGACGGATACCTTCCTCCCGACAGACGCCACTCCGTTTTATCTCCGGAAGGTTCCGATTCTCAGTGCTTTCACGGGCGCACACGAGGATTATCACACGCCCCGTGATACGGCGGACAAGATCAACTACAAAGGAGCGACCGACATCGCCACGCTGATGGGGCTGATCGCCCGGGGACTGGCGATCGATTCCGAGGCTCCGAAGTATGTGAAGGTGGATCCGCCCAAGAATCGCGGCTCGCGTGGATTCCGGGTCTACCTCGGGACCATTCCCGACTACAGCCAGGGGGAGGTAAAAGGGGTCATGTTGAGCGGTGTTTCCGAGAAAGGACCGGCGGGGGTCGCCGGTGTGAAGGGCGGTGATATTATCGTGGGGCTGGCCGGTCGAAAGATTCTCAACATCTATGATTACACCGATGCGATGGGCGCTTTGAAGGTCGATGAAGAAACGGAAATCGTCGTAAAGCGGGGGGAAGAAGAGCTGAAACTCCGGATCACACCGGGTTCAAGAGACTGAAGAAGGCTCAAAAACGAGTCGCAAGTGGGGTAATTCCCTGCTTGCGAAGCACTCCGATCTACTGCTAGTGTGCTCGGTTCAGGCTGAAGTGTAGCCCAACGAGAGAAATACCGTGTACTTTTTACAGGCAAACCGAGAGCGAGCAAAGCAGTTCGCAGCAGCAATCATTGCCGCTGTCTGCTCTTTCGTTTTCATGAACGAAGCAGCCTTCGCGGATGGAAATGAAGTTCCGGGCGGAATCGCCGGCGTCGCCGCAATGGAGGCCCAGAAACGCCAGGCCCAGGTGAATTCGGCTCAAACGCTGTTTACGGCTGGCTCTCATGCCTTCGCTGACAAGTCCTATGGTGAGGCGATGGACAACTACAAGGCAGCCTTTGTCACTATCCCTGCCGTTCCCGCCGTGGATGAGCAGCGCCGCGCTTTCTTTAAACGTTACCAGCTTGCCTCTCTTCGATTTGCTGAAGTGAAAGTGACCGAGGCGAGGTGGCAGGAGGCGATCCAGACTTTGTCCGACGTGATGGAGACAGCGCGGGAGCACAATGTTCCGGTGACGCTGATTGATCCCGGGGTTCGGAAGATGCTGGGCGAGTTGAAAAACCGGGATGAGCGCTACAATCAGTCGAAGACCCCGCAGCATCTGAGCGATGTTGAGGCGGTGCAGGCGAAGCTGGTTCTTGCAAAGGGCTACCTTGAGCTGGGCGACTACGACCGGGCCGAGAGATCCTACAATCAGGCACTCAAAGTGGATCCCTTCAATACGGCTGCACGCCGGGGACTGGAGCGGGTCGAGCGGCACCGGATGGATTACTACGATCAGGCACTGCAGCAGACGAGGGCCAAAATGCTGCGAGAGGTTCGGGAAGGGTGGGAGACGCCCGTGCCAACGATCTTGGACGCAGATTCCATGATCGGCCTGACCGCAGACACCGCGAACAGCGGAAGTCCGCAGATCGAAGCGAAGCTGAACCGCATTATCATTCCGAGGATTGAATTCGACAACGCCCGCCTTGCGGATGTCCTCGAGTTTCTCTCCCAGAAGTCTCAGGAATTGGATGTGTCGGAAACGGATCCTGCAAAAAGGGGAGTGAACATTGTGGTCGATTCGTCCGGAACCCTGGATGGCCGCGATCTTTCGCAAACGCCTTTGACTGTGCGGCTCTCGAATATTCCGCTTGGCGCCGCATTAAAATACGTCACCCAGCAGGTCGATATGAAGTATCGGGTCGACTCCTTTGCAGTGAGCGTGATTCCCGAAGCGGTCGATCCGGACGCAGGAATGCAGTCGAGGACGTTTAATGTTCCTCCTGGATTTATTTCCTCTGGCGGCGGAGGCGGAGGGGGAGAAGCTGCCAACGATGATCCTTTTGCTGTGGATACGGGAGTGGAGACGGGGATTCAGATCAGGCGGATCACGGCGAAAGAATTCCTCGAGCAGAATGGAATTTCCTTCGCTGCCGGAGCGACGGCAAAATTTGTTCCCTCCACGAGTATGCTCGTGGTAAGAAACACGGCGGAAGAGCTGATCAATGTGGAGAATCTGGTTCGCGCATCGATTGAAGGTGGATCAAAAATGGTCCAGATCGAGGTGAAAACGATTTCGATTGAGGATGTTCTCCTGAAGCAGGCGGGCCTCGACTTTCTTGTCGGTGCAACCAATATTGGAAGCACTCCCCGCACGTTTTTCAGTGGAGGTACCGATGGAAACGCGGCCAATGGAACTCAGGCGGCCGATTTTCCGTTCGTGAACCCCGCCACAGGCCTGCCGGTTGGCATGAATCCGATTTCCGCCGGTCTGCGAACCGGTGACCTCGCAACGACCCAGTCGATCCAGGATATTCTTAATCGGGAAAACCCTTCGGCCGGGAGCAACAAGGCTCCGGGAGTGTTTTCTCTGGCCGGTGTCTTTACGGATCCTCAATTCCAGATGGTCTTGCGGCTCCTCAGCCAGCAGAAAGGAGCCGATGTCTTAACGACGAACCACGTTCTCGTGAAGCCCGGGCAGATTGCGAAAATTGAGCAGGTTCGGGAGTTTATCTATCCGACCGAATACGATCCGCCGGAGATTCCGAATGAGCTCGGTATTGTTCAGATCAACGGAGTTCGCGTCTCTGTCCCTGTAGTTGAGTTCCCGGCGATTCCCGCCACGCCAACCGCCTTTGAGATGCGCCAGTTGGGCAGTGTGATTGAGGTGGAGCCGACCGTCTCGTCGAACGACAGGGAGATCAACGTGAACATTCTTGCCGATTTTACGGATTTCGTTGGATTCATCAACTACGGTACCCCAATCCGAAATTCGGTTCTCCGACTGAATGATGGCTCGGCCTCTACCGTGACGGAAAACCGGATCTTGATGCCGGTGTTTGATGCGATCAAGGAAACGACCAATGTGACGGTCTGGGACGGCCATACGATTGCGATCGGTGGGTATCACGGGGAATCCATTACCGCTTCTGCAGACAAGATTCCGGTGATTGGAGATTTGCCGGTGGTGGGAAGGGCCTTCCGATCATCGACAAGTGATTCAAGCAAACGTGCGCTCATTATTTTTGTGTCGGTCAAGCTGATTGATCCGGGTGGCAATCCGATCAATCTCCCTGCGGAAGATGTCGATCTCATTACCCGCCAGGACATTCCTCCGAGGACGCCTCTTCGCCCTCTCGGGTCGCCTCCGGCGGGAATGGTGTATCCTACGAAATAGTCTTTGATCGATCGCTGTCGCTCCGGTTGCGACCTCAGAAGAACCTCCGGAAACGGGTTCGCGGGAAATACAGTGAAAACGTGCGACATTTTCTTTGCATTTCGATAGGGGCACTGGTTTACTTCCCACTTTCCAACCCTGCCTGACTTCGATCAATTAATGAGCGTATCCGCGACTTCGGGAGCTTCCGAAACAAGCGAAAGCCCCTCCAACATACCTGAGGGGGTAACTGAACTGCAGGATGCCGTTATCCGCTTTGCCGGAAACTCCCAGGATGGCATCCAAACTATCGGCGGATTCCTTGCCCGACTTGCCGGTCGAAGTGCGAGGGAGGTCATGACCTACATGACGATTCCTTCGACGATTTCCGGAGGAGCCTCCATTTTCCAGGTCCACCTGGGATCGGGCGAAGTTCTTTCAGCCGGGGATGAATCGGATTTTCTGTTCGCGTTCTATCAGGACAGTTACAACAACCACATCAGTTCGCTGAAAGAGGGTGGAATTTGTATTTACGACAGCGACCACGTCGAAGAGATTCAAAAGATTCCGGGAATTGTTCACGTGGCGATTCCGATTACGAGTACAACTGTAGAGGCGATCGGAGGAAGCTCACGCGACCGGGGAAAGAATATTTTTGTGCTGGGGCTAGTAACTCAGTTGTTCTCGCTGAACCGTGACAAACTCATCACGCTCGTTGAAAAGCAGTTCGGGCGAAAGAGTGAGGACGTTTTGCGAAACGCAATGCTCGCCTTTGATGCCGGATATGCCTATCCGATTGGCGATCTCCTTGGCCGGGAGTTTGATCTCAAGGAGGGCGCGGCCAAAGGCGAGGACAAAGTGACAACCGATGGTAATACGGCGATGACCATGGGTCTGCTCGCCGGTGGGGTTCGTTATGGATCGGGATATCCGATCACTCCGTGGTCGACCATCATGGAGCAGCTTCGCAGTGAGCTTCCCAAGTATGGGGGACTTTTCGTCCAGGCGGAAGACGAGCTTTCCGCAGTATCGATGGCTCTTGGATTCGCCTATTCCGGGCATACTTCGGTTACCGGAAGTTCCGGTCCCGGTTTGTCTCTCAAGATGGAGGCACTCAGCTACGCGACGATGGCCGAACTGCCGATCGTGGTGATCAACGTGCAGCGGGGCGGTCCGAGCACAGGTTTGCCGACCAGCGTGGAGCAAAGTGATTTGATGCAGGCCATTTACGGAAGTCACGGTGACTCTCCCCGCATTGTCATTGCGCCGAAGAATGTGGAGGACTGCTTTTACGTCGGCGTGGAAGCCTGCCAACTGGCCCGTGAATACAGCTGTCCCGTTCTCGTGTTGACCGACCAGGCTCTGGCGACTCGAATCGAGGCTTTTTCTCAGCCCGATTTGGAGAAAATCGTAGTTGAGCCCGTGCTCGATCAAGACGCCCGGGGGGAAGACTTTAAGCCCTATCCGATCGATGGATTGACCAAGCACGCTCCTCCCGGAACGGAGATGGAAGGTGGGAAATATCCTGTCGTAACCGGTTTGGAACACGACGAATGGGGGCATCCAAGTGGAAACCCGGATGTCCACGCCAAGATGAATGCGCGTCGTCGCGATAAGGTAAAGGCATTCGGGGAAACGCTTTCCCTGCCGGAGGTCTACGGAGACGAGTCAGGCGAAGTCCTCATCGTAGGGTGGGGATCCACCTGGGGACCGATTCGCGAGTCCGTGAATCGATTGCGCGATGCCGGACGCAAGGTGGGAACCTTTCACCTGCGCCATATCAATCCCATGCCGAACGGCCTCGAAACGATTTTTGAAAAATTCGATCATGTTGTCGTGGTCGAAATGAATGATGAAGGGCTCTACGGAAACGGGCAGCTCGCTACGCTTTTGCGCTCCCGCTACTGTGATCCGAAAATTGTGTCGGTCTGCAAGACGGACGGACTCACCTACAAGGTTCGGGAAATCATCGAACGAATTGACGGAGTCATCGCCTAACCCATCACCCTCTATTTCCCATGTCTGCTCCTGCTGAAACCAAAAAGCTCACCAAAAAGGATTTAACCGCTGACCATCCAACCTGGTGTCCCGGGTGCGGTGACTTCGCGGTTCTGGCTGCTTTTTTCAAAGTTCTGGAAAAACTCCAGTTTCCACATGAAAAGATCTGCACGATCGCCGGAATCGGTTGTTCCTCGCGTTTTCCCTATTTCGTGAATGGTCATGGCGTTCACTTCATCCACGGTCGGGCCCTCCCGCTCGCGACAGGAGTGAGTCTTTCCCGACCTGATCTCCACGTCTTTGCCTTCGGCGGTGACGGGGATGGATACTCCATTGGTGGAAATCATCTCGATCACGCGGCCCGCAAGAATGTGAATCTGACCTATGTCGTGATGGACAACTTCGTCTACGGTTTGACGAAGAAGCAGACTTCCCCGACCAGCCCGACCGGCTTCAAGTCAAAGACGGATCCGACCGGTGCAATTGATCAGCCGATCAACCCGATGAAAAAGCTGGTCTACGGCGGGGCTTCATTTGTGGCGCGAACTCACGCCACTCAGGTCAAGCACATGATGTCGGTCTTCGAGCGTGCGATTCAGCATCCCGGATTCAGTGTCGTGGAAGTTCTTTCCGAGTGTGTCGTCTTTTACCCCGGTATCTTTGATGATGGAAATCCCCGCAAAGGCGGAGAGTTTGACATCATTGATGAGAAAGTCGGTGACGGTTCTCCTGAAGATGAAGGACGCCATGATGTGACGGACGGAAATGCCGCCTACGAGTTGGCTTCGCTGCAATATCCAGGCAAGTTCGGGGTCTTCTATCAGAACGAGCGCCCGACTAAAAATCAGCTGGAGCAACAGTGGATCGACTCCACCAAGGAGAAAGTAGGGGACGCTTCCACCGCGGATCTGCTTTCAGCTCGTTTTGCTTCGATGAAGTAATCCGAAATTGAAGTTCGTTCCCGTGGGCACGGAGTAGTTCTGCATTGTCAGATTCCAGGCTTTCCTGTATTTCGAGGGGATATGAGTCCCTTCGTGCTTCTCTCCTTGGGAATGCTGATCGTCGTGATCAGCATTCTCGTTTTTCGTTGGCATCCCTTTGTCGCACTAATAACGGCTGCGTTGACGGTGGCCTTTCTGACTCCGGAAAGCCTGCTCATAGACGCGCAACTGACTAGCGAGGCAAAGGAATGGTTTGCCGCAAATCCAAGTGAGACGGCAACGGACGCTCCCGCTCCGTTTCTCAAAGAACGATTGTTGGCAGAGGAAAAAGCAACAACCTGGTTTGTTTCGCGCGTGACAGGCGCGTTTGGGAAAGCCTGTGGTGGAATCGCCCTCGTCATCGCGATGGCAGCAATTATTGGAAAGTGTCTGCTCGATTCGGGTGGAGCACGGAGAATCGTTGATTCTCTCATGCGAGTCTGCGGACTTCGGGGAACTCCTTTCGCCTTCGCGGTGAGCTCCTTCACCCTGGGGATTCCCGTCTTTTTCGACACCGTGTTCTACCTGCTCATGCCTTTGGGAAAGGCCTTGCGGAGAAAAACAGGGAAAGACTATCTGCTCTATATTCTTACGATTGTGGCAGGGGCAACGATGGCTCATTCACTCGTTCCCCCGACCCCGGGACCATTGACGGTGGCCGGATTCTTCGGGGACGAAGTCTCGATTGGCAGCATGATGCTGGGGGGCTTTGTCGTCGGACTCTTCACGGTCTCGACCGGGATTGCCTATGCCTACTGGGCGAATCGGAGGTGGGAAATCCCATTGCGGGAGAGTGAGAGTGACGTGGAGCAGGGGATTGAGGAGGGCGACGAAGCGGCCCTGCCTTCGCTATTTCTGTCTCTACTTCCGATTTTGCTCCCGGTCGTATTGATCGGAGGGCAAACCATCACGACTTCCCTGGGTGTGAACAGTGGAGTATTGAAGTTTCTCGGCGACAAGAATATTGCCCTGATTCTGTCCGCGGCAGTGGCTGTCTTTCTTTTGATTTCTTCGCGTTACCGGAAGAACCGTGAGACTACCCGGGCTGCGATCCAGTCTGCGCTCGCCAGTGGAGGCGTCATTATTCTGGTGACTGCGGCAGGGAGTGGATTTGGAGCTGTCCTCAAAGACACGGGAATTGCCGGGGAAATTGGAGGCCTTTTTTCCGGAGGCAGTTCTCTCATGTTGATTCCCATTTCGTATTTGATCACGGCGCTGGTTCGGACGGCGCAGGGATCCGCGACGGTGGCGATGATCACCGCAGGTGGAATGATCGGACCACTCGCCATCGGTGCTGATCTAGGTTACTCCGCTCTCTATCTCGCTCTGGCAATTGGCTGCGGATCCAAACCGATTTCCTGGGCCAATGACAGCGGCTTCTGGGTCATCGGCAGAATGTCCGGGATGACTCCGATGGAAACATTCAAATCGGTCAGTGTCATGATGATTCTGATGTCTCTGGTTGGGCTCGGAGTGGTATTGCTGGGGGCTTCCCTGTTTCCTCTGGTGTGAAAGCAATCGCCACCGTTTAGCGATTAGGGCACCCAATGGTGGCGCAATCCGTGAAGCCCGGAGAGGAACTTGCGTCTCGATAGGTTTTCTGAAATTTTAGAAAAAACAACCGCGGATCGATCAAATCTGCAAAGATTTTAAAAAGTGAGTTGCATCTTCTCAAATATACGGTAAAATTAATTACCTCGTTGAAGAAATAATCTGCTTTTCATGAATATCGTTACCGTCCTTTTTGAGCTGTCTTTGAAAGAACGAAATACGGGAACGACGTGGAGTTACTTTAGGAGGGAAGGATTTTCAACACAGACAGACATTTCCATTTGCCGGGTCGGGGGACGGCCACTTTCGGGGATTGGAAATCACCAACGACAGTAAAGAATTTGGGAGTAAACGGTGATCGAAGTCCCTTGTTTCATCATCGGTTATCATTTCTCCCGAGTTGAGGGGTAGTCGCAGTCCGGGTTATTGGCAGGTGCCCGGGCTGCGGCTCGTCTCATTTTCAAAGAGCCGAAGTCCTTCGGCCGCTGTCAAGATCCAGCCAAAGCAAAGGTTCGGAAGAGTTAGCCATCAAGTTTGCTAAGAGGTCAAAGTGACGAAGCTGTTGCTTGGCCTTGCATTGCCTGGGTCGATAATCGATTCACGTTTTTCAATGTTCGAATCGACACACTTCCGTGGATGTTTGCGTGGAGCTACTTCAAGAACGGAGTGGCACTCCAACCTGCTATCATGAAAATATCTTTTGTAACGGACACCTATATTCCCCAGGCGAACGGCGTCGCGACGACTCTGGAACGCCTCGTCAACGGTCTTCGCGAGCGCGATCATCAAGTCGACGTAATTCGCCCGGCGATTCTCGCATGCGACGAAGCGGGCCTGAGAGTTCCCTCGGTCGGTCTTCCCGGCTATCAGGACGTTCGCTTCGGATTTCCCATTAAATTGGTTCTGCAATCCCGCTGGCACCGAAAACGTCCCGATGTGATCTACGTCGCGACGGAGACTCCGATGGGGGCTTCCGCGATTTCGGCGGCCCGGGCGCTTGGGGTTCCTGCCGCTTCCGGATTCCATACCAATTTTCAGCAGTACATGGCGCACTATCAACTGCCTCTTCTTGAGAAGGCGACTTTGAAATATCTCCGTCGTTTGCACAATCGTTCCTCCTGCACTTTTGTTCCGTCCCGCGACGTGATTGCCGACCTCGATGCCCGCGGGTTTGAAAACCTTCAACTTCTTCCGAAGGGAGTGGATACCCGTCTCTTTTCTCCGAAGAAACGATCCCACCTTCTTCGCCGGAAATGGGGCGCTCGCGAGGGGAGTCCTGTCGGGCTCTATGTCGGAAGAATGGCGGCCGAGAAAAATCTTCCCGTGGTGGTGCGGACCTTCCTAGAGATCCAGAAACGGATTCCGGATTTTCAGGGGGTATGCGTGGGGAGCGGCCCGAAACTGGAGGAACTGAAAAAGGAGCACCCGCAGTTCATTTATCCGGGCGTCTTGAGAGGGGATGACCTCGCCGAGCACTATGCTTCCGCGGATCTATTTCTGTTTCCCAGCATCACCGAAACCTTCGGCAATGTAACCTTGGAAGGCATGGCGAGCGGCCTGGCTGTGGTTGCCTATGACTACGCGGCTGCCCGGCAGCACATTCGAAGCGGAGAGAATGGGTTTGCGGTGCCTTTTGATGACGAGGAAGCCTTCGTGGAAACCGCCATTCTCGTGGCAAAAAGCGACCTCTCCGTGATTCGCGAGAACGCGAGACAGTCGGCGCGCAAAGTACGCTGGAAGAAGGTGGTGAAACGTTTTGAGCGTCAATTGGACCTGCTGGTTGATGGGCAGCCTCCGGTTTTAGAAAACGAGATGTTCGGAGAGGCAGAAGAATTCTCTCCCAACCCGCTATGAAAAAGAACGAATACGAGTCGATTTTCCTTTCTGATATTCACCTCGGAACCCGCGATTGCAAGGCGGTCGAGGTGATCGATTTCCTCAAGGCAACCCGTTGCAGGAAACTAGTTCTGAATGGTGATATCGTCGACGGGTGGGCGCTGCGGGGAGGCGGTAAGTGGCTACCCAACCACACGAAATTCGTCCGTACCGTACTGAAAAAGATGGAGAAACAGGGGACGGAAGTCATTTGCCTGCGTGGCAACCATGATGACATTCTTGAGCGCTTTTTGCCGATCAACTTCGGCAATCTTCGAATCGTCGAAGAATACATCCACGCCACTCCTCAGGGGGACTATCTTGTTGTTCACGGAGATGGCTTCGATTCTGTCACGACCAGTCACAAGTGGGTCGCTGTGGCCGGGGCCAGGGCGTATGAGCTTCTCCTTGGTGTGAACCGGCTCTACAACCGGTGGAGTGCCCTGCGGGGAAAAGAGTATTTTTCCCTGAGCAGGAAAATCAAAGCGAAAGTAAAATCAGCGGTGAGTTTTGTCGATCGATACGAAGATCAGCTGAAGGAACTTGCGTCGGTAAAGAACTGCAAAGGGATTGTCTGCGGACACATTCCTACCCCGGCCGACAAGATGCTGGAGGGCGGGATTCACTATCTGAATTCCGGGGACTGGGTGGAGTCGCTGACGGCAATTGTCGAAAAGGAACCTGGCGAGTTTGAATTGATTCATTACCGGGAATTCATGGCGCGCAGCGAATCAGAGCAATCGCTCGAAGCATATCGTGGTGATTTTATTGAAGGAATGGAGGGAACACAGTCGAACACTGTCTTCGCAGCGTGAAAATATCGACAAATGTGAAAGTTTTGGCACTTGTCCGGTTTGGCACCTATGGTAAGTAACAGAATCAATGAGCGAAATACCCCACATGCTGGCGAACTTTGAAAATGCTCTCAAAGAGGCGCGGGAAAGTGTTCTCCGTATGGCGAGTATTGCCGAACAGAATCTGGAGTGCGCCGTTCGTGGCTTGCTGACGAGGAATTCTGAATTGTGTAACGAAGCGATTGTTGAAGACGACGAGGTCAACAATCTGGAGCGAAAGATCGACGCTGATTCGTTCGAAATTTTGATGCGCTACAATCCGGTCGCCAGTGACCTTCGGGAAGTGATTGCCGGGATGAAGGTGGCCAATAATCTGGAGCGAATTTCGGACGAGGCGCAGAACATCGGGCGGCGTGCGAAGAAGATCCTCAAGCACCCCGAGATTTCCGAGGTGGCATTGATTGAGCCTCTCTACGAGCAGGCGCTGAGTCTGTTACGTGATTCGATGAAGGCTTATGCTGAGGGCGACAATGACCTCGCGCTTTCCCTCTATGATCGGGACCGTGAATTGGATGCGGCTCACAAGAAAGTAATTCGGGATCTTACCCGGTCCATCGACAACGAGGAAGTGCGGGTGAAATCATTTCTCCACCTGATCTTCATCGTGCGAAGTCTGGAGCGGGTTGGGGACCACGCAGTCAATATTGCGGAAGACGGAATCTTTCTTGAGAGCGCGACGAATGTTCGCCACCTTGGCCCTGAAAAAGCGGCTGAGGAAATCGAAGCGAGCTAGGCTTCTTCCCCGTTGCGGGAACCTTGCTTCGTTTTTGCAGAGGTCTTTCAGCCCTGGCCCCCATTCTACGGGAATGCTATCCGGGGAGCCGCGATTGAGAACTTCGCGTCGTACGGGGGAAGATTGAATCCCTCCTCGATAAAGACGATTCTCCAAAAGGGGGAAACCGGGAAAGCAAACAGGGTTAGGTGGAAAACCTAACCCTGTTGAGTTACCCCATGAAGGGGAAAATTGGTAGAAAGCGAGTTTAACGCTTGGAGAACTGGAAACGCTTCCGCGCTTTCGGCTGTCCGGCCTTTTTACGCTCCTTTTTGCGGGCATCACGGGTAAGGAGGTCTTCCTCACGAAGGGTGTCGCGGAGTTCGTCGTTGGTCTTGAGAAGAGCGCGGGCGATACCGAGTTGAATTGCTCCGATTTGACCCGTCACGCCGCCACCGCGGGTATTAATGGACACATCGTACTGATTCACTGCGTTTGCGACCTGGAAAGGAAGAAGCACCTGATTCTGAAGAGACAGCGTTCCGAAGTAATCCTCGAAGGGACGCTTGTTGATCGTGATGTTTCCGCTTCCGGGAACAATCGTAACACGGGCGGTAGAGGTCTTGCGTCGACCGGTTGCTGAAAAAGTATCGCTCATTGCGCTGATGGGATCGGATTAAATTTCGAAGGCTTCGACTTGCTGCGCGTCATGCGGGTGCTCGGCACCGGAATAGATCTTCACCTTTTTGAAAATCTGACGTCCCAGACGATTGTGGGGAATCATTCCACGAACAGCTCGCTCGACAATCAGTTCAGGACGACGCTCACGGAGTTTGGAAACGGTTTCCCGCTTTTGACCACCGACATAGCCGGAGTAGGATGTGTAAATTTTCTGGTCCTCTTTGTTACCGGTGAGGCGAACTTTGTCCACGTTCACGATGATCACAAAGTCTCCGCAATCCACATGGGACGTGAAAAGAGGCTTATTCTTTCCGCGAAGCAGATTGGCAGCAGCAACCGCAACATCTCCGAGAACCTTGTTCTCGGCGTCGATTACATACCATTTACGGTCGATTTCTTCAGCTTTAGCAGAAAATGTTTTCATTCTACTGGATAGGTAGTCCCCTTAATTTGAGCCAATTGATCCGGAAGCAGGTAACAAGAGCAAACAGTCGCAGGCACGTTACAAGGGCTTCCAGGGCCGGTAGGGAGCGGGAATCTAGATGGTATCAACGCTATGTCAAGCTCTGGGGAGCGGGAAAAATCGTTCCTTTTTCGCGAAGCGAATCCGCGCTGTTTTGGCGGGACCTAAGAATCATCGCTTTTGGCACGTTTCAAGGGGGTAAACCTCCTCTTCTTATGCATCGCAACTACCTGCCTATCACGGTTGCGCTGGGACTGATTCTGATCAGCCTCTCCTCAGCGCATGCCTCCTCACCCTCCGGGGAAAAATCATCCCAGTCCCCCGGTGGGAAGATCCAACTTCCCGTCTGGACCGAGGGTGAGTTTCATGAGTGCTTCGATGTGCGAATCTGGCCGAATGAAGTAATCTTGTGGCTGGAGCAGGAGAATCTTCGTGATTTGATTGCGGATCCCGAAACGCCGGAGGACGAGCGAACCGCGCTGAAGCAGGTCCTTGCTCAGCAGAGTGCCTGGAGAACGACCTGATTGCAGGAGCGATTTTCTGGAATATCATCTTCCAGATGAAGCTACGGGTATCTCTCACTCTTTTCGGCCTTTTTGCCTGTTCCTCTCACCTGGTTGCCGGCGACTACAACCATCTTGTATTGGAAAAAATTGCCTCGATGCCACGGGCGGGGACCTATGCCAAATACCGGAAGGATCTTCCGGAAAAAGACCGCTTCGGGGATCTGTACTCGACGGTGACAAGCCTGGATAGTTCGATCAAGGTCGGGTTGGGCGGTGCGTTGAAAGTTTCCCCGGAAGCAGCCGCGACCTACAGTTTCTGTTCCAGCGCCACCTACCTGCTGTTTTGTGACGTCATTTCCGATCTGCAAAAGGAGGGCGTCGTCGCGGCGGACCGCGGGTTGAGCCGGGAGCTGGCTGACGTGGGCGCTTGCGAGGAGGTGATTCACGGAAAACTCGATGGTGTCGGCATTTTCGGGCACTGGAACGCGGATGGTCCCGGAACTGCGGTTCTGTTTGAGCGGTTGGATCTCGGTACCAATTATTCAGGTCTTTCCCATGCGAAACCCGGCGATTTCCTGAAGATTTTCTGGAATGACTCGATCGGAAAGGGGGAGCGCGGGCATCTGGTTGTTTATCTGGGAAAAAACGAATCGGGTGACGCGATCCAGGTCTGGTCCAGTAATATGGAGAATGCGGATGGATCAGCCGGATACGGCACGATGTGGATCAAGACCGGGCGGATCAAGCGGTCGGTGCTTTCCCGTTTGGAGCGACCGCAGAACCTGAGTCGCTGGTTGGCCTTTAGCGAGGAAGAGAAGACGAGTGAGTATCTCGTCCGCATTCGCCAAACGGGCTCCACTGGTGAAGAGATGCTAGCTGTAACCAAATCGGTGAAATAATGGATTTTCATCCCCGGATGGCTTGGGGATGACTGGCAAGATTTTCAACGGTTAGAAAAAAATTTACATATTATTCATTAATTATTGTAAATATTTAGGATTTGCGTAATATTTACGCATGAATTCAGGTCCAGTTGGCGGAGAGTTTGAAAAAACTGTGGTAGGAAACGAAATGGGATTCTCCACGCAGGGGGCTCGCAGGGGGCACCATCGTCCGGGATTGGAATGGCTGGCACCGGTGACGGAGAGCAATCAGGTTACCAGCCCGTCCCACGATGCCTTGTTGGTCGGGCCGGCGGATCGATACGATGTAGGGGAGATGCTTCGCCCCCACGTGCTGACACGGGTTCTCAATTTTTCCCGCTTCCGTTGTGCCGGTCTTGTGAGTGCGGATCTGACGAGCTTCGGTGGCCATTCGGTTCGCAACTACGGAGAAAGCGCTTTGGAAATGACGGGCGCAAAACTCCAGATGGTCCATTTTGGGGGCGATACTCTTTCCCGTCCGATTGTGGACAGCTACCGGGAAGCGGTTTCCGATCAGGAAGAAGAGCGCTTTGAGAGCCTTTCAGTGATCAGTGACGAGGCGCAGCTTTCTGAGTATGTGAAGCGCAAGACGGGCCAGCTGGATGATTTTGGTTATGTGCTCGCGCCGGAAGGGGAATACTTTGATGCTCCCGCCAGCTTTCATGGCGTTGGGCTTTCGAATCCGGGCGAGCTTTCCCCGGAGCATCAGGAGCGGCTTTTTGAGATTTTGAAGAAGGCGCAATTTATCGGCATCCGGGATGAGGTGGGGGCTGAATTTCTCGAGCGCGAGGGCCTGAATGTTCATCGGATGCCGTGTCCGTTGACAGCGCTTCCCCAGGTTTGCGCACGTCAACTCCGCGAGAACCGGGACAGCGACGCGATGGAGGAAATGCGTCATCGCTTTCCAAACGGATGGATCGCGGTTGAGGTGGGAGGAATCGAAGAGGGCCGGATTGACGAAATAACGACTGCGCTTCGACAGGTCGCGGAAGAGGAAGACCTCGGGATTGTATTTTTTGACGCTTCCCGCCGTGCTGGCTCTGGATCGAAATCCCGGGTCCGTTGCTGGGTTGATTCCATTCCTGAATGGAATGCGGCAGAGTTTCCTTCCTCCGGGATTTGGGAAGTGGCCTCTATGCTGCTGCATTCCCGCCTTTATTGCGGAACCTCACTGGATTGCCGGATTATCTGCATGGCCGCGGGAGTGGCCCGAGTCAATATTCCGACCGGTGATTCTGCTGCCCGAAGCTACTGCGAACTTTGGGAACACGATTCGGTTCCGATCGAATTCTCTTTGGAGGAGCCGTGGAGCGTAGGTTTGAAAGAAGCTCTTTCCGTTGATCTCTCACTCCTTCAACAGCACGCTACGATTCTCCACAAAACCTATTTTCAGTCGCTGGAGATTTTCTGCGGAGCAACGGGGCTTCACCCGAGACTCACTCATTCGGAACGAAATACCGAGCACGAGGCGGCTGCCGCGGCTTTGCATCATTTGCACGATGAGTGGCTTAGCGATGATAAAAGCCTTCAGCAGTTTCGGAGACTGAACAGGCGCTGGGGCCGCAAAAGCAGAGTTCGAAGCTCCACGAAGAGATCCCCGCTCCCTTCGCAGGAGCAAAGATCGTCCTGATCTCACCAACAGGTTGCCCGTGAAGGCACAATGTGGAAGAACAGGGGGAACCCGCTTCCGATCAGGAAAACGGGCGATTCCTCAGTGGGCTGAAGGGGGGCTAAAAGAACCCTGTTCCACCTCTACGGTGCTTCTTTTTCTTCGGCTTGGATCTTCCCAGTACGTTGAAAGTGAAGACCGGAACGTCTGCATCGTTCGTGAAGATCCGGACTCTTGAGCGGGTTATTTTTCTCTTGTTGGGTGGGCGGAATCGAATCCGGATATTTTTGGCGGTTCCTCCGAAGATATAGGGGGGAGCACCGGCAACTGAGAAGACTCGACCTGAAGTGACCGCTCTGGTGATCAAGGCGGGGGAGGTTCCGGCCCCGTTGCTGATCGAAAAAGAAACGACTTTGGATTTTCCTGAACGAAGTCTGCGACCAAAGTCGGTTTTCAGAAATCTCGAAGGCCCGCCGTTGTCCACGAGATCGTTGGCGCCGCTTTTGAAGCTCAGAACCGGATCCACGTCGGTGGGTTGCGCGAGGAAAGTATCGAGCCACGAAGAGAAATAACCGACATTGGCATAAACACCCGGAATTCCGTCGGCGCAGCCCAGCCCGAAACTGGTGATACCAACGAGTTCGTCACTGTTCGGATCAAACAGGGGGCCTCCGCTATCTCCCTGGCAGGTGTCCTGTCCCGGTTCTGATGCAAGAAGGTGCTCCGGACCGAGGACATTGTTGAAGAATGTTTGTCCGATCGAGCGGGGATCGGAATACAAATCGGTGGATTGCAGAATGTTGGGAAATGCAGGATTCGATTCCGTTTGTCCCCACCCGAGGGCATATAAAAATGTATTGGTCGCGAGCGCTGAAGAAGTTCGATAGGCGATGGGGGTAACCGTAGTCACAGGGGTATCCAGCATCAGAAGAGCAATGTCATTGAAGAGGTTGTCCTGAATGTCGGAGCGATAGGATGGATGTCTGAAAATCGCCTTCACATCCCGATAGACTGCTCCGGAAGTGTCATTGAGGTCGTTGATGTCAAGCCAAACGCCGAGGGAGCTGGCTGATTGGCCCTCTACACAATGAGCGGCCGTCACTACCCACGATTCGTGAATGAGGGAGCCCCCGCAAAACTGCGCTTCGAAGGTGTCCGGCTCGTTTTTGTCAACAATCGCAGCCATCCAGCTATAGAGGCCGGGGGGTACATCATCGCCACCTACAATTTTGGATTGGGTAAGCCCGGTTGAGAGGGAGCCGGAAAAGGCAATTACGAGGAGCAAGGTTCGTACTGGATAGTTCATAGCCGGAAGGAAGGTCGTTGAGGTAAGTTATCTAAAAGGAAATAGTCGAGTTGAGCAAGGGCCTTTTCCGCTTCTCCGGGTGGGAAACAGGGGCCGATTTCCATCCCCGGGGGCTTGATTGAGCGGACAACTTAGTCTTGCCGGGTGCAAACGATTCCGTATGCTTTGAAGGTGAGATCCTTCTTTTTTGTGAAGTGCCGGAATGAAGGAAAGACAAAAGAAAATGCGACGTTATGCGATCATATCTCTGGCGATTGGAGGGGGAGCGGCTCTGGTTGCCCTGCTCTTCTATTTCCTGGGAGGGTTTCATCCGCTCGCTGCGTGGTTGAGTGAATGGTACCTTTCCAAAGGGATTTTCCCTTCGGAGGAATTCCTGCGGGCAAAATGGCTGGAGATTCTTGTCGTGGTCCTGCTGTCTTTCGGAGTCTCCTGGTGCGTGATTGATATCTCCCCGGTCGGATTGAAATTATTGGTCGTTTTGTGCGCTTTTCTGGTCGTTGGCGGTCTTTCCGTAACGAGCGCGTTGCATGGGTTTTTCTTTGAACCTTTCTCCAGTTTCGCCGCCCTCGTTCTTGTTGCTGCGACGGGTTTCGTTTTTGCAGGAACAGAGCGGGGAATGAGAAAGCGAGTCCTCGAAGAGGTAGTTGGCAGTCGGATCTCTCGGAATAAATTCGATGCGCTCCTTGAGGCCGTCGATCCACCGAATTTCGAAGGAGCGGTCAATGAGGTATCGGTCCTGACCTGCCGGCTATTCAACCACGCCGAATTGCAGGAAAAACTGGAGTCAGGGGAACTGATCAAGTTGAGCAATTTGTTTTTACGCAGTGTGTCCACATTTCTGGCATCGCGGGGCGCTTACCTGGATGAATCGGGTCCAGAGTTGGTCAGGGGGTATTTTGGAATGTTGGAAGCGTCCGACACGCATGCGGAAGATGCCTGCCGTGCGGCCCTGGAATTGCGTTCGCGATTGAGAAATCTCAGTCAGGAGTGCGAGACGCGTTGGTTTCAGCCGATTCAATATGGAATCGGAATTTCGAGCGGACCGATGACGGTGGGCGTTTACGGTTCCCGGGAGCATCGGTATTTCAGCGGGATCGGTCCTGAGACAGACTACGCAAGGCGCCTTGCTCATGCCAATCAGCGTTATGGCTCTGATATTCTGGTGGGACCTCTGACTCACAAGTTGCTGAGCGATCAAATTGAGGTGCGGCCGATGGAGATGTTTTATGACCCGGAAGTAAACGCGATGACTGAGGTCTACCAGCTTCTCGCGTTGACGGAAGGATTTCCCGCTGAAGACCGCCAGAGAAGGGACTGCTTTTGGGAGGGCGTGATCCGGTTTCGGGAGAAGGAATACGAAAAGGCTCTCGATGCCTTCAGCCAGGCTAAAAAGGCAGGGGAGGAGGACGGGCCCCTCGAATTTTTTGTCGAAAGATGCCAGTCGGGGCTGGCAGGAGAGGACGTGCAGCCTGACGACGGCAAGCCGAAACCGAACGGCGGTCATGCCCGGTTGCTTAATTTGATGTGAGAAACGTAGGATCACTATGGCAAGCGTTGACTACCCAGAGCCGGTTCGTGCGCTCATTGTTCATTTGAAGCAGCTTCCCGGAATCGGCCCCAAAAGTGCGGAACGCATTGCGGTTTGGTTACTGCAGCGAGGCCCCGATGTGACGGGGCCGTTTTCAGATATGCTGGCCCGCGCCGGTTCCGAGGTGATTGAGTGCGGAACCTGTGGATTTTTTGCAACGGAAGCAGATGGCTGCTCGATCTGCGACGCTCTTCAGCGGGACGAAAGCTCCCTTTGCGTCGTGGAGCAACCGACCGATATCCTACCCCTGGAGAGGTCGGGAGCCTTTCGGGGGCACTATCACTCCCTGCGTGGGCGCATTTCACCTCTCGACGGGGTCGGGCCGGAGGATTTACGAATCGGTGAATTGCTGGAGCGCCTCCGGAGCGGTGCCTTCACCGAAATTATCGTGGCATTGAGCTCGGACGTGGAAGGGGAGGCGACAGCCAATTATCTCGCCGAAATTCTCCGTGAATTCGAGGGCGTGGCGGTCAGTCGCCTCGCGCAGGGGATGCCGGCAGGAGGAGGGCTCGATTCCGCAGACGAACTGACCCTGATGCGGGCTCTGCAGGGGCGGACCGGGCTGCGATAGTGCGTGGAAAGATGCCCGGTCCCCGGACTTACTCGGTTTCGGAGAACTCGGGGACGATCACGAGGTCAATTCTCTCCAATCCTCTCAAAACCGTGATCTTGGTTTCCCGTCCTGCGGTCATCTCGGAGCAGAAATCCGCTAACTCGTCGAGAGTCTTCACTTCGTTTCCGCTGACTTTCAGGATGATGTCACCAACCTCGATCCCGCCTTTTTCGGCGGGAGAGTCGGGGCGTATTTCCAGGACCTCAGGAGTGGACGTTTTCGCGTGAAACAGAACCCCGATGCGAACATTGCCGGATTTCTGAAACCGTTCGAATTCGTCGATCAGCTTGCGAAGCTGGGATGCGGGAATCGCGTGAACTTCCTCCGGCGTTGCCAGGGTTCGCTCGGTGAGGATGCCGGCCAACTCGCCTTCCGGATTAAAAAGCGGCATTCCCGGATGGCAGAAATGCTGCCCGTTCTCGACTCGAACCCGGAGAAGGGGCATGGGCAACGTTTCCCCGAAGTAGGTGCGCTCTTTCCCCGCGATGGTGGAGCGGCATGTTTCTTTGCCGGATCGACAGTTCAGTATCTTGCCTCGACGAAAACTCCCGGGAGAAGCCAGAGCGACAGGCTCCAGATCGCCTCGTTCCGTCACACACTCGATCAGGCAGAGTCTTTGGTGAGGGTCGAGATAGATCACCTTGGATTCCCGGCTTTCTTTGCCGAAGTGCAATCGGGGCTCCCTGACCGCTTCCAGTCCGACCGAGGCCGGGACGATGCTGATAAACCAACTGGGACGCCCCAGACAGATCGCAGGAGTCGAATCGGACTCGCTCCATTGAACGGAAATATCCGGAATGAGACCTGCATCCTGACCGCATACTTCCACCGTCGATGCAGGAAGACTCATGGCGCCCGCCACGGAGAGAATGACAAGTCTGAGCGACATCGTATCTCGAATCAAAGTTCGCGAAGACTTCCCCGAACGCTGGCAGGGAGAACCTGACCGGTTCGGAATTCACCGGAGACTCCGGGCTTCGGAATTTGAAGGCGAATAATCTCGTCCTTGGATTCAGGAAAAGGAGGGAGCTCTGTTTGAGCCTTGGACGCTTCCGCGACGGCGCTGTCCGCTGGCTGGTTTTCATTGGCGCCGGTAGAGGTCAGAAAGATTCCGGCACTGATGGCCGCGGCAGCGGCGCCGGAGGGAATGAGCCACTTGGATCGAGGTAATTCATCGAACCAGAGGGAAACTCTTTCTGCGAGAATGGAACGCGACGATCTCTGCAGCATTTCAGATCGCTGTCGATCTTTGAATTCCTCGGCGAAATTTTCGAAGTATTCTTCGCCCGGCGTCTCGTAGCGCTTGAGCCGGATCAGTTTTTGCACGTCATCAATATCTTTCATCGGGGCTCGCAGAAATAGAAAGGTAGGGTTGTTGGAATCAATTTCAATCACAGATCGATCCGCATTTCCCTACCTCAAACTACTTCCGGAAGTCGTCGAGATAGGTCTGCAGCTGTCTGTGGGCGTAAAAGAGCCGTGACCTGACTGTTCCTTCGGAAACGCCGAGAATCTTTGAGATTTCCGCGTGTGGCATTCCCTGAATGTCGAACATGCTGACCACTGCTCTGTGATCATCAGACAGCTCCTGCATAGCCATGTTCAATCTTTCCTGCAATTCAGAAATATTTGCTTCCCGCACCGGATCGGACTTCGAGGTCGCTTCGATAAAGTCGGCATCTCTCTCGATCGCAAGATCCACGTCATCGAGGCTCATGGTCCGCCGACGATTCCGCTTTTTGAGAAAGTTCAGGGTCATGTTCGTCGCGATGGAATAAATCCACGTGTAGAAAGCGGACTTCCCTTTGAATCGCTTGATGGCGCGATACGCCTTGGCGAAGACATCCTGAAGGATGTCGTTGGTGTCCTCGTGATTCGAGGTCATGTGGTAAACCAGCCCATAGAGCTTGGGCGTATACTTTACGACCAGTTCATCGAAAGCAGCTGTGTCGCCCTCGCGGGCGGCCTGCACCAGATCGAGGTCGGGGTCGACCTTCCTCATTTTCTTTCGATCACTCATCGTGGTATCTGTTTCTTGATCGCGTTTCACCTCTACATCAACTTTCGCCGGAGAGGAATTTGCTTTTCCCTCCTTCGCTTCCCGCAATGGGGAATCTTTCGGCAGAGCACTCAAGATTGTTTTGCTGATTTCCATTTTTCCAGTGCTTTTTTCGGGGTGAAAATGACATCCTGCCGTCCATTCGGGGTGACTGCCTCTCCGTCGGGCGATAGCACGACGAGGGTGGGAAGTCCCTGGATCTGGTATTTGAGAGCGAGTGCGTTGCCGGTGGCATCATTGAAACCCGGCAACGTCAGCCATTTCATTCCGGCTTCTTTCATGTAATTCGATTTCGATTCGGCCGATTCATCAAAGCTGATGAACACGACTTCAAAATTTTCGTCCGCATTGTCATCGCGAAACTTCACCAGTTTGGGAGTGAAAGAGCGACACGGGGCGCACCAGCTGGCGGAAAAATACAGCCCCACGTATTTCCCTTCGAGAGAGGAGCTTGCCACTTCGTCCCCGGCAGCATTCGAGAGTGTTTCCGGCAGAACGGAGGCTGATTCGGCTTCCTCGCCAAACATCCCCGGTGCCGCCGAAACGAAAGCGCAAGCTGCGAAAATAGAGAAAAGGCGGTTCATAGAATCGGTATAAAAAGGGTTACGGTCGATTAGACGTTTAGAGTCAATGGTCCTTGCATTGAATACGTCGCTTTTACGATGATTCTTAGCAGAATCGGCAGGAATGACCGGCTCAGAGCTGAGTTACGAGCGTTTCCAGTTCGCGTCGATACTCTTCCCGCGTTCCCGGATGGCAGTGGTTGTGGAGCACTCCGCCGGAAAGATCGAGCGCCGCAGCTGTCGCGATGCTTTGTTTGATCTGCTCCGTATCATCATTGAAAAAGGGCGGAGGGATTTTCGCCTTTCCCCGGAAGCTTGAGAAAAGATCGCCGGCCAGGAGCAGTTTTCGGGAGGGGGAATAGAATCCGGAGTGCCCGAGGGTATGTCCCGGAAGCCCAATCACTTCGAGTCCATCCCAAAAGGGGAGTCTCTGGCCCGGCTCGAACCACTCATCGATTTCGGGGGCTTCGAAGGAGAAGAGCAGACGGGCGCTCGCTTCGAGGCATCCGCAGATGCGGTTGATTCCGGTGTAGGGGTAGCGCCCCTCGATATGGATCCGGTCCGCGCTGGGCGCGAAGAGTCTCGCTCCTGTGAGGTCTTTCCATCGGGCAAGATTCAAGGTGTGGTCGATATGGCCATGCGTCACGAGGATCGCTTCCACCTGCTCCGGCCGGTATCCCAGCTTCGCAAATTCCGGCAGCCACCGATCGGGGGTCGAGGACAGAAACCCTCCATCGATGAGCACGATTCCGCCTTCGTCAGGAGATTTTGGGAACAGGGCGTAGTGATGCACGAGCCGTCCTCTCAGCTGATAACAATTTTCGAAGACCTGAATCATGGATGGGAACGAGGTTGATTCCGTTTTCGGAAAATGGCAAGAATCAGTCATGCATCGCAATTCATCTTCATCCATGTCAAAAACTCCTGACTCGTTTCTCCACCGCCGCGGTTTTCTCACCGGAGCCGGATTGGCCCTCGGGAGCCTCGCAGCCTCCTCTGCAAAGGTCGAAGCCGCGCACCATGAGGGAGAGGGCCAATTTAAGCTCTGTCTCAACATGTCGACGATCCGTGGACACGAGTTGGATGCGGCGGAGGAAATCGAGGTGGCCGGGAAAGCCGGATACGATTCGATTGAGCCCTGGTTTCGCAAGATCAACGAATACGTTGAGAAGGGGGGCAGTCTCCATGATCTCAAAAAGCGAATCGATGATCACGGAATGACCGTGGAAAGTGCGATTGGCTTCGCGAAGTGGGTCGTCAATGATCCCGATACCCGCGCCGCAGGTTTGGAGGAGGCCAAACGCGACATGGATACCATCGCGCAACTCGGCGGGATGCGCATTGCGGCGCCTCCTGCTGGTGTCGGAAAAGACGAAGTCGTCGATCTGGATGATGCAGCCGACCGTTACCGGGCACTTCTCGAACTGGGCGATGAAATGGGCGTGACTCCGCAGGTCGAAATGTGGGGCGGACACCCGACGATTGGCACTGTCGAGAAAGCTCTTTATGTCGCGATTCGCGCCGGGCACCCGAAGGCCTGTTTTCTCGGGGATGTCTATCACACCTACAAAGGAGGTTCCTCCTTTGAGTCAATTCTCCTGATGGGGCCTCATGCGCTGAAGAACTATCACATGAACGACTATCCTGCCGATCCTCCGCGCGAGACGATCAAGGATTCGGATCGCGTCTTTCCCGGAGACGGAATTGCTCCGATCGTGGACATCTTGAAGAAGTTCAAAATGATCGGTGCCTACCCGGCGCTTTCCCTTGAGCTGTTCAATAAATCCTACTGGGAGATGCCCGTCATGGAGTGCGCCAAAACCGGCCTCGAAAAAATGAAGGCGGTCGTGGCGCAGGCGGAAGCGTAGCGGAAGTCGTAAGACTTTCGAAAGGCGCGTCCGGAGGGGAGAAAAACTCACGTTTTCCTCTACGGGCTTCGCTTACCGTTCGCAGCAGTAGACAAATGCGGGAGGGAGATTTCCCCAGGCCGTTTGACTCATCTCGACTTTGGAAAAGTGTTCTTTCAGGTTTTTCCGGAAGCGTAATCCAGCAGGCAGGAGCAGTCCCTGCCAGTAGGCGAAGGTCGCGAACTTTCCGC
>JARGNG010000045.1 GCA_029213265.1 Verrucomicrobiales bacterium | reverse complement strand
CGTCCGCTGATCGCGGCGGTGATCGCTGCCGCGAGGGCTCCGTGATCCGCTGCCACGGTTGTTCCTTCGGTGAGAGACAAGTCGATCGTTGCCGTTTCCGCGGCCTGCAATGTGCCGGTCAGGCTCAGGGTGTAACTCGCGTTGGCTCCTTCGGCTACCGTGCCATCGCCGCTCAGGCTCCAGGTCGCGGTGTCGTTGTCGGTGATCGTTGTGTTTACCGTTCCGGTTCCCGCAATGTCAGATCCCGTTGTCGAACCGGGATTACCAATCAAGACCGCGTAGGCTTCATCGCCTTCCACGAGACTGTCGTCGACGGCAAGGATCGTGAACGTCAATGCCGTCATCGCATTTCCGTCACCCGTGTAGGTCAGAGTCGTTCCGTCAAAGGCAAGGTCAGTTCGTCCGCTGATCGCTGCGGTAATGGCAGCCGCCAGGGCTCCGTGGTCACCCGCGATGGTCGTTCCGTCCGTCAGCGACAGGTCGATCGTTGCCGTTTCGGCGGCCTGCAGAGTCCCGGTCAGGCTCAGCGTGTAACTCGCGCTCGATCCTTCGGTAACGCCACTGTCACCGCTCAGGCTCCACGTCGCCGTGTCGTTGTCGGTGATCGTTGTTGTCACCGATCCCGTTCCCGCGATGTCGGCTCCCGTTGAAGATCCGGGGTTGCCAATCGATACGGTGAACGTTTCGGTTCCTTCGACAAGACTGTCATCGCTTGCTCCCAGCACGATGTCGAGGTCAGCCATGGCTGCTCCCGTGCTCGCAAAGGTCAAGGTCGTCCCGTCAAAACTCAGGTCGCTGCGTCCACTGATTGCCGTGTTCACTGCGGCCACGAAGTTCGCGTAGTCCGCTGAGGTCGTGCTCACGTTCGCAAGGCTCAAGTCAATCGTCGCGTCTTCCCCACTCTGCAGGGTGTTCGCCAGCGAGATCGTGTAGGTCGCGTTGCTTCCTTCCGTGACCGGGGATCCCGCCTGGGCAATCGACCAGGTCGCCGTGTCGTTGTCGGTAATCGTTGTGATCACAGATCCCGTTCCCGTGATGTCGGCTCCCGTCGTCGAGCCGGGGGAGGCAATCGATACGGTGTAGGTTTCGTCGCCTTCAATAATCGTGTCGTCGGTTGCCGTGACCGTGAACGTCAATGCTGTCATCGCATTGCCGTCACCTGTGTAGGTCAGGGTCGTGCCGTCAAAGGCCAGATCGCTCCGTCCGCTGATTGCGGCGGTGATCGCGGCGGCCAGGGCTCCGTGATCGGCTGCTGATGTCGTGTTTTCGGTAAGAGACAGGTTGATCGTCGCGGTCTCGGTTGCTTCGAGTATGCCGGTCAGGCTCAGGGTGTAGGAGGCTCCTGCGCCTTCCGCCACCGTTCCGTCCCCTGTCAGGCTCCAGGTCGCCGTGTCGTTGTCCGTGATATTCACGGTGACATTGGATGGATCGACCGCACCGGCCGAAGTGAAGGAAATAATTCCACTGTGCGGTCCCTCGACAAGAGCGTCGTCTTCTGCGGTAACCGTAAGCACCTGATCTGTCGTTGCATTCGTCGATGTGAACGTAAGGGAAACTGGAACGCCAGCTCCGGATCCAAGATCCACATCTACATCCGGCGTCACCACGACAGTGACATCGGTGCCAGTGCCCGGAAACGCGTTGAGACGCACGTTTACGGCATCCGTCGCACCGCCCTCGGTGGCATCGGTAGAGCCGCCGGTCTCGGTCACAATGATCTGAAGCACCACCAACTTGATTGTCTTGTTGGTTGTGTCGATCTCGATTCCATATCCCGCTGGAACTCCACTCATGGAATTAAATTGTGTTCCCGTCAGGGTCCCCGTGTAGGACGCGATTAGATATTCAGCATCGTCGGCTCCGGAGATCTCATTAATATTCAGATCTGCATTGGTAATATCCAGGTCGCCCTGAATCGTCATGCGATCCGCAGTGTCATTGTCTCCATCGACATCGACTTCGAAGTCGGCGTCAGCGCTAAAAGTCACTCCACCGTTGATGGTCAGAGTTCCAACCCCATCCACGCCGGGAGACAGATTTCCGTTCGGGCCGGTTACGGTAACCGCACCACCAATGGTGCCGATTCCTCCTAGTGTAGCGTTGTTGGTCACCGTAAAGGCTCCCACAACACCGGAGCTATCTCCGTTGACCAGAAGTGTCCCCGTACTGTTTATGGCTGTCGGGCCTGCGTAATCATTCGTGCCTGACAAGATAACTGTTCCTGTGCCTGTCGTGTTGATTCCGGCACCTCCAGTTCCCGAGATATCTCCCGAAATCGTCAGAGTTTCTCCAGTTCCAGCGAGGAGGTCGAACTGGTTCACGTCCGATTCTTCAATCGTGATATTCGAGGAAATCGTTCCGGATCCGCCTGCCTCAACTTGAATGGTCTTGTTACCTCCATTGTCGAGCAATGTGATCGGAGAAGTCGCTACATCTACTCCATCACCAATCTGCATGATCGAAGTCGATCCCATGGTCGCTTTCACTCCGAGGGCGGTATTGCTTTCGACATGCAAAGTAGACCCGACATTCAGGAACGTTTCCGCGTGGGTGTTATTCCCTGACAGAACTACCGTCCCCTCGTCACCGGTCGCGAAACGCGTAAGATCAATTCGCTCTCCGCTGATATTGCCTGTCACTGTGAGAGTATTTCCAGCAGCGGTTTGAAGGTCGAAGTTTCCAAACAAACCACCTGTGTTTGTTCCCGTTTCACCCACATTGATTGTCCCGGAGATCGTGGCGGTACTTCCACTCGCCTCAGCAAGGCGGATCACCTTATTGGAGCCGGTATCAGTAGAGGTAATCGGAACCGAAATATTCACGTTGTTGGCGAGATCAAGTGTTCCCGTCTGATCAAAAACAAATGCGTTTCCGAGCGCTCCATTGCTCTCGGCCCGCACTACGACGGCACCTCCATTAAGAATCGTGCTGGCATGCGTATTGGTTCCGGTAAGAACGACAGTTCCCGCTTCAGCATTTGTGCCTCCGTTCATGACGGCCAGATCTCCCGGTCCGCTGAGGGTTCCGGTCAGACGCAGTGTATCGTCGGCTCCGGCACGGACTCTGACGTTTTCAGCACCCGTTTCCGTAATCGTAATATCACCGGAGAGCGTGGAAGTGTTGGTTCCCGCCTCTACAAGAAGAATTGCCTTATTTCCTCCAACCGTTCCAAACTCAAAGTTGTTCGCGATAGTGAGGCCTCCGGCAACATGGAGTTCCGGATCAACGCCTCGATCTTCGATCAACACATCTCCGGCTCCAAGAGCAGTGTTCGACTGAACGATCAGGTCTCCTTCGTCGAATGTGGTTCCACCGTCATACGTATTGGCGCCACTGAGGGTTAATGCTCCGGATCCGGACTTGAAGAGAGATCCCGTACCGCTGATCACTCCGGTCGCTGAGCTATCCGTTCCTGTAACATCGATCGTAAGCTGATTGGCTCCGAGATCAATGGTGGCTCCGAAGATCACATCTTCTGCATTGAGGGATACATCCGCGGTCAAAGTCACACCTTCGTTGAAAGTCTGATCACCTGATGTCGTAACGTCGGCGCCAATCGATACCGCACCATCTGTGTTTGTGGTCACAGAAGTTAGCGCAGCAGATCCACCGATTTCACCTGAGAAAGTCGTCGTCCCCGTTCCATTCGAATTCACCGTCAATGCCTGAGCACCGTCGATCGTAGACTGGAAGGTGATATCGTTTCCGTTCACCGTAACATCAGCGCCGAGCGTTACCGCTCCGTTGAAGGCAGCGTCGTTCGCAGCACCGGCATCGATGCTCTGATTCAAGTTGATCGTCTCGGCATTAATCGTGACATCACCTGCGAAGGTGAATGCGGTGCTGCCTCCAAGCGTCACGGTATCACTTGCATTGGCCAGTGTATCGAAAAGCAGGCCACCTGTTACCGATGTCTTTGCGATGAGGATCGTATTGGCATCGACGCGCACAGCGCCGGCGATCGAAGTTCCCAGAGTCAACGAGGAATCCTGGATCACGTAGTTCCCTGCACCGTCGTCAAAAATCGTGAGGTCATCATCGGAGATCCCCCCGTTTACATCGGTGATCACCAGACTGCCGCCAACTATCTCAACCGTCGTTTCCACGAGACCATGAGAAGTCAGAACGACGTCATTTCCGTCTCCGCCCTGGTAATCGATCGAGAAGGTGTAGGTATTCGTACCATCACTGAGTTCGAAAATCGTGCCGTCAGGCAGGCCTGTAAACTCTCCGGAAACAGCATCGGCATCATCATTGTCGATAATCGTGAACGTATCTCCGTTCGCCGGAGCATGCCCCAAAGTGAGAGCAAGAGTTGATCCGGCAATGTTCACCGTTCCTGTAACATCGAGTTGGTCATGCGAGGTTCCCCCAACGTTGCCGTCGAGTTGAACTTCGTAAGTCGCTCCGGGATTGATGGTGAGGTTTCCTGTCGCAATATCATCAATTCCTGCGCCGGAGGTAATACCCGGACTGAGGAATCCACCACTGCTGATCGTGAGAGCTCCGCTGACGGTTCCTTCGCCCGTGACACGGTTACCAAAGGTGTAACCGCCGCCGGTTCGTCCGGAGACATCAAAAGTCGCTCCATCGGCAATCGCGATTTCACTGGAGGCATCGACTTGAGTTCCGTTTTGCAGGGCAAGCGTGCCGCCCAAAACGGTGGTGATGCCGGTAAAGGTGTTTGCTGTCCCGGTTGTGTTGTTCAGGGTGAGAGTTCCCGTTCCTCCCTTGACCAAACCAGTTGCAGTTGTCCCATCGGAGATGACTCCCTGGAATTCAGTGTTTGTGCTCTGATTGACCGTCAGGGTGCCACCACCAGTGAGATGTTGAATGTTATTCGTCGAATTCAGTTCGCCCAGTGCGTTGGTCCTCGTCTGCAGTGCCGCCACGGTCTGGTCACTGCCCTGAAGATCGAGTGTTCCTCCGTGTTGTCCCGCATCCTGCCACCCAAATTCGAGAGTCGCATTCGGATCCAGTGCATTGGCAACCCCTGTCTGCAGGTAACCTCCAAAATTGATCCGGACGAGCCCGAATTCGTTGCCGGCAACGTTCAGTTGCGAAGCATTCGCTGCATTGTTGCCGGCACTCGTGATCGTAAGCGTGCCGCCGTTGAGGTCAATGGGAACCGTGTCAATTGTCATTCGGGCTCCATTGAGGCTCAAGCCTTCGTTGCCGGTGCTATTGACGCCTCCACTGAAGGTCACGTCGTTTCCGCGCACATCCATGCTGCCTTCCAGAGTAATCAAACCGGTAAACGTACCGCCTCCGCTGACGCCGGTGATCTTGCCACCTCCGCCGCCCTGGTTGGTGATGTGCTCGCCCGTGGTAATCCCTCCGGATACCTCCAGTTTCGTCGCGTTCCCGATGATTGTGTTGCTCGCGGCACCGGTTGCGCCCAGTGCGCTGTCGTGCGAGGCCCGCAGAATTCCGCCCGAGATGGTGGTGACACCGCCGTAGGTATTGTTGCCACTAATTGTGACCGTTCCTGAATTCGTCTTCGTGATCCCGCCTGTTCCGCTAACCACTCCTGAGATAGTACTGGTGGTCCCGGTAACATCGACTGACAGCAAATTGCCACCATTGTCCACGTTCCCCGCTATATTCACATTTGCCGCCGCAAGCGTGACTGCTGCAGTCAGCACAACATCATCGCTAAAGGTTTGATCCGCGGTCGTGGTGACATCCCCGGAAAGACTGACAGATCCGTCCGCGTTCGTAGTCACGGAAGTGAGCGCCGTTCCGCCTCCAACAACTCCGGAGAATGTCGTGACACCAGTTCCGCTGGAATTCACAACAAGAGCCTGAGCGCCATCAACAGTGGAAGCAAAGTTGATGTCGTTTCCGCTCACGGTAACATCAGCTCCCAGCGTAACCGCTCCGTTCAGAGCCACATCGTTCGCCGCGCCGGCGCCGAGATTCTGCGAGAGGCTGATCGTTTCCGCGTTGATCGTCACGTCACCTGAGAATGCGAAGGCATTGCTGCCGCCAATCGTCACGGTATCCGCAGTGTTCGCAAGCGTGTTGACGATCAATCCGCCAGTCACATCTCCCTTGGCCACATGGATGGTGTTGCCATCCACACGAATTGCTCCGGCAATGCTGGTCGTCAGCGCGAGGCCCGGATCAGTGATTACGTAGTGAGTTCCGTTGTCTGTGATCGTGATATTGTCATCGGAAACGCCGCCGTTGATGTCGGTAATGACGAGGTTACCGCTGCCGTCGAGTTCCACACTCGTCTCAGCCACCCCGTGGCTGGTCAGCACGACATCGTTTCCGTCGCCGCCCTGATAATCAATGCTGAAGACGTAGGACTTGCCGTCGTCGGTAGACACCAATTCGAAGACCGTCCCATCCGCGAGAGTCGCGAATTCGCCCGTGACCGCATCAGCCGTGCCGTCATTGTCAATGATGATGAATTCATCACCATCCGCAGGGGTGAAGCCGAGAGTCAAATCAAGGGTTGCTCCGCTCACGTTAACCGTGCCGGTCACATCAACCTGATCGTGATTTGAGACTTGCTCTACGTCGACGCCAAAGGCGTAGGTCCTGCCGAGGTTCGCATTGCTGATACCGGAGATCGTCTGACCTGCAGCTGTCGGCACGGTCGTAACGGAATTATCATGCTGTGTCGTTCCGACACCATTCACCAGGCCAATCCTGTCGACGCCATCGTGATAGACGCCGGAATAGATCGTCTCGGTGCCCGACAGGGTGAAGGTCTCTCCCGCGTAGGTAACGGTTTGCTGACCATTGGTGGCGTCAATAGCGGCACCGACCCAAAGCGTCTCGTAATTCCCGCCACCGAGATCTCTGACGAGGAAGGGACGAATCACTCCTGCTCCGCCATCCTGGGCATTGAAGGAGATGCTCGGAACGTTGTAAGTGCCGGCTGCCAGAGTAGTGCTGTTTGCCGTGTCGATGTTGAGCCGCGCACCTCCTCCGTCAAAGATAATCGAGCCCGCAAGGTCACCTCCAGCCCCCAGTGAAGCCGCTGTCGTAGTCGCGCCATCGAGCTGGACCTGGTAGGTTGCGCCGGCATTGATCGCGAGGTTCGCGGTGCCCAGGTCTTCGGTATTGGCCACGGAGATACCCGGGCTGAGGAACGAGCCACTGGCGAAGGTCACATCGCCGCCGGTCGCGCCCGTGCCGCCAAAGATCGCGCCGCTGTTGACGGTTACCGCACCGGTTGCTGCGGAGCTGTCGCCGTTGATGAGCATGGTGCCCCCGCTGACAGTAGTGGTTCCGCTCCAGGTATTTTCGCCGGAGAGGGTAAGCGTGCCGCTACCGGTCTGTTCGAGCGCGCCCGTGCCGCTGATGACACCGGAGAACGTCTGGTTCGCTGTGCTGTTGTAGCGCAACGTTCCGTTGCTTGTGATAGCGCCGGCAAAATTGCCACTCTGGATTCTGCCCGCACCACCGATTTCAAGCGTGCCTGCGTTAATCGTCACGGTGTTCGGAATGCCGGATTGGGAATTCAGGTTATTTGAGCTATTCGTCAGCGAAACCGTGCCGCTGCCGTTCTTGTTTATATCCCCACTGTTGACACTAAGGCTCACCAAAAGATCAATGCCGCCAGGATCTGTACCAGTAGCAACATCAAACGTCGTTTCATGGGAAATCTGCATGTTGAGGGCATTGCCCGTCACCGAATTCTGTGCTCCGCCCGTCGTCACAATCGTGGAATTACCGCGCCACAGAATATTTCCTGCCGAAACGTTGAATTCGCCACCACCTGTCGCACCGAAGGTGATCGTGCTTCCATTGACGACAAAACGGTTATCTCCGTCCGTGTCACGGAATTCCAGTTTGGATCCGTTGTTGATTAGGAAATCGTCACCTATCCCCGGGATGGCTCCTGAGGTATCGACCACCTGGAGCGTTCCTGCATTGACCGTATTGAGACCTGTGTATGAATTCGCGACTTCAACCGTCAGGATACCAGTGCCTTCTTTGGTCAGCCCACCCGTGTTAGTGTTAGACATGTTGGCGGCAAAAGTGACGTTCTGACCATTCGTGTCGAAGGTCATCGCACTGGTGCTGTTGGCAATCCGGGAACTGTAATCCGTGCCCGCGCTGTTGGCGGTAAATTGAAGTGTTCCGCCCGTGAAAGTGATGTTGCCGCCATTGCCCAACGCACCGGAAGTGGACGCTACGTCAGCCGCGTCCGCCACCAATGTGCCCGCGGCGATGGTAGTAGTACCGGTGTAGGTGTTGGCACCGGTCAGGGTGAGGGATTCGGCACCGGACTTGGTGAGGTTACCCGATCCGGAGATCGTTCCCGCAATCGTCTGCGCTGAGGCGTTATTCACCGTCAGAGTGGAAGTGCCCTCGATGATAATGTCCGTGCCCGCGATACTGGAAAGCTCGGTGATGGTCACAGCTCCGGCTGTATCGGGACCCGTGATTTCGATGGTCTTCCCGTCGTTGAGCGCGATGGTTTCGGCATAGGTTCCCGAGTTGACGATAATGGTTCCGTTGGAATCCACCGCAGCCAGAGCATCCGCGACTGTGGCGAAAGCGTTGACGCCGAATACCGCGAACTGATCCAGATTGGTGCCCAGATCGGCGTCGGTGACTGACTGACCGCCATTGAATGCAGCCCACGCGTCATCAACGTAAACTGTGCCGGTGAGGACTTCGGCGAGAACGACATCGTTGCCGTCGCCGCCGTTATAGAAAATCCGATAGGTCTTTGATCCCACCGCAACGGTGTCTCCCTCCGCCAATCCGGTGAAGGTGGTGGTGATCACGTCCGCGGCATCGTTATCGATCACAGTGATGAGCGATGCAGTTGGATCGGAAGTCACATTCAAAGTCAATGTACCGCCAAGGGTGATTGTGCCGTTGACGTCGAGTAGATCGGTTGAGGCACCATCGACATCGAAGTCGAAATCGCCGGAAATCGCGGTATTGGCATTGACCGTAAGTTCGCCCGCTCCATTGAAACCAGGCTGGACGTCCGAGCCGGCCGCAGCCGTGACGGTGCCACCGACCGTTCCCGTTCCACCGAGCGCCGCGCCGCTGGCAACCGATACCGCGCCAGTCGCGCCGGAGTTGTCGCCATTGACAAGGAGGGTACCTGCGGATACGTCCGTTGGATTGTCGTAGGTATTCGTGCCTGTCAGCACCATTGTTCCCGCGCCGGCCTTAGTAAAAATATCGGTTGGGGCCGTAAAGGCACCGTTCTGGGAAATCACCGAAGAAATGACGAGGTCATTCACTGCTGCGCCGTCAGCGACGGTCACTGTCAGGCCACCAGTCTGCCGAAGCTGAATTTCTACGCCGTCAATGGTCGAAGAAGTCGCCGAGGCGAGTGTATTGATGGCCGCATTTCCGCCAAACATGTGGATCAAGCCCGTCCCCATTACCTGCCCACCAGTCATGTTGACGGTGAAATTGGCGTTGGTAGTCTGATTGTCATTAACACTGTTGTTCCAGATGCCGCCATTCAGGTTGATCGTCTCCACGCTTACGCCAGCGGAGAATCCAATTGCATCTTTGGTGCTGGTTTCCAGTGTGCCTGCCGAATTCACCGTAACCGTGCCGCGAATCGTGCCCACGTTGCTTGTCGTAGCGAGGTCCAAGACACCTCCATCGATGGTTGTTCCACCGGTGTAGGTATTGAAGTTGCTCAGAGTGAGCGCTCCTGCTCCGTCCTTGACGAAAACCACGTCATTGGTCGTGCCGTCCTGGATGACACCGTCGAAGGTTGTGTCACCCGCCTGGTTCACGGTGAAGGTCGAATCTGCGGTTCCGCTGTTCGTAACGGTCGAAGCACCCGCGCCACTGCCACTTCCCGTCCGGGTCAGAGCACCAACTTCCTGACTGAACCCGTTCAGATCGAAGATTGAATTTTCGCCTGCACTGGTCGAATCGATGTTCAAGGTCGTCCCGGTCACCAACGCGTTGTTGGCGCCGATTGCCAGAGTTCCCCGGACAATGGTGGTATTGCCTGTATACGTGTTCGAGGTTCCTGAAACGAGAACAGTGCCGGTTCCGCCTGTGCCGGCGGAAATAACGAGCTCATTTCCGGTTCCATCCTGAATCACGCCGCTGATCTCGAGGGTACCGGTGTTCTCAGCACCAATCCGGGCACCGGAATTAATGGTGACTGTGCCCGCCCAATCCGCAGTCGCACCTGTTGCAACCGTCAGTGCTCCGTTAAAGTTACCTCCCGAGCCGTTGATGGTCACGTTTTCACCGGCAACAGTGACACCGTTCGCTAACTCAAGCTGTGCGTTGTTTGCCACCGTGGTTCCCGCGCTCGAGGCACCGAGGCCAAGATCATTGCCGACCGTCAATTGTCCTGCAGAAACAGTGGTATTGCCAGTGTAGGTGTTCGCCGCATTCACAGCAAAAGTCCCCGCGCCGCTCTTGATGAGCGCGCCAGAGCCACTGATAATGCCGTTTGCCGCTCCGGTGGAACCGGTAACAGAGATCGTGAGATCGTTACCGCCGTTGTCCACCGTGCTGTTGGTGGTCACGTTCGCAGCGGTCAAGGTAGCTGCCGTAGTCAGCGTAACCGCGTCGTTGTAGGTCTGGTCGCCGGTCGTGGTGACGTTGCCAGCGAGGCTAACCGAACCGTCCGCATTGGTCGTCAGCGAGGTGAGAGCTGCTCCACCTCCTACCACGCCGGAGAAAGTCGTTACGCCACTTCCGTTCGAATTCACAATAAGAGCCTGCGCCCCGTCGACGGTTGAAGTGAAGCTAATGTCGTTTCCGGTCACGGCAACATCCGCGCCGAGTGTGACAGCGCCGTTGAGAGACACGTCATTGGCTGCCCCGGCATCAATATTCTGATTCAGGTTAATCGTCTCCGCATTAATCGTGACGTCACCTGCAAAAGTGAAGGCATTGCTTCCGCCAATCGTGACGGTATCCGCCGCATTGGCAAGGGTATCGAAAAGCAATCCACCGGTCACATCCGTCTTGAGAACACGGATCGTGTTTTCGTCAAGACGCAAAGCACCAGGGATTGAAGTCGTCAGGGTGAGATTCGAATCGGTGATGACATAGTGGGTGCCATCATCTGTGATCGTGAGATCGTCGTCGGACACTCCCCCGTTTACATCAGTGATGACAAGGTTGCCGCCCACGATTTCCACGCTCGTTTCAGCGATCCCGTGACTAACTAGAACAACATTGTTTCCAGCTGCTGTTCCGTCTTCGGTGTCGTAGTGAATCGTAAAGACGTAGTCATTCGTTCCGTCATTGAGGGTCAGCGATGAACCGTTGGGTAGCCCGGCGAACCGGGTCGAAATCGTGTCAGTGTCGACATCATCATTGTCAATCAGGACAAAGATATCACCATCGCTCGGCGCGAAGCCGAGGCTGAGGTTCAAGGTCGCTCCCGCGCCGGTATCCGAGTTCAGATTTACTGACCCGGTCACGTCGATCTGATCGTAGCCGCCTGCAACGCCTTCGGCCGTTCCGTTCAGCTGGAAAGTAAGAGTCGATCCGCTGTCGACCGTGAGGCTTCCTGTTCCGATATCCTGCTCCGAAGTCAGGTCCGGACTGATCGTTCCGCCGACGAGCGTGACGGTTCCGGCCACGGCACCCTCGCCTCCGAGTGTGGCGCCTGTGTTGACAGTAACGCTTCCACTTCCGGTGGCAGAACCAATCGTGTTTTCAGCCAGCAAATTGCCACCGTTGACGGTTGTCGTTCCGGTATAGGTATTGGCTTCACTGAGAGTGAATGTTCCCGTTCCTTCCTTGGTGACGGTTCCCGATCCGGAAACTACTCCTTTGGCTTCGCCGGTCGTACCGGTAACATTCAGGACAAGATTCTGATCGTCGAGATCTGCAGTCGACTCAAAGACCACGTCGACGCCATTCATCGTCACATCCGATCCGAGAGTCACCCCATCGTTGAAGGTCTGATTGCCGGTTGTGGTCACCGAAATGTCCACATTATCGACACCTGCGACCGCGATGAAATTGTTGCTCACCTCGTTCGCTGTGAGCGCTTTGTTGGTGTAGAAACGGACGATGCCGATCTGGCCCTGGAAATTAGTAAATGTCTGGCCGGCACCTGTTGAAACTGCACCGTTGACTCGTCCCAATCCTGCAGCATCGCCACCATCCCAATTCGTCAGAGCGTTTCCTCCAGGATTGGCCACGGTTTGGACAAACTGACCATTGAGGTAGATCGAGATCGCGTTGTTCGTGACATCGAGCACGCCGACGACCTGGTGAAACCCGGTCGCGGTCGCTTCATCGAGTGCCGCTACCGCGCGGAAATCATTGTTGTTGCCAGTCTGCGACTGGACCACAACCTGGTTTGCATCGAGGTCGAGGAAAATCGTAGTTCCATTTCCGTCGCCACCCGTCTCAAGCAGGATCTGCTTGCCGGTCGTCCCACTCGGGTCAAACCAGATTTCGAAACTGCCATCCACGGTCCGGCTCAACGGACTACTCAAGGCCCCGATCGTTGCGCCAGTCGCCGCTGCTGCCGGGAAGTCGTAGGCAGCGGTGATGCCAGTCACGTTCGGATCACTCACCGCAGTGGGCGAAAGTGCGCCGGGGAAAGTCCAATCGAAAGCGAGCGCTTCATCGTTCGTCCAAACGGTATCGCCCGCAGCATCAAGCGCAGCGTCAAAACTGAGAAGCGCGCCACTGGTGACAGCACCCGCCGCCGCGAATGTGGTGGTTCCGGCTGCGTCGGTCGTGAGCGTGGTCAACGCTGTATTCGAGCCGACATTTCCAGCAAACTGCGTTGTCGCGCCGTTTGGCGTATTGACAGTCAGATTGGCGGCTCCATCGACTGTATCGGCGAACAGAACCGTGCCAGCGACGCTGTTGTTGGTGATGATCGAATCGGCGGTCAGAGTTACCGCGTCATTGAAGGTGGTGTCGCCGTTGTTGGTGATGTCAGCGCCGATCACGGTCGTGCCGTCCAGGTTCGTCGTGATATCGCCAAGCTGATTGATTGCGCCAACCGCTGCGCTGAAGGTTGTAGTGCCGCCGCCGGACGTATTGACCGTCAGAACCTGGTTTTTGGGTGCCTCGAGCGAATCAACGGTCGAAGAAAACGTGATATCATTTCCGGTAAGCGTGACATTGCTGGCCAACTCGACCGCGTCACCGAAGCTCTGGTCACCGGTAGTCACAATGGTGGCGACGTGATTGACCACTGCGTCGTAGTTGCCCTGAACACTCACGGCATCGAGCACTCCACTGTAAAGCCGAAGCTTGGCAATATCGCCTTCGAACGGAGTGGCGGTGAAGCCATCTTCGCCGCGGGCCGATCCTGTGCCGCCCAGCTCTGCGCGATCCGTACCAGCCCAGTCATCAAGACCCGTGGCAGTACTGTCAGAGTTCGCCAACACGCCATCAACGTAGATACTGAGGGTGTCGTTGGTGCCGGTGCTATTTTTGTCGTAGGTGACAACGATCTGGTGGAATTCACCATCGACCGGCAAGGCCGCCGAAACCGCGACCTGAACGCTACCGTCATCGGCGGTGAACACGACATTTCCGCTTGGTCCATCATAGACCAGGGAGCTTCCGTCGGTCGCGCCACCTGCCTCCCAAATGAGACCGGTAGCGGTAGCCGAGGTAGGGCGAATCCAGAATTCGAGGCTGGCGTCACCAGTGGTCGGATCTCCGCTGATCGCTCCCCAGTTGCCTCCGATGCCTCCCGCGGCACCGGTGAAATTGTAGGCATTCCGGATTCCTCCGATCGCAGTATTCGTTGCCCCGAAAGTGATGCCCGCGCCGCTCATATCGAAGCGCTGGTTGGCATTTCCACCCACTATTCCTTCAAACAAGGTGGAAGTGGCTGCGGTTTCGTTGTCGGCGTCGAAATCCGCCAGGAGCGTACCGTTCGGCACACTCGCGACACTTCCGATCTGGGTCGTTCCCGCAGCATCGGTCGTGACAGAGCCAAGCGCGTTGGTCGTTCCGACATCTGCGTTGAAAAACGTTGTTCCGCCACCCGGCGTGTTCACCGTCAGCGCTCGATTATTAGCTCCCGCGTCACCTTCTACCAGTTCGTTGAAGGTCACGGGACCCGTTCCTGTGCTCGTGATCGTGAGATCCGCGTCGAGGCGCAAGGTCGTGTTGAAAGTTGCTCCGCCTGCTCCGGCGACATTGATCGCACCACCGCCCACCTGGGCACGAGTAGCACTGTTGACGATGAGTGTATCGAGTGCATCGGTCGCTCCCACCGCGCCGCTCATCGTGAGAACGCCGGTCGTCGTAGTGACGGTCAGATTTTGATTCGTCCCCGAGGTTGAATCAATCGTCGAACTAAAAGTAAGAAGCTGAGCATCTACGGTGGACGCACCACCGATGGTAACTGCACCGGTAAAGATCGCGTCATCGCTCACATCGATATCCGAAGTCGAATTGAAGATCGCTGCGGCGCTGAAGGTGAGATCATCGCCGAGGTTCAGGTCAGCATTCCCGCCAAAGGTGGCATCGCCGGTAAAGACAGCTGAAACAGCGTTGACTGTCGTGTCACCCGTGAAGCCGGAAGTGCCTCCAAAGGTGACCGAGTCGCCGTTGAAGGTGGTCGCCTGACTCGTCGTCAGATTCTCGTTGTAGATTTGGTCGGCGACCGTCGAAACGGCGCCTCCGGTAATCGCAACCGTTCCCGCTGCATCGGTCGTGAGCGAGGTGATCGCATCCGTTCCACCAACTACCCCGGCAATCGTAGTCACAGCACCGGAATTGATCGCGACATTCGAAGAGGTCACGGTCGAACCGTCATCATTCAAAGTGCCGGTTGTCGTTACCGCACCAGCGGTCGAAGTCATTGTGAAATCAGTATGCAATGTAGTATTGCCGTGGTCCTGAGCCCCGCTCGTCGTCACCGTGATCGGCGTCGGAGCATTCGTGGAATTCATGAAGGCAAAGTTTGCCGCGATTTCGCCAGCCGAATCGCCGATAGCAGCGCCGCCGGTGAGGGCTCCGTCATACATGCGGAAGACACCGATCTGGCCATCGAAGGATTCAAACTGTCCAAAGGGAGCAGGAGCCGTCCCGCCGCCCCAGCCGCCCATGTTGGCGCCGCCCGAAGTTCCGAGACCGGAGGGATCGCCTCCGTCCCATCCCGTGGTCGTGGCACCGCCCACATTCTCGGCGACTTTCACGCCGTTGATGTGGAGTTCCATTGTGTCGGTCGCGAGATTGAGCACACCTACCACGTTGAGCCACTGTCCCGTGCTGTAAGTGCCGGGAACTGCGTTGCTGAGAACGCCGAGCGTGTCCGCATTCAAATCGTAATCCAGTTCAACAGGTCCCGTCGTCTGGCGCATCCGCAGCGTGCCGTCATTCATGATCGCGACGCCGGTTCCGGTGCCTCCACCGGTCTCCCAGATCGTCTGGTGATTCGCGAGAGGAATGCCCGTCGTTCCCACCGACTCCGGATTGATCCAGAATTCGAAGGTCGTACTTTCATCTCCCGGATTTCCGGTAACATCGACAGGAGAAGAATCCCCAAAAATGTCCTGGATGCGATAACCACCCGCGGTGGCTCCGGTGCTGCCGCCAACCAACTGACCGGCCGCGGTAATCAGCGTCGGGGTATTGGCTCCCGTAGCCGCAGCGACTGTCGGAGTATTCGTTCCACTCTCCACCAGGGTGAATCCACCTCCGGCGGTCGATTGCGCCCCGGCGAGATCATCCACCGTGGTTGCTCCGGCCCCGGCGGCACTGAAGTCGAAGTTCCAGTGCAGGTCACCCTGCAGGGTGTCGGCTCCGTTGCCTACCGAGACGTTGTTACTTCCCGTCGTGGTGAAGGTGGAGAGATCGTTGGTTCCACCGATGTTGCCATTGAGCGAAAGGGTCCCACTAGCCACGCCAGTGAAGGCGCGATCCGTCGCGTCTTTTGAATCGATCGTGCTGGCAAAGGTGATGTCCGCGCCCGTCACGGTGACATCCGCCGTGAGGTTGGTAGCATTGTTGTAGACCTGGTTTCCGATTGTCTCGATATCGGCTCCGAGATCGATCGGTCCACCTGTCACGGTGAGGTCCTGGAAAATCCCGGCGCCGATCCCGTTGAGGTCCACCTCATCATTCGGCATGTCGATCTGAATGGAATGCGGACCATCACCATTGGCGATCGTCGCGGCAGTCGTCGTGTGCCTGAGAACACCGCCGACATAGATTTCCATGTCTCCGCCGTTCATCGTCAGTTCGACGTTGTTTCCATCGGCATCGGTGCCGTCAGGAAGAATGTCCGCAGAGCGAATCTCCACATCACCCTTTCCTTCCACAGTGATCGTCACCGTCGCGGTGTCGGTGCTGCCATCACCATCCGTCAGGGTATACGTAAAGGTATCTGTCGCGGTCTCGCCTTCGACCAGGGCCTGGGCGATGAGAGAGGCGGAAGAGTCATAGGTGTAGGATCCATCGGCTGCGATGGTGACCGCAGCGCCGAGTGCGGAAAATCCGGTGAGGGACCCGCTCCCGTTGAGATCCGTTACCGAAAGAGCCACATCACCTCTGTCATTCGCGAGCACTCCATCCTGAGCCGCTACCGTCAGGGCCGTATCTTCATCCGTCGTATATTCGTTTCCGGTCTGAAGCAGGATCTGGTCAAACTGCAGCCAGCCTCCATTCCCATCCGTCCGGGTCAGGGTCACAATGTTCTCTCCGGCAACGGCTCCAACATCAGCTCCATTGAACGAAAGTGTTGTGTAGATACCGTCCGTTGTCAGTGTTTCCGCGTGAACAATGTTTCCATTAAATTCGATCTGAAAATCGATATCTCCGGTCGTAAAGTTACTCGACACGGTATCGACCACGATGCGGAAGTTGTCGTCCAACTGTGAATTATCGAGGTTGAAGTGAATCCGGTTGGTGGTGTCACTTGCCGTCAGGGCACGCTCAAATCCACCCGGCCCGGCGTTTCCGGCTACGCCGTCACTGGTGATCTCGTCCGTCGCAACCACTCCGACCGTCTGGTAGGTGCCGGCGAAATAGTAGTCGTCGTCACGAACCGTCGCACTACCGGGAGCCGGGTTGCTTCCGCCCTCCTGCTCAAACTCGGTATTCGTATTATTGTCGATTCCGAGTGTCCAGACATTCGCAAATGTACCGTCGTCCACTGCCACAGCCGGGTCATCAGCTCCCTGAATCGTGAAGGTCACGGTCGCTTCCTGCTGGGCCTTCGGTCCGGCCTCAGTTCCTGTTGGAGCCGTCACGCTCGAACCCGCCTCAATGAGGGCAAAGGCATCCAATGCGACACCGTCTTCCCGGGCACTGATGTGGATCGTATGGATACCGACGCCAAGATTGAAAGTTACCGGAGCGCTAGCACCGGCGGCGGTTGCCTCCGACGTTCCGTTTCCATGCCAGTTGAAGGCAGTGCCGGATATTCCCATGTAATACCAATCCGGATTTCCACCGGCGGCACCGTCCCCGTGTCCGTCGATCGCAACATAAACTGAGTCGCTGTTTCCGTCGAAGCTGGCGCCCCTCAGGAAGAGCTGGTAGATCCCCGCAGTTGTCACCTCAACCTGATAGGTAATCGCAGGAGTTCCGGTTGGATCCGCAAACGAAGGACCGGAAATTCCACCGGAGCCATCCGGCACCTGCATGAAGGTGCCCGTGCGGGAACCTGTCAGGTTATTCGGATTCGTTGCGTTTTCGTCAATCGCCGCCCAGGAGTCAGGACTGCTTGAGAAGTCTCGCGCCTCCCCGACAAAAGCTCCATTTACATCCTGGTAGATGACTTGCCCGTTCGAGTCCGTCACCGAGTAAGTAATGGAGTCCGTTTCGGTCTGCCCCGGTGCGAGATGCTCAAATTTTCCGTTCGCATTGTAGGTGACAGTTCCATCCGCATTGATGGTCACAAGCGCCCCTCTATCTGTGACGACCTGGTTGCCGACATTGGCGGCACTGCCATTCACGGTCGCCACTGTCAAAGTCGCGCTGGTATCATCATCATCATCATCAATGTCATTCGTAAGGACATTGCCCACGGGGGTGGCACCGTCATCTTCACCCACCGCAGTTACCGTGTCGTCCACTCCGACCGGCGTGTCATTCAAACCATTGATCGTAACGGTGACGCTGGCGGTTCCTTCCGCCGTCGTGTACGTAAAAGTTTCGACAACCGAATCACCGGCATCGAGATGATCGTAGGCAGTGCCCGGATCGAACACGATCTCGTCATTCACGATGGAAACGGTTCCCCCACCCGTGATGGTTGAACCATCGACGCTGAGTATCGTTGTCGTTGCAGGAGGCGTCACTGCCTCCTGAACCTGGTAGGTGTAAGCTGCGCCCCAATTCGCGATTACGGTTCCGTCGGCGAGAACTCGATCCGCCTGGTAGGCCCCGACGATGATTTTTCCTTCGCTGATATGAACCGAGAGTCCAAATCCGTCACGGCTGGAGCCGTCCGGAGCCGTCAGAATTTCTGTTTGGCTGAACGCGTTCCCAACACCTCCAGTTCTCTGGAATACATAGGCGGCTCCGGCCTCGGAACCGGAAGAATCTTCGAGGTAGGCACCTACGACAACCACGTCTCCGTCAATCGACACGGAGCGCCCGAAGTGATCGTTGGCACCGCGGTTCGAAGCCTGAATTCTCTGCGTCTCACTCCACTGCGATCCGGGAGCAGCACCACCGTCAAACTCGAAGACATAAACGCTACCGGCATTGCTGCCCCCGCTGTCCTCCTGGTTGGCTCCCACCACGATCGTATCACCGTCCACATCGACACTCCATCCGAAGCGATCATCTTTTCCATCATTGCTCGCGAAAAGCTTCTGCGAGAGAGACCAACTGATTCCATCGGAGGAATCGAAGACATAAGCAGATCCCCGGTCACGAGAGGCGACATTTCCGTTGTCGTCCGGTCCGGCACCATCGACGTGATCGTCGTCAAACGCGCCTATGACAATGCGGTTTCCGCTTATTGCAACACTGCGCCCGAATTCATCGCTTGCCGTGGTAGTGGCATCTGCAGTTGGCTTCAGTTTCACTCCATCCGACTGAACATCAAGAACGCCATTGTTGTCGAGGGGCGCTCCGGAAAAGAAGTTGTTCCAATTTCCTCCTGAAGCTGAGTAGACCAATACGGCACCGGAACCGCTTCCACCATCGTCATCAGAACGCATTCCAACCGCGAGAACTGAACCGTCCTCGTTCATAGTGAGGTATCTACCAAACTCATCGGTGGTCGATCTGGCCGCCGCTCTGATACGCCCTTCCAGAGAAATATCACCCGTGTTGACATCAACCGTGTAAACATACACAGCGCCCTGACGATCGCCACCGTCATCGTGGTTGTAGGCACCCACCGCAAAGGAAGATCCGTCTTCTGAGATGGCAACCCCAAATCCAAACTGGTCTCCCGTTTCCGACGAGGTATCCGTGTTCGATAGCGTGATCTTCTGGAGAAGAGACCAAGTGTCGTCCGAAGTATCGGCCGTGCCAAAATCATTTCGATGATAGAGATAAGCGGCTCCAGCTCCCTCGCGTGTCGTTCCGTCTTCTGCAATACCACCGCCCGGGGCTCCAACAATCGCGAAATCTCCACCAATCGCGACACGCCGTCCGAATTCGACTCTTCCCCCAATCAAGTCCGCATTCGCGATATCCCCGTCAACCTTCGCCACTTCCGTGACAGAGCCTGGAGTTCCCTCAAAGAGGTAGCCTGCTCCATAATTCGGAATCGAAATCACGGCTCCGTCATCGGTGGTAACGGTTGCCTGCGCGAGTCGTGCACCAAGAAAATAGCGGTCTCCGGAAATGGCAACATTCAGCCCGAATTCGTCCCGGGTTGACGCATCGCCGGCCGTAAAGGACTGAGTATGCTCAAAGGCCGTCCCGTTGAAGGTGAAGATGTGACCACGACCGGCGTTGGACCCGGTACTGGCAGGATCATCCTGGTAAGCCGCGGTAAGAATCGTATCTCCATCAATCGCGACAGATCCACCAAGACGGTCGTCATTGGAGAGTCCTGTGATACCACCAGTGCTCTGGTTGATAATCTGGCTTTCTGCCCAGGCGGAAGTTCCGTCGAAGTCGTAGACGTAGACCGAACCCCGGTTCGAGCCTCCCGTATCCTCCTGGCGTGCGCCCACGACAATTCGCCCGTTCGTACCGGAGCTCATGTCGATGTCGACATCGAAGCCAAATCGATCGTCGCCGCCCTGGTTGGAGGCAGCGAGCTTCTGCTGGAGGGCCCAACTCGTACCATCATGGAAGTAGACGTAGGCCGAACCGGAATTGCTTCCCGTATCGTCATTCAACTCGGCACCCACCACGACGTGATTCCCGCTGATAGCGACGGAACGACCGAAGTTGTCGTTTGCAGCGCGGTCAAAAGTCCCTGGAGCCGACTCCGCCTGAATTTTGGTGACTCCGGCCACATCGTAGGTGGTTCCGTTGAACTCGAAAATATAGGCAGCTCCCGCGTTACTTCCTCCCGTGTCTTCCGCGTAAGCGCCCACCACGAGGAAGTTGCCCTCGGAATCAACCGACGAGCCAAACTGGTCGCTACCATTCGTCCCCGGAACCGAGGAAATCTTCTGTGCCAGATTCCACTGGCTTCCATCATACTGGTAGTAGTAGACAGCCCCGCGATCTCCGCCTCCCGCGTCATCCAACTGCGCGCCTACGAAAATACGCCCGTTTGTCGCATCGACATTTACTGAATATCCAAAGTCGTCGAAGATATCGGCATTGTCGTTCAGGAGGGTCTGCTCCAGAATCCAGTTTCCACCGGCATCCCGTCGATAAATGTGCACTTCCTCGCGATAGGATTGCCCTTCCGCACCGATCACGGCGATGTCGCCATCGATGTCGACCGCCCAACCGAGACGGTTCGCATCCGGGATCGGATCGCTGTCATCGACGGTCAGAGTCCCGGTCGTAACTACCCCGGTTCCGGGATTGTCTGTCGTATTCGGCCCCACCGTAATCGGAGTATTCTCATCCGTCGTCACTGTGAGTGTGCTCACGTCCTCGACGATCACATTCAAGGTCTCCTGGTCCGCCGGGGAAACCTGACCGGTGAAGGTCAGAGTGACCGTAGGACTGTAAAGGCCGTTGATCCCATAGGCATAGGTATGCTCGAAAGTGAAATCGGGAGTCGTGGTTGCAAAATCGGTTCCGGCGGGAAACACCTGGCGGGAGAACGGAGTTCCATCACCCCAGTCAATCGTCACCGTTACGGCTTCAGAAGAAGCCCCAACCAAATCGTAAATTACTTCGCCCGTGAGCGTCACCGTTCCGCCATTGGCAACATTTCCGGTTCCGGTCTCGGAACCGGAGTTGATGGCAATCGCCACGGAATCAAGAACCGGAGCCGAGATTTCATAGGCTCCCACATCCCCGAATCCCAGTTCTCTCGCTTCGCCCCGTGCATCCTGCGTAAAGGTCGAACTGGTCGCGGCATTGACCGCAATGCTTCCCGGGTCAAAGGAGTGAGTTTGAATCACTGATCTATAATCGGTGCCTCCGACAGTCGCACCAACCTCGGGACCACCGTTATCGGCAAGAGCATCGAGGTTTGGATCGAGCCGGAGAAGTGTTCCTCCAGTGATCGTTCCTGCCGTTGTCCCAACAATATTGGTTCCCCCGAAATACAATCCGGTAGTTGCGTTCCCCCCGATATTGTTATCGATATCCTCAACGATTGGCCCGCCATTGGAACCATCGACGTCGCGCTGGTTTCCGAAGATAATGCTGTTCTCGATCGTGACGATCTTACCGCCATTATCGATCCGGATCCCCGATCCACTGTCCGTTCCGTTCCTTGTCGTGCGGTTGTTCGTAATCGTACTGTGACGAATCGTCACGTTGGCGGCACCACCCGAGAGCGCCCAGAGACCACCGGCGATCCGGTTATTGACAAAGGCATTCGAATTCGGATCCCAACCGGCAAGGTTGTCGCTGATCGTAACATTATTGATATCGAGAGTTGATCCGGTGTCCTGGTTGTGGATACCACCCGAGTGACCGAAAGAGGTATTGCCCGTGACAGCACCGCGGTTGAGAACGACATCCCCGTTTCCGCTGTTCCAGATACCACCCGCTCGGCCGTTGCCCTCACTGGTGTTCTGATCGGTGCTGTTTCCACTGATCACAAAATCTGTGAGAGACACCTGTCCCTCAGAATTATAAATACCGCCACCGCGACCGTAGGCATCATTGTCGGAAATCACGGCTCCGGTGAGTTCGATTCGCGCAAAGGTTCCGACGCTGTAGATACCACCGCCGACGTTATTGCTGTTATTGCCCGACATGCGATCCTGCATACCGGACTCGTTGCCCGAAATGGTCACGTTGCTTCCCGTAATGACACCCCGGTTGCTGATACCACCGCCGTGACCACTGTCACCAAGGGTAAGGGTTTGATTGTCCGGCCGAAGAGCCCCGACGATGGTTTCCGACAGGTTGTCGAGGATCGCGACATTGTTCAGTGTCACCTGAACACCCCCCGAGATGGCCATGAAACCGCCCCCTTCATCGCCCGCTTCATTGGCCTGGATCAAGACATCCGTAAAGTTTCCGTAGGAACCGTCGCTCACCATGAAAATACCGCCGCCGTCGTCCTGGGCGATGTTGTTCCTGATATCCACCCCGGTGAAATTCAGCGTACTACCGGCACTTTCCTGATAGACACCGCCACCGCTTCCATAGTTCCGCCACTGCTGGTTATTCTGGTCGGAGTTCTGATCGACGAGGTTGTTGGAAATGGTGGATCGAATCGTATTGGAGGTGATCGTTACGACTCCTCCGGACTGGTTAAAGATACCCCCACCCCGGCTGTAGGCCCGGTTGCCGTCAATGATCGCATCTTCCAAGGTGACCGTTCCCTGGTAGTTGTAGAAACCTCCACCGACACGGTCGAGGTTATTGGTCAGGGTCGCATTTACGGCACCGTCTGCCGTGTTATTCGCCGAGTTGTTCGTGATCGTAACGAGATTACCGGTCACTGCGCCGTTGTTGCGGAAACCACCACCGTGAAACGTGACTGAACGGTTCGAGTCAATGAGCACCTCGCTAAGAGAAACCCGGGAATCCTGCGACTCATTGTAGAATCCGCCACCGTAGTCCTGCGCCGTGTTTCGAACCAGGTCGACTCGAGTGAGGTTCACCTCACTGAAGTTCGATTGAGTCAAAAATCCGCCTCCATCATCTGAAGCCCTGTTATCGGCAACAAGCACGTCAGTCAGATTGATGGTCGTATTTGCGGTGGAAACGTAAAATCCCCCACCATCACCATCCCCGGTATCGGGAGCGTGGTTGTTCTGGATCTTCGAAACAAAGGAAGAATCATCTCCGGAAGTGGAAGGTGAACTCGACGTAATCGTTACCGTAGCTCCTCCACTCGCAAAAAATCCACCACCCCTGCGGTTGGCGATATTATTGATGATCTCGACATCCTGAAGAGTGGTTGAGGAATTTGTCGTGGCGTAGAAACCACCTCCGACACGATCCGCATTTCCCAGGCCGGTGTAGCTTCCGTCCGGATTCGCCACAATCAGCTGACCATTGTTGGCACGAGCCTGGTTGCCGGAAATCTCGAAAACACCCACCGATGCATTGCCCTGAGAATCCGTCGTATTGATATTCACAATTCCGTCATTGCGGAATCCACCACCATGCTCAGTGCGGGAATAGTTGTCCTTGATGAAGGAATTCCCGGTCGCTGTCTGGATAATGTTAACCGTCTCGGTGTTGTTCGCGACCATGAAGCCGCCACCTGAGTCTCCCGACATATTCCCCTGGATCTGGGTGTCAATAAAATCATAGGTGCTGTAGCGCCCCTCGAGATAGAATCCTCCTCCATCATCTTCGGAGACGTTTCCATCAACGATATTGCCACTCCCATCGAGAGCTCCTCCGATCTGCGTTCCGGTAAAGGTGAGACTTCCGCGATTCATTGCCGACCAGAAACCGCCTCCATCAGAATCGCTTGAGCCTGTCGCCCCGTCGCCACCAGTCTGATTGCGAACAAATGAACCGCCGTTGACTTCAATCGTATGATCGGCCCCTGCGAAGGCACCGCCTCCCCCATCGTTCCGGTTGCGACCGTTTGTCTTGTTGTCCTCCACCGTCACATTTTCAAACACGACCCGGTTACCGTCATCGGTAATATAAAATCCTCCGCCACGCCTGTCATCGAGATTGCCGCCCGCGGAGGCCGCAATATTCCCGGAAATGGTGGTTCCATCGAGATAGAGAAGACTCTCTCCCACATTCGTACCGGCCATATAGATTCCACCACCATTGCTCTCGGCGCTATTATTGGAAATCTCACCGCCGTTCATGAAGATGAGACCTGAATTCCGTCCACTGCTGGTCATGTAAATGCCACCACCCACGGCGCCATTCGTTCCCGCAGCCGCACTGTTATTCGTGATGATGACGTCCTGAAAGATTCCGATCCCGCCTTCATTCTTCACACCACCGCCGTGCTCACTATTCCCATCGGTGAGAGCCGTCACACCACCGGTGATCGTCAAATCCTTGAAAATCGCATTGGCACCCGGTCTGATATCGATGACTCGATCGATTCCGTTTCCATCCAGAATTGTATTGGCGGCTCCGTTACCATTGAAGAAAACCGCACCGTTGGTCTTGGTAATATCGAAGTCGTATCCAGTATTAAAACTTTCGAAAAGGGTGCCCGCAGCACGCCCCGCACTTGCACCGGAGATCGAGCCGTTGAGGAATTCATTGTCGTTGAAAGCGCCGTCTCCGGTTGCCGGAATAATATCCAGAACCAGACGACCCGTGCTGTCGGTGCCACCACTGTCCCCAATGATATCAATGATGATAGCCTGAGTCCCATCTGAGGCCCCTGTAATCGTTTCGCCGATGACAAAATCCGTGCCTCCGGGCTGAGTATCGTAGTTCAGCTCCCGATAGGTGAGGGAAGGGGAAATCGAATTGGTATCCGTAACCCCGGCATCGAAAGTAATTTCAAAGTTACCGGCTCCACTGGCATTCGCCATATTAAGAGCTTCGCGGAGAGAAACGTCATACAACGTGGAGCTGGCCAGAGCCGCTCCAGGCGTTCCTCCATTATCCGTGATCGCCTCGCCGGAGGCAAAGTTCCCCGTCCCTGTATTCGGGATCAGTTGAAGAACCAGCGTTCCATCAGTCCCGTTATCAGTCACACTGACAATGGTTGCCTGGGTTCCGGTCGTTCCACCGGTAAGAACCTGACCTACGTTGAAGTTTGCTGTCTCAGAATTGTAATCCAGTCGAACACCGTCGTTTTCGTCATCAAGCGTATTTACGGTGATTTGTCCGGCGGTGAATGTCGTTGGCATCGCAGTAGGGTGAACCACGCGAATCTGCTCCACATCAGTTACGACCTGCTGCCCTGTCGTCGTATCAGTCACGGTCAGAACGACATCCACAAACTGGATGGGATCATCCACCGAGGGAGTGTAGTCGAAGCTGGCGCTCGATGTCCCCTGTCCGGTAAACGTGATCGGAGAACCGCTCCCCGACGGAGTCGCCGCCCAGGAATACGTTAACGGTCCTGCACCGGTAGTTGTCGCCGCGGCTTCCAATTCAATAGTAGCTACGCCGGAAGTCGCATTCACCACTCCATTCTGCGGCACGGTGATCGAGTCCACCGTGAGCGTTTCCGTGACCGGATCCGCTTCAAACGCACCGAGATCAACACTGTTCAGCTGAGCGACAAGCGGAGAATAGGTGACGGCAATGTTGTCAATCTGAGTGCGCTCACCCGCATTCCCCAACCGTGCACCAAATACCAATCCGCGGAACGGGCTGAGAACGGTGGAAATCGTATGGCTGCCCGTTTCCCCGGTTCCACGGGTCGCTACAAGAGTCGATCCATTTTCGTCCAGAGTGAACTCAAAAGTGATACTGGAAGCAACGCCAAGCGCTGGCTCTCCTGCCGAAAAGAGAGTGGAGCCTCCGAAGAGAACTTTTCCACCGTCATTATCCTGCAGATTCCACGTCAGGGTCCTGACCCCGTCCGTAAGAGTGAAAACAAAATCCTGATCCCCTGTGATCTTGGTGAAGTCGAGATCGATCGTCACCGTGACTGGATAATTCGTACTTCCTGCATATTGGCCGGAAGGCAGCACCTCATAATCGAACAAGTCTTCATTGTCCGCTCCTCCTGCCGGGAAAGTAATCGAAGTTCCGGTTACCACAGGGGTTCGGTCACCATCCAGAAGCGTGAAATTCGGGTCCGTCAGCAAATCCGCTCCTGTGCTATTGAGATTCGCTGCACCGGGGGCCGTAAGAATCGCTTCACGGCCATTGCCGAGTTGATCGGTCGCGACTCGAGAATCAACCGCAGCGCCCGCCGCAGAACTGGTACTGAGAATCGCGTGAGTCTGAACCACGCCACCCGGCGTAGAAGGCCCACCGTTATCCGCCAGGGCTCCCAGATTCGGGTCATCCGTAATGCGGTAGGCACCATCTGAGATCGTGAGTGTGCCACTGTTGTGAGATCCCACCACATTGCCGCCGACAAGCGTGATATTACCCCTCAGATCGCTGACGTCCTGACCTGCAGCAGCCTGCTCACCGTCTGCAATGTTTCCGAAAACAATACTGTTCTCAACCGTAACCGACCCGCCACTTCGGTAAATACCACCGCCACCGCCTGCCCCGCCTGCCGTGGCCGTATTGTTCGCAACTGTCACGTGATTGAGATTGGCAATATTCCCACCGCTCTGAACCCAGAAGCCTCCACCAACAGAGCCGTCACGACTAGCCTCTACATTACCGGAAATCGTGGCTCCGGCCCGAATGAATCCCGCATAGTTCCCGCTGATCGTCGAATTCACGGCATCAAAATGAGCATTGCTGGCGAGACGAAATCCGCCACCGTGGTAATCCGAGACATTCCCGGAAAGCGTCGTGCCGGAAAACGAAATATTTGCTTCATTGTCCGAGTCAAAACCGCCTCCATATCGCGACGCCTCATTGTCTGTCACTGCGGAATCGACAAGAGTAATCTGAGCCCTCCCCAGTGCACGAAAGCCACCACCACGGAGGTCGGCACCAGTGTTATGCCCGTTCAATCTCGCTGTCGCGTCCTCACGCCTCGTAACACCATCCGACTCGTATCCGGCCAGGTTTCCGTCAATCTCACTTCTGGTCAGAGTCGCCCTGGAATCATCGGTAATATAGATACCACCACCGTGATCACGAGCGATATTGTCTTTTATACTGGTATCAACATTCGTCAGAAGAGACGAACCCGTCATCATGAATCCACCACCGGAGTTTTCAGAAAAGTTATTACTGACAGTTGTGCGAGTTAGAGAGACATCTCCGTTTTCACTATAGAATCCACCACCATTACTCTCAGACCGGTTACCGTTCACCTCACTGTCCGTCAGTGAAACCCTACCGGAAGAACTCACCCAGAAACCGCCGCCCTGCTCATTTCCGTTATCGGTTACCGTTCCCGAGTGGTTGTTATTAATTCGAGTAAAACTACCCACCACTTCGGCACCATCGGCATAGAACCCGCCACCACGCTGATCCTGCACCGCATTACTCACCACGTCTACGTAGGTTAGGTTAACGATCGTGTTACCAGTCGAGCGAAACCCTCCACTATTGATCCAGGCGGTATTATTCTCGATTTCAATTCGCTCTCCCGCCGTTCCGACGACATTTACCGTGCTGCCGGTGGAATTATTGTAAAACCCGCCCCCTTCACGAGCGCTGTTTCCAGTAATCTCGCTGGCACCATCAATCGTCACCGTGGAGCCATCCGTATTGTAAAAGCCACCTCCGACGTTTCTCAGATTTCCACCTGTATCGGTACCTGTGCTGTTTCCATCAATGATCACGTCGGTCAGATTTATCCGGCCATCGCCACCACTATAGAAACCTCCACCATGACGATGGGTATCACTATCATTCGACGTCAACCCAATCGGATCACGGATGATCTCATTGTTTTGAATGAGAGTGCCAACAGCATTTATTTCGCCGCCGGAAGAAAAGAATCCGCCCCCGTGCCCATAGGCATCATTGTTGGTAATCGCAGTTGTTCCCAACAAATTCACGGTTCCTCCACCGTTGTAGAAGCCTCCGCCATAGCTATCGCGGCGATAATTCACGGAACCAATGGAACCGCCAAGATCAGCTGCGCTCGCATTCAAATCGAGCGACTGATTGCTGTCGACTGCGGTATTCGTCAAGGTGACCGTTCCGTTGTTATAGAATCCTCCACCGTGCTCGTTGCTTGCCGTATTTCGCTCAATGGAGGAATCCGTGAGATTCACCGCCGCCAAGGCATGCGCCACCCGGAATGCCCCGCCACGGGTTCGCGCATCATTGTCATCCAGGCTGACCCGCGTTCCATTCACAACCGTCTGAGGCTCTGTGACATAAAAGGCACCGCCTTCGTTCGCGGAATGACTGTTGATGTTCACGTCCGTGAGATTCACGATACTGGCAGATTGTGCATAAAACCCTGTGCCGACACCATTGAGATTTCCGCCCGCATCCTCCGAGCCGACATTTCCGGTAAAGTCCACAAAGGTAAGGTTCGTGACTGAGTTATCAGTGGCCCAGAACCCGGCACCGTGTCCGGCCGAATCCACTCCGAAACCGGCCTCGTTGTTGGCGATATTGATTGCCGAACCTGCCGCTCCCGTGATCGTCACCTCACCATCCCGGTTCCAGAAGCCCGCCCCATAGCCGGTCGTCGTATTCCCGGTAATCGAGCTGTTTCCTGTAATCGTGACTTCTCCCAGAGTATTGTAGAAACCGCCGCCCCTGTCGTTGGAATCAACCCCGTTAAAGTTATTATCGACCGCCACATTGGTAAGCGTAACCGTTCCTGCATTGTAAAATCCGCCGCCGTTCTCGGTTTGAGCGGAGTTACCGGTAATCGACGAATCCGTCAGCGTCAGGATCGCCCCCTGCTGAGCGATCCGGAATCCTCCGCCCCGCACTTCGGCGACGTTATTGGAAATCGTGACATTGGTTCCGATCACCTCTGAATCCCGGCGAATGATATAAATACCCGCGCCTTCATCGGCAATATTGCCGTCAATGAGGGCATTATCCAAATTCAGCTTACTTCCCTCGTGAACGTAGAAGCCGCCTCCCGTTCCCTGGCTGTTGGAAAGGGCGGCATTGGAAACCCGGTTTCCAGTCACCGTAACGAGACTGCCGTCATTCATGTTTACGGTGGATGCCGCGGAAATATATCCGCCTCCACCGCTGCTGTTCGCTGAGTTGTTCGTGAGGTTTACCGTATTGGTGAACGTGGCCGTTACTCCGTCGTGAAAACGAAATCCACCGCCCACGCTGTTGGCACGGTTGCCATCGATCGTCACGCCATCAAAGGTTGCCGTTGCGCCCTGACTCCAGATGTAGACCCCTCCCCCGTCGCGGGCTGTGTTGTTGGAAATCGTTCCGCCCGTAATCGTCAGATTCGCACTGCCGCCATTGCTGAAAATCCCACCACCGCCGGAGGTTTCGGCTCCGCCGTTGCGGGTTGCGCTGTTGTTCACGAAATCCGTATTGGTAGCGATGACCGTGCGGTTATTATTGTAGAGGCCGCCTCCCAGTGCGTTGGTGCTGTTGTCGGTGGTGTCCTCCACGGCATTGCCGTCGATCGCGACGTTGGTGAGAGTCAGAGTTCCGCCGTCATGGAGGATTCCCCCGCCGTTTCCTTCTGCCACAAATCCACCGGTGATTGTAAGATTCTGAATGGTGACGTTGGCTCCACTGAGAATATGGAATACCCGGTCGATCTGCTTCGCATCAATCAGGGTACCATTCACTCCGTCCCACTTGCCGGTACCTGTGATGGTGATGTCTTTCCCTACAATATCGAGATCGCCTGAAGCGTTCGCATTTTCACTTCCCGCGATACTGAGTTCGTAGGTTCCATTGAGCAGAGTAATCGTGTCTCCGGTAACGGCCTGATTGATCGCCTCACGAAGCGACATATTGCCAGCGGTCACATCCCCGTCGTCCAGGAAATTATTCACGGTTACGGACGCATTGGCGTGACCTACCAGCGAACCCGGAGTTGCGTCGGCTGCTTCGCCTGCCTCAGGAAGGCGGCGAAGACCTTCGTCAAAGCCCCCATACATGAGTCCATCCATCTCGGATGCGAGATAGACATCCTCCAGGCCCAGAATATGCCCTTGCTCATGCATGATCGCAGTGAGCAGATCGATGCCCTCCATCGCCTCATCCGTGATCGCTTCCAGATAACCATCGTATCCGGCAAATTCCTCATCAAATGCCTCTGTTTCATCAATAAACCACTCCAGACCGGCCGCATCATCATCCAGGTAGATCGTGTTGCCTTCCGCCTTCGCCACCGACAATCCCTCAAGATCGGTCACGACGTAGTTGATTTTCTCCAACGCTTCGAGCTGCTCGTCCGTCAGTCCCGACTCTTCCCAGCGGGCTGCGGCTTCCGTTGCCAGTCTCTCGATATCCTCCTCGTCAAAATCAAGGTTCTCCCCAACCTCGAAGGTGACATTCTGAATTCCGTCAATTCCAGTTTCAAAAGCATCCGAATCAGCAGCTGCTTCGAGCATTTCCGCTGTCTGAGCCGTTTGCTCCTGTCCATTGGCTTCCTCTACCTGCTCAGGATCAACCGGAACCGGCGTACCTGAAAAGAGAACCCTGGGTTCCAATGCCTCGGCAAAAAGCTGTCTTTTGGGAGCGGCTGCCCGCTTCTTTTTGCGCTTTTCAAGCATTTCACGATAAGCGCGTGCCAACGAACGGGCAAAGAACCAGCGCTTACGACGGGAAGAGGTCGTACGATTCATAGGAGGAAAACAGGGGATGTTTTTATGGTTTTTTGTAAAAAATACAGAAATAATGCAAGAAATTTCTGAAGAAGAGTTTTTGTATCAGAAACGCCAACCTTATCAAGAATGAATGCAACTTTTGTGAAAAATTTCTCAATATCAAGACCTTGCGGAGTTTCCTTCCTTTGTTTCGCGCCCTGGAAGCGTGACGTTTCCTCGGAAAATCGTGTCAATGGGGGAATTCCCCAAACCGCGCTTCCTATAGACCTCCCGCAGGGTCATTTGCCCGGAATCGCCCGCCTACCAGCGAGCTGCATTTTTGTAAAAATCGGGATGCCACCTCCAATTGTCCGAACGAATCATGTCGAGGCCTTCCCGCATCGTGAGAGCGTCTTTGGCGAGGCTTTTCAGCTGCTTCTGATAGTCTCGCCAGGCATCCCACTCTTCCGGTTTCGGATTGAAACTCCGCTCGAAAGGGACCTTCTGTCCGACCATCATGACGAGATACCCTTCCCAGGTGAAAGGGTCTTCCGGACCCATTGCCGTCCTCCCCCAAAGCAAGGAAGGCCCGGAAGCCCGGTAGTAATCAATGATTTCCTCTGCCCCGACTATATCCGTATCATTCTGACAAGCCCTCCAGAATTCGGTGTCGATCCTTGTATTGTATTTGTAGTGCAGCGCGAGGAACCTTCGAATGTCCTGCCAGGTCCTGTTGCAGTGACGGTTGTAGAAATCCCGTGAAACCGCATCGATCTCGAGATAGGAATCGGCGAGGCAGTGAATCAACTTCGCGGCATGTTCGCAAATCACGGCCAGGGCGGTTGCTTCGAGCGGTTCAACGAAGCCGGCAGAATTTCCGAGCGCGACCACATTCTTTACCCAGGTTCGCTTTCGTGCGCCGGAGTCGAAACCAATCACTCGCGTATCTTTTACCTTGGGATTTTTTTTCCGAAACTCCTCTTCGGCATCATTCTCACTGATGAAGTCACTGCCAAATACGTAACCACGATTGATGATATCGTCGTGCTCGATACGCCAGGCCCAGCCTGCGTCCATCGTCTCTGCCGTTGTGTAGGGCAAAAGAGGTTCCTCTTTCCGCTCCCAACCGCCGATGACCGCTTTGTTGCAAAAGAGGCTCGAATCATAGGATTCCATCGGCTCACCCAGAGCATCTCCCAGCAAAAGTGAGGCAAATCCGGAGCAATCAATGTAGAGATCACCGCTCATCAAATTGCCGGATTCCAGTTGAAGGCCGGATACCCCGTCCTCGTCCTGCTGCACCTCGAGGATCTTATCGTCGATAATGTTCACCCCAATTTCGGCAGCGTATTTCTCGAGAAAGCGCACGAACGGAACATTCTCAAGATGGTAGGCCAGATCGGTATTCACGACCGGACCTCCGCCTTCCTTCTGTTTCAGAAACCCCTTCCCCTGCGCCGCCAGAGCGCCCGAGAGATCTGCATACTCAAAATCCTCAAACGCATAGAAGCCGTTGGGACGGGGCATTCCCTTGAGGAATTTGTCCAGTTGTGCCGAGAACGTATAATAGAACTGATCCCGCGGCCCCCATTCGAAACGAATTCCCAATTTGTAGGTTGGCTTCACCTCACGGTGAAAGCGATGCGGATCGATCCCGAGATAACCGTGAAGAAACACCGGCATCGTCAGTGTCGTCCCTTCCCCCACCCCGATAATGGGAATGTCGGAGGAATGAATTACCGTCACATCGAGCACCGGCATCCGGGCCTTCAAGGTGATCGCAGCGAGAAAGCCGGCGCTGCCGCCTCCCACTACGAGGATGGATTTCTCAAACTCCTTCTGCTCCGAGCCACTCACCGCTCTGCGCTCTGTCTTTTTGGACCGGGTTACTTTTGCCATAGCTGAGCGGGTTTGTATCAGGAAAGGAGGGCAAACGCAATGCCTGCGCCTCCTATATGCGGACCAAAGCCACTTTCAGCCAACCGACAGGGTGGCAAAAACCGGGGCCCACTCCGAATGGTCACCTCACTTCTTTTTCGGCTTCCGCCCGGCCGCACTGGTAAAGGGAAGGCCCTCATAGGGAACCGGATCCTGCGTGACCCGCGGGTCTTTGGCCGATCGCAGCTCGGCCATGAGGCGCTCGTGCAACGCTTTCTCCACGTCGGCCAAGGCCGGGTCGCCGGCGCGATTGTTCACCTGATCGGGGTCCTCAGCAATTACGTAGAGTTCCTTCCCGGGGCGCTTCCCGAATCCGAGCTCATAGGCTTTCGCAAACTTCGGGTCGTCCCGGTTTTCGATCATCCAGGCCTTGGTGGGACTCGCATCGAGGTCCCCGAAGCAGACAAACGTTTCATTCGTCAACACATCGGTGGACGGCACATTCCCCTCCGCAACCGGGCCGGGAATCCCCATGGGCCAGCGGTCGGGCTTGAAATTCACGATGTAGAGATGGTCTTCCGTCCGAATCGCCCGCTGCGGATAGGGAAGATTGTCCGTCCGGGCGCTCGCGACATGACGCTCACGACCGGTGACGAGCCACGTCCGCTCTTTGTCGACGAGCCCCGCCTCGCCGGACTGAAAGACATCGAGCACGCTGCGTCCGGTCATAACAGACGGGATTTCCGCTCCCCCCGCTTCGAGAAAGGTCGGGGCCAGATCCATCAGGTTCACGAAATCATCAACGACCCGTCCGGCCGGGATCTTTCCATTCCCCCATCGGGCCGCCAGGGCCACGTTCGTTCCAAAGTCGTAGAGATTGCACTTTCCCCGGGGAAAGCCCGGAGCCCCGTGATCCCCGCTCACGACAACCAGCGTGTTGTCGAGTTCACCGCGCTTTTCGAGTTCCTTCAGGAGCACCCCGAGGCCGGCGTCAAACGCCATCGCCTCTCCGAGGTAGTCGGCAAAGTCTTCCCGAATGATGGGAACATCCGGAAGAAACGAGGGCATTTTGCCTTTCAGATCATCCGGATTCAGTCCCCAGAGGTCTTTGCCTGATCCCTGGATCCATTTGCGATGCACGTTGGTCGGCCCGAACCAGAAGAAGAAGGGTGCGTCTTCGGGTTGCGCTTCGAGAAACGACTCAAATTCCCGTCCCACTTTCGCAAGCATCTCGCCTTTTGCCTCTTCGACGCTTTTCCCGCCCTTCACCATCTGCGTGACGGTTTGGGAGAATCCGTTAAAATTCGGCCCCTTTGTCTCATAACCGTATTTCTGTTCTCCGAAGGGAGCGTCACGGGGATCGCCGGGACTCCAGACCTTGTAGACTTTTCCGATGTGGTATCCCTTATCACGAAGCAACAAGGGGAAACTCGGAATCTTCATGTCCCAGAAAGCGCCCTGCAGAATCGCGGCCTGCCCGGTCCGGAAAAAATACTGTCCGGATAGAAGCGAACTCCGGCAGGGTGTGCAACTCGGCGAAGTGACATGCGCATTTTTGAAAAGCACGCCCTCTTTGGCAATCCGGTCGAAATGCGGAGTCTTGAGAAGATCATTGGCCGTGCCTCCGCCCTCGACTTCCCGATAGGCACTCGCATAGCGCCCCCAGTCATCGGCAAAGGCGAAGAGGATATTCGGACGATCCCCGGAGAAGGCAGGGAAAACCCCTAACAGGAGCAGAAAGACAAGGCGGAAAAAATGGGCTTGCATACCGGGATCGTCTCCAGCGTGCGTCCTTTCGTCAACCGCTCTCTTCTCCGTTTTCAAGTAGCCGCGTTCGCAAGAACGTGGCCGGAGTCTGCGCCC
>JARGNG010000150.1 GCA_029213265.1 Verrucomicrobiales bacterium | reverse complement strand
TGGTCTCCAGCGCAGTTGCGGGTGGCGCCAATCCAGCCAGCGATCTCACAGTCACGGTGCAGGAGCTTGAAAACGGCGATGTCAAATTTTCGCTGAGTGGAACGGCCTATTACAACAATCCAATGATGGGAGAACCCTACCGGACTCCGACGGACTACAGTCAAATGACTCCCCCGCATACTCTGGACGACTACGAATATTTTACGATTCCCGACGGCTTGACCCTGACCGTTCCCAACAATGATCCGATGCCGCCAAGTCCCACTCGCGAAGCTACCTTGAGATATCTTGAGTTCAATTCTTCGGGCTACTGGAGTTTCTACAGTTTTTATACAGGGGGGGTGAATTTCGGCGACGAAATGACCGGAAGCGGTATGGTTGTTACCGATGAGGTTCCCTTCTCTGCATTTGAAGTAGGGACGTTTTTCGTAGAGGGAAACGACTTTGATATGACCTACGTGGTTCGCCCCTACGTTCCCCCTGTTCCCCGCCTTAAGGCTCCGGCCAAGGCCAGGTTTTCCAAGACCCTGCTTCGCAAATCGAGTCGGACTTCGCGGATCGTGATCCAGAATGTGGGAGATGGTGCCGTTGAAAATCTAGCCGTTCGAATCTCCGGAGGAGCAGCGCGGGATTTCCGCATCCGAAAACGCCCTTCCTCCATGGTTGAGCCCGGAGACTCCACCACTCTGACCGTCTTTTTCCGCCCCCGTGCCGTCGGCAACCGCCGTGCCGTCGCCTCCCTGATGAGCAATGCTCCGACAAAGCGGGTGGCTTTGACGGGTAAAGGATATCGCCCTCAAGTGGTCGTAGGACCTCGCGTCCCCGGACAATAAGGGTTCCCTCCGGGCAGCTCTCTGTAGTACTTCCCACCAATCATTTTTCCGAATCAAAAACTGCTACTTCCTATGAAAACATCATCTCTGACCAGCGCACTTGTTGCGATGACTCTCGTTTCCGGAGCGGGAGACTGGGGGAAAGCCCCTGTCGGCAAAGCTCCTATTGATAAGGTTCCCATTGAGGAATGTCTGGACCTTGGTGCCGAAATTTCGGCGGGCTATGAAACGGACTACATCTTCAAAGGCGTTCGCTTCAGCCGCGACAGTGTTTGGGCTGACGTCAACTACACCTTCGATGGTCTCCCCCTTCCCGTTACGGTAGGTGCCTGGTACCTCAATGGAATCAACGGCAGTCGTGCCGGTCTCAACCTCGATGAGTTGCGCCTCTATGCGAGCGCCGACCTCGGTGTGGTAGCAGGTTTCGACGTGGAATTTGGTTACACTCACTACACCTTCCCGGAGTTTCGCACCACGGTGGCCCCGGTCGGAGGGTATGGAGAATTGAATCTCGGTCTCTCCCGTGATCTTGGCCTGGTGGATCTCACGTTCGGAAGCAGCTATGCGATGGGCGGCGGCGGATTTGCCCCGAGCGGCTGGTATCACGAACTGGGTATCGCAAAAGGATTTGGGATCACCGATCAGATCAGTCTCGTTCTCGGTGCCGGTGTTGCTTACACCGATGGCTACTGGGGCGCGAGCGGATGGAACCACTACTACGCCAACGCCTCTTTGCCGATCGAGTTGAATTGTCGCACTACGCTGACGCCCTACATCGGGTATCTCGGTGCTCCTGATACCTGGGTCGTGGATGGCATCATCGGCGCTGATCAACCCCAGTCGGATATTCTCCACGGAGGTGTTTCTCTGAGCGTTACTTTCTGAGGCGGCCTGCTTCAATATCTCCCGTTATCGGGAAGCCCCACAAGATCGCCCTCCGTCAAGAAGGGCGATTTTTTCTTTCCACGAAACGGCAGTTCGACTGATCGAATCCCTTCATGGCCCCCGACTTCTGCATTGTGATGCCCGCTTTCCGGGCTGCGGATATTCTCGGCGCCACGGTTGCACGGATTCCCGTGGCCTTCTATGATCGGGGAGGCGTTCTCGTCATCATCGATGACGCAAGTCCTGACGAAACAGGTGGCGTCGCAAGATCGCTCGCGGCGGATCATTCGGCTATCCGGGTGATCCATCATCCGGAGAATCGCGGCTACGGAGGTGCGCAGAAAACCGGCCTGGAGGAAGGGCTGCGGCTCGGCTGTCGTGGATTTGCCGTCGTTCACGCCGACGGGCAGTATGCGCCGGAGCTTGTTCTCGACCTGCTGGAGCCAATCCTTTCGGGGGAGGCTGACCTGGTTCAGGGATCTCGCTTCCTCGGCGGAGGCGCCAGAGCAGGCGGGATGCCGCTGACCCGGTATCTCGCGAACCGTGCTCTGACCGCGGTTGAAAATCTTGCCTTCGGAACCCGTCTCGCGGAATTTCACAGTGGCTACATGCTCTATTCCCGAACGCTCCTTGAGACAGTCCCGTTTCGATCCCTCCGGAATAATTTCAACTTCGACGCGGAAATGATTCTCCTGGGACATCTGGCGGGCTTCCCCTGCCATGAGGTCGCGATTCCGACACATTACGGAGAAGAGACATCGAGCCTTGACCCGATCCCCTACGGGCTCGAAGTCCTAAAGATGATTGGTAGACACTGGCTGGGCCGTTACGATCTCCTTCTCCGCGAGAACTGCAGCGACCGGAAAGAGAATCCTGCATGAATTCACTTCCGAAAATTCTGGTCCTCGGAGCGGGCGGTTTCATCGGGGTGAACCTTACCGAGCGCCTCCTTGCCGACGGGAAGTATGCTGTCACGGCGCTCGATCTCGATGGGGAGAAACTCCGGGATCAAATCGGCCATGCCAGGCTCGATTTCCGACAGGAGGATATTCGCCATCGCGATAATTCACTCGAGACTCTCGTAGGCGAGCACGACCTCGTGGTTGATCTGGTCGCCATGGCCAACCCGAGTCTGTATATCACCGACCCGCTGGAAGTCTTTCAGCTCAATTTCCAGGAGAATCTCCGCATCGTCGAATACTGTGTAAAACACCGGCGGCGTCTCGTTCAGTTTTCGACATGCGAGGTCTATGGCAGGACGGTCGCCGGGGTTCTCGGGAAAGATCCTGCAGAGATGCCCTTTCCGTTTCACGAGGATACTTCGCCCCTCATCATGGGGCCGGTCCGGAATCACCGCTGGATCTACGCGTGTGCGAAGCAACTTCTCGAACGGGTTCTTCATGCCTATGGCCTGGAGGATCGGCTCGATTACACCATCATCCGGCCCTTCAATTTCATTGGCCCCCGGATTGATTACTTGCCCAGCGAGAAAGCAGGAAACCCGCGTGTCTTTTCTCATTTCATGAACTCGCTTCTGTATGGCACTCCGATGCAGCTCGTCGACGGTGGGCGCAGTTATCGCGCCTACACGCACATCGATGACGCGGTCGAGTGCATCGTTCGCATTCTCGACAATCCCGGTGGCGTTTGTAGTCGCGAGATCTTCAACATCGGAACGCCGGAGAATGAAACTACGATCCGGCAGTTCGCGGAGCAAATGAAGGAGGTCTTTGACGAGGAGTTCCGGCTGCCCGGGGATCCTCATCCGGAGATCGTGCAAGTCAGTGCGGAAGAGTTTTACGGTGAAGGATACGAGGATTGCGACCGACGCATTCCCGATGTCACGAAGGCCCGAGGACTCCTCGGATGGGAGTCGAAGCATGATCTTCGATCCGTCATTTACCACACCATGAAATACTTCGTGGAGCGACATCGAGCCGGACAGTCAGAAGAGGAGACTTAAATGCTGATTCCTGCCCGGTATCCTCGTCACATCTGCCGGAGCCGCGATCGTGGGGGCGGCCGGGAAAGCTTCCGGAATCGGAGCGGGAACCGGGGGCGGTTCGATCGCTTCGGGGGCCTTTTACGGTTTCGGGGATTCCTATCTTCAGTTGCTACAGAATCGGGCTATTCCTTCCTGTCTTTTGGATACTCCTTTTGGGAGGGATCGGTGGCGTTCTTCTGGTCGCCTATCGGTGGAAGAAAGGCGGGGAGGAACAGCCCGATTTTGAATCAGAAGAAGACTAGCAAAATGTCATCTCGACCTCGGCTCCGCCCGTTTTCCGATTTTTCAGCGTGGCGGTTCCTCCGTGGAGTTCCATGGTGGCCCGGACGAAGCTGAGTCCGATGCCGGATCCTTTTCTTCCGGTCACTTCGTTTT
>JARGNG010000149.1 GCA_029213265.1 Verrucomicrobiales bacterium | reverse complement strand
TTTGATTTTCTCTATCACGGAATGATGCTGGGTCAATCCTACAAGGATACGGCCGATGCCTGGCGGCCGGAGGACGAGATGATGAAGCGGATTCCGCTGCAGGCAGCGTGCTATTTTCTGATCGCCATCGGATTCTGTACGGTCTGGGCGTACGGGTTCGGGGACAAGGGAGTGAAGTGTGGAGCTATCTACGGTTTCTTTCTCGGGATCATGGCAACGGGAGGAATGCTGATCAATTTCGTGTTCGCTCCGCTTCCTGATCAGTTCATGGTGCCATGGGCGGTCGGGGGCATTCTTGCGAGTGTCCTTGGAGGAATCATTTCGGCTTTGGTCTACAAATCGAAGGCAAAGGGCGCGTAGTCGCCAGCGGGTCGGAACTCAATCGCCGCCAGTTGAAATGAAGAAACAAGGAATCGGAATCGCAGTTGTGCTTTTTCTTGCTGCGTGGAGTCCCGGGAATCCGTCTACGGAAGCGACCTTGTCGATTTTGGCTCAATCCAACATCTACGGGGCCGGGTTGCCCTCCGGTTCTTCCATGCCGAGCCCGAGCGGAGGGGGCGGGGGAGTCGCGCCGGTCGCTTTGCCGATTCGGCCGGGAGAGAATCGGGTGGTCACGGTTTCGAAGGTATCCGGAAAACTCAGTTTCAGCGATTCCCGTTCCACGAACGGCCCTGATGGAAATCAATTCTCCTATCGCATTGCTGCCCATCGGGGGATTTCCGGTTTCGATACTCCCTGGTCGGGATGCCTTGTGGGCGTGTTTCTGGAAAAAGAGGGTCCCGGAGCGAGCGCACCGTCCCCGATTGATTTTCAAACCCGGGGAGTCGATTTTAGGAGTCTGGCTCCTGAACCGGGACAGGTTTTCTATGTAGGGGACGGAGTTACCAAAGACGGTTATCAGCAGCAGTTTCAGGTACCTCCCACAGCTGGCGTTCTTTATTTTGGTTTTGCGGATTCCTACTACGCGGGTGCCGGTCCGGGGTTTTATGGCGACAATTCCGGGAAGGTGGAGATCACCGTAAAAATCACTTCGACGAAGTTGGACTTTCCGAAAGTGCCGTGAACCGGCAGGCAGAGGAAGCGAAAAGGAATCGCGAGGATTGATTGTCATTGCGACGGCAAGTCTGGTAGCGTTGCCGGCCATGAACAAAACTTCCGTCGCCTCTATCGTGCTCGGCGTATTCCTTTTCCCTATGAGTGACCCTGATGCCAGTGCCGAAATCGAATCGTCCGGGGCGCTTTCCCCCGAATTCATCGAGAGTCTTCGGGATGGCTATGAGATGGATGCCGATGATCGCGCCCGCTTCAACGCGATTACCAATTCGGATATCAATTCACTCGCTTTGAATCGTGAGATTGTCAGCGGTGAAGACGGTCATTTCAGTCACAAGATCAAAAGCAAGGGCATCACGAATCAGAAGGCATCCGGTCGTTGCTGGATGTTTGCGGGATTCAACGTGATGCGTCCGAAAATCATTCATGACCTGGGGTTGGAGGAGTTTGAATTTTCGGCCGCCTACCTTCTCTTTTGGGACAAGATGGAGAAATCCAATCTCTACCTGGAGCAGGTCATCGAACTGCGGGAGGCAGACCGTCTTGATCGCGAATGGCAACTCATCAATGAATGGATGGTCGGCGATGGAGGCTGGTGGAACTATGTGACCTCCCTGATCGGGAAATACGGAACCGTCCCTGTTTCGGTCATGCCGGAAACGCACAGCAGCGAGAATACGAGGGCGATGAACACCGTGCTGCAACGGCTGCTTCATTCGCGTGCCGCAGCACTTCTTCAGTCCAGTAAAAAGGGAGCCGACGTGGCGAAGTTGCGCGAACAGAAATCGGAAGCGATGGCGGAAGTCTATCGATTCCTCGCCTTGAACCTGGGCGAGCCTCCCCGCGAATTTGAATGGCGTTACGAGCAGAAGAAAAAGGACGAAAAATCGGAGGCTGAGAAAGACGAACCGAAAGTCGCGCAGGAAAATCTCACTCCATCCAAACGCTACACTCCGCAGAGATTCTATGAGGAATTCGTGGGGGTGGATTTGTCAGAGTTCGTCGCGCTCTATCACGACCCCGCGAAGCCAACCGGGAAACACTATCGATTTGAGCGGGCCCGGAATATCGCCGGCGAGCCGGAAATGGACTTCGTTAATGTCGAGGTCGAAGAACTCAAGAAGGTGGCGATCCAGTCTGTTCTCGCCAATCAGCCTCTCTGGTTCGCGGTGAATATGGGCCCCGATCAATCCAGGGAGCATGGACTGATGGAAAACGGGCTCTTCGACTACGAAGCTCTTTTTGGAATCGAAATGCCTTTCACCAAGCTCGATCGGGCTCACTTCAACTCAGGCGCCTCCAATCATGCGATGGTCCTGATGGGCGTGGATCTGGAGGACGGGAACCCACGCAAATGGCTGGTTGAGAACAGTTGGGGCGACGATAAGGGCAACAAGGGCACGTGGACTCTGTATGACGGTTGGTTCGACGAACACGTCTACAATGTTATTGTTCATCGGGACCACATCTCTCCGGAAACCCTCGCGGTGTTTGAAGAGGATGCGGAAAGCCTGCCTTCCTGGTATCCCGGAGCGATGGGGATTCCCGGAGAGTAATTGCCTGGTTGGAGAAACGGCTCGCTATCTCTTTTCGAGGTTTTTAATTTCCTCCATTCCCAGCGGAATACGATTCAGGGGGGCGCTGCGTCCACTCGATTTCAATTCCTCGAGCAAATCCTGGAGTTGTTTTCGACGATCTTCTTCGGCGTAGTAGAGGTTCGTGGTTTCACCCGGATCGTTCTCCAGATGGTAGAGCTGGCCGGGCGCGTCAGGCTCGGTATCCGGAAGTTCATACGGTTTCAGGATTCCCTTGCTGTAGTCGTTTCCGCCGGATTTTTGGTGATCCAGGTATTTCCACTGCCCCTGCCGGATCTGAAATTCCCCCCGGAAGCTTTGAGTCAACAGGTGAGGACGGATCGATTCCTCCGGATCTTGGATCCCCAGCATTGCCGGTAGCATATCGAAGCTGTCTCGTGCGGCTTCGTCAGGAAGTGGGTAACCAATCACGGAGGCAAGGGTCGCAAATATGTCGGTGGTGTTCGTCATCTGTTCGGACACTTGTCCCGCCGGAATTTTCCCCGGCCATCGGGCAAGGAAAGGAACCCGATGTCCGCCTTCCCAACCGTCACGCTTCACTCCGCGCCAACCGCCGGAAGGATCGTGATTGTGGTCTTCCCGCATCCAGGCGACATGCATCGTCTCCGGTCCGTTGTCTGAATTGAAGAGAACCAGGGTGTCCTCATCGATCCCAAGATGGGCGACAAGTTCGAGTACCTGACCGACGAGAACATCGAGTTCATGAACGAAGTCGCCTCGAGGACCCGCCTGCGACTTCCCTTCCGACTCGGGCGCGGGGAGAACCGGGGCATGACAGATCTGGGTGGAAAGAACCGCAAAGAACGGCTGCCCGGGATTGGCTTTCTGGTGCCCGGTGATGAAGTTTTTCGTTTTCTCCAGGAAAAGACGATCCGCGTTCACAAATTGGTAGCCCGGTGCTTTCCAGCCCTCGTCATTGTCCCAACGCCATTTTCCGCCGGGATTGGGCAGGGTGTCCCGCTTGTGCCGGAGACTTGCGGGTATGGGAACCATTCCGTTGTCGATGTAGAGGTAGAGCGGATCGGTCGTCGGGCAATTGGGCGTGACGAATGACTCATCGAATCCGCGCTGGTTGGGGCCATCGATCAGCGGAGTGCTCTTTTCGTAGTCGATCAGGAGAGAGTTATCGAATCCGCCGCCGAGTTGCTTGCCGCTCTCATCCAACCAGGTGAGTCCCACATGCCATTTGCCAAAGATGCCGGTCCGGTAGCCTTTCTCTTTCAGCATGTCGCCGAGCGTGAGTGTACCCGGCCTCAGATAGCTCGGACCACCGGGGCCCTCAAAGGCACCGCCTCCCCGTCCTGTCGAGCGGTAGATCTGCTGGCCCGAAAAGAGGCCGTAGCGGGAGGGCGAGCAAATCGTGGAAGGACTGTGGGCATCAGTGAATCGAATGCCTTCCGCGGCCATTCGGTCGAGGTGTGGCGTTTGGTAGGCGGAATCGGGATTGTAACAGGA
>JARGNG010000148.1 GCA_029213265.1 Verrucomicrobiales bacterium | reverse complement strand
GGCAGCTTCAATAAAAACGCTTCGCGACTGGCTCCGTTTCCGACCCCACTTCACAGAGAGCTAGCGGCATCATAAAGAGGAACCGTCGGACTGGAGGAGAAGATCTGATAGCTAAAAAAAGAACTGTGGAATTACTATTAGTTTCCATAATCGACTGGTCAAAAGTGTCGTTTTTTGGCGAAAAAGTGCACTTCTTTTTTAAAAGTGCACCCCTAAGTTACTGACGGTCAGCCTTTTACACAGAATGGATTGATACGCCGTAGCTAAAATTACACCCCCTGGCACTTTGATTGTCAGCCGGTTACAAACAAAACTATCAAATAATGTTCGGATGGGTCCGACGTTGTCGAAGAGGAGCGAGGGTTTTTTCTTCCGGGAAAATCTTTGGAATTTGCCTATCGAAGGACGCAGAACCAAAGAAATTCGAGCAATCTCCGTTGATTTTCTGCGGACAACGCCCAATTGGGAGTCCTTCGCTTACAACGGGAAAAAGAGGAAGGGCTACTCCCCTAGCTCTGAATTGGCACGTTCGACATGCACATCCCACACAGGTCGTGGTCGTATTTTCCGCGTTGAGGCTGCCAGTCGCCGAGGGAGAAGAATTTCTCCGCGTTGACGGCGAGGTGCCTGGATCTCAGCTCCTTGTCCCCCGTCAGGGTGAGCTTGGCTGGCGAAGCCATGTAGAGGTGCAGCCCGCCTGTTTCCCGGGCGACTGACACTTGGCCATGAATTCTGGACAGGGCCTCGGCCAACCGCATGACGTCATCTGGGACTTCCGCGGAGCTCGACACCTTGCCCGAGTAATTTATCTCGGATTCTTCCATCAAAGTATTGTCCTAACCCCTTCGGTCGAGAGGCGGTAGAGTTTCAATCGGCGGATGAGCTTTGGCACGAACTCGTGGTGGCGGGCGACCACCCGTGCACGGAAATCCTCCCCAAGATCCGGATGGAAATTCCACCCAAACTCCTGAAAAACTCGAATTCCCGAAAGGTCCGTTGCCAGCCAATCCAGCAGCCTCCCTTGATCCTCGCGCATCAGTGAGGTGATCTCCGGAGGTAGCGGCGCCGCGGTGAACGTCGTGATGTAGGCTAAGACTTCCGGATCCCGCAAGCCGTAGCAAGTCGCCAGCATTTCTCGGCGCTCCGCCTGAGGTCTGCCGACCATTTTTCTCGTGAAATCCTGGACCAACCTCACCGTCTGCTCTGGGATTTCAGCTTCTGCTGCAGGAGGGCAAAGCGCATGTTTGGCTGCCACCAACTGCCAAGTCCCCTCATACTTCATCTCTGTGTAGCTGTTGTCGTGCTGACGCTGCCAGACGTCCGTGATCTCAAAGTTGCCATCGACGTCCGTCCGCTTGCCGCGGAACGTCCAGTTCTCCAGCGTCTTCTTTTGACGCTCCCAGTCGAACATGAAGAGCACCGTCCGAATACCCTCGGGAGAGATGTAACCCTCCGTGACACGCTTCACCAATCTCCGGGCCTGGTTGTTGTTCCAGTCCTGCCCCTCGAAGGACAAACGCTTGAACAGCATACCCCACATAGAATTCTGAGCCCAGTGGAGGTTCCAAACCTTTGCCCGAGGACGATCCCGCGGCGGAGCCTTCAGCCGGGGGAGTAGGTGTTGATCGATGAACTCCTCGTATTCGAGTCGACTGTCGAAGTCGTCCTCGGCGTTCGCCTTCCTCCCGAGGATTTCCAAATTTTCGAGGATTTGCAGATCCACGTGAACCTCCTCGACCGGGCGGTCGATTTCCCCTTCGGGTTTGACTTCCGATTCCGGGAGCGCCGCAGGCAAAGGATCGTCTTCTTGAGCCCTCCGAAGGAGGGTTTGGGAGGATGACTCTTTACTGGATATATTATGTCCCGGCACATGCTGCGGAAACAATGAGTCCTCCTCAGCAGCCTCTTCGGCCTCGTCGTTTGTCGGTGGTTCGACCTTCGGATTCTTCTTCGACCAGGCGGGAGCTTCAACCTCTTCGATGACACCACTGGGTGATTTCATTCTCCATTTTCCGCTCCTCCAACACAACGACCAGCGACCTACTCGGTCCTCCTCTTTCAGCTGCTCATCGAAGACCATAATGTAAGTCGAGAGGACTTCCCCGTCGATGTAGACGTTGACGTGCCCAATCCATCCATGCTGTTTCAGAAATGCGATTGCGCGCTCCACGCCCCGAGCGGATAGATCTGACACATCTTCCAGGTCAGATGAGTCCCACTGCCAGTTTGGCGGCCTCGTCATCAGCGTCGTCATGGTGGCCACTGCTTCGGCCCAGACTTTGTTGAACTTCCTCTTCTCGCCCTTCTTCGCCTTGGGCATCTTGATCGATGCCATGAAGTCCAAAGGGACTCCCATCCCACGGCGTTTTGTCAGGTCCGCCGCCCTCCGGAAGTTTACAGGATGCTTCCGCAGCAGCTCGTGGAGATCCTTTAAAGTGGGCTTTTTCTTTGTCTTGGAGGAGGCCGATTTGGTCGTCGTCATGGAGCCAATTTCGCCCCGTTCTTGGCATCTCCCAACTAAATTCTCTGATTATTTTATGGCAATGTTAGTCGAATTGCGCATGAGTCTGCAAAGGACTGCAAGAGGGCGCAAGTATACGTAAAATCATCCATGCATTTTTTTGCACAATGAGGTTCAGGGCGGGCCTTGTGTCTGGCTGTCACTTCGGTCGCTTCCCGGTTGTGAGACCCTGGAAGGGAAGCGGCAGACAAAGAGTGCAAAAAAGTGATCGAACCAGTCCCGAGGACAGAAGAGCGAAGTTCAGCCGAAGGAGACTGATCGAGAAGCATTTTCGCAATTCGAGGCATTTGCATTCGAAGTGGACGAAAATGGGGAGAACGAGGAAATGAATCGATTTTTCCCAGTCGGGACGTCTTTTCAAATTCCAGACAAATCGAGCAATTCCTGCTTTTTTCGGCAAAAATTTGAGTTCTCGGAGAAACGGCTCAACCGGCCGACTCTGAAAGTTTTCGAGAAACAGAGGGAGGGTGAGACATTTGAGCGATACCGCGCGATTGATCGCTTTGGACTAAAGGCAGGCGAAAGCGAAATTTTGGCTTTTCTTGCCATTTGGTGGAAAATGAAGCAAATTGAAGAAACGGCGGAAAACTGAGTCTGAGTGCCATTTCTAACAGTGTTAGAGAAGTGGAAAAGTGACTAGCCAGTGACTAGTTTTAAAAGATGAATTGTTCTGCACGAAACTGCAAGCGACTGCAAGACCCCTTGCGGCGCCTTGAAACCCCCATTCTATAAGGGTTCAGGGCGGATTCCTAAACCTTAGATAATCTTGTAATTAATCTCGTAAATTATTGAGCACGCCTTGCACTCTTGGTCATAAAGTTCATCGCGGTGTGATTGAATGCCAACGTTTTCGAAGTTGGGGAGAGGCGGGTGTGTCACCTATCAGGGAGAAACCGAAATGCTCGCGAGTTGCCAAAGCTGCTTCGCGATTCATCGAATACGAATTTGTCGAGATAGATTGTGGGAATCGAGAACCCTCGTATCTGACGGAAGCGGTTGAGACGGGTGACTCCGAACTTTCAAGGGAACTTTGTCAAAAGAATGAATTCCGGCAAAGTTGGTAGGATCATGACTTTCGGATGAAATGGGTTTTGGTGATCAAGCAGTCGAGGATTTCTGCTTTCCGCTCAAAACGCAAATTTGTTCAAAATGGCGCAAATTTGCCAAACTCTTCAGAACCGAGAAACGTTGCGCGAAACGGTGAAAAAATATACAAATAAATACAAATAACTCGAAGGAATAGCCGCGTAGGATGACGAAATAATGCGTAAAGTCCTATTGTTAAGGGGGTCGGGCCTATTGCGCCAATGGCGATCTGCGGTCTTCAAAACCGTTGTCGGTGAGTGATCCTTACCGGGGTTGGTTCGATTCCTTCCCTCTCCGCCACCTTTCATCAGCGAAAGGACAGGACTTTGGCTTGTCGTGTTGCTTCCGATCGGCTGAATCAATCGAGTCATGGAATCTCCGAGGCTGACCTGAACGGGATCTCATGCGGTGAAACGCAGCGTGATACCCTTCGAGGGGGGGGGAATCTCGTGTTGCGCCACAAATAAATGACACCGGGTTGTAATTTCTAGAGTGCTTCGT
>JARGNG010000044.1 GCA_029213265.1 Verrucomicrobiales bacterium | reverse complement strand
GCGACGGACATCACTGTGCGCAGCCGCTCATGGACTACTTCGGAGTTTCGGGGACCGTCCGGGCTTCGATTGCGTTTTATAACAATCAGGCGGATGTCGAAGCCTTTCTGGAGGGAATGGCCAAAGCACGACGATTCCTGGCGTGACTTCCGGCAGAGGGTGGACAGCTGCTTCAGCAGAACGTCCTCTCCGGGGGCACAGACCCCGGCTACAGCGACAGACTCGACGTGATCCGTTACTGGAATCATTCGACCAACGCGAATCGCTTGCTTTCATCGCAACGCGGCGCAAATTAGCGATCCATTTATGAGTGCGGAACCCTTACAGATCCTGATCGACGGAGAATATTATGCGGAAGCTGACGCCAAGATTTCCGTTTTCGACCACGGCTTGCTGTACGGCGACGGTGTCTTCGAAGGCATCCGTTTCTACCATGACCGTGTTTTCCGTCTCGAGGAGCACATCGATCGACTCTTTGACTCCGCCAAAGCGATCCATCTCGCGATTCCCGCGACTCCTGCGGAAGTCTGCCAAATGGTAGTCGATACGATCGCCAAAAATGATCTTCATGACGGCTATGTCCGCCTCATCGTGACCCGCGGAACCGGAGCGCTCGGCCTCAGTCCCTACCAATGCGAGAAAGGATCGATCATCTGTATCGCTTCTACGATCACTCTTTATCCCAAGGAATACTACGACGACGGACTCATCCTCGCAACCTGCGCGACCCGTCGTCCCACCCACGACACCCTTTCCCCGTCGGTCAAATCACTGAATTATCTCAGCAATGTGATGGCCAAAGTCGAAGCTCTCGCTGCCGGAGCGCAGGAGGGAGTGATGCTCAATACAGAGGGGTATGTCGCCGAGTGCACCGGCGATAATATCTTCATCGTGAAAAACGGGATCATCTATACGCCGACCGTCGCATCGGGCTCCCTCAATGGAATCACCCGCAAAGCGGTCATGGAATTGATCGAGGAGGCCAACCTTCCGCTGAAAGAAATCCAAATGGCCCGCTATGAATTGTACACGGCCGACGAGATGTTTCTCACCGGAACGGCTGCCGAAGTCGTGCCTGTCCGCGAGTATGACAAACGCGTCATTGGAGACGGAAAACCGGGCCCGGTGACGCAGCAAATGCTCGCCGCTTTCCGAAATCTCGTCGAAACCACCGGCACACCGATTTACTAATCGTGGTTCCTGTCGTAATGTATTGGAGTGTTGTTGCGTCCAACCGATTGGATGGCAGCAGCATCCCGCGAAACACATGAATTGCGACGTTTGTCAGAGCGAAGACGCTACGATTTTCTTCAGCCAGGTTGTCGAAGGTAAACTTCAAAAAGTGAACCTCTGCAAGCCGTGCGCTGATGAGAAAGGCGTTACCGATCCCACCGGTTTCGCGCTTGCCGATATGCTCGAAGGCATGGGCGAAGAGCAAGTCACCGAAACGGTCATTGATACGGAGGAGCTGATCTGCCCCGGTTGTGGATTCACCCAGACGGATTTCAAGAAAACCGGCCGTTTCGGATGTGCCGATTGTTACCACGTGTTTGACGAAGGCCTCGAAGGACTCCTCGAGGCGATGCACAAACATACCCAACATGTCGGCAAGGTGCCGGCGACCTTCCCCGACCTTCCCCCCGCAGAAATTGCACCCGGGCCGACAGAGCCGATGGAACCAAGTCCGCTGGATAGATTGAGCGAATTAAAAAACGCATTGTCTAAATCTGTTGAGGACGAAGACTACGAAGAGGCGGCCCGCCTCCGCGATGAAATCTCCCAGCTCGAATCTCAAGTGGGAGATTCTTGAATTTTACACCGGCATGGCACTGAGAGTGCTTGCCACAACTACGAATACTGACGTGTCGATGCGCTTTTCCACCTTGTTGAAAAATCCGGCCGAATGGATGCAAGTCCCCGGTCCGGAAAGCGATATCGTGATCACAAGTCGCGTTCGACTAGCTCGCAATCTCGTCGGACATCCCTTTCCGGGGTGGGCGAGAAAAGAAGATCGCATCGCGGTGATGGAGGAAGTCCGTCCCGCACTCGAAGAACTCTCCGAGATGAAAGACTCGTTTTCGGAAGAAATGACGAAGCTGTCCGCGATCGAAAAGCAGGTGCTCGTGGAGAGACACCTCATCAGCCGCGAGCACGCTGCCAAAAGCTCCGGATGCGGAACCGTCATGAATCGGAAGCAAACGATCAGCGTGATGGTGAACGAAGAAGATCACCTTCGCATGCAGGCGATCCGCCCGGGATTGCAGCTGCTTTCCGCTTACGGCTCACTCGACCACATCGACTCTACTCTCGAAGCCGATCTGCCTTACGCCTTTGATCATCAATACGGCTATCTTACGGCCTGCCCCACTAACCTCGGAACCGGAATGCGGGCCTCGGCCATGCTCCACCTTCCCGGCCTGGTACTGAGCGAGCAGATCAATCAGACCATCCAGGGAGCCAACAAGATCGGCCTCGCTGTCCGCGGTCTCTACGGAGAAGGAACGGAAGCGCTCGCCAATCTGTTTCAAATTTCGAATCAGAATACGCTGGGAACGGATGAGAAAGAAATCATCGCCCATCTTGACAAAGTAATCTCCCAACTCATTGAAAATGAGAAGAATGCGAGAATTAAGATTCTCGAAGACCGGCCTACAATGATGCAGGACCAAATCGGTCGTGCCTACGCCGTTCTCAAGTATGCGCACATCATTTCCTCCAAAGAGGCGCTCAACCACCTCTCCATGATTCGACTGGGCTGCGACCTCGGATTTGTCTCGGAGGAGGAGCGGGAGGCCATCAACGTACTCCTCACCGAAATCCAGCCAGCCCATCTGCAAATTTCTGCCAAACGTAAACTTACACCGGAAGAACGCGATATTTTGCGTGCCGAGATCATTCGGAACCGCTTAAATCGGCTGACGCCACCGGATTTTAGCACTATATTAGACGAAAGGGACGACGATGAATAACTTTACCCCACGCGCACAACAGGTTCTCGCACTCGCCCGAAAGGAAGCGGACCGATTCAATCATAACTACGTCGGGACCGAGCACTTGCTGCTGGGACTGATCAAACTGGGTCAGGGAGTGGCGGTCAACGTGCTCCAGAAAATGAACCTCGACCTCGACACGGTTCGCCTCGAAGTCGAGAAGCAGGTTGGAAATGGACCCGAGACCAAGATGGTCGGGAACATCCCCTACACGCCCCGCGTGAAGAAGGTTCTCGCCCTCGCCGGAAAAGAGGCGAAGGCCCTCAATCACAGTTATGTCGGGACCGAACACATTCTTCTCGGTCTCCTTCGCGAAGGAGACGGCGTGGCTGCGCGCGTCCTCAAGAACCTCGATGTCGACATCGAGCGCACCCGCAACGAAATCCTCAGCGAACTCGATCCGAACTTTGCCGGCAACAGCATGGAGGACGAGGAAGGCGAGTTTGAAGAGATGGGTGGAGGCTCCGGACGCAAGGAAGGCAAGACCCCCGCTCTCAAAGCGTTCGGTCGCGACCTGACCGAGCTTGCCCAGGAAGCAGAACTCGATCCGGTCATCGGCCGGACCGGCGAAATCGAGCGGGTCATCCAGATTCTCTGCCGACGCACCAAGAACAACCCGGTTCTGATCGGGGAAGCCGGTGTCGGAAAAACCGCAATCGCCGAGGGCCTTGCCCAGGAAATTGCCTGTGGAAATGTCCCGGAGCTTCTTCGCGACAAGAAAGTCATTACACTCGACCTCGCTCTCATGGTCGCGGGCACGAAATACCGCGGTCAGTTCGAAGAGCGGATCAAGGCAGTGATGGATGAGATCAAGCGCGCCAAAAACGTGATTCTTTTCATCGACGAGCTTCACACCATCGTCGGGGCAGGCTCCGCCGAGGGTGCCATGGATGCCTCGAATATCATCAAACCGGCTCTCAGCCGCGGCGAACTTCAGTGCATTGGCGCAACCACGATGAACGAGTATCGCAAGTTTATCGAGAAAGATGCCGCTCTCGAGCGTCGTTTTCAGCAGGTCAAAGTCGAAGAGCCGAGCATCGAAGATGCCATCCTCATTCTCCAGGGACTCCGCTCAAAGTATGAAGCGCACCACAAAGCGGACTACACGAACGACGCGATCGAAGCTTGTGTGAAACTCTCCGCCCGCTACCTCACGGGACGTTTCCTTCCGGACAAGGCCATCGACATTCTCGACGAAGCCGGCGCCCGTGCCCGCATCACCTCGATGACACGTCCTCCTGAAATCAAGGAGCTCGAGGTCGAAATCGATAAAATCGTGGCCGAGAAAGAAGGCTCGATCAAGGATCAGGACTTCGAAACGGCAGCCGCTCTCCGCGACAAGGAGAAGACGAAACGCCAGGAAATGGAGGAAATCCTCGAAGAATGGCGTTCCGTCAATGAAGAGAAAATCGTCACCATCGACGAAGAAGACATCATGTCCGTCGTCGCCAAGTGGACCGGCGTTCCTCTCCAGCGCATGGAGGAAAAGGAAACCGAGAAACTCCTCAAGATGGAGGAGGAACTCAAGCGTCGTGTCATCGGACAGGACGAAGCCGTCACTGCGATTTCCAAAGCTCTCCGCCGAAGCCGTGCCGATCTCAAGGATCCGCGCCGCCCGATTGGTTCTTTCGTCTTCCTCGGGCCCACCGGCGTGGGGAAAACCTACCTCGCCCGCAACCTCGCCGACTTCATGTTCGGCGATCCGGAAGCACTCATCCAGATCGACATGTCGGAGTACATGGAGAAATTCACGAGCAGCCGCTTGATCGGTTCGCCTCCGGGATATGTTGGATACGAAGAGGGAGGCCAGCTTTCCGAAGCAGTCCGTCGCCGCCCTTACTCCGTCGTTCTTTTTGACGAGATCGAGAAAGCGCACCCGGACGTGATGAACCTTCTCCTCCAGATCCTGGAAGAGGGCATGATCACAGACAGCCTCGGTCGCAAGATCGATTTCCGGAACACGATCATCATCCTGACCTCCAATGTCGGTGCCGACGTCATCAAGCGCCAGGTTTCCGTGGGATTCGGTTCCATGGGCGGAGGCGACGAGAACTACGAGAACATGCGGGACAAGATCCTCGACAAGGCGAAGGAAGCGTTTAAGCCGGAGTTTCTCAACCGCCTCGACGAGAAAATCGTCTTTCACGTTCTCGACAAAGAGGATCTTACCAAGATTGTCGACCTCGAAATCGCGAACGTGCTCAAACGTCTTGCGGAGAAGGATATTCACATCAAACTCGACAAGAAGGCGAAGACCTTTCTCATCGAAGAAGGCTACGACCCGAACTACGGAGCCCGCCCCATGCGCCGAACCGTGGAACGACAGATCGAAGACCCGCTCGCCGAGCACCTCATTCGCGGGGACATCTCCGGCGGCCAGATCGTCAAAGTCACTCACAAGAAGGATGACAAGTTCCTCACCTTCAAAGCCGAAGACATTGACGACGGCGACAAGGATGCCGTTGAGCCGGTGAGCTCAGTGGAGGGGTAAGCTGATTCCGAACTGATTTACGAAGAACCCGAAGTCGGCAACGGCTTCGGGTTTTTTTATGGTGTCTTTTCCGACCAACACGACCGCACGTAGCCATGGTGGCAATCCCTTAACAATCGCCCAACAGCTTCCGGTTCTTCCAGACATAGCTGCATCCGGACCAGAGGGTCAGGATGAGGCTGGCCCAGATCAGAACCTGTCCGAGATGCTCGGGACCGAGGTAGTAGGCATTGAAAAGCGGGCGGAGAAATCCGAGGAGCGATTCTTTTGCGGCAAGGAAGAGGAGGAAATAAATCACGGTGACAATCTGAAAGATCGTCTTGTACTTGCCGAGATTCTCGGCGGCGAGAACAAGGCCCTCGGCGGAGGCCAGAAGCCGGAGACCGGTGACGAGAAACTCGCGGGTGAGAATGACCACGACGATCCAGGCGGGAATCAATTCCAGGCGGGTCAAAAGGACAAATCCGGCACACATCAGGACTTTGTCGGCGAGCGGATCCATCAGCTTGCCGAAGTTCGTGATGAGGCTGTGCTTTCTTGCGAGGTACCCGTCGAGGAAGTCCGTGATTGCCGCGATGCTGAAGACCACGAGGGCGGCTGTTTTCGTCCATGCCAACCCGTCCAGCGACAGGAGCGCCACGAAGACGAAGGACAGGATCAATCGGGCTACGGTCAGCTGATTCGGAACATTCATTCGGAGGAGATGCCAACAACCTAGCGTGAGGCATCGCCGGCGGCAAACAGATCACCGCAACTATTTTAGAGGATCCCAATCGCGCTCAACCCGAGATCGGGCGAATGCTGCGAATTTTACGGGGGCCCTCTACCACGGGGGCCTCCACCACGGGGGCTTCCTGCTTCTTCGCTCTTTCCACCGGACTCGCAGCTACCGGCTCGGCTTTCAAATCAGGAACAGGCGGTTCCTCACTCTCCACTGGATTCTCCACTGGATTCAGCTCCGGTTTGACGACAGGAGTGGGCTCGGACACATAAGCTTCAACATTTGGCGCCTCGATACGACCGGACAAAAAACGAGCGTCCACGATGGCGGAAACTTCGTCCCTCTCGGCGCTTCGATCTTCGGGGAGCGCTCCATCCCGAAGGTCCGGCCCAGGCTGCGCATCCGTATCCGCACGGGCGATCGGGTTGTCGGGGAGTTTTTTCTCTTCGCCTCCTCCAACCATTTCGGCGGAGGGGGGCGCCTGCTCCTCTTCCCCGAACCATTCTTCGAGAATCTCCTCCCCGTTCAGATCGGAGAGAATTGTCGACGGTTCATCGGAAAATCTCGAGAACCCGACAAGCACGACGAGATGAACCATCGTCACGAGAATGAACAGGCTGACAGTTTGAAAAGTAAGTTTCATAGAATAGCGGAAGGGAAATTTTCCGGGTGAGACCTAGGATCGCGGCCCGAGCGTAGCGGCCTGTCGGGCGATTGGATTCATCGACAGTTCATTTTCCCCGTCCCCGTCGTCCGGCAGATTGAGAAGACGATCGCGAATCGAGTGATACTGCTTCTTTCCCCCGCTCGAAGGAGGCTCGTCGTCGAAGTCGTCGCGAATCGGCTCCGGCTCTTCGAATTGAAATTTACTGGAAGGGGTCAACCGCGCTTCCTGGTGATCTTCGGCGCCATCTCTTTCCTGCTCCGGAGTTTCGAGAGTGGCGAACTTCCGCTCAAAAAGGCAGGCGATATCATCGCGGAATTTCCGGACTTCATTCTGCCTCTTTTCGATCACCATAGAAAGAGCGATCCGCCCAAGCAGAGCCGGTGTTGCTACGAGGAGGGAAATGGCGACAAAGCCAAGCGCGGTCCCGATCACACTTCCGGGAAGCCCCTCTTCCCCCGCCGCATCAAATCCTGCCATCAGCGTCCAGATGCATCCGATCATTCCGAGCAAAACGGCGGAAACCCCGACGAACTTGAGGCCTTGAACCCCTGTCGTCAGTTTCGTAGCAGCGGTCCGGTACCCGGCCCGAAAGGCACTTTCCAGAAATCCATATTGCCTGCTCGAAAGCTGTCCGGCCTCTCGAATGTCGCGCGACATACCGACGGCCGGGTTTCTGGAACCCAGCAATTGAAAGGCCGTTTCTCGGGCACCCGAATGGTAGATGATGAGTTGCAGCGAGCTTTCGTCGCGCCAGCCTTCTTCAAACACTTCCAAAGTCGTTTGTGATTTTCGAAGCCTCTCCGAGAACCGGTTGTCGGCTTTTTTCATCCGCCCCAGCTGGAGGGACTTGGAAATCATCATGACCCAACTCACAATCGAGAGAACGAAAAGCAACCACACGACAAGCTTTCCGGGAAGAATCGGTTCCTGCATCGCCGACTGAATGCTGGCCACAATGACGGCGGCGGAGAGAAGATGGTGCATGATTCGACGGGGACAGGGATTCCAAAGTAGTTAAGAATTATAAAATATTCGCTAATATTTATAAATTTCAAGAATTTCATTCAGAAAACCTCGTGATTTTCTGAAATTCCAGCTCTCCCCTTCGAAACCGCACCTGTTTTTATAATCGCGGGACAAAGCAACTTCCCTCATTTTGAGACTCGATTTTACCGCCCCTGGCGAATATCCTACCCTCAGAATTCTATGACTACTTTGATTGTTATCCTCCTAATCGCCGGCGTCCTCGTCCTGCCGATCATTTTCGTGATTGCCCTGTACAACGGCCTTGTCAGGAACCGGAACAAGTATCGCAACGCCTTTGCCCAGATCGATGTTCAACTCAAGAGACGTCACGAACTGATTCCCAATCTCGTTGAAACGGCCAAGGCCTACATGACGCATGAACGGGAAACTCTCGAAGCGGTGATCCAGGCCCGGAATGCGGCCGAAAGCGCTCGCAGCGAGGCGACTGCTGACCCCGGCAACAATGCCTCCATCCAGAATCTCGCCTCAGCCGAGTCGGGACTCGGTGGAGTTCTCGGACGCCTTTTCGCTCTTTCGGAAAACTATCCGGAGCTGCGCAGCAACCAAAACATGCTGCAGCTTCAGGAGGAATTGACCTCGACCGAGTCCAAGGTCGCCTTTGCCCGCCAGGCCTACAACGATTCCGTCATGAACTTCAACAACAAGCTGGAGACTTTTCCCTCCAACTTCGTGGCGAATATTTTCTCCTTTGTTCCGGCCACTCTTTTCGAGGTTGCCGACGATTCCGAGCGCGATGCGGTTGAGGTGAAATTCTGATCCTCATGGGTCCGAACCGCAGGGAATGGATTTCTTCGAACATCAGGAGCAAGCCCGTCGAAAGACGGGCGTCCTCATTTTCTATTTCATCCTCGCCATCCTCGGGATCATTGCCGCGACCTACGCTCTCGCCGCCGGAATCCTGATGTTTGTCGATGACGGAGCAGAAGCCGGAGCCAATCCACTGTGGCGCCCTGAAGTTTTGATTTACACTTCCCTCGGCACTGCGGGAATCGTTTTTCTCGCCAGCGCATTCAAGACGGCGCAGCTGTCCGGAGGGGGCGCTGTCGTTGCCCGCGAACTGGGTGGGCGGGAACTCGATCTCAACACGACCGACTACCACGAGAGACGCTTGTTAAATGTGGTGGAAGAAATGGCGATCGCTTCAGGCGTTCCCGTTCCCACGGTCTTCGTGATGGATTCGGAGGAATCCATCAATGCCTTCGCTGCGGGAAAAACGACCAGCGACGCCGTCATCGGGGTGACGCGCGGATGCATGACCGTCCTCACCCGGGATGAATTGCAGGGCGTGATCGCTCACGAATTCTCCCACATTCTCAATGGAGACATGCGGTTGAACATTCGACTCATGGGACTTCTCTTCGGAATCCTCTTTCTCGCCCTCATGGGCGAATTGATCCTCCGCTTCGGCGTCCGCGGAGGAATGAATTCCGGTAGGAAAGAGGGCGCCGGGATGGCTCTCGTCATGCTTGTCGCAGGCATCGGCCTACTCGCGATCGGTTACCTCGGTAACTTCTTCGGTAATCTGATCAAGGCATCAGTTTCGCGGCAAAGGGAATTCCTGGCCGATGCATCGGCGGTGCAGTTTACCCGCAATCCGGACGGGCTCGCCGGCGCCCTCATGAAGATTGGGGGCCTGAAATCGGGTTCCACGGTCAGCAGTCCCATGGCAAAGGATGCCAGCCACCTCTTCTTCGGAAGTGCGTTTTCCTCCTCCCTCTTCGCAACCCACCCTCCTTTGCCGACTCGTATTCAAAGGCTGCTTCCCCACTGGGACGGAAAGTTCTCCGCCAGCAGACTCCCTGTCGTGACCAGGAAAACGGATCAAAACACCTCACGAATTTCCGGGACATCTCAGGGGTCCGGGGCCGTATCCATGCTCACAGACGAATCCAAAGCCGTCGCACTGAGCCAGCCTGAAGCCGTCGAAAGCATGCGCACCCTGCATCCGGAGCAGGTTGATCTGGGACAGATGGTTCACTCGAGCCTGCCCTCCCACTGGATCGAATCCTGCCACTCCCACAACGGCGCACAGGCAATGGTCCTGGCCTTACTCCTCGCTCAGGACGAGGACTTGAGAAATTCTGAACTCGACCAGCTGCGGAAGTCGGTCGATGAAGATATTTACGATGCCGTCTGCGATCTTTTCTGCGAAGTGGGGGCCCTTCATTCGACGATCAAGTTCAGCCTGGTTGATCTGGCGATTCCGACACTTCGCCACCTATCCCGGGCCGAATACACAACCTTCCGCGCTGTCACGGACCAGTTGATTGCAAGTGATCGTCAGGTCGATCTATTTGAATTCGCTCTACTCAAAGTCGTTCACCGCCACCTTGATGCCTATTTCGAAAAGACCCCTCCCCCGCGCATCAAGTATCGAAAATTCAGCCCGCTCATTCCGGAAACGGAGATCCTTCTCTCTACCCTCGCCGCGTTGAGCCATCGCGACCGTCCCGATGAAATCCGCTCCGCCTTTGAGGGCGCAGCCGGGGAGATCCGGAAAAGCGCGAACGTATCGATCGCATTTCAGACAGCGGAGAAATGTGGATTGAAGGAGATCGACGGGGCTCTCGGAAAATTCGATCGCGCCTCACCTCTGCTGAAGCGCCAACTACTCGTTGCGGCAAGCCGGAGCGTCCTTGCCGACGGGGCCGTTTCGAGCGGTGAGGCCGAATTGATTCGGGCAATTGCCGATGCAATTGGCTGTCCGATTCCACCGTTTGTGAAGACAGCGCCGCTTCTTCCCGTTACGAATTCGTGACGCACCTAAGGCATCGACGGTCTCAATCGTTTCTATATGCGGAACAACCGCCACTTGCCTCTTTCTCTATTTTGAAAGATCCGGCATAATCACTACGTATCTTCGTCCGAATCATTGGAAACCTGTGACCTCATGAAACCAAACCGTCTCTTCCTGACCTTCCTTCTCCTGTGCCTTGCTCTCCCGACCATACTCGTCGACGCACAGGACGAAAGCAGTACCGATCAAAAAGCGCTCACGTTTCAGCGCTTCCCCTATCAGTTCAATTCCCAAAATCCGATGATGCCGGATTCCGAGGTGTTGCTGGAGTTCAATGAAGCCGTCTCTGCCGAAGCGGTGCCTCGTTCCTTTCAGCTGTATGACAAGCCGAACGAGCGGTTTGCGGCCATCGAGGCGCGCCGTCCTGACGAAAGCGAAATCCGGCAACTCCGCAGGCGCGAGGGGGAGCTGCCCCCGCTCGACCGCTTCGTCCTGATTCGGCCTGCCTCCGATCTGCCGCTTGGTGGTTCCTGGTATCTGAACGCCCGCGCCGGATTCGCCAGCAGTTCCAGTGGCCATACCATCGTCGAGAGCCGCCTCGACTACATTGGCTCTCTCTACGGATTCGAGATCGACGAAGTGAGTTCCTACAACCCATACGACGAGAAAAAGACGATTCAGATCCGACACAACAAGAGCAAGCTGAATCCCGACTTCGATGCGGCAAAGGTTGCCGACTACGTTTCCATCACCCCGAAGCCGAAGAATCTTGAGATCACCCTGAGCGGATACCGGATCAACCTGACCGGGGATTTTCAATACGGTGTCGATTATCAGGTCACGGTTCGGAACGGACTCATCGCCTACGATAAAACGCAGCTCACCCAGAATGTTTCTGAAGCGGTCCGCTTTGAGCCCAATGAGGGCTTTGTCACCTTCCCTGCGTTCTCCACGACCCAGAATGCAACCGGCCACCGGAAGTTCGATGTCAAAACCGGGAACCTGACCGGGCTTCGCACCCGGGTGAAACGCCTCAACGATGACAATCTCATTCTTGCGCTCCGGGAATACGATGACAAATACGAAGGCTGGGGTGAAAAGCAGTCGCTCGCCTTTTCGACGGTCCCCGGAAACACGATTTACGATCAGTTCCGCGAAACTGAACTCCCCATCGATCAGTCCGAAACGGTGTCGCTCGAATGGGATCAACTCACCGACGACGCCACCACAGGTGCCTTCTACCTCTGTTCGGAAGGCCGTTCCGCCACTCGCGAGCAGCTTGAGGTGGGAGCGCAGTCCATCATTCAACTTACCGACATTGGTCTCGCCTGGAAACAGGCTCCGGAGGAAACGGTTTTCTACGCGTTTTCACTCAAGTCAGGAAGGCCTCTTGCCGACGCCGCCATTCGCGTGGTCGACCAAAACGCTCAGGTGATTGCCGAAACGCGGACGGACGAGTCCGGAACCGCACAGGTTGAAAGCCACGTGTATCAGGGCCGCGAAGGACGACTCTATCTCGATGCCCGTCGCAACAACGACCGCCACGTCATTCAATTTCACGAGGACCTCGACACCGTCGGCCTTTGGAGTTTCTCGATCGACCAGCGCTACGATGACCTCATCGAAGGGGAAAGACGCACCCTGCTCTTCACTGACCGCAACGTCTACAAACCCGGTCATGAAGTGAAGGTGAAAGCAATCACCCGCTTTATTGACACCGACAAGCTCCTCGGCCCCGGAGCAGGAACCGCGAAGATGCGCGTCTTCGATGCCCGCCATCGTAAAATCCTCGAAAAGGAAATCACCCTTGGCAAGAGTGGAACCTTCGATGACAGCTTCACACTCCCCTCTGCGGGAATGGGCTGGCATTCCATCGAGCTCGACTTCAATCCCGAAGCCGCCGAGCACCCCGACTGGCGCCTCATCGCCAATCATTCCTTCCAGGTCGAGGAATACCGCGTGAACACCTTTGCGGTCTCAATGGACAATGAATCGTCCTACACCCTCACGGACGAAATCGTCGTCCCTCTTTCCGCCAAATACTACATGGGAAAATTGCTCTCAAAAGCGGAGATGCAATGGAATGTGTATGCCTACAGCGAGTATCCCCGCCCGCGCGGTTTCGATGAGTTCGACTTCGGCGATCTCACGATTGATCGGGAAACCTTCACCGACGAAGGCGAAGACGCGCTCTCCTCCTCCGGGACCGCCACCATCGGTGTGAAACTCCCCGAACAGAAAATGAGCCCGGGACCCCGCCGGGTTTCTCTAACCGCACAAGTCACCGATGCCAACCAGCAGACGATTTCCAACACAGCCCGCTTCACCGTTCACAGTTCCGATTTCTACCTGGGACAACGCGAACCGGAAGGCGTTCATCGCGCCGGCGATACCGCGACCTTTTCTCTCGCCGCTGTCACCACCGAGGGCAAGGCCCACACGAAAGAGGTTCCGGTGACCGTGCTCGTGGAAAAGGAAATCTACAACACTGTCAAAGTCATGGGAGCCAACGGCAAGGTGACGCATCGCAACGATCGCCGTCTCCAGACGGTATCGGAGGAAACCATTCCCTTGAAAACAGAGATCGATCCCGTGACAGGTCTTACCCGGGCCCTGCCGCATTCGATCACCTTCCAGGAAGCCGGCGACTATCTGATTACCCTGACGGCACGCGACGCTTCCGACCGACCCGTCATCACGAGAAACCGGTTCACCGTGATCGGAGCAGAAGAACCTTCCTGGTCCTGGTATGACGTCATCCGGATCGACCTGATCCCTGACAAGGAAAGCTACGAGATCGGAGACACCGCCAGGTTGCTGGTTCGCTCCCCTGTCTTCGGCCATGCCCTTCTCACGACCGAGCGGGGCGGCATTCGCTCGACCGAGTCTCTCGAAATTGATCAATATGAAACCGTAGTCGAAATCCCCATCGACGGTGATGCCGCGCCGAACATTTTCGCGTCCGTCCTCATCATTCGCGGTTCCGAAGACAGCCCTCACATTCACACCTCCGCCGACTATCGGCTCGGCTATTGCCAGTTGGAGGTCGAAGATGCCTCCACCGTTCTCGACGTTGCGATTGACCCCGGTGAGGCGGAATACTACCAGCCGGGAGAAGAAGTCGAAGTCAGCGCAACGATCACTGACTCGGAAGGTAACGGTGTCGCCGGAGCGGAAGTCACTCTGTTCGCGGTTGACGAAGGAGTTCTCAGCCTGACTGGACACGAAACCCCGGATCCTCACGACCTGTTCTACGAAGCCTTTCCACTCTCCGTTTTCACCGGGCAAAGCATCAGCAGCCTTCTCCCCGAGAACCCGATGGAGCAGGACTTCATGAACAAAGGCTATGTCATCGGCGGCGGCGGCGCGGCTCAGGGGCTCGACCCGGACCGGGTTCGCAAGGACTTCAAGGCCCTCGCTTTCTGGGAGCCGACTCTCACCACAGACGCAAATGGAGTCGTCAAAGCGACCTTCACGGCGCCGGACAATCTGACGGAGTTCCGGATCATGGCTGTTGTCGCGGAAGGCAACCGCTTCGGACACAGCGAAGAGCCGGTTGTGATCAACAAGCCACTCATTATCGAACCGGCGCTCCCTGTCTTCACCAACCTTACCGATCAAATCGACGTCTCCGCAGTTCTTCACAACAACACGAATCAGGCACAGGAGGTCGAAGTGAGCGTTCAACTCGACAATCACGCCGTCTTCGTAAAACAGATCGGCGACAAGATTCCGACCAGGCTGACTGATGCGGACGGCGAAGGCCTGCGCAGCGTTTCCGCGATTCTCGATCCGGGAGCGACCGAGACGCTTTCGTTTCCCATCGCGCTTACCAAAGTCGGTGAGGCCAGGTGGAACTGGAAAGTTCGGTCACTGACCAACGAAAGCCTCCGTGATGCAACAGAGTCGACGACGCCGGTAGGCTATCCCCTGCCCCTGCTCCGGGAATCGCACAGCTTTTCGATCCGGGAGGGAGAAAGCCTGAGCTCCGCACTCGACCGGGTTGCCCCCCGTCTCCTTGAGGGAACAGGTGATGTCGAGGTGACCCTGTCGAATTCCCGTCTCGTCGAAGCCTCCGATGCACTCGACTACCTCCTTGCCTACCCCTACGGCTGCGTCGAGCAGACGACGTCCTCCCTGATCCCGTGGCTCACCTCAAACGATCTTCGGAAAGTGATGCCGAAACTCGACAAGTCAGAAGAGGAAGTGGATTCCATCACGACTAAGGGCATTCAGAGACTCTTCTCCATGCAGACAGGGGACGGAGGTCTCGGCTACTGGCCCGGATCCTCTCAGTCCGTCCTCTGGGGAAGTGCCTACGGCGGTGTCGCGATCGCCATGGCGCAGAAGCAAGGCGTCGCGGTTCCGGCCGAACAGGCGCAGGCGCTCTGGGAATATCTTTCCAAAAACCTTCGGGAAACGGCGGACCTCACCAAGCCCTACGAGCTTTCCCAGCGCTGCCTTACCAGCTACACTCTCGCCCTTGCCGGAAAAGCCGAGCCGAGCTATCACGAGGTTCTTTTCACAAAACGAAATCAACTCTCCGGGGAAGCCCGCGCCCTTCTTGCTCTCGCGATGATCGAATCCGGAGGGGACGCTCCCGGCCCTATCGACACTCTTTTGTCTCCTGATGAAAAGGTGCCGGTTGCGGAGGTATCCTGGTACAAGCAACCGTATGTGGCGGCGACCAGACTGCTCGCTCAGGTTCGACACAATCCGAAGAGTGAACGCGTCGATCAACTGGTCGGAAACCTCATGAAGCTCCGCCTGCCAACGCGTGGATGGGGAAGCACCTATTCCAACGCCTGGCCGCTCATTGCTCTTGCCAACTACAGCGAATCCGTCGCCGGAACACTTTCCGCGAATGACATCACCGTCGCTTTCGGAAGCGAAGAAAAAACCATTTCTCTCCCCGACGAGCCCGGAAGCGGTGCTGCCAAATTTTCCTTTGAGGGAAGCGTTCGCTCCGATGCCCTGAAGGTGAAGCCGTCCAGCTCAACGCCGGTCTACGCGACCCTGACTGTGGAGACCCGTCCGGAACTCATGCCGATCGAAGCGGAAAACAACGGGTTCTCGATTCAGCGCTCCTATGAGAAGGTCAACACCGATGGAAGCATTGGTGCTGCTGAAAACCTGCATGTCGGCGATTTGATTCTGGTAACGCTGGACATCAACATTCCAAACGAACGCGAGACTTATCTCGCGATCGACGATGCCCTTCCCGCCATCTTCGAAGCGGTGAATCCGACCTTCAAAACGCAGGCAACGCAGAAGGTTAACAAAGAGCGGAGCAAGCGAACGCTCTATACCAACTACCGGGAAATCCAAAAGGATCGGGTTCTCTTTTTCGCGGATAGCGTTTACAGCGCCGGAGACTACTCGCTGCAGTATCTGGCGCGGGTTGTCGCTCCGGGTGAGGTCACAGCTCCTCCGGCGAAGATTGAGGCGATGTATGAGCCGCAAAGATTCGGTCTCAGTGGCACAGGACGGATCACTGCGGGAGCGCGGGATCTTTCCCCGGGGAAAGTAGCCGCCCTAGGCAATCAGTAAGCTTGTGCCTCCTCTCCGGATGAAGCGGAAACTTGGATGGATCGCCCTGACCGGTTTCGTTCTGGCCGGCCTGACCCTCTATCTTGTTCCGCTTTTTTTTCCGCTGCCTGAGAGAATCATATCCGATCCCCCGCAGGGACTTTTGTTTGTCGATCGAAACGGGGAACCGGTTCGGCGCCTGCTCGATGGAGACCTCCGCGCCGCCGATCCGGCCCGCTATGAGGAATTCTCTCCCGTGCTCATCGACGCGACCCTCGCGGCTGAGGATTCCCGCTTTTTCTCCCACATCGGTTTCGATCCTCTCCGAATGGGCCGGGCGGTTTGGGATGCGCTGACAGAACGGCGTTTTGTTTCCGGAGCTTCGACAGTCACCCAGCAAACCGTGAAGCTCTACTCCCGGCCACGGCCCCGCTCATTCCGGACGAAATTCATTGAACTCTTCACCGCCCGGAAGCTGGAAATGTTCGCGGACAAAGAGACGATCCTCACGGCCTACCTGAATCGCCTCCCCTACGGGAATCAATACACCGGAGCCCGTGCCGCAGCTCAGGGATACTTCGGCAAACCGCTTCGTGACCTCTCCGCGGCCGAAGCTTCGCTGCTTGCGGGGCTTCCCAACAAACCATCCCGACTCAACCCGTGGAGGAATCTCGACGGGGCCCGGCAGCGGCAGATGTGGATCCTTGGACGAATGAAGGAGGAAAAGCACCTCACGGAAGCGCAGTATGCGAGCGCCCTCCTCGAACCACTGAAACTCCTCCCCGGACCGGCCACGACCTTTCATGCGCCGCATTTGATCAATCTCATTCAAGAGCAGGAGAAAGAATCGATCGCGAAAGCAGCAGAGTCCGGCAGATCCGTGCCAACGACGGTTGATCTCGAATTGCAGCAATTTGTGGAAAGCACGGTATCCGCCAATCTAGCCCGTCTTGGCCATCAATCGAAAGAGGACAACGACCTGCAGGCCGCGGTCGTCGTCATCGAGAATATTTCGGGCGAAGTTCTGGCCCTGACCGGCTCCCGTTCCTTTTTCGGATCGGAATCCGGACAAGTCAACGGAGCGTGGTCGGCACGATCGGCGGGCTCGACCCTGAAGCCGTTTACCTACCTTCTCGCTCTCGAGCGCGGATCCACTGCCGCGAGTATACTCCCGGACACGCCCATCGAATATGTGACTTCGACGGGAACCTATCAGCCCGTCAATTTCGACCGCCAGTTTCACGGCCCTGTTTCGGTACGCAAGGCGCTCTCGAATTCCCTCAACGTCCCCGCCGTCAAATTACTCGATCAAATCGGTGGTCCGGAAATTCTTCACGAAACGCTGAAGGATCGACTCCGGTTTACCAGTCTTGCCGGGGAGGCCACCGAATACGGCCTCGGCCTGACGCTCGGCAATGCCGAGGTGCGCTTGCTGGAACTCACCAATGGCTACGCCTGTCTCGCGCGATTGGGAGAATGGATGCCGTATCAGCTCACGGGTCGGGAAGTCGATCCGTCAGGTGGAGGCAGCCCCCGTGCTCAGGAAACAGATCCGCAACAGGATCGGATCGATGACACCACCCTGTTCCGTCATCGTATTTTCGATGCCGATGCAGCCTGGCTCCTCGCTGATATTCTTTCGGACGAACGGGCCCGGGCGGAGGCCTTCGGGCTTCACTCGCCCCTGAATCTGCCGTTTCGCTGCGCTTCCAAAACCGGAACCTCGACCGATTTTCGGGACAACTGGACCATTGGCTTCACCCCCGATTTTACGGTGGGAGTTTGGGTGGGGCGTTTTAACAACCGTCCTCTCAATCAGGTCTCCGGTGCGATCGGGGCGGCCCCGATTTTTCGGGACGTCATGGTTCGTTTGCATCGGGAACGGGAACCCGAATGGTATCTCACTCCCGACAATGCGGTGAAGCTGGTGGTCGATTCTCTCAATGGAAAACAACCGCCCCCGTCGCTTTCCCTTCCTTTCCATCGAACCCGGCAGGAATGGTTCGTGAATCAGGCACTCCCTGAAACCGCTTCGCTATCCGACTATACGGAGAAAGGCCAGACTCTTCTTCCTACCAACTACAGCACCTGGTGGCGAAGTGATGCCAATGATCTCGAGGCAGTTGCGTCTCTGACTCCGATCTCGAAAGAAACCACGCCGCCTCCGTTTCGCATCGTCAGTCCGCTCGAAGGTACCGTTGCGTTTCTCGATCCGGATCTTCCCGGACGCGGAAGTCGTTTTCCCCTCGAAGTCGCAGGGAGTGGACAGGAGGAAATCGAATGGACCAGCCCCAGCCTTCAGATTGAGGAGGACGGCCGTCTACGCTGGCTCGTTCTCGAACCGGGGAAACACGAGGTCATTGCCCGCGACCGCCGCACCGGGAGGCAGGTACGCTCTCACGTCACGGTGCAGGATTTGTAAGGCAGGCCTCTACTTCGCTTTTGCAGGCTCGTCTTTCTTGGCGACAGGCGCATCCGCAACATCGCTTCTCGGCTGAACACGCCAGATTTTCGAAAGCGATCCACTCCAGTCTCCCAGGATTTCGGATGCTTTCTCACTTCCGGTTGCCTCGAGATGAGCCTCAATCAGAGACTTGAGAGTGTTGGCGTGTTCGAATCCCTCGTCGAGGCGGACAATTTCCACCATCTCCGGATTGTAGAGTTTCTCAAACCGGCCCGCATCGTCATAGATGTAGGCCTGGCCTCCGCTCATGCCGGCACCGAAATTCTTTCCGGTTTCTCCGAGAACGACGACGGTGCCATTGGTCATGTATTCGCAACCGTGGTCACCGATGCCCTCAACGACGGCGGTTCCACCTGAGTTTCGAACGCAGAAACGCTCTCCGCCCCGACCGTTTGCAAAGAGATGTCCGCCGGAGGCTCCATACATCACCGTGTTTCCGAGAATGGAATTCTCCGAAGCAACGAAGCTGCGATTCGCTGGCGGCTTGATCCGGATCTCACCGCCCGACATTCCCTTGCCAACGTAGTCGTTGGCCTCACCAGTCAGGGTGAGACGGATTCCTCCACAGAGGAAGGTGGCAAAAGACTGCCCGGCGCTACCGGAAAGCTGGATGTCGATCGTTCCTTCCGGAAGTCCGTGATCCCCATGCAGCTTCGCGACCACTCCGGTCAATTTCGTACCGATATTCCGGTGCGTGTTCTTCACCTCATAGCTGAGGGAGGCCGCTTCCTTCTTCTCGATCTTGTCACCGAGGTCCTCGAGAATCTGATCGTCGAGAGGCGGCTCGTGAATGCCATCGTTGCGATCACGAAGACAGATGCGGGGGAAATCCTCTCCGGCCTCTTCGCCGACATCGGCAAGAATGCGACTGAGATCGATGAGATTTGCCTTTGGATGATCCGGCAACTTCCGCTGTCGCATGTATTTGGTCTGGCCGATGAGATCGTCGAGCTTGCGCACACCCAGTCTGGCCATGTGCTCCCGGGTTTCCTCGGAAACCGCATTGAAGAAGTTCACAACATGATCCACCTCGCCTTTGAATTTGGCGCGGTATTTCGGATCCTGTGTCGCCACCCCGACGGGGCAGTTGTTGAGGTGACAACGGCGAACATAGACACATCCCATCGCAATCAGGGCGATCGTTCCGAAGTTGAATTCCTCCGCTCCGAGAACGGCTGCGTGAATGATATCGAGTCCGGTGCGGAGTCCTCCATCCGTCCGCAGGGTGACCCGGTCACGAAGACCGTTCAGCATGAGAACCTGTTGCGTCTCGGCAATTCCGATCTCCCACGGAAGTCCCGCATGTTTGATCGAACTGAGCGGAGAGGCACCGGTTCCGCCATCATGTCCGGAGACCAGAATGATATCGGCGTTGGCTTTGGCAACTCCGGCAGCAATGGTTCCGACACCGGTCTCGGCAACGAGCTTGACGGTTACTTTGGCGGCCGGATTGAGTTCCTTGAGATCGTGAATGAGCTGCGCCAGATCCTCGATCGAATAAATGTCGTGGTGCGGCGGCGGCGAAATCAAAGTAACGCCGGGCTGCGTGTTCCGGAGCTTCGCGATCAGTCCGTTCACCTTGTGACCGGGTAACTGGCCGCCCTCACCGGGCTTGGCTCCCTGGGCCATCTTGATTTCGATTTCCTCGGCGGACATCAGGTATTCCGCACTGACGCCGAATCGTCCCGAAGCGACCTGCTTGATCTTGGAATTGCCCCAGTCACCGTTGGGATAAGGCTTGAAGCGACGGGGGTCCTCTCCGCCCTCCCCGCTGTCGGACTTTCCTCCAATGCGATTCATCGCAATGGCCAGCGTCTCATGGGCCTCCGGACTGATCGCGCCGAGGGACATCGCTGCGGTGGTGAAACGACGACGAACGCTTTCAATCGGCTCCACTTCGTCAATCGGGATCGGTCCCTCATCATTGGGAACCAGTTCAAACAGATCGTGCAGCGCGTGCGGCTGGTTCAATTTGAGTTGCTCCAGATACTTGTCGTAATCCTCGGCGTCTCCCGACTTCACGAAGGTGTGGAAATTTTTGATCACGCCACCGCTGACCGCGTGGATTTCCCCGTCGCGACGGAAGCGGAAAAATCCGGGATCTCCCAAATTCAATTCACCATTGTCGTTCGGGACGGCATCGCTGTAGGCAGCGGTGTGGCGGGCAATACTCTCAGCCCCGATTTCATAGAAACCGACACCGGCGATCTGGGAGGGGGTTCCCGGAAAGCATCGATCGATGACGCTTTCGGCGATTCCCACCGCTTCAAAAATCTGGGCGCCCTGGTAGCTGTTCAACACGGAGATTCCCATCTTCGAAAGGATCTTGAGAACCCCTTTTTCGAGAGCCTTGTGGTAGTTAACCAAGGCCTTCTCCACGGAGACCCCGTCGAATTTCTTCTTCGCGTTTTTCTCGACCAACTCGTGAACGGTCTCGTGCGCAAGCCACGGGCAGATCGCAGTGGCACCAAAGCCGATCAGGCATGCCATCTGGTGCGTGTCCCGGGCTTCCGCCGTGTCGACGACGATACTCGTCTTCATCCGCTTTTTCATGCTCCCGAGGTGGCGGTGAATCGATCCCACAGCAAGGAGGGAGGGAATCGCGACCCGGTCATGATTGATTCGGCGGTCCGACAGAATGATCGTTTCGGCTCCGCCGTCGACTGCGGCCTCGGCCTTTTCGCAAAGTTCCTGAACCGCATCACTGAGTCCTGCCGCTCCACTCATGAGCGGCCATGTCGTATCGAGCCGCGCTGTCTGCAGCTCATCCATGGCCTCGAGTGCCTCCACCTGGTGCGTGAAAAGAAACGGCGTTTCGAGGTGGACTACTTTTGCGTGAAGCGGATCCTCAATGAGAAGATTCCGCTCGGGACCGAGATCGGCCTCCAGAGACATCACGAGAAATTCGCGAATTGGATCAATCGGCGGATTGGTGACCTGAGCAAACAGCTGTTTGAAGTAGGAAAACAGAAGCTTGGGTTGGCGGGAAAGCACAGAAAGCGCGGCATCGTCCCCCATTGAATAAATGGCCTCCATTCCGGACTGAGCCATCGGCGTGAGGGCCATATCGAGTTCCTCCTTGTTCAATCCACTGGCGACCTGAAGTTGCGAGCGCGTCAGTGGATCATGAGCAGGACCTTCTCCGACATGCGGAGTTGTCTCGACCACCTCATGAAACTGGATCTGGTTCTCCCTGAGCCACTGGCCGTACGGCTGTTGGCCGGCGAGACGCTCCTTGATTTCTTCATTGAAAACCACTTCGCCTTTCACGGTGTCGACGACGATCATTTCCCCGGGAGCGAGACGCCCCTTCTTTTCGATCATGTCATCGGGGAGGAAGCAGGTGCCCACCTCGGAACCGAGTGAGAAAATTCCGTCGGTCGTGATCTTGTATCGCGCCGGACGGAGCCCGTTCCGGTCGAGGGAAGCGGTGACCGTCATTCCATCGGAAAAAGCAAGAGCGGCCGGACCGTCCCACGGCTCGCTGAAGCAGCTGTGGTAACGATAAAAGTCCTCCACTTCTTTCGTGGTGAAGGGATCGATCTTCCAGGCCGGAGGAACCAGCATCGCCATGGCGTGAGGAACCGAACGGCCGGAGAGCACCAGCAATTCGAGAGCCGCGTCGAGGCTGGCGGAGTCGGAGCCATCCGGATCAATGACATGGTTGAGATATTTCAACTCATCTCCCCAGACTTCACTTTCGAACTGCCCGATCCGAGAATTGAGCCAGTTACGGTTTCCACGAACCGTATTGATTTCCCCGTTGTGGCAGAGCATCCGGAACGGCTGAGCGAGAGCCCAGGTCGGGAAGGTATTGGTCGAGAAACGCTGGTGATAAAGACAGATCACGGTCTCGTATTTCTCGTCCCGCAGGTCGCTGTAAAGTTCCTCCAACGCCGTCGCGACAAGAAATCCCTTGTAGCTGATGAGGCGATGGCTCAGGGACGGAATGTAAAATTCGTCGATCTTTTCGGCGCCCGCTTTGTCCTCGATTTCACGACGACTGAGGTAGAGCTGTCGCTCAAAGGTATCGTCCTCCATGCCGTCAGGGCGCTTGAGGAGGAGCTGCAGAATCACGGGCATCGTGTCGATGGCCTGCTGCCCGAGAGCAGAGGGGTCTGTCGGAACTTCGCGCCATCCGATGATGCCGATCCCGCGGTTGCGAAGCACGCCTTCCGCAATGATCTGGGATTTCTTCTGGTCGTCCGTGCTGCCGGCAGGAAGAAAGAACACGCCCACGGCGAGATCCGTCTCTTTTTCCAGCTTCGTTCCGAGTTCTTCCGCCACCGGAAGGAGAATCTTGTAGGGCAAATTCGTGGTAACACCGGCTCCGTCACCGGTCTTGCCGTCCGCATTCACCGCTCCACGGTGAGTCACGTTGCAAACCGAATCGAGTCCGAGACGCAATACCCGATGGCTTCTCTCCCCCTTGATGTGCGCCACTACTCCCACACCGCAGGAATCACGTTCCGCCTCCTTGCGATGCAGGGTGTTTTTCACATTCGGACTTTTAAGATACTTACTCATACTGAAATCTGTTCGTTTTCCGACCCGTCGGCCCCCGGCTTACGCCGACAATCTTCCATCTTTACTCGAAATACGCTCAGCATTTGTGCCAAGCGACTCTAAAAATTCACGTTCCTCCGGATACTTTTGGGATTGCCCATAATTACCATCGGCCCACCGGAATTCTCCGGGGGGGTCGGAAGTGTAGTCAGGATCGTTTTCAGGTCAATTCTCATCTTTCCGCAACTCTTGACTGAATTTGTCTACTTTTAGCGGTTTTCCGTGAGATTTTTCCCCCGCCGGCGCTTGTCACGCCCAATCGATCGGGTCAAGATCGCCGACATGGGAGAATCGATCCGCACATCCAATCGCGCCCCGGCGTCGAAACGAATCGGCTTCTGGTTCGGTATTGTCACCTTTCTGTTGCTCGTTTTCTTCAGCGGAATCGAAGGCGAGAATGCGGTCATCGGTCGCATGGCGGCGGTCGCGATGCTGATGGCGATCTGGTGGATTACCGATGCCATCCCCCTGGCGGCGACCTCGCTGGTTCCACTGGTGTTGTTCCCGGCACTTGGGATCATGAAGGGCAAGGAGGTCGCTCCCGTCTATGTGAATTACATCATCTTCCTTTTCATCGGTGGATTTCTGATCGCTCTCGCGATGGAGCGGTGGAATCTGCACCGGCGCATCGCGCTGCGGATTGTCAGCCTTGTCGGAACCAAACCTTCGCGCCTGGTGCTCGGCTTTATGCTCGCCACGGCATTCCTCTCGATGTGGATCTCGAACACGGCCACCGCCATTATGATGCTCGCAATCGGGCTTGCGGTGATCAAGCAGACCGAAGAGTCATTCGGAGTGGAGAAAACAGCCAACCTCAGTGTCGCCCTGCTCCTCGGAATCGCCTACAGCGCCAGTATCGGGGGGATGGCGACCCTGGTTGGAACCCCTCCCAACCTCGCTCTCGTTCGTATTTTCGAACTCAGCTTCCCCGCCGCCCACGAGGCGGGATACATTCTCAGTTTCGGGCAATGGATGCTCTTTGGACTTCCCCTCAGCCTCGTTCTTCTCGGGATCGTGTGGGCTGTCCTCACGAGGGTCGTTTTCCCGAGCAGCAACGACTTGGAAATTGCTCCCGAGATTCTTGAAGATGAAAAAAGGAGCCTCGGCAAAATGGGATTTGAAGAAAAAGTGGTCGCCGGCGTTTTTGCTGCGACCGCTTTCCTCTGGGTTTTTCGAAGAGATCTCACCCTCGGCTCTTTTTCGATCCCCGGTTGGTCGGGATTCCTTCCTTTCGGAAGCTTCATCGACGACGGAACCATCGCGGTCTCCATGGCCCTGGTGCTTTTTCTGATTCCCGCGAAAAAGAAGGATGGGGAAACCGAATCCCACGGAACGATCCTCGATGGCGGGGTCTTCCGGAAAATCCCCTGGCACATCATTCTCCTTTTCGGAGGTGGATTCGCCCTCGCCAAAGGATTTCAAACCTCCGGTCTTTCCGAATGGGTCGGAAACCACTTCACCAGTCTGGAGGGCTCACCGACCTGGCTCATTGTCGTTTCGATCTGCACGGGGATAACCTTCCTCACCGAGCTGACCTCGAATACGGCCACTACGGAGATGATCCTGCCACTACTCGCCGCCATCGCCACCGCAGCCAAAATTCATCCCCTGCTACTCATGATCCCTGCTGCGGTCGCCGCCTCCTGCGCCTTCATGATGCCAGTCGCGACGCCCCCGAACGCCATCATTTTTGCCAGCGGGAAAATCCGGATTGCCCAGATGGTCAAAGCGGGAATCATCATCAACCTCCTCAGCATTGCAGTGGTGACAATCGTCTTTCTCCTGCTCGGGCCCTCCGTGTTTCAGATCGAACCGGGAATGCTTCCGGAGTGGGCGATCAAGCCGTAGGAACCACTACAATTCCGGCAGGTCGACCCACTTGCGCTGCTCCCAGCTCTGGATGCCGGCCTCGGCGAGCTGAACACCCTTGGCGCCTTCCATGAGGTCATAGGGAAACGGCTCGTCGAGAACGACATGACGAATAAAGAGCTCCCACTGGATCTTAAAAGCATTTTCGTAGTCAATCGCATCCGGCACCTCCTGCCAGCCCTCGTAGAAATCGATCGGCTGTTCGATGTCAGGATTCCAGACCGGCTTCGGCGTTGTCCCGAGAGACTGCACCCAGCATTTGCGCAGTCCGACCGTCGCGGAACCTTTTGAACCGTCCACATTCATGACGAAAAGGTCATCGCGACGAACCCGCACATCCCAGGAGCTGTTGAACTGACAGACAATCCCGTTCTCCAACTGAAAGGTCGCGTAACAGCTGTCATCGGCAGTGCACTCATAGGCCTTACCACTTTCGTCGATGCGCTCCGGAACGTGCGTCGCACCAAGACAGGAGACACTTTCGATTTTTCCAAACACATGATCCACGAGATACCGCCAGTGGCACAGCATATCGATGATGATGCCTCCGCCATCCTCTTTCCGGTAGTTCCAGCTCGGCCGCTGCGCCGGCTGATCGCCATCGTGGCCGGTAAAGACCCAATAACCAAACTCGCCCCGAACCGAAAGAATTTCCCCGAAGAAGCCCTGATCGATCAGCAACTTCAGTTTGCGAATCCCGGTTAGCCAGAGCTTGTCCTGCACCACTCCGTTTTTGACGCCCGCATCCCGGCAAAGCTGAGCGAGACGAACCGCTTCGTCCGTTTCGACGGCCGTCGGCTTTTCGCAATAGATCGCTTTCCCGGCCTTCACCGCCATCTCGACAAAGCGGGCCCGGTGCAGGGTGGAACTTGCATCAAAGAAAATCTGGTTGTGGTCATCCGCCAAAGCCGAATCGAGGTCCGTCGTCCAGCGTTCGACCCCATGGGCCTCTGCGAGAGCGCGGAGTTTGTCTTCGCTTCTCCCTGTCAAAATGGGGTCCACTTCGATCACTTCATCCGGGGCGACCTGGATTCCCCCCTGCTCGCGAATCGCGAGAATCGAGCGAATCAAATGCTGGTTCGTTCCCATGCGCCCCGTGACGCCGTTCATGATAATACCGATTTTATGAGTCTTCATTTCCGTTTCTGTAAATCCTAACAATGCTTCAAATACGCAGATCGAATTGCCTGCAGAAATTCATCCTGATCCTGTGACCACCAACGATCGGAAAACACTTCCACTTCGTTGAACCCGGAAAATCCGGTCGCTTCAACCATCGCGCGAATCCCGCGAACATCGATGCAGCCCTCCCCCATGAGGCCGCGGTCATTGAGCAAATCCGACGTTGGGGTGAGCCAGTCACAAATGTGAAAGGCAAAGAGTCGTCCTTTCTCCCCCGTCAGCTGAATCTGCGCGGCGAGATCCGGATCCCACCAGATGTGATACACGTCAGCCGCAATCCCCACGAGCGAATGATCGAGTTGATCACACACCGCATTGGCGGAAGCCATCGTATTGATCGCGCTGCGATCATCGGCGTAGAGGGGATGGAGGGGTTCGATCGCGAGTCGAATCCCGTGTTCTTCGGCAAGCGGCAGGACCGCGGCAATTCCATCAGCGATCTGTTTCCGGGATTCCTCGAGCGGTTGTCCCGGAACGGCGCCGCAAACGAGCACGATCATGGGAGCGCCGAGTTCGGCGGCTTCGCGAATCGCACGACGGTTGTCTTCGATCGCCTCGTCGAGGCCGAGCTGCGTTTTGGCAGGAAAAAATCCTCCGCGGCAGAGAGACACAATTTCCAAATTCCGTTCCCGCAGTTTCCCTCCCACCGAAGCGATGTCGCGCCCGTCGAGCCACTGACGCCAGACGGTGATGCCCCCGATCCCCGCTTCGGAGTATTTATCCATCGCCTCCTCAATCGACCACGGCTTCGTCGTGATCGTGTGAACGCAGAGTTTCGAGGTGTCGGACAGTTCAGAAGCACTCATGCGAGAGAAAAGTTTTCGATCCCGAGCCGCTCCGCTACGCGAACGGGCCGCTGCAAGGCTTCCTTCATTCGCTGCGCTTCGTCGTCCGGTCGGCGGTCGACGCAGTCCGGATGAATCTCGCTCGATTCGATCAGCCCGAGAAGCGTCAAAACATGGGCGGTGCTGTGCTTGTAGGCCGCCGCGCTTCCTTTCTCATCCAGTCGAAACACGGCATCTTCGAGCGATTGGAACGCTTCAAAGAGTTTGTAGACCCGGGTGTCGAGCGGCGACTTCGTCCACAGTTCTTTCGCGGCACAAATCAAAGGACAGGCCGAAACACCCGCACCGATCAGGAGCGGAAGACCCAGTCGAATCGCCGTCGCGATTCCGAAGTCGTCTCCACTGTGAGGCGAAAAATCGAGTCCCAGATCCCGGCACATCGAAGCCCAGTAGAGAAAGTGCGGCTCATCGAGGGTTGAGATTTTTCCTCCGACCACCTTCTCGTGCTGCGCCAGTTCGTGAAGCAGCCAGGGACTGAAGGGGCTTGCCCAGGGGACAAAAGAGGGTTCCAGCGCATGCACAATCGCCGGCACCCGGACCTGCTCGAGAACGGTGAAATAGGCGTCCCGTCTTCGTTCCGTTGGCAGCTCGTTTAACAACTTCGAAGTCATCAGCATTACCTCGACCTTGTCGAAGCTCTGAGCGATTTCGAGGTGCGGCTGATACCATTCCGCGCGGAAAGAATCCCCGGACGCGCCCACCGCCGTCGTCCCGCAGATGATCGTGGGCTCCGGGAAAGCGGATCGAAACCGGCGAATCACTTCCTCATACAGTTCCAGACTGAGATCGAAAATGTATCCCGTGTCGGCATTGAGAACGAAGACCAGCTCGACTCCATACTTCTCCCCTGCCGCCAGCATCCAGCGAATGCTGTTTTCGAAACCCTCCCAGTCCGGCTCGCCGTTTCGGAACGGAAGCAGGGTCGCCACGCAGAGTCGCGCCTTCGTGGTGTGATCAACAAGCGATTCCTCGGGGGTGTGCGCCCAGTAGGTCTCGCTCCAGGGGGTATCCGGATTCAATTGTTTGGGGTCGGAAATCATGACAGTAACCATCCTACGAATGCCTGTGCGTTTCCGTCAGAAGAAAAGCGTTTGCATTAGCACAAAACCGGTGTCGCTTTTGTGATGCCCGAGGAGCTGCAACCCGTCCTGCTTGAGGATTATGAAATCACGACTCCCGGTTTCCACCTGCGCAGGCTGGCTTTGAATCAACACATGCCACGGGTGGAACGCCTCAGCGAGCACGTGCACGACTTCTACCAGATGCTCCTGTATTTGCGGGGGCACGGCACCCAGCAAACGGCGAACCGCTCTCTTCCGGTCGAACGCGGAACCTGGCTCGTCATTCCCCCCGGATGCCGACACCGTTTCACGAAGGAGCAGACCATCCGCCCGGTTTGTCTCGCGATCGACTTTGACAGGGAACCGGGAAATCACCGGGGGAAGCAGGATGGAAAGCTCAACGCCTCTCAGCTCGCCTCCATCGAAAAATGGCTCGTCGCTCTGAACGAAGAGGAATCCAGAGGGGAAAAACAGCTCCTGAACATCGCCGCCCTCATTCTCCGTATTGTCGCCCTTTTCGAAACCGCCAGCGCTCCCTCGGAAAGGAATGCATCCGGTCCGGTGGAGGAATCGGTTCGGTCGGCCATTGCGCGCAGCCCGCTCGAAGCCCTGAGCCCCCACCAGATCTCCCGGGAAATCGGGGTCTCACTCGATCATTTGAATCGCAAGCTGCGGGAGGAATGCGGCATGACGGTGGGAAGCCAGATCCGCAAGGTTCGCCTGCAGAGAGCCAGCCAACTGCTTCGCTCGACCCGACTGTCGATCAGCGAAATCGGATCGGAAATCGGATTGGACGATCAAAATTACTTCGCCCGCTGGTTCCGCAAGTACACCGGCCAGACCCCCAGTCGCTGGCGGGAGGCGATGCAGTCGGAATAGCGCGAAGAGGAGACGCTCACAAATTCCGATGCACCTGCTGCAAAGTCAGCAGTGAGTAGGCCGTGACAAGAGCGGGATCATCCTCGAGCCAGCGATTGGAGCCTTCATTGATCCAGGCACCGTCAGGGCGTTGGGTGCTCATCACTTTCAGCGCGAGATCCTGCTTCCAGTTGATCTCCTGTCCCCCGGGCGTCACAAGACGGTCCACCCCGGCCGTAGCGAGAGCCTTCGCCATGGTGTGATAGTAGTAGTAAAGTCCCTGGGCATCCATGCCGGGATTCTCCTCGAGAGTGAAATTTTTGCTGAGCCATTCCATCACCGCAACGAGACGGGGATCATCCCGATCGAGATCCGCATAGATGAACGAGAGAAGGCCGGCATAGCTGATACTCCCGTAGCTTCGCAAGGCGGTTTTCTTCTTTCCGTCCGCCTCGATTGTGATCACGTCCGACTTGGTGCTTCCGGGGAAGTAGACAAAGCCGCCTTTGTCCTCGTCCCGCAGCGCCGTGGTCTCCCCGAGGCGCTCGATCGTTTTCTCCGAGTTCTGACAGGCACTCACAAATTCAATGGCCGCATCCCAATCGAGATCGAACTCATCGCTCTCGTCGTATTCGGTATCGGAGAGGGCCTTCTTCGAATAATACAGGGCCTCCAGGGCAAAGCGCGTATTGGAGAGATCGGAGTGCGCGTAGCTTCCCCCGTATCCGACGCCACCATCGAAGAGGTTGTCCGGCTCGCCCCGCTTGTCGTAGTCCTGCTGCTGATTGATGAGAAGGCGACGGGCTTTGGCGACCACGGGAAGATATTCCTCTTTGCCCCCCTGAAGCAGGGCCATGATCGAGAGCGAGGTGTTGTAGGTGGCGAGGCCTTTTCCATAGATGCCCCCGTCCGACTTCACATTGCTGAGGAGAAAATCATAACCCTTTTCAATGTGCGGCGGGATGCCGTCTTCCGGATTCAGATTCGGGTCTCCCAGGGTCGCCGAAATCGCCAGCGCGGTAAAAGCGGGAAGGGTCTTCTCGCTCCAGGCGCCCGTCTCGGCATCCTGATTTTCGCGAAGCCATCTCACGCCCTTGGCAATGGAGCGCTCCAGTTCCAGCTTCAGCGAGACATTGCCTCCATCCGGTTGACCCGTGACCTGATCCTGGGCAAGCCCGCCGGTAGCGGGTAAAAGAGCAAGGGAGAGGAGGGAATAGACAAGTTTCTTCATCATGATGATTCGCAGAATTATAGACCGGTCGAAGGCTACTTTGTGACACTTTTCCCGCCGGGAGAAAGGACCAACACCCCTTTCGTGCCGATCTCCGGAATCGCATCATCGTTGGCGCCCCAACGATCATCCAAGTCAGCGCCCTCTCTTGTCATGTTGAACATCGCGAGGTGATCGAGATAGATCGCGATAATGGACCCCTCTGCCTCGGCCATAAAGGTCCCCTCCTCCACCGCGGATCCCGTGTAGATCCACGGCTCTTCCGCCATCGGTTTGGCGACGCCTCCGTCAAAAACCGTTTCGGAAACCGGAACCGGATCCTTTCCCTCCATTTCAAAACGGACGGATACAGGATCTCCCCGATCCTCTTTCGTTCCCGATTCCTTTTCGAGCACTTCCGGAGCGAGGAGACGGTTGAAGACATCGCCGTTGCCCGACTTGTATTTCAACAGCTTCATCGCCACCTGAATGTGCAGGGGGGAAACGGCTGTCGTGAAGATCGACTCGTGGATTTTCCCGTTTTCGTGAACCAGCACATATTCGATGGGACCGCCCTCGCGCATATTCACTGTGATCGGAATCCGGATCTCCCGCGTCTTCGCATTCAACGCCACCTCACCGAGGCGATAGAGATTCTCTCCCACCTTCGTCACCGCCGGGCGCTCCTTTTCCACGGTCTCCCCTTCGGCCGAAACGATACCCGCAAGAACGACGAACGGGAGGATCCACAAAACTCTTTTCAACATAGCCGGAACATACCCTCCTTCGCGGCATCGGGAAAGGAGGAGTAGCCGGAAGTTCCTGCTCGTCGTAATCCCAAAAGCATGAACAAACCAAAAATCATCATTCTCGACATTCTCAACGGGAAACCCGGCAGCGACTACCCGGATCGCCGTTCTCCTGCCATGGTTCTGCACCCAGGTTCGCGATCGCCGCGGCACCCGTATCATTACCGGAATGGGCGATTCCCCCCTGCCGTGAAAAGTCGCCCTGCGGAATTTTGACTGATTGCCAATCCCCGGAATTCCGACGACATTTCCTGACATGCCCCGACTCCTTTCCATTCTTTCCCTACTGGTCGTGACCCTGGTCGCGATCTCCCCGGGGCATGGGCAAACCGTCCCCTTTCCCCCCATCGTCTCCGCGAAATGCTCCGGTTGCCACCCGGTTCCGCGCCCCGGCTCGATGCCGCGCCATGCCTGGCCCAGAATCACCAACGCCATGGTCGATCTGATGCAGGTCGCCAATGTGCCGATCAATCAGTCGGAATACGACGAGATCACTTCCTTTTACGTAGCCAACAGCCCTCCGAACCTGGCGCAGATTCCGGATGACCTCGAGCCTTCGCTACTGAATTTCTCGAAGATCTCGATCGGGCAGTTTCAATCCGAAGAACGCCCTCAGATCACGAGCCTGAAATTCACTGACATCGATGGCGACCAAAAGGACGATGACCTGATCGTCACGGACAACAACACCTCCTCCGTTCTCTGGTTGAGGCAGACGGACGAAGGCAACTGGAAAGAAAGCACCCTTGCCGAAGCCCCCGGCCCGGTGAACACGACCCCCCACGACTTCGACAACGATGGCGACATCGACCTCGCCGTTTCCGCCATGGGAGTCATGCATCCCAACGATGACCTCATCGGTGAATTCCACATTCTCATCAACGACGGACAGGGTTCCTTTACCAAACGAACCCTCCTGGAAGGCGTCCCCCGGATCACCGACTGTGCTCCCGGTGACTACGACGGGGACGGGGATCTCGACTATGTCATCGCCCTTTTCGGCTGGCGCTACACCGGCATGATCGGGCTGCTCCGGCAGGATGCCGCGGGGGAATTCCAGCTCGAACCCATTCTGGAAATCAACGGAGCGATGCGGGTCCTTCGCAACGATACCAACGGAGACGGAAACGCCGATTTCGTAGCCCTCATTACGCAGCAGCACGAAGCGGTCGTTCAATTCACCAATGCAGGGGATGGAAAATTTTCGAGCAGCTACATTGCACGGGCCAATCACCCCGCGTTCGGATCCTCCAGCATCTTTCTCGAAGATCTCGATCAGGACGGGGACGAAGACCTCATCTACTCCAATGGAGACATGATGGATGAAAATCCCGAGCCGAAGCCCTATCACGGCGTCCGCTGGCTCGAAAACGACGGCACCGGGAACTACACCCTGCACTACGTCGCCGGGATGCCGGGCTGCTACGATGCCAAGCCGGTCGACATGGACGGGGACGGTGATCTCGACGTCGTCTACTCCGCCCTCTACTTCCAGTGGGACCAGCACGACTTCCCCACCCTCGCCTGGGCCGAGAATCTCGGCGGATTCCGCAATTTCACTCTCCGGAAAATCGCCTACGACCCAACCAACCTCGCCAACATCGCCATCGGGGACGTCAACAACGACGGCAAACCCGACATCATCGGCGGAGGAATGCACGTCCCCGGCCCGATCACAAGAAAAGGCCGGCTGACGCTGTGGACGCAGGAGTAGGGGTGGGGCGTTACGTTCGCGCGACTTTGTGATCGGCGGGTTTTCGTAAGCACTAAAAATAGAACTATGCCACCCCAGGGAAGAGATTCAAGCACCCCAAAGTGGTTCTTTTTCTCAGATGGTTAGACGCCGGACAGGGAAAAATAATTGTTAGCTAAGACAATTCAATCAACAGAACCCCGCGAAAAGTATCGTTGCTTCGCAAGATCCTTCGCGTTCGAGGATCCGGTCATTTTGTCCCGGGCAGATCTTCGTTCGTGAGCCGACCAACGAGGGCTTCCAGTTGCTCCAGTCGCTGTTTTATTCCCGCCATTTCCCTTTCGCGATTTTCCGCGTCCTTCTGTTGCTTCTTTACCTCGTTGAGGAGCAAAGGGGCGAGGAGGTGATACTTCACCGTCTCGGGCCGGCCTTCGTCGTCGTAGACAGCCAGATCCGGGAAGACTTCGGCGACCTCTTCGGCGATGAGGCCGTATTGGATTGGTTTTTCTCCGTCAGAGTAGGATTGCCGGTATCGGAAGATGACGGGGCGCAGTTGCCGGAGACGGGCGCTTGTTTCGGCTTCGTCCATGGAGTGAATGTCCTCTTTGTAGCGCCGGGAGGAGGACATCGTGCCGAGTTGTCCGTTGCTGTCGATGACCACGCTGATGGCATCTGCTACCCCGGTACTTGCTCCGCGAATGCCGGAGATGAAGGCACGGGTCTGATCGGAGTCACCGATACGGATCGTGTCTGCCTCTGCGGCGATGCCAAAATTGCCGATCATGATGTTGTGATCACCGGTGGTCAGATCTCTTCCTGCTTCAAAACCCAGAGCGATGTTGTGATCTCCAGTGGTATTGTAGCGGAGAGAACTCTTTCCGCTGGCAGTGTTTTGACTGCCAGTGAGATTGGCGCCGAGAGCGTGCATTCCGCAGGCAGAGTTGTCGAAACCGGTCGTATTGGAAGTGAGGGCAGCGTATCCGTTGGCTGTATTGTCGTTGCCGGTTGCGTTGGAATTGAGTGCAAAGCTTCCATTGGCGGCATTGTTTACGCCAGTCTGGTTGGAACGAAGTGCGGAGTACCCGCTGGCAGTGTTGTTTCGCCCCGAGGTGTTGAGCGCCAGCGCCTGGTATCCGTTGGCAGTGTTGTGGTAGCCAATCGTGTTGAAACCGAGTGCACCATTGCCGTTGGCAGTGTTTCTGTATCCGGTCGTATTGTTGTAAAGAGAGAAATCTCCACTGGCAGTGTTCTGGTAGCCAGTCAAATTAGAATAGAGTGACCGGTATCCAATGGCCGTGTTGGAATTGCCCGTCATCAGTCGATTTCCCGCTTCTACCCCAACGAAGATGTTTCGGTCTCCAAACGTGTGAAGAAGAGTATCGAGACCGGAAAAGAGAATTCCCGTGGTGGCAGTCGTAGAGGGCAGGACGAGGTTCCCTCCGGCGAGGGAAATGCTCCCTCCCATCACAGACTGCGCTGAAAGCGCATAGCCGACTGAGGCGAAGCGGCGGTCGGGCGCAAGCTGCTCGAAGGTGTCTCCGTCGTCCGCACTGAACCAGACGCGCAGGTGAACGTCGGCATTGTCAGCGAAAACGTCCGGGGGGATTGCCCCCATGGGCACATCGCCGAGGGGAATGCCATAAAGGCCCTTGGAAACCGTCACCATCACAGCGGTGCCGGGTTCGTCACCTGTTGTACTGGAGTCATCGTTGGACCAGTAGCTGTTGTCTCCGGCGGCATTGACAAGGGCAAATTTGAACTGTCCCGAGCCATCAAAATTGACACCATCAACAGCGATTCGCCCCTGGTGGTTGAGGATGCCGGGAGGGTCAGCGGCCTGAATACCATCCGCCAGAGCCAAGGCAGCTAGAACAATTACCATGGTCGAGCGAAGAAAGATGAAACTGCCGGGCAGATGGATATTGATCCAGCGCCGCAGGGGAAAGATCGCGGTTTTCTTAACTTTGTAGAATTAGGCAACAAGCAGGATGATGTCGACCTTATATACCACAGTGTTTTCCCGCCGCTCATCTGAAAGCGTGCCATTAAATGTTCACGGGACTGATCTCCCCAAAAGAAGTGAAGCGGTTTCATGGACTTTTCACGGGACCGGGAAATGACAATGTCTGTAGCCATGACTATCCGATTGCTTCTTCCACTATTGCCAAGAAATCGCTTTCCCCCTCCCGCCGCGCCCTCCCCTTCCATCGCCCCGGGTTGAATTGGAACAGCTCCCGTCAAAGCGCCAACTGACAATGAAACTGGGTATGGAAAGCACCGAGAGCAGGTCACCACAGCGAAGCAGGAAGGCGCCAGGAGCCAGTATCATTCGTCGCAATGTATCGCTAACCCACTGATCATGGAATGATTTCAAACGGGAAAATGTTTTTGCAGCGACCTGCCCCTGCGAAATCGGGCTCAGAGAGCACATCCCCATTTCGCGGGACTGACAGAAATTCCCTTTTCGCTCAATTGGTAGACCAGCGGCCCGGATCGGACACGTCTTTGCGACCGGCAGGACATGGGCCCGTCGTTATCCGAGGCGAAGACAGCCATCATCAGCAATTCGGCAAAACCTCTGCTTGCAGCACGGGAAACCATGAGTAAATTCCCGCCCGCGTCATTCGGCGCAACCAAGTCGCCATCTTAGCTCAGTTGGTAGAGCAGCTGATTTGTAATCTGCAGGTCGTCGGTTCGAGTCCGACAGATGGCTTCCTTATTCTCAATGAGTTACAACAACTCATTTTCTTCGGGGTGATCCGCTTTACTATTCTATTGCTATTCTGGCGGGTTCCGGTTCGGCTTTTCGGCCATGATCGCCCTCAGATAAAAAAGGTACTCTGACGGCTTTTTGCCTCATTCAGGTTCGCGACCATCCCCGCCCGAATTTTCCGCCCCCCTAGCGTCATCATCATGGGCGCATTATTGCGAATCCTGCGGGCGCTGGTATCCTGTCCTATGGTGAAGAGCAAAG
>JARGNG010000147.1 GCA_029213265.1 Verrucomicrobiales bacterium | reverse complement strand
AGCATCTGGGCAATGATGTAATTGGCGAGAGGATCGCTGATTCCTTCACCGATGAAGATGATGCGATCCTTCATCAGGCGGGAAATGAGATCGAACTGGATCATCGAATTCCCCTCTTTCTCGATCACGCTGACGTTTTTCACCGGATCAATGATCCGCTGTTGCAGGTGGGGAGGAAGCAATGGGGAGAGTTCTTGGACGTCGTCTAGTGACATAGCAGGTAGGTTTTTAGAGGTTACGTTTGGGACTGAATCCCGGGAACGGAGCTGTCAGTCGCTGGTGATATGGGAAACTTACGCACCTTCTTCCGGCGGATCAACCTCTGTAACGACTGCATTTTCTCTCAGAAACTCGATCGTCTTGGAAATCACGATGTCCTGTCGGACCTCTCCGAAGGCATTGTTGTCGCGCAGTTCGCGGGCTACCTTTTTGACGGGACGCTTCTGCTGCATCGCCATCATGTAAATGCGCTGTGACACTTCTTCCTCGCTCACGGTAATACCTTCCTTCTCTGCGATCTCGTCGAGGATGAACATCGTTTTCACGTTGTTCTTCGCCTGAGATTCCGCATTCTTGAGAAGATCTTCCTGGTTTTCCTGGATGTCGTTCTCGCTCATGCCCTGCTCATATCCGCGGGACACCATCTGGTTTACCTGGCGCTGAGTCTCGTTGAAGACAATGTGCTGGGGAAGATCGAAGGTCATTTCCTCATTGAGGTGACCGAGGATCTGGTTGTCGATAATCTGCTGGCGGGTCCGCTCCTGTTGCTGCGTGAACTGTCCCCGCACATTTTCGCGGAGGGCTTCGAGTGACTCGGCACCAATCGCCTTGGCGAAATCGTCATTGATTTCAGGAAGCTCGCGCGCTTTCACCTGAGTGACAGTCACTTCATAGTCGACGGTCTTGCCTGCGACCGCCTCGACGGGAAAGTCTTCGGCGTATTCGGCGGCGAAATTTTTGCTGTCACCGGACTTGAGTCCTTCGACGGCCTTGGAAAGACCGGGGATGAACTCCTGCGGCTCGGCACCTTCCTCCGGAATGTCGACCCAGTGTCCGTCTCCCTTGGCAAGTGGTCCGGCCTGCTCCTCGAGTTGATCCGCGAGAGGGGCGCCGTCAAGTGTGGCGGTGTAGTTGATGACGGCCAGATCTCCGGGGCCTGCTGCGCGCTCCACATCGGTTGGCACGGCCTGCTGCTTGGCCATGTTGGTGAGATAATCGTCGATCATCTTGTCTTCGATTTCCATTTTCTGGACCTCGACGGGGATTCCCTTGTAGTCGGCAATTTCGACTTCCGGCTCGGTCACGACTTCTACCGCGAGCATGTAGGATCCGTCTGCTTCGAACTGTTCGCGCTCGACCTGAGCGATCCCGAGAATGGCAAGGTCCTCCTTCACACGGGCTTCGTTGTAGGCGGAGCGGGCGAGACGATCTTTCAATTCGTCTTCAATCGGGCCGGCGTAGCGCTTTTCGATGACCGAAGTGGGGATTTTACCGGGGCGAAAACCGGGAACCTTGGCCTGCTGGGTATAAGCAGCCACGATTTCTTTGCGGGTGTCGGCAACGGTGTCAGCCGGAATCTCGGCAGAGAGACGGGCTTTGCACTCGGGAAGGCGTTCGACAGAGATATTCATAGCAGGTAGCAATGGGCGCCGAAAGTCCCCCGGCGCGTAAGGGGCGGGAATCTAGAGCAAGGCAATCGGGATTGCACCCGATAAATTCAGGGTATTTTGACCGTGTTCTGAGGGGCGAAGCAGGGTTGAGTGGGAGACTTACCCCTGTTGAGTCAAAAAACTCCGCATATCCTCAGGCAGGTCGCAGCTCCACTCCAATTCCCGCCAACCAAACCCGGAGGCGTGGAGAGCCTGGCGGTTCATGAGCAGCGTCTTTTCGAGGGCTTCGGTCCAACCGGTTTCGATGAACTTAAGATAGCAATTCTCATCGGGACCGTAGATTTTGTCTCCCACGATGGAGTGACCGGCGTGCTGCGCGTGGACACGGATCTGATGCATTCTCCCCGTTTCGGGAAAGCATTGGAGTAAAGTAAACCGGGTTCCGTTTCCCGTATTCTTTTCGAATCGCTCTTCGACGCGGAAGCGGGTGCGGGACTCTTTTCCATCGGGATGAACCGTTTGCTTCACCCAAATGGGGGATTCTGTCACCTCGCCTTTTCGTAGAAGGGGACCGTCGACGAGGAATTCCTCCTCCTCCGGCCAGCCCCAGACGATAGCATGATATGACTTTCGGTATTCCCGCCGTTCCATTGCTTTGCTGAGAGTGCGGGCTGCCTTTTTGTGCTTCGCGACGAGAACGAGTCCACTCGTTTCGCGGTCGAGTCGATTGATCAGGGAAAGCTGGCCTCCGGTTTGCAATTCGTAGACGCAAAGGGCCTCAAGGCCGCAAAGCAGGGTGGGCGGATTCCCCGGAACGGAAGGATGCACCATCAAATGCGGAGGTTTATCGACGAGAAGAAAGTCGTCGTTCTCGTCGATGATCTCAAATTCGGGCGTGTAGAGGCGCAAGTCGATAGCGGGACGCTACTCTTTTTCCTGCTCCGAATCCTTTTCTTTTTCCAGATCTTGAATGGCAGGAAAAGGTGAAAGATGGGGATTGGGATAGAGAACGCCGGTTCCTGGCCATCCCCTTTCGCGCTGGACTATCGCTCTGATTGCGTTAGAGGTTGCTCTTTTCCCAACCACTGGATTCTCAAAACCCATGTCGGCTCTGAAACAAAAGACCCTCGCCGCTTCGGCAACGATCACCGGAACTTCTCTCCATACGGGGGAGCAGGTTACCCTAACGATGAAGCCGGCGCCGGCGAATCACGGGATCAAATTCCGCCGTGTCGATCTTGACGATCAGCCCTTTATCGATGCGCACGTTTCCAAGGTGCAAACAGTCGAGCGGGCCACGACCCTCGCGGAGGGCTCGGTCAAAGTGCACACGGTTGAGCACGTCATTTCCGCTCTCGTCGGAATGGGTGTCGACAATGCCATCATCGAGATGGATGCAAATGAGCCTCCGATCGGCGACGGTTCGGCGGCCCCGTTCGTTGACTGCATCAAGAAGGCGGGAATTGAGGAGCAGGATGCCGTTCTCAGTGTTTTTGAAGTGCGCGAGCCGATCCATCTCGAAACGCGCGGCGGATCTCTCATCACGATTGTTCCGGACAAGAGTTTCCGGGTTTCCTGCACGCAGGTCGGACCGGACGGGCGCATGACTCAGTTTTACTCGACCGAGGTCAACCCTGAGACCTACGAAAAGGAAATCGCCGATGCACGGACCTTTGTTTTCTACGAAGACGTCGAACCGCTGCTGGAGAAGGGTCTTATCAAGGGCGGGAGTCTCGAAAACGCGATCGTGATCAAGGGCGACTCGGTCATGAGTAAGGAGTCTCTCCGCCACAAAGAGGAGTTCGCCCGCCACAAGATTCTCGACATCATCGGTGATCTCATGCTGAGCGGGAAACGGATCATGGGACACGTCATCGCCGTCAAGCCGGGCCACGGACCTAACACGGAAATGGCAGAGAAGCTGGCGAAGACTTTTGCCCAGACCATGTCGATGGTTCCCTCCGTCAATATCCCGACCGGGGAAGGCGTGATGGATAATGTCGAGGTGCAGAAGGTGCTGCCGCATCGGTATCCCTTCCTCATGGTCGATCGCATTGTCGGATTTGAGGGCGAATTCAAGTGCACCGGCGTGAAGCAGGTCACGATCAATGAACCTTTCTTTCAGGGGCATTTTCCTGGACATCCCGTCATGCCCGGCGTGCTCCAGGTCGAGGCGATGGCACAGGTCGCGAGCATCACTCTGCTTCGCCAGCCGGAGAACCAGGGCAAGATCGGTTACTTCATGAGCGCCGATAAGGTGAAATTCCGAAAGCCGGTCATGCCGGGGGACACGCTCTTCATCGAGTCGGAAATTCTCAAGGTCCGCCGGAACATCGGGTACGCCAAGTGCCGCTGCGTCGTGAACGGCGAGACTACTTCTGAAGCGGAACTGAAGTTCGCACTGATGGTATAATTGCCTAATCTTTCGTCCGGAGGTTCGTCCTTTCGGTAGCTGGATACCTGCTTATGGCCAACGAAATTCATCCTACCGCTGTTGTCGATCCCGGGG
>JARGNG010000009.1:114047-157172 GCA_029213265.1 Verrucomicrobiales bacterium | reverse complement strand
CAAGCCCGTGGTATCCGTCGATCAGAACCGTATCACCCGCTTCGCACTCGGGAAGCTGATGAAGGGCGACCACGGCCGGAATATTCAGCGATCGCGCCATGATGGCGGTATGGGATGTGGAACTTCCCATTTCTGTCGCGAAGCCTTTCACCCGCGTGCGATCCAATCCAACCGTGTCGGACGGGGTCAGGTCGTGGGCCAATACGATGGCAGTGTTGGCCATGAGACTACGTCCTTCTTCCGGACCATCCGCACTACCGTCGCTCCATCGCAGGTTCTTAAGAACCCGTTTGGCGACATCTTCGATATCGACAGCCCGCTCGCGGAGATAGGGGTCCGAGATCTTGCGGAGGGAATCGATGTAGCGCTTCACCACTGAGTAGTAAGACCATTCGATCGAGCGAAGCTGGGATTCGCAAACCCGAAGCACTTCATTCAGAACGGTGGAGTCTTCGAGGAGAAGCAGGTGCGCATCAAAAATGCCGGCGTGGTTTTCGCCATCATCGTCCGTGATTTCCTGTTGGAGCTCGATGATCTGATCCCTCGTCGCAATCAGAGCGAGAGAAAATCGCGCCTTTTCCGTTTCGACATCCTTGCGGGTGATCGTGGTGTGATCCGGCTCCTCAAGAGCTTTCCCGACGATCTCAGCAGGTCCCCAGGCAACTCCCTGGGAGACGCCGATACCCTCGAGGCGAATCTCGTTTTTACGGTCCGTTTCAGTCATTGATAACGCTCTCTTAACGATCGGAGAGACCAAATCTTATGATTTCCCGTGAAATACGGAAAGAAACTTCTCCGGCAGTTCCACACCGATGAAAAAACACTCAAATATCGGCTTCGAAACCGCTGTTTACGAGGTTGGAAATCTTCGCAAGAGCGTCCTCCGCCCCGTCTCCTTCGGCGGATACGGTGATCACGGATCCTTTGGCAGCGGCAAGCATCATCAGCCCCATGATGCTCTTCCCGTTGATTTCCTCGTCGTCCTTTTCCACCCAGATTTCACAGGGGAAACGATTAGCCAGCTTTACGAACTTCGCGGCGGGTCGGGCGTGAAGGCCCTCCTCGTTTGGAATAGTCAGTTCGCAGCTGGGCATTGGATTGATTAGTTCGGGGAAATTACGAACGCAGGACTCACTTCGGAATTGCAGTTCAAACCACAGACTTACGTTGGTCCCGCATCCTTTTCAATAGTTTCTTGTTAAATTCCACAGCAGAATCGTGGCCAAGCGCCTTCAATTTCTGATCAAGAGCCGCTACTTCAATCAATTGCGCCATATCCCGGCCGGGGGCTACGGGAAGCTCAATGTGAGGGACTTCCATACCGAGAACATCGATGGACTCGCGGTCGAGGCCGACGCGCTCCATGTCGTTCAATTCTTCCTCGCGCCGAAGGGTAACACAGAGATCAAGGCGCTTCTCCGTCCGGAACGTTCCCACGCCGAAGAGAGCCGCTACGTTGATAATTCCCAGTCCTCTCACTTCCATGTAGCTCCGTCCGAGTTCCGGAGCCGTACCGATCAGTTCCCGATCTTCGATATTCCGGATTCGAACCATGTCGTCAGCGACGAGGCTGGCGCCACGTCTCAACAGGGAAAGCACAGTCTCACTTTTTCCGGTCCCGCTGTCGCCCTTGATGAGAATTCCAATTCCCATGACATCGATCATACATCCGTGTTCGGTGGTCGTGGGGGCGAACTCCCAGTCGAGACGAACCGTTGCGGCATTGATATAGTTCATCGTGACCATCGAGGTCTGGAGAACGGAAACTCCCGCTTCGTTCGCGATATCGAGCATTCTTTCGGGGAGCTCCTGATTGCGACTCACGACAATGCAGGGGATCCGGTGCGAGCACAGATCGGAAAACCGCTGCTCTGCGTTGGTTTCGCTCAAATGCCGGAGGTAGGAACGCTCCGCGAGACCGATCACCTGAAGTCGGTGAAGAGCGAAATACTTGTAAAAGCCGCTCAGGGCGAGACCGGGGCGATTGATCGTCGGTTCGAGGATTTCCCGGTTGAAGCCCGCGTCCGTGCTGACAAGCTTCATGGACAGCTCCTTTTTATGCCGGGTAAAAAAGTCTCCGACAAGGATGCTGCGTGGGGCGGGGGGCTTCTTTTCGCGTGCCATAGGAAATTCGATCTGGCTGAGTATCCCTTATTCGGACTCCCGCCGCCAACGAAAAAAGAGCGGAACCGAAGTCCCGCCCTTTCACCAGGGGATTTCCGCCTATGATAAGCGGAAGATTCGTAAAGAGTCCTAGAAGTAAGTTCGGATGGCAAGCATCCAGGTGTCTGAGCTAATACCGGCTCCGGTTCCAATCTCGTCACCCGTTGCATACTCGTAACCAGCCATGAGCTTCAGGTTGTGATCGCAAAGGTAGTAATTGAGACCCGCATAAAAGGTATGGTAGTTCTCAGCACGGGTACGACCGTTCTGGAGGTTTCCTGCTCCTTCACCGAAACGCTGGGTGCGTTGCTCACGCCCCTGATCCATGTAAGCATACTTGGCAACAAACTGAAGTTTCTCAGTGATGTTGTAGTAAGGAAGGATAACGAGACCCCAGGTGTCTTGTCCTGCAGGAATAAGACCGCTGGCCTCGCGGTTGATTCCGAAGATAAGATCTGTGATCAAACCGAAGCGACCCCACTCGGACTCAGATCCGATAGCAATCACGTGGTTGTATGCGGAATTCTCGCTGTCACCAGCACTACCCTGCGGACTAGCCAAACCGGATGAGTTGTTCGTGAAAGCGTAATCCAAGTGAAGACTGGTTTCGTCGGTAAGCGATGCCTCACCGCGATAGCTGAAGCCACCACGCGAGTCACTGTCCATCCAGTTCCCGAGGGGCTCGTTGTCGTCGAGGCCGTGGACCCAGCCGCCAAATTCATGCTTCATTCCGAAGAATTTAAAGCCAGCAGTGACGCCCCAGGGCTTCATGTCTGTCGTCTCATTCACGATTTGCGAACGCTCCACAGTCAAAATCTGACGAGAAGAAGTAGCATACTCACGAGTGATCGCTTCCTTCTGCTTACCAATTTCGACATACTGCAGGACTTCACCCTTAGGCTCCCAGTCGATGTAAAATTCATCCCAACCGTTGAAGAAAGAACCACGAGTGAGACCAGTGCCGCTACCGCTTCCGTCTGAAATATCGGCGGATGTTTTCAACGTTACGTTGCCTGCAAACTCGATGTCCATACCGAGGCGGAAACGTCTGTGCTGCCAATTATTGTACCCGATATCCTGGCCGCCGAGGTCTTTGCTCTGGCTTACAGCCTGACCATGATAGCGACCGTTGAGAGAGATTTCACGGATGAATCCGGAATCTGCTTCGTAGAGAGTCGAATAATCGAAGACGTTGCAGATCGTCCACGGAGCTTCGATTGGCATCTTGTCGTCGACTATGGCTTTGCCATAATCGCCGGCAACGAGGGAACTCGCGGCAAAGGCTGCTGCGGTTCCTGCACTGGCAAGCAGTTTTTGAATAGTAGTAGTTGTCATTGAGTTAGTTTTGAGTTGAAACCGGATTTACAATCGCTGCTCCTGGAACTCCAACATTCTTGTGTGACACAATGGCCACAGAGAATATTTGGAGGGGCAAGCGATCACCCGCAACACGCTCATCTTGGCTAAGGGAGTCCGGTATGCAAACGACTTAATGTGACAAAATTCAAGTTTTTGTGACAGCGCCGTCACACAAGTAATTATGCCCAGGGCGTGAAAATGGAGGGAATCCCCCGATAAACCGGACCTTCCCCCACGTACCCGGGCTCGATCTCCGGCGAATCGTTCCACGGGCGACTGCTTTTCTGCAGAAAAAAAAATCCCCCCTCCCGGTGGTACGGAAGGGGGGCTGGAGATTCTTTTCAGTTTTGGAAAAATGTTCCCGAAGGCGGTTTAATCGAGAAGGGTAACTGATCCGTCCTGGAGGGAGCAGGTCGCTCCTGCGATCTTGATTTTTCCTTCTTTCTCCATCCCGGCGAGCACTTCACTGCGCTTCCGGATATCAGCGACGGTCTGGCGAACGTTGGCCTCGATCACTTTGTTCACAAACTCCGTGTTCCTAGAGTTGCGCTCGCTTTCTTCGTAGCCTTCGACCGAGTTGATCGCCGGCTTAATCTTTTCGAGAAGCCTGGTGAGGTTGCCTAACTCAACGTTGTCACAGGCGCCCTTAACCGCTCCACACGCCTCGTGTCCGAGAACCATGACAAGTTTGACTCCGGCGGCACCCGCTGCAAATTCCATGGAACCAAGCTGATCGACATTCTCGACGTTTCCGGCAACGCGACCGACAAAGATGTCACCGATTCCCTGGTCAAAGACATCTTCGACGGGGACACGGGAGTCGAGGCAGGAGAGAATCACGGCCTGCGGAAACTGGCCGCCGGCCGCTGCCTTGATGCCGCGTACGGATTGCTCTCCGGCAACATATCGCTCGTTGCCTTCCATCAAGTTCGTGTGAACGGCATCGGGTGTGAGGGCTTTCTGCTGCTCGGCAGTTATCGGAAGATCATCGCCGAAAGCAGGGAGGCTCAAGACAGCCAAAGCTGCGAACGAAAGAATAGCGGACTTTTTCATTTCGTTTGGCAGTCAGTTTCAGACCCGATTTCCACGATGTTGGTAATACCTGCTTTTGAATCAAATAACATGAAAATAAAACCAGGATATATTTAGCACGTCAATACGGTCACCTTTTCAGGTAAATTTTTGAACGTTTTCAAAAGAGTGGAAACCGATCCGAAAATCCGTCATCGCGACATGGCCGGAAAACCGATTCTTCTGGACAAGGAGAGATCGAGCGTGAAACACTTTCGCCTCTAAATTTTCACCAAAAGCTATGCCATACGTCGAAACAAACGGAATCCAAATGTACTACGAGGAACAGGGATCGGGCGATCCTGTCATCCTCATTATGGGAATTACCGCCCGGGGAGAAGTCTGGGAAGCGCACTCGGATTTCTGGAGCGAAGAGTTCCGCTGCATCAAGGCGGACAACCGGGGAGTCGGTCTGACAGACAAACCCGCCGGTGACTATTCCAGCGAAATGATGGCGGACGACTACGCCGGCCTTATGGATGCTCTCGGAATTGAAAAAGCCCGGATCGTCGGAGTTTCGATGGGATCCATTATTGCCCAGCAAATCTGCCTTCGTCATCCTGACAAAGTTCAAAGCGCTGTCCTGATGTGCCCCTGGTCCGAATGCGATCGCTATGCCAAGTCCACCTTTGAGCACATGAAAGTGTGCAAAGCCCACCTCGACAACAAACAGTTCCTCGAGTGGATTCAGCTTCTCATCTTCACCAAGCCGTTCTGGGACAACGACGAAGCCTACGAGGGACTCGTCGCCGGACGGGATGACTTCGATGCGAATCCGGTTCCGCAGCCGCTTCACGGACTTCGCGGCCAGGCGGCAGCGTGCGTGAATCACAGCGTCACGAGTCAGCTCGGCAACATCTCAGCCCCGTGCCTCGTCATTAGCGGAAAGGATGACATCTTCACTCCACTCTGGATGGGAGAGCAGGTCTCCGCCGGGATTCCCAATTGCGATACCCACTTCTATGACGGAGCCGGCCATGCTTTCCACTGGGAAGTGATGGACGACTTCAATCCACGAGTTCTCGATTGGCTCAAGGCTCACTAAAACCCGCTCGGTGCGTGAAAGGCGGGAAAATATAAGCGGTTCCTGAACTGGCTCATCGATTTCACGCCCAAGACCTTTTACTTTTCACCTTTTACCTTTTACTCTTCTACCCATGTCAAAAATCAAATTCGGATCGGAAGTCTACACCTGGTTCATGCAGGGAACCGGAAAAGGCTACGACAACAAGTTGGATCACATGATCAAAGTCGCCTCCGAGGCGGGCTTCACGGGAATCGAGCCTATGGTGCTCGAGATTTCCGAGAGCGCCCTTGGATGCAGTAAATATTGGCTCGGGGATTTCTGCGATCCCATCAAGTTGAAGGATACCCTTCAGGAGCACAATATGGAACTCGCCGGCCTCGCGCTCGTTTGCGCCTGGGACAATGAGGAGGAAACTCCGGAAGAACGAGCCGCAGCGGATTTCACGATTGATTTTCTCCAGCATTTCCCGGGGGCCATGCTTGGCACCGTGACGCTGCCGAGTGGACGTGCGAAAGACTTCCAGCGTCGTCGTCTTAACGTCGTTCGGAATATCAACCGGGTATCGAAGCGCGGTGTTGATGCGGGGCTCGTCTGCTCCTATCACCCGAACAGCCCGCCTGACTCTCTCGTGCGGACCCAGTATGACTACGATGTCGTGCTCAGCTCCCTCGATCCGTCCGTAACCGGATGGACGCCTGACGTCGGCCATATCATTCGCGGAGGAATGGATGTGATCGAGACGCTGAACAAGTGGCAGCATCTCGTGAACCACATTCACTACAAGGACTTCTCCGGAAACGGTCCCGAGCCCTGGGCGCAGATGGGAACCGGAAAGCTCGACTTTCACAAAATCACTGAGTGGCTCACTCTCCGGAACTACGAGGGCTGGATCATTTGTGAGGACGAAGCACATGATGCCGTCGACGATCCTGATGGCATCACGATGCAGAACGGGCAGTGGTGCAAAGACAATCTTTACCCGCTCGTCGGACTCTAATCCGGCAGCCGTTCGAAACCAATCAACAGTCAACAGGGTTAGGTCAATCACCTAACCCTGTTTGCGTTACGAAAAGAGGCGGGTTACGCCTTTGACCATGTTTTCCCTCTTCCAGCAGTGGTTCGGAAATCTCCTTTCCGATTTGGAAAAGGAGTCTTCGGAGCCCCGGTTTCGATGGCGATGGATCCTTGTCCCGCTGATCATCCTGATCGGAACGACAATTCTGGTGCGGGTGACGAATTTTGACATGGCCGCCCAGCAGGGAATCTATCGCGCGGGGCAGGGGAGTTGGAGCTTTGGAGAGCACCCTTTCTGGAAGTCCCTCTACCGGCTGGGCACGATCCCGACCACTCTGGTCGTAGTCCTCGCCCTCGTGGGGTTCTTCCTGTCGTGGTCGAAGGCGGCTTTCCGGCGTTGGAGACGGGTCTACCTGTTTCTCTTTCTCACTGCTGTGGTGGGCCCCGGCATCATCACCAATGCGCTTCTCAAGGAATACTGGGGGCGCCCCCGTCCCCGCGAAATTAACGAGTTCGGGGGACACAATGCGTTCGAGCAGATCCTCTCCTTTGATCCTGCCAGTGAGGGGAAGTCCTTCCCCTGCGGACACGCGACGATGGGTTTTTACTTTCTGTGCGGGTTTTTCCTGCTGCGTCGATACCGTCGCAAACTGGCCGACGGCATTCTCGTTTCGGCCCTGGCCCTGGGAGGATTCATGGGGATTGCGAGGATGCTGCAGGGGGCTCACTTTTTCTCGGATGTCGTCTGGGCGGGAGCGGTGTGCTGGTTCTCCGCGATGGGCTTGTTTTATGCGATGCGTCTCGACCGGGGTCTTGTGCGGGAGCCCCTTCCGACGGGCAGGATGCCTTTAAAAGTCAAGCTGCTGGCCGCTGCTGCGGGAGTCGTGGTCCTGTCCGGGATTCTCCTCGCTTCGCCCTACCACGACATCCGCAATTACTACCTCGTCAAGGATTTCACGAAGACCGGCCCCATCAATATCCGGCTCCGATTCGAAGTGGGACAGATCAAAATCGTTCCCGGGGAGAAATTTCACATCGAGGGGGAAGCTTATGGTCACGGAGTTCCTACTTCAGGTATCACGGCGAACTATCTCGAGACTCGAGAGGGGAAATTTCCCGCGATCGCCTATGTCGAGAGAAGAAGTGGTTTTCTGACCGAGGCCAATCAGCAACTCGTGGTCACTCTTCCGTGGGAACGGATCCACCGCCTTCGCATTGAGAATATGGGTGCCCGGGTGTGGATCTATGAACCGCGCCCCCTGGAGGGAGGTCTGATCCAACTCGCCGAAGGGGATGGCGAAGTCTATTTCCATCCGGCCGAACCAACTCAGTGGAAGGTTCGTGGTGGTAAGAACACCGTCATGGAAGGAGAGGGGAAGTTGGTGAAAAGAGGCCCCGCCACCCATGTCCTCCTCATTGAAGACGACTTTTCCGGTCGGATCGTCGTGAACGCCGGCAAGAACCCAATCAAAGCGGAATAATTCGCAAAGTAGGACTCGCAATCCGGTCGTGTTTCGTTAGGATTTCCGCCTTATGGAAGAAGACTTTCGCAGCAAAGAAACCAGTTGGCTCTCTTTCAACGCCCGGGTGCTGCAGGAAGCGGCCGATCCCGATGTTCCCTTGCTCGAGCGTTTGAAATTCCTCGGCATCTACAGCTCCAATCTCGATGAGTTTTTCCGCGTTCGAGTCGCCACCTTGAAGCGACTCGGTTCCCTCGGAGAGGAGTGGAAAAGCCTCGGAATACCGGACCCGAAAGAGACACTTCGAAAGGTGACCCGTCTCGTGAGGCTCCAGGGAGAGGATTTTAACGCTGCCTACATCCAGGTAACCAAGGGGCTCGAAGCCAACGGGATCCGCCTGATCGAAGAAAATGCCGTCCCGACACCTCAGCGGGCCTTTGTCCGCGACTACTTCCGCACCAAGGTCAGTCCCTATATTTTCCCTCTCATTCTCAAGGCCGCATCCAAACTGCCGAAGCTGAAGGACCTGCCGATGTATCTGGCCGTGAGGGCTTCCAAATCGGACGGGACGGGAAGACCGATGCACGCCTTGATCGAGATTCCGACGAACCTCCCGCGTTTCATACCGTTGCCCAAGGAGAAGGCCTCTGACGAACAACTGGTGATATATCTTGATGACATCATCCGTTTCGGACTCCACGAGGTCTTCGCGACTTTCCCTTACGACGTCTACGATTCCTACGCGATCAAATTCACCCGGGATTCCGAGCTCGAATTTGATGACGACTTCACCGAGAGCTTCTACGAGAAGATGGAGGACAGTCTCAAAGCTCGCGAAGAGGGGCTTCCAGTCCGGGCCAATTTTGACGAGAATTTTCCGAAGCCGTTCCTGAATCTTGTTTTGCGGAAGCTCAACCTGGCCCGCTCCGATTCGCTTTACCCGGGTGCCCGCTACCACAACCGGAGAGACCTGCTCGCTTTCCCCAAGCTGGGAAAGACGAAGCTTACCTATACGAAATCCGAACCGGTTCCTGTAAAGTCCATCAAGCGTCGATCAAGCAGCCTCTTTTCCTCAATCCGGAGGCGGGATATCCTTTTGCACATTCCGTATCAGCCGTTTCAGGAATTTGTGCGCTTGCTGCAGGAAGCCTCCATCGACCCGCTCGTAAAAAGCATCGCGATGACCCAGTATCGTCTCGCCAAAAACTCCTGTGTTGCCGGAGCGCTCCAGGCGGCCGCCCGCAACGGGAAAGAGGTATTCGTTCTCGTGGAACCACAGGCCCGCTTTGATGAGGAAGCCAACATCAAGTGGGCAAGCCGCTACCGGGATGCCGGAGTTCAGGTCCAGCTCGGGGTGCAGGGCCTGAAGGTTCACAGCAAGATGACGCTGATCACGCGGAAGGAGTCCGGCAAAGATCGCTACTACACCGTTCTCGGGACGGGAAACTTCAACGAAGATACCGCTGAGATCTTTGCGGATCACATGTTGATGACCTACAACCAGGAATTCGGCGAAGATGCTGCGGAAATCGCCCGATTCTTCAAGCGATCCTATCACCCCCCCAAACTGCGGCACTTGCTCGCAGCGCCTTTTGATCTCCGGAATTTCCTCCGCGAGAAGATCGAGCGGGAAATCGCCAGTCACAAGGCAGGGCAGACGGCGGGAATTTCGATCAAAGTGAACAATTTTTCGGATCACGAAACCAACGAACTCATCCAGCGCGCTGCCGCCGCAGGCGTTCCCGTACGATTGATTGTCCGAAGTATGTTTTCTCTCGTCCTCGAGGAAGACAGCAAAATCGAAGCGATCAGCATCGTGGATAAATACCTCGAACACAGTCGCATGTTCAGTTTCGAGAACGAAGGCGATCCCGAAGTATTCCTTTCTTCGGCTGACTTTCTTCCACGAAACTTCGATTCCAGGGTCGAAACGGTGTTTCCCGTTTACGATCGGAAGTTGAGAAACCAGTTGCGGGAGTATTTTGAAATCCAGTGGAGAGACAATACAAAGGCGCGGATTCTTGATCACGATCTCAGCAATCAGTATCGCCCCGCAGATGGAAAGCCGCCCTGCCGGGCTCAGTTCGAAATCGAAGAGTATCTCCGGACACAGAACTGACAAAACATCATTTCCATAGATCCTCGAGGCAGTCGGTTTTCAAAAAGAAGGTTTTTCGTGCCTGACTTCCCGGTCTGATGATTTCCAGCTCAAAGGTGGAGCCCACCGGTTTCGATCGAATTTGATTGAGAAACTCATGCCGTCGACGCGTCGGTTTGCCGTCACAACTTACGATGACATCAAAGTTGGTGATGCCGATGCGGGCAAGGGGGCGGCTCTTAAAAACCGTGTTCACAACGAGCCCTTCGATTCCCCGGGGGAGTTCGTCGAGGAGGGACTTGTCTGCGGTCCACGTTTCCCAGACATAGCCTCCAAGGCTCGGAGTTCGGGCGACCGCCTTGCCGGCCAGTAATGCCGCCACGGCGGAGGTGGGGGAAACCATGCTCAAGCCGGAGGAAGGAGCCCCTTGATCCCCGATGAGCCGGCCGTGTTGCACCCCGACGACTTCCCCCGAGCGATTCACCCAGATTCCGCCGGAGGTGAGGACAGGATTGATACCCGATACAAACACATGAGACAGATAGCCAAAGCTATGGGAAAAATCGGTATAGGAAAGTCGGGCATCCGCCACGCTCCCCGGCAGGACCAGGATCCGCCGATTGAGAGCCGGGCCGAAATTAAACAGAGGGGCGGTTTCGGCCGGCATCCGGGCGGCAATCTTCAAAGTGCCATAGCGCTTCACGGATGGATCGACCTCCAAAAGTGCCAGATCGGATCCCAGATCGTAGGCCGAAAGGGAAGCGAAATGGGATTCGTCATCTTCGGTGCGGACAAAGCAGGTCACCCGGGGATTGGGAAGGAGGTGCGCTGCGGTGATGACGAAAGGCTTGCCGCTCTTGTCTCTGACAAAAGCGCCCCCGCCTCGCAGCTGGCCGCCGATGTGAACTTCGACACAGGCCCGCCGCACAGAGCGAAGCACGTCCTCTTTCAGCTCTCCTGCCCGGACCTCGGTGTTTTGCGCGGCAAGAAGGACAAGAAGGATCAGGAAATAGCCGAAGCGATGCATAAAAAACCGGGAAAAACCCGATCTTAAAGATCGTCGCGCCTTTTGGCAACGGTGATCTTCGCAGTGAAGTGCGCACCCGGGTGTGGCTCTGTCAGGTAGAGAGTGCCCCGACCGATTTTGCCGTCCACCAATTCAAAGCGATCCGCAAAGGCCTCTTCGGCGGCTTTCCCGATTTCGAATCGAAGTCCGCAATCGGGTGCGACCTGCCGTCGAATTTCGTGAGCGACCCGACCCATCGTATACCGCGTATTGATTTCACAGGCGATGCGATGAGAGAGGCTTCCGTCTCCGGCGCGATGAAGATAGGCATCGACCCCCACTGGACCGCGATAGCGATGCGCCACGAGCCAGCTTTGCAATTTGCCCACGAACGGACTGTCCTCCTCATAGTGATGAAGGGCCGTGGTATTCAAATAGCGGGCGATTTCCGGGTCGTGACCGGCACCGAACCGGGGAAACGAGATCGTCCCCCGATAGCCGCCGGAGGGCGCAATGATCTGGGAGGTCATTCCGACCTTGCGGATTCCGCCGTCTCCCATTTCATATTGAATGGAAAAATCGAAAACCCGGTCGTGATGCGGCTCGAGGAGAATGCCGCCCTCCCGTTCGACGGAAACGGAGAGCCCGCGCCGGGAAAGCGATTGCAGTGCCTCAAGAGAAAGCCGTCTCATGCCTCCTCCGGCAGTGGAGAAGGGGCGCTTCAGGAGAATGGTTTCGCATTGGTGTTGGGAAAGTTGTTCCACTGCTGCCGCCATATCTCCGCTCACAGGGACGGGGAGGCTGAGTCCGAATTCTTCCGCAAAAACCACGGACTGTTCCGACTTGGAAAACAGGTTTCGGCACTCGTCGCGCCAATGAAGCCCGGGCTGCTCGCAAACCGAATTACCCCCGAGAAAGCCAAATCGTTCGGGCAGGTCGGGACCGATTCCCCAGGGGCGGAACTGGTGAATCTTTCGCGATTTCAGCAGTCCGCTTTCCACGCCCTGTAGCCGTTCGATTTCAGGAAGGAGGAGCCCGGCTTGCCTCAGTCTTTCCCGATGCTTCTCCGAAGGCGGCTCTCTCATCAGAACGACATCGTCTCTTCGCGCAAGAAACAAGGGTAGGACTTCGAGGTCTTCGATGACAGAAAGCACCCGTGAGGAGGGAGTATAGGGCCGGGGGTGGAGCCCGATCCGGTTTTCTGTATCCGGATTGAAATAGAAGACGTTCGGAGTTCGACCGCGTGACCGTTCAAAAAGGGAAAGCTGACGAATGTAGTCTTCATCGAACCCCGCCTCACGACGACCGTCCTCATTGAAGATCGCGCGATTGCCTTTTGCGCGACTGGGAGACAACGGGAAGTGGAGCTGTTTCGTCAGCGCCCTCCAATCACTCTCTTCCGGATTCTTCCACTGACGAAACCAGTGCAGGCCGTATCCGACGTGGGAAATCTCGTCATGATAAATGCGCGACAGAATCGCTGCGCTTTCAGAATCCCCGGCAGTTTCAAGAACCCCGGAAAAATGGCGGGAGTAATCCAGGTTGGCCTGCTCAAAGGTGAGGCTCAGTCTTGAGACATAGTCGAGTGGAGACTCCATCGAAGATACCGCGTCCCAGAAAAATCGATTTACGGGATATTCCCCGAAGGAGACTCCGCATTTTTTCATGCGATTAATGTACCAGCGGGTATGGCGCTGCTCTTCCTTGAGCGTTTCGGCGAGCCCCTGTCGAAACGCCGCCGGGGCGTCGGGAAACTTGAGCAGAGCCAGGGCCATCAATTCGGCGGCGAGAAGCTCATGATTGGCGAAGAAGTGGAGGAGAACGCCGCGGCTCTCTTCATTCACAAGCGAAGCTTCGGCCGGCAATCCCGGGCGGGTGCTGCCGGAGGAGGCAAAACGAAGGAAGTCAGGCCGCTCCGGAACATCGGGTATGAAAGGAGTCGCTGAAACGGAGTGCCGCCCAGTCTCATCCACGAGGAGAGCAGGACGAAGTTTCGCGTTCAAATCGGTCGAAAACAAAACGCGGGTGGCCAGTTCCTCAATGGTCTCCTCAGCAGAGGACTCTTCCGCCGCTGTCGCAAACTCTTCGTCGACACTAACGAAGCTGACTCTTGACCGTTCCATAGGTAGACGCGAACCTTCGATTGTTTGGAATTGCAGATATTCTGTTTCTGATACAATGGGGACCTCCGCAGTCCCGCCCCTGAGGGGCACTATGCTTCATGATCCACTTCCTGACAAGCAACCCAGTTGCGCGCGCGATCGGTAAATCAAACCGGATCTTGCGGGATCTTGCCGTCCATTTTTTCAACACCGGCGACAAGCGTGGGCTCGCCATGAAGATCACGATGGGGTTACTTGTAATCGGTCTAGGGGCGATTTTTTACAACACCCTGGAGAACTATCAGGACAGCGGGAAGTTGCTGAAGGAAAAAGGGACCCCGGAAGATCTGTCGGCAATGCCTTCGATCATGCCTGTGTTCTGGCAGGGGGTCGCCGTCTTTTTCTCTCTCGTTGCCTTTCTCGTTTCCCTCTGGGTAAATGAGGAGAACCCTGCTCAGCGACGAAAAAATCTGGTTCTCCTTTCTCTCTGGATCGCCGCATTTGCAGGACTCATTGCCTGGCTTCCGACTGATATCGTCGCCACGAAGCAGGCCATTTCCGGAAAGGCGCTGGCAGGGGAGACCCCGTCGATCGGGGCCTACCTAGGAGGGCTGGTTCTGATCACCCTGCTGGTTCTGAGCATCCCTGCTTCCGCGATGGTCTACTATCGGCTCAGCCTGATGGACCGCTACACGATCCACAGCTTTCTCTCGCCTTTCACCTTCTGCATGTTCTCGATGATCGCGATCTGGGTCATCGCAGACATTACGGACAATGGAGATCTTTTTGCGGGTGCCGCGATTACCAAGGTCCTCTGGTTCTACGTAGTGCAGATTCCCTACGTGATTCTTTTTGTCATGCCGATTGTGGTTCTTCTCGCCGGGCTTTTCTCGCTGAGCAACATGTCCAAATCGAACGAACTGATCAGCATGATCGGCGCGGGTCGTAGCGTCGTTCGAATTTTGATGCCGCTCTTTGTCATCGGAGCCTATGCATCTCTCATCTCTCTCGCATTCAAATACGAGTGGGCACCCTCAGCCGTGGGCTACAAGGAAGCGATCATCGAGACGGCGAAAAAGGAGGCCTGGATGAAGGAACACGGGGAAAGGGTGCGGGAGGATGTATGGGCCCGCCGCGGATGGATGCATGTGAACGAAGTCGACAAACGAACCTGGTTTGTCGGTAAAATCCCGCTCCGCCTCAGCGACGACATGGCCGACGTCGTTGTCTGGCAACTGGATCGAAACGGGGATCCCAAGAAGATCTGGAAGGCCGCGCGGGCGCGCTGGGAGTCCGAGGCGGATCCTCCCGTGTGGCGACTCTTCGGAACGACCTTGTATGATTACGACGACAACCACATTCCACGAATCTCATCACGAGCCAGGCTGATCATCGATACGTGGAGCGAAACGCCATGGAAAGTGCTGAGTTCGTCGCAGAACCCCGAATATCTTGGCCTCCCCGGCTTAACGATGTATCTCAAGGCCAACGCGGATATGGACGCGGTCAGTCTGGCACCGTTCCGAACTAACTGGTGGTACATTTTCGCGGAACCCCTGACTTGTCTCACCATGATTCTGGTGGCAGCGCCTCTCGGCATTGTTTATTCAAGGCGCGGCGTCATGGGTGGTGTTACCGGTGCGATCGTGATCTTCGCCTTGATGTATGTGATGCGGGGAACCGTCCTCGCATTGGGGCATCGAAACTCAATGGATCCTTTCTGGGCTGCTTGGAGCACCAACATTGTGATCGGGGGAATCGGGCTTGTCCTGCTGTGGTTCCGTGGACAGAATCGGGAAATCCCCAAGCTACGAGCAGTACTTGCCGGCCTGTTCCGGAAGAAGCCGCAACCGGAATCGCCCAAACCGGCTGAGATTGCCGCTTGAATTCGAGCTCGTTTTGACCTACCTGCCGTCGAAAACCCATGGCTATTATCCTCGACTGGAAAATCCGGGCTACGCAAGCACGCTGCGAACTTACGGAAATCGAATTTGTCGATGGTCAGGAATTCTACACCTGCATATTTGACGATCCCGAATCGGACGGTTTTTTGCGCAAAGACTACGCGATTGAATCGTGGGAGAAAATTCGCGACGAGATCAAACCACCGCCCTTTTCCTTCTGGCGCTCCACCTACAAAGCCCCGGTCAAAGAGGATTCCGACAAGAAAATCGACGACCACTCGGTAGAGGGAATGCTCCGGCGTTTTATCGAAGAGGATGATTCCCGGACCGAGAATGCCCGCTACATTCTCGCCCTGATGCTGGAGCGGAAGAAAACGCTGATCCCGACGGATGTTCAGCAGACAGAGACACGGCGTCTCCTTTTCTACGAGCACGAGGAAACCAGCGAAGTGTTTGTCGTGGCCGACCCTCAATTGAAGCTCGATGAAATCGAATTGGTCCAACAGGAAGTGGCGGATCTACTGGCCGCTGAAGAGCGTCGTGTCGAGGGAGGGGCTGTGGAGGAAAACGATTCGACCGATGACTCAGAATCCCCCGCGGACGTAGACGGCGGCGAGGAAGCGCCCGAGGAGGAGAAAGATCGCTCCGATCAGGACGGTGAGGACACCTCCGAGGCCGAATAGGAGCCGGTTGCCGGTTCCGGTCATGAATTTACGAACCTTATCGGATTTCACCTTGCGGTAGGCGCCGGGAAAGACTTCCCCGACGATATAGAAAATCACTTTGAGCAGGCCCATGGCGATCAAGGCCCAACTGAAAATCTCGATGAGGCGAAAGCCGACTCCGGAGTTGAACATGGGTGCGATGGGGATGAGAACTAGCCGAGCAGGCGCTCCAGATTTGTCTGGTACTCCGCCGGATCGGTCACTGTCTGACTCACCTCGAGCGGTCGTCCGACAATCGCTCCAGAATGAGAACTGAATTCGTTGAGATATCCGGAAACCGATTTGTCGATCACCACCTTTTTGTAGTTTCTCGAAGCGTGCATAAGACGCGCCACGCCATCGTCGGTGCGAACAACGAGGCCGACATGGGAACAAAAGCCTCCATTGTATTTCGTGGCCACCCCGATGACATCGCCGTCCTGCAATTTCGACTCAATCGCAGCGACCTTCGATTTCGGGATGAAGGAAACCGGCATCGCCGCGACCCGGTCTTCGGTTTGTTTCATCGGGGCACGCAGTTCCGGGTTGTTGCGGAGGTAGCGGTAGCTCTTCCAAAGCGTCGTCATTTCCGAGATTTTTCTTCCCGAGAAGCGGGTCGCCCCCGGAAGGTCCGGTGTGATGTAGTCGCAGGTTCCCCGGGCGTCGTTTTCAATAAACCATTCCGCGAGGTAGTGAATCCGCTCGAGGTAGTTGCCCGTACAATGGCCGCCCCGGTACCTTGTAAATTCGATCTGCTTCAGCAAATCCTGGGGCGTATACTGATCCTTCGGAAAACCAAGCATCCGCGCGAGCCCGAGGCTCTGCTCAAAAAAAGTCCAGCAATCGAGCCCGTTTAGATTCACGGACGGAGACTCGATATGATCATCAATCTCAAGAGTAAAATTTTCGTAGGGGCGACCGTGCAATTCGCGGGCGCACTTGATGATCCGTTTCCCGATCGGGAGCTCGCTCCAGCCTTCGTTTCGGGCCTTTTTAACAATAGAGTGGAAACGGTCCTCCCCTTTGAAGATCGTCTCCATCGGCAGAAGATGCCGGGATGCGGCCCCGGATGTCTTTTTCTTTTCGAAAAGTTTTCCAACTTGCGCATAAGAAGCAGTCGGAGTCAATACGAGCGGGGCAAGAGTTAGAAAGGAACGGCGGGGAGAAGACCTCATGACAGGATCAAAATAGCGAAGTTTCGGCCAGCCACCAGAAATTAGTTAAGGAATCTTAATCAATCCGGAGCGCAAGACCTCACCCGTTGGACGTATCCTGATCCTCGAATCTTAGAATCCCTTTCTCCAAAGGAAGTCCAAGCCATACCCCGGATAGTAGGTCTGAACGATCATGGCGACGAGAAAGTAGTCGACGATCAGGTGCACTATGAGAACCCAGAGAAGGCTCTCGGACTTCTCAAACATGGCTCCCTGAGTCCAGGCAAAGGCAAACACGATCAAGACGCCGCAACCGTCAAAAGCCATGTCATAAAGGACGGCTGTATAAATCACCGCCTGTACCGCATTGGCGAGACGGAACTGAAAGAGGCTTCGAAGCATCGCGAAGCAGACATTCACGAAAAACAGTTCGTCCCAGACCCCCACCAAATTGATCCCGATGAAAAGCCGCCGGATCTCGTTGGCATCCGGATCCGGTGGGAGAACCCAGCTCCGAAACAATTCATCTTCGAAGAAGGTGCGATTTCCCCACTCATAGGATTTCAACACGACCCAGGCCAGGGGGATGGAGAGAATCGTGTAAATGATATCGTGTTTTCTCCAAACCTTCGGCCAGAAGCGATACCGAATAATCCCGCGGTCACCGAACTGCTGAATGATTCCCGGGAGCAGGATGACAAGCGTGAAGGGGATCCCGACTTGCAAAAAGTTTTCGTCGGCAAGGGAAGGGTTGATGTCGCAAATGCCGAGGAGAATGACACAGCCCAGCAGGATTCCCATTCTTCGCCGCAGCTTCACCTCTTCGTCCCGGGCCATCAGAAAGATGCAAACCGCAACACAGATTCCGCCGGCAATGTGTTGATGCGCTGGAATGAGCAGAACCGTTGCCAGCACAAAAGTGATGAGCATCACAATGCGGTCGCGGGTTAGGGGAAGGTCCAGAGAGGAAATCACGGGGATAGATTGGTCAGGCATTCAGGCAGGTCAAGCCGTGATCTGTTCTGCCCCCCCTAATTCTTTGATGAATCGAAAAGGAAGTATCCGTCTGAATCTTCACGAAGCGTCCCGGAGTCACGGCGGCACTGCCTGCTTGAGAGCTAATAGGAATTGTCTCCCGAAACTCCAGCGGAGGACTTCGAACTCCTAGACAGGGCGGTGCGGAACCGGATCGTCTTCATTCTCCGGGCCACTCATCCTGATTTACCGAAGGAATGGCGGGCATCGGTTTGCGAGGCAGTCGGCATAGGTGGAAAAGTCAATTCGTCTCTATGGAATCATTGCAAACTCGCTACAAACAATCTGTATGAAATCCATAGTCCTCTTTCTCATCGCTGCCGCTGCCACGCCTGTCATGCTTTTCGCTACGATCAGTTGCTCCTCCGATTACGCCGGACAACATGTTCACCAGGGTGACGTCCGATTTAATCAGCACGGACGATACAAACATGGGAAGCGCACTCACGCAGAGAAGAAATATCTTCGGCCCCGTTAATCGGCAAAGCGGGACTTAGTCCGCACCGAATTCAGTGTCGTTGGTGATCTCATCCGCGTAGAGATTGACGTGGCTGATGATCTCATTGGACTCGCTTTCCTTTACACCGACTTCCTTCAAAGTGTCGATCAGGTGTTCGGTAAAACGTCCAAATTCGCGCTTGCTGATCGCGAGCCCGCGATGGACCTCGCTAAGCGGGCGGCCGCTGTAGGTGATCGGTCCGCCCGTCGCCGCGGAGAAAAATTCTTTCTGCATCTTCCTCAGCTTTCCCATGGGCTTGTCCTTGAAATAGAAGGAGAGCTCAGGGTCGGCGAGGACTTTCTCGTAAAAGCTTTCGACGAGGCTTTCGATCGCTTCGGCTCCGCCGATCCGTTCGTAGAGGGTGGAATCGCTGGTGTTGGCTGTCATCTGAATCAAAAAATGGTAGAGGACTTTCGGGAAAAGCAGGATTTAGTCCAGCTCTTTCACTTTGATGTGCCGATAGTCCATCGACATATCCCGCTTTGCATGAAGTTGAAGCCCGATGGGGCCCTTTGCCTTACCGCTCTCCGTCGTGTAGCTCATGACTTTCTTCCCGTTGAGATAGCAGACATATTCCATCCCGCGCACCTCAATGCGGAGATGGTTCCAGTCTTTCATTTTGAGAAGATCCTGAACGCCCTCGGCCTCCACCGGATACCCTTTCCCCGGAATGTAGGGGGAAGCAGTCATGTCGCGCTTCAGAGAGCCGGAGATTCCAATCTGAATCTGGTCCTGATTTCGCAGATGCACCCCTGAATCGATGATTCCCTCCCCGAATTTGAATTCAAGCTCCACGATAAAATTTGAATACTCCTTCTCCGTCCAGAGAATCGAGCCTTTCTGATCCGGTCCGCTCCGAACCTGGAGAATTCCATCTTTCGCAAGCCACCAGATATTTCCCTCCGGAGCAGCCCAACCCTCCATGTCTTTCCCGTTGAAAATGGGTTTGAATCCTTCTTCCGCCTGAAGAGGAAAAAGGGGAACCGCAAGAAGCGTGGCAGCGATGAGGAATTGGATGCGCATAAGAATAGGGGGGGGCTAGCTTTTGTTTTGGGCGTTCGCCCAGGAGTCACGAAGGGCCACCGTGCGGTTGAAGACCGGCTTTTCCTCCGAGCTATCCAGGTCGACACAGAAATAGCCGAGTCGCTCGAATTGAACCGTTTTTCCTACCGGCACAGCGGCCAGATTGGGTTCCAATTTGGCATGGCTTATGACTTCAAGGGAGTCCGGATTCAAGTGATCGAGGAAACTTCCCTCCACATTGTCGGGAGACTCATGAGTGAAAAGGCGATCATACAAACGAACTTCCGCGTCGAGAGCGTGTTTTGCACTGACCCAGTGAATCGTTCCTTTAACTTTACGGCCGTCCGGTGGATTCTCCCCGCCCCGGGTTTCGGGATCATAGGTGCAGCGAAGTTCCGTGATTTTGCCCTCCTCGTCCTTAATGACATCGTCACAGCGGAGGAAGTAGGCACAACGAAACCTGACCTCGGCACCGGGAGCAAGGCGGAAAAACTTTTTTGGTGGGTCTTCGAGGAAGTCATTCCGCTCGATGAACAGCTCGCGGGAAAAGGAGACCTTTCTCATTCCCAGGTCGGGCTTCTCCGGATTGATCATCGCATCGAACTCTTCGACCTGATCTTCGGGATAGTTCGTAACGACCACCTTGATCGGATCTAGAACGGCCATGTATCGGTTCGCACCGCGGTTGAGAACGTCGCGAACGGAGCTCTCGAGAAGCGAAATGTCGTTGGTGCTCTTGAACTTCGTAATTCCGATCGTCTTGCAGAAGTCCCGAATCGCCTCCGCAGGATAGCCCCGGCGGCGAATCCCGGAGATGGTGGGCATGCGTGGATCATCCCAACCCGACACATGACTGTCCTCGACGAGCTGAAGCAGCTTTCGCTTACTCATCACAGTGTAATTCAAACTGAGGCGGGAAAATTCGATCTGCCGGGGATGAGAAGGCACCGGCAAGTTTTCGATGAACCACTCATAAAGCGGACGGTGATTTTCAAATTCAAGCGTGCAGAGCGAATGAGTAATGTACTCGAGGGCGTCACTCTGACCATGGGTGTAGTCATACATCGGATAGATGCACCAGGTGTCGCCGGTCCGGTGATGCTCCGCGTGGAGAATCCGATAGAGCACCGGGTCGCGCATATTCAGGTTTGGGTGCGCCATGTCGATTTTCGCGCGGAGGACCTTTTCTCCGTCACCGAATTCGCCGTCTTTCATCCGCTGGAACATCTCGAGGTTTTCCGCGACCGGACGGTCCCGATGAGGGCTGTCCGTGCCAGGGTTCTGCAGGTCTCCGCGGCCCTTGCGAATTTCCTCCGCCGACTGCTCGTCCACGTAGGCTTTTCCTTCTTCGATGAGCCCGACAGCCCATTCGTGCAATTTCTCAAAGTAGTCCGAAGCAAAGTAAATGTGATCGCCCCAGTCGAAGCCGAGCCACTGTATGTCCTCTTTGATTGAGTCGACATACTCCACATCCTCTTTGGTCGGATTGGTATCATCGAAGCGGAGGTGACAGCGACCTCCATACTCCTGAGCAATTCCGAAATTCAGGCAAATCGACTTGGCGTGCCCGATGTGGAGATACCCGTTTGGCTCGGGAGGAAAACGAGTCACGGTGCCATCATGCTTGCCGGAGGACAGGTCCTCGTCAATGATTTCACGGATAAAGTCTTTCGAAGGGGTGGGCGGAACGCTCATGGGTGGGAATGCGGGAAACTAATGCGGTTTTTCATCCTTGCAACGTCCTGAAAGCAATGGTTTCGGGCGCAGAACACCACGTCTTGCGATTACCAACAGCGTTGGGACGCTGAGTAAACCCTGTTGAGTATTCTATAATTACTAGACTTTTCGGATTTATGAAGCGATTATCGTAGATCTGCCATGCTGAACGCGTCCCCTGAAGTCATTCTCGCTTACGTCCTTCCGTTTTTTGCCTTCGCGATCGGGGCGAGTATCGGGTCGTTTTTGAACGTGGTCATTTACCGCATTCCCAACGGCATGAGCGTCAACGAACCGCGCCGCTCGTTCTGTCCGAAGTGCAAAACGCAGATCCCGATGCGTTACATTATCCCGCTGATCACCTGGCTCTGGCTGCGTGGAAAGTGCAAATGGTGTGAGTCGCCGATCGCTTTTCGCTACTTCATGGTTGAGCTGCTGACCGCGATTGTTTTTCTCTCCATTTGGAAAAACAGCATCGATGTAGTCGGTTTACCCGGTGTGGTCGCTCTGTGGGTCCTGGCGTCGCTCCTGATTTCGGCAACCTTCATTGACTTCGATCATTTCATCATTCCCGACTCGATCACGATCGGGGGAACTGCAGTCGGGATTCTCGCCAGCTTTGCGATTCCCGCGCTTCACGGGGAAACGATCTGGTGGAAGGGTGGGCTGGAAGGGATCCTGGGGGCTGTCGTTGGATTTGCCCTGATCTGGCTGGTCGTTTTGATGGGGAAACTCGCCTTCGGGAAAATCAAACATGAGTTCGAGGAGCCGACCGACTTTGAGATTTCCCAACCGGGAGGCGATGAAGCGTCCATCATCATTCAGCTGGGCGAACACGAATACGAATGGGGCGACGTTTTCTTCCGGAAATGGGACCGGCTCGAAATGGATGTGAAAGAACTCGCGTTCAACGACGAGACACAGGAATTCAAGGAATCCTTCGTCGTTCTCGGTGATGGATTCGAGCTCGATGGGGAACGGGTTGAATTGGATTCCGTCAAAAAAGTCACGGGCAAAATCACCCGGGCAGTGGTTCCAAGAGAGGCCATGGGATTTGGTGACGTAAAGTTTGTAGCCATGATCGGAGCCTTTCTCGGATGGCAGTGCACGATCTTTGTTCTCTTCGCGGCATCCATCATTGGAGCTATCGTGGGGCTTTCTCAAAAATTCCTGGCCCGTCAGGAATGGTCCCGCCCGCTGCCTTTCGGGCCCTACCTCGCCCTGGGTGCCTTTATCTGGATATTTACCGGTCCTGCCATCTGGTTTTGGTATCTCGGTATCTTGCGCAGGGGTGCCGGATTGGAGTAGAGTGCAGGCATGCTAGTAGACGGCAAACCGTATCGCACCGTCTGGATCGAAGAGGATGGGACGACCGTCGGAATCATCGACCAGAGAAAACTGCCTTTCACCTTTGAAACAGTATCCCTGAAGAGCACCGGTGACGCCTGCTATGCCATTCGGGAGATGCTGGTTCGCGGTGCCGGCTGCATCGGAGCTGTCGCCGCACACGGAATGTATCTGGCCGCTCAGGAATGCCTCAAAGCGACCGTATCTCCGGAAAGCTTTGATGAACTTCTGGCAGAGAAGGGGACCCAACTTTGCGAAACTCGACCGACCGCCATGAATCTGGCCTGGGCCGTGGAGCGGGCGCTTGCGGAGGTAGGCGGGGAGGATTGCACACAGGCGAAAGTGGTCCGGGCCGGAGGGGTCGCGGTAGAAGTCGCAGACGAGGATGCCGAATGGTGTCATTCCATTGGGAAACACGGGTTTTCCGTCATCGAATCTATCTTTTCCAAAAAGGGTAAGAACGACCCAGTAAACATTCTCACTCACTGTAATGCAGGTTGGCTTGCGTTCGTCGACTATGGCTCCGCGACCGCTCCGATTTATGCCGCTCACGATGCAGGAATTCCTGTCCACGTCTGGGTCGACGAAACGAGGCCGCGGAACCAGGGCGCCAGGCTGACGGCCTGGGAGTTAGCGCAACACGGCGTTCCTCATACCGTGATCGTCGACAATGTGGGTGGCCATCTCATGCAACACGGGGAGGTGGATCTTTGTATCACGGGAACGGATCGCACGACCTACACAGGCGATGTTGCGAATAAGATCGGGACCTACCTGAAAGCCCTTGCAGCAAAGGACAACGACATTCCGTTTTATGTCGCGCTTCCTTCGTCGACCTTTGATTGGAAAACCAGGGACGGCGTCCGGGAAATCCCGATCGAAGAGCGGGACGGGACCGAGGTGGCCTGGATCGGAGGGGATTACGAAGGAGGAGAGAGGGAGGTGAAGCTGGTCGCCGGGGACAGTCCCGTTGCCAACTATGCTTTCGACGTAACGCCTGCCCGTCTCGTCAGCGGACTCATAACGGAACGGGGGATTTGCGAAGCAGATGAAACGGATATTCGTCGCCTTTTTCCCGAGAAATTCTCTGAAAGTTGAGGTAGGTATCGTCGTCTGAGAAACGTAATCTCTCTGCAGACGAACATGGAAGGAACTCAGAGTTTCGCGGTTCGTTGATCTAAGTCCGTTTTCGCCATGCCTGTCAAAATCGATCCAGCACTCCACCGGGAAAAGAAACCCCCTTGGATTCGGGTTCGCCTACCCAACAATCCGGTGTTTTGGGACACTAAAAGCATGATCGAGGATCTGAGCCTCGTGACGGTCTGCGAAGAGGCGCAGTGCCCGAATCGCTGGGAATGCTGGGGCCAGGGAACGGCTACGTTTATGATCGCCGGAGAACGTTGCACCCGCGCCTGTGGATTCTGCGCGGTGGATACCCGGAGGCCTATGCCCCTGGAAGCCGATGAGCCGGATCGCGTTGCCGAGGCCGTAAAACGGATGGGACTGAATCATGTCGTCATCACCGCTGTGGCCCGTGATGATCTGGCCGATGGCGGGGCCTGTCATTTCGCCAATACGATTTACAAGACACGGGAAGTGAATCCCGGCACCGTAATTGAAGTTCTCGTTCCGGACTTCATCGGGAAAGACGACGCCCTCTGGGTCGTGATGGAGGCGGCTCCCGAGATATTCAATCACAATATGGAAACCGTCGAGCGACTCACCCCGGTGGTTCGCTCTCAAGCCGAATACTGGCGTTCTCTCAAGGTTCTGAAGACCGCCCGGGAAATGGCAAAGCAAATGGGGCGCCGTTGTGCCACTAAGAGCGGGATCATGCTGGGGCTGGGGGAAAAGGAGGAAGAGATTTTCAAGACGATGGACGATTTGCGAGATCACGACGTCACCGTTTTGACGATGGGGCAATACCTGCGACCGTCCCCGAAGCACCTCCCGGTGGTGGAATACATAGAGCCGGCCGTGTTTGATCGGTATAGGGAAGTGGCTCTGGAGAAAGGCTTTCGTCATGTCGCCTCCGGCCCTCTGGTCCGAAGCTCCTATCACGCTGCCGATTTCAAACCCGAGCTCGATCCCGAGGCCTAGTAGATTTTCCCCCAATCAAGTATCTACGCCATACGATTCCTGTTTTGAGATGATACAATCTGTGATAGTGTCAACACGAATCACAAAAGACACACGGACTAGAACCTTTCGCACGAGTTTCCGCCCCAGAGAACTTTCTCATGAGACCTTCCGGCTTTCTTTTCCGAACCTTCCTCCTCGGGCTCTTCACGCTCTCGCTTCTCGGCGGCGTGATTGTAACGGACTACTACCTCCGTCACGAAATCACCCGGAAGGCGAAGCGGTTTCTGGCTTCCAACGGGATCGAACTGCATGCGAACAGTGCCATAGACGCGGCGCAGTCCGGTGAGCTGATTCTCCTCGAAAAGCTCGAGAGAGCGGGCCTGAGTCTGGGGCAATCCAACACCAGCGGCAAAACTCCGCTTCTTGCCGCTGTGCAATCGCGGAACTTGCAGGCTATTCAATTTTTGATGGAACGGGATCCAGTTCTCGAATCGATCAACCGGTTTACGAATCCGGATCGCGACACACCGCTTGCGACGGCACTCCGGGACCGGAATTTTGATCTTGCGAAGACCTTGCTCGACAAAGGAGCGGATATCAATGTCGACAAAGAAGCAGGACTTCCCTTTCTTGTCGATGCGGTAGTTTCCGGCGATTCGGAGATGCTCGACTTTCTTTTCAAAAACGGAGCGAATCTCGAATACAAGGGGGCGCAGCCGACGGGAGCTCTTGCGCAGGCCGCCGCAAAAGGGGACATTGCGCTTGTTAAGCGACTCCTCGACGCAGGAGCCAGTCCCAATGCCAGAGGGGTCAGCGGGAAACAGCTCTTATTTGAAGCGGTAAAGGAGGGAGACAGGAAGAAATTCAACATCCTCCTTGCTGCCGGTGCGGATGTGAACGCAACGACTGGAGAGACGACCGGAAAGGAACTGTCTGCCCTGAGTTTCGCTGTCCAAATCGGAAATGTCGAAATTCAGGAGGCTCTGCTCAAAGCGGGTGCTTCCCCCGATGTCTACAGTGTTACCGGTGAGCCACTTCTCTACGAAGCCGTCTATCACGACGACAGAGACACGACGAGCCGTCTTCTTTCCTATGGGGCAAGAGCAGACATTGCCTCGGACGAGAAAGTATCGCCTCTGGAGGCAGCCATTTTACATGATAATTTGGATATGGTGGATCTCCTGCTGGCAAATAACGCGGGGCCCTCTTTCCATGTAGACGGAACCGGCACACCTCTCCAAGCTGCGGTCGCGAGCGGCAACATTGCCATTGCCAATCAGCTGATCGTCGCAGGAGCGAAACTCGACACTCGGGCACTTCTCGCAACGGCTTACGCAAAGAGGGATGACCCTCTCATGAATCTCCTCCTCACCGCCGGGGCGGACCCGGAATCTACGCTACCGGAAACGGGAGAGCGCGTCTTTGACCGTGCCGTCTCAGATGGCGCGACCGGAGCCGTTCGGACATTGTTGGCAGCCGGGGCGGACATTGGAGACAAGCTCTGGGCGGCGTTGCTGACGGGACAGGACGATCTCATTCGCCTGATCCTCGCGGCTGGAGCCGACCCGCGGGAACCGGGTCCGGATGGACAGGATCCTCTCAGTTGGTGCCTGACGCACAAGCGATACCGGGCGGCAGGCGAGCTCCTTGCGGGCGGTGCGAATCCAAACGCCCGCTACGACAGCGAGGAGACCTGGCTCACCAAATCGATTCGCGAAGGAAATGCGGATGTTTCCCGGGCTTTGCTGCTGGGAGGCGCTGAGGTCAAGGGAATCAAGGCACGGGATGGGCACACTCTCCTTGGTTGGGCGGTCGCCCACCAGATGACGGAAGTCGTCCAGGAACTTCTCAAGGCGGGGGCGGATCCCAATGCCCAGGAGCGGGCTCCCTCAACCAAGGCATTCCAGGAAATGTTTGAGAGTAACACGTTCAAATACCATCTTCGCGTGGATCGCCGGATCACCCCGATCATGATGGCTGCTGCTCACCGGAATCACGAGATTGCTCAGCTTCTCATGGATGGCGGTGCCAATGGCAAAGCTTACACACCGAAGTATCTCATGGCGGCAATCATCGGCTCTTGGTACAAGGACACGAAAATTCAGCAAATCGCTCTGCTGGGCAAGGTTCCGAAAGTGCAGCCGAGAAAACTGGTCGTCGATCTCTCCTCCCAGCGTGTCACTCTCTACGAATACGGAAAAGCCGTTTACTCCAGCCGTTGCTCAACCGGCAAAAGCGGATATCGAACTCCGACCGGGGAGTATGTCATCAGCGACCGTCATCGCCATCACAATTCCTCCATCTACGGATCGAGCATGCCGTATTTCCAGCGCTTCAGCTTTGCCGCTTTCGGTATTCACCAGGGACATTGCCCCGGTTACGCCGCCTCACATGGCTGCATCCGTTTGCCCTGGGACGCGGCCAAGCACCTGTTCAGCAAGCTGGAGGTGGGGGACTACGCAGTGATTCAATATTGAGCTCCCGGTTTTGCTCTCGTGGAAATGATTCATTGCCGGAAAAACCAAGCTAGAGAGCCTGCTCCACTGCGTGTGCTGTCTTGAGCAAGTCAGCTTCGCCGAGAGGCTTGCCAAGCAACTGGAGTCCGACAGGTAACTCGCTTCCGCCTTCAGCGACGGTTCCACAAGGAACCGAAATGCCGCAAACTCCGGCGAGGTTGGCGGAGATCGTATAAATGTCGGCGAGATACATGGACAATGGATCGCTCGACTTTTCCCCGATCTTAAAGGCCGGAGTGGGTGAAACCGGAGACGCGATTACATCGACCTGCTCGAAGGCTCTTGAGAAGTCCTCCCGAATCAGGGTTCGAACTTTCTGCGCCCGAAGATAGTAGGCATCATAGTAGCCGGAACTGAGCACATAGGTGCCGAGAAGAATGCGGCGTTTCACCTCAGCACCGAGACCTTCCTCGCGGGACTGTTCGTAGACCCCGAGAAGATCGTCCGCTTCGGCAGACCGGTGACCATAGCGCACGCCATCAAAGCGGGCCAGGTTCGCAGAAGCCTCCGCTGTCGCAATGATGTAATAGGTCGCCACAGCATGCTCCGTGTTGGGGAGAGAGATCTCAACCGTTTCCGCTCCCAGGCCTTCCAGCGTTTTCAGGGCTGCCTCGACTTTTTCCTTCACGGAGGGGGCGAGCCCTTCGGCAAAGTACTCCTTCGGCAAACCAACCTTGAGACCGGAAATGTCCTGTCCCAGGGCCGCCGTGTAATCAGGGACCGCTTCATCGAGACAGGTGGAGTCGCGTTCACAGGGCCCTGCGATCGCCTGCAGGAGAAGAGCGGTGTCTTCGACAGTCTTGGTAAGAGGACCGCATTGATCGAGAGAAGAGGCGAATGCGACCAGCCCAAAGCGCGAGACCCGTCCATAAGTTGGCTTCAGACCGACAACACCGCAGTGAGAAGCAGGTTGTCGAATCGAACCTCCGGTATCGGTTCCGAGAGCAGCGATCGCAGTTTGGGCTGCCACAATTGCAGCGGATCCACCCGAGGATCCGCCCGGAATGCGATCCGTATCGTGAGGATTGCGACAGGGCTGAATTCCTGAGTTCTCGTTGGAGGATCCCATCGCGAACTCATCCATATTGGCTCTGCCGAATGGAATCGCCCCGGCCTCACGAAGTTTTCGGACCACCGTGGCATCGTAGGGAGAGGTGTATTTCCCGTGCAGCATTTTCGAAGCACAGGAACACGGGTGCCCTTCGGCATTGATCAGATCCTTCAGGGCAATCGGAACACCGCCGAGAGGCTTGGAGAGGTCGGCGGTTTCGGCAACGCGGAGCGCCTGCTCCAAGTCATAGGAAAGATAACCGCCGATTCCGGGATCCGTTTTGTCGATGGCACCGGCGATGGATTTCAGCGCATCGGCCGGAGTCAGGTCACCACTCTGATAGGCTGCCCGGAGTTGAGCGATGGTAAGGCTTGCTACGTTCACGGTAAAAAAGGGTAAAAGATGTCCTTACTTTTATTCGACCACTTTCGGCATCTTGATCTGGTCGTGAGCCGAGTCCGGAGCATTGCGGAGAACCGCTTCCTGTGACAATTGATGAGTCGCGATCGCTTTGTCTTCGCGAATGACATTGAACACATCTTCGGCATGGGCGGTGGGCTCGATTCCCTCCACATCGATCTGATTCAACTGCTCCACGTATTTCAGGATCTCATCCATCTGCACCTGGTATTCTGAAACCTCCTCATCCGTCAGACGAATTCGGGCGAGGTGCGCAACATCACGAACATTCATATCGGTCGAAAAAGAAAATTAGAGAACCTGACCGGAATTTTTCCACTTGGCGTGAAACTCCTCGTAGACTTCGGGAGAGATTTCCGAAGGTTTGATTTCACTGCGACCACCCCAAAAAACATTGGTATACTCGAGAGAAACCCCGACTTCAGCCAGGTGAGCATCGATCGCCGCTTTGTGTTCGAGAACGCGGTCTTTGTCCGTTCCGTGGACCACACCCATGATGTTGACGCCGCCAAAACGGGGGCCGCCCTCGCGCCAGTAGCAGTGCGTCATGATATGGTGACGACCGACTTCAGAACCGGCTCGCGCCTGCATACCTTCGGGCACTTTCCAGTGAAAGAGGGCGTTGAAACGGGTGACACGTTGTCCGGTCTTACTCGGCTTCACATGTTCCAGGAAGGTGGAGAAACGACCGATCACCTTCTTTTCATCGAGTTGCTCGGCCACGGCAAAAAACTCATTGCGATCCATTCCGATCGCAGCGGCGCGAGGGCCCCAGGGATCTGCACAGACTTCCTCCGCTGTGAGCTCCTCCTTGATGGCGAGAAGCACTTTCCACTCCTTGTCATTCAGCTCGACCGTAGTTGTGGTATTCATGACCGCGGGCTCGTCCGACTTGGCACCCGGCTCCATCGACTTCCGACGAACGTGGCCGACGCCAAGAGCAAAGATTCCGTTGGCCGGCATGAGAACGAACTCGTGGGCACCGGTGAGGCGGCGAAGCACTTCGGCATGCTCCTCGAGCGACTCCCCCTGAGGAACTTTTAAGGTGGTCCAGAGCTTGTAATCGCTTCCGGAAATCTCACGATCGGTGGAACGGGTAACGACGTGACCACTGAAGGGATCCTCTTTAAACATAAAATCGAATGTGGCATCGAGCTTATCGTTGTCCACTTTCCAGGCGCAAAGAGCACCGTGTGCCAGCTTCGTCGCGAGAAGGGTCTGCCGCACTCGACGGATCACGCCGGCCTCCAGCATCGCCCGAATACGGGTCAATACCGTGTCCAGATCAACTCCGGATGCCTCTGCGATGCCCTGAAAGGGAAAACGCTGGAATCCGCTGACCAGGTCTTCCGAGACCTCCAGAATTTGCGTGTTGACCGGGTCATCATGTTCCACCGGAATGTCGGATAGGGTTTCTGAACTCATCGGCGTTACTCTAAAGAGGCATACCCGTCGGGCAAGGACGAGTTGTCACCGGAAAAGGGAAAAATTTCCGCATCCATTGCGGTGTCATGGCGATTCAAAATGCCAAACGGGGGGGGATGCCCACCGTCCCTTTCAACCGCTACGACTTTTTCCGGACGAGGAAGTGGAGCATCCACTCATCCGGTTGCGGGGTGAAGTCGTTTTCCCGCCCCCGCATGTCCCAAACGGTATCAACTTCGAAGTCCTGTTCTTCGAGTCGCTTCCGCTGCAAGCGGGGATCAATGTAGTGGGTGGTGACCTGATCCGCATAGTCGACGAGGCAGGCCCAGCCCCGTTCTTTGACTTCGTCCACGTTCACATGCCGGTTCAGCCACTTCATTTTCCAGGCGATAAGGAGCCGATAAAGAATGCCGAGAGGCTTGAAAATGCCGCTGAGACGACGGGGAAAAGGCGGCTGAAAAGGGAAGGAATCAAGAGAGTGGGTCGAAAAGAAAAACCAACCTCCCGGTCGCAGGACCCGTTTCACTTCTGAAAACGCAGCGTCCCGGCCCTTCTCATCAATGTAATCGATCCCGTTGTAGCTGAAGAGAACGAAATCGAGAGAGCCGTCTTCATACTCCGAAAGATCACGGGCATCACCATGATGGAAGCGCCTGTGTTCCGACTGAGGAAAGAGTTCCCGGCAGTGCTGAATCCGTATTTCCGCGTAGTCGATCGCATCGTAGGATTTCGCATTCTGGCTGAACACCCAGGCTGTCCGGCCTGCGCCCACACCGAGATCGAGGACGGAAAAGTCAGGCCATTGTCCGCGGAAGCGCTCGAGAACCAATACCTCGGCCGGGAAGAGGAAAAGATTGCCGAAATCGACGACCGGAACATTATAGACCTCCCGGTTCTCCTCCATTTGTTTTTGGAGTCGGTCACACATGGCTGGGGTTCGATCCCTCCGGTTTTGCGGAAACCACGGATCCCGCTCGTCTCGCTTTGAAATGGTTCCAGTAAAAATCGTGAACCTTCGGGGGAAGATGGTGATACCAGACCCTGCGCAGTAGCTGCTTCGGGGAGTTTTCCACGATACGATCCCGCAGAGTGAGGGATTCCTCAAAGACCCACTCTTCAAAGGCTTCCCGTTTCTCCTCGTGGTAGTAGGACTGCAATACTTCTGCGGTCAGGGCCGTCTCTTCCGCGATCCAGCGCGGAACGAGATCCTTCAAGGTGAGCACATCCTGAATCACTTTATTGATTCCACGTCCGGCACAGGGGCAGATACGGCCATACGCATCGCCGATCAGAACAAAGCCGGACTGCTGATAGCCAGTCGACTTCATCACGCTCACGGAACCGCACTCAATAGCCCCCTTGACCCGGAATTCTCCGGTCGTCAGCATGAGCCTGGGAGCAAGACGCTGCAGCACTGCGGTCGGGTCTTCTTTGATGAACTCGCGCTGACGTTCGTCTCCGGCAGGCCAATACGTGAAGAGGTTGGCTCGATAGCCGCCTTCACTTGTCGGAAAGATATTCATGTAGTCTGCCCCGTCACGGCAGATGCGAACTGTGATCGAAGAGGCGGGGAGATAAAAGTCGGGCCCTGTCTCCAGATCAAACCCGAAGGTGGAGGAATGGTTCCTGCTGATAATTTCGCGTCGAACACCCAGCTGTTTCAGGAAAGCGGTTGAGGCACCAGTGGCCACCACAACAAGTTTCCCGGTCAAGGTCCGCTGACTTGCTTCGAGCTTTACGGATTGCTGCCGGGGTTGATTGACTACCGACTCGACCTTCTCTGCGATCAAGGTAACACGTTCATTGTTCTCAAAAGTCTCGCGAATCTTGTTTACCAATTGCCAGAGCGGAAAGGTGTAGTCGACTTCGGTAGTGACTCTCTCGACCCTGGCTCCTTTGACAATGGCCGTCGATTCAAGAGGAAGAGCGAACTGGTCGACAATACTGCTCAATCCGAGGCGGCGCATCTCCCCGACGGCGAGTGACGAAATTCTCTCGGCGCGGAAAAACGGGGCTGCCATTTCCCGCTCGTCAATCAGGGCCACCGAGAGCCCGTCCCTCGAAAAGGTCCATGCAGCGAGACTTCCGGCAATCCCACCGCCGATAATGAGCACATCAAATTGATCCCGGGTTGATTGGTTCATGGTAAGGATAGTTCCGGAGTTGGTTGAGAAACTGTCTTACGCCGCCGCGGCCAGTTGCCCTGTCATCTTTTCCCGGGGAACTAGAAGACCGTTGTGTTCAAACTCGTGAAGAAGTTCGTAGTTGAGCGAATCCAGATAGGAAATCACTTTCTCCCGGGAGGAATTGAATCCGTTGAGATTGCCGTCATAGAGCTCCATGACAATGGCAGGGCGATCTTCGAGCAAGAGCTTCTCCATTCCCGGCAACGCACGTTCCTCGGCTCCCTCGATATCCATCTTGATCAAGCCAACGCGTTTCCCGAGGGAGGACAGATGCGCTTGAAAGGCCTCAAAGTGATCCAACGCCTCCATTTTGACCTCGAATCGACCGCCTTCACGAAATCCTTCGGTAGGGGCTTCAAGCGCAGCCTGGCCGACGTGCCGGGGTGGTTCGACAAAATACGCGGAGCCTTCTTCCGAGGAAAGGGCGACGCGAAATGCGGAGAAGGTCGACTCGAGACCATTCTCTCGAATCGACCGTTCGAAGCAGTCCGCCGTTTTCGGACTGGGCTCAAAAGAGATTACGGGGCATCCAATATCTTTCGCCACGCCCAGGCTGTGAAAGCCCGGGTTGGCACCGACATCCCGAAAGACCTCATCCGGATTCGCATACTTTCTCAGCAAATCGGAAGTGCTGCGCTCGTAGGCGCCAAAGTAGCGAAACCAGCGGGAGAGATGATCACCGGCCCGAACAAAGAGTTTCACGCCGGACTTCATCTGCACCGGCTGGGGGAGCTCACCCAGCTTCGCATTGGTCTCTTCGGAAAATAGAGAAAAGAGGCGATATCGACCTATGGAGAATGGCCCGAGGTAGAAGAATTTTAAAAAGAGTCGCGACAGGAACATAAGTTCGACGGTTTGTGATGGCACGCCCTGGCAGGCAGGACTGCATGATGCTATTATTCATAAAAACTACTATTTACTAGAATAAATGTCAATCTAGAGCTTGCCGGCCGATACGACTCCCATTCAAACCGTTTCCGCTTCGAAAATCTGTCGCCACCTGATTACTCACGGCGTAGTTTCCGAACGTATGGAGATAGAAGTCATCGACCTTGAGTTTCAGGGCCACCGTCGCACCATTGCCTCCTTTCTGGTCCGGGGACCGGAAGGGGTGATCTTGATTGAGTCAGGGCCGGAGTCCTGTCGGGAAAACCTACTCATGGAACTGAGCGCCCGCGATATCGATCCGGAAGACCTCTGCGCGCTCTTTGTAACCCATGTGCATCTCGATCATGCCGGCGCTGCCGGTTGGTTTGCAGCCAGAGGCGTTCCCGTTTTTGTTCATCCGAAAGGCGCGAAACATCTCGTCAACCCGACCCGTCTAGTGGAAAGTGCCCGGGCCGTTTACGGCGACCGATTCGACTCCCTCTGGGGGGAGATGGTTCCGGGCCCCGGTGAAAGCATCCGTGAAATCGCGGATGGAGAAAAACAGGAAGTCGCGGGTCTGGTCGTTGAAGCCATTGATACTCCCGGACATGCGTTTCATCACCACGCCTACGCCATTGAAGACTCCATTTTTGCCGGCGATTCCTCCGGAGCGCGGATTGACGGGTCCGGATTTATCTCCGTTACCTCAGCTCCGCCACAGTTTGATCTCGAATGCACGCTCAGCAGTATCGACTTACTCAGGGCGCGAGGGGAAAGCCGTTTGTTTCTTACCCACTTTGGGGAAATCGGGGAGCCTCAAAATCACTGGGCCGCTTATCGGGAGGCTGTCGAACTCAACGCCACCTTTGTGAAGCAGCGACTCGACGAAGGAATGGATGAGGATTCGCTTCGCATCGCATACCAGGCCTTCCAAATGGAGCAGGCGTTTCGTTTTGAGATGCCCCGGGAAAGCTGGGCCATTCTGCAGGAAATTAACGGAACGGACATGTGCGCAGACGGAATTCGCATGTATTGGCAAAGGAAAGCGGAGTTGGATCGTTCTTGAATTGCGATCCCGTAATGATCAGACTTGAATTGAGTCTCTCAGCGGTGTTCAATTCCCTGTAACGACTACAAATTTTCATGAACCGCCTGCCCGCTATCTTGCTTCTGTTCTGTCTTGGAGGTTTCATGTCCGTATCGGGACAGGAAAAGGAATCTCCATCGTCCCCCGAAACTCTCTCCGGACGACCGATCGACTACAACAATCTGGCGAGGCTTCCCTACCAGCAACTCATAAAGATTGCGCAGAGTGATGCGAGGGCCGAGCCCAATGCCAAAAGCTACAAGCTTCGTATCCAAAGCCAGGATTCATCGGTGAAGTCGAATGACATCGAACTCTTTCTCGATCTCAAGGACAAGCCCCTCGTTGTCGTGGTTGATGATCAGGGATTTCTCGAGGTTCCCCATACGAAGGAGTTGCTTGAGGCCAATCCGAACCTGATTGCCAATCAGCCCCGGGGAACCCTGAATATCTTCGTGGACCTTGAGGTGCCGAAAGTCTCTCCTCCGAAAATTGTCGATGGAAAGGTGTCTTATCAGGAACTCTTTCGTCCGTTGGTGGAGATTCAGACAGAGATGCGAAAGGTGGACCCCACCTTCGGTCTCAGTGGCCAGCAATTTGTTCTCGAAATCGAAACGGGGGAGGCACCGATCAAAATTACACGTGCTCTCGGTGCCCGGACCTTCCGCCCCAACAGCCGGGGCAAAGTCTACATGATCATGGAGGCGTATCTCTACGAGGAAAACCCTCAGGTGGAGATTCCAGACGACGCCAAGATGAATGTGCTTCCTGCGACGCCGGAGGAAATCGACGACATCCGTTCGCGATAGACTACACCCCACTCTGTGACAGGGAGATTTTCAAAAAGTCAGGCGCCAGACACCTCGATTCACTTTCGACGCTTCGCTTTGTTCATCGCGTCGTCGTTTCGATTCGTGCGCGACTTGACCCGGAACACGAAGGGGAGCCCTTCCATCGGGTATTCTTTCCGGATCTGGTTTTCCAGAAACCGCTCGTAAGTGCGGGTTAGTAAATTCGCGTGATTCACGAAAAGCATATACTCCGGCACGGGAACCGGACGCGGGCGATCTTCCCGCTTCTGGGTCGCATAGAGGAGCTTGAGACGCCTGTTCTGGCGGACGGGCGGGGGGTTTCGCTCAATCGCGGTCTGGAGCAGTCGATTGAGAACTGCGGTCGGGATCGGGTCGGCTGACGATGAGATCACATTGTCGATCGCATCAAAGATTTTCGTGAGATACTGACGGTGCTTCGCCGATATCGCCACTTTTGGCGCATAGGGGAGAAAGAAGAGATCATCTCCCAGTTCTTCACGGAATTGTTCAATCCGGTCCTGGAAATGAGCGTCAGGATGGTAAAGGTCGAACTTGTTGAGCAGGACAAGGCAGGGACGATTCGCATCCAGAACCATTTTTGCAATTCTCCGATCCTGGGAAACCACTCCTGACGAAGCATCAATCACGAGAAGGCAGAGATCAGCCCGCTCGATCGACTTCTCGGAACGCATCACAGAAAACACCTCGACTGAAGTATCACGCTTCATGCGACGCCGAATTCCGGCCGTATCGATCAGAGTGAAATCCTGTCCGTTTCTGCGATAGGGAACATCGACGGCATCACGCGTCGTTCCGGCGACATCGGAAACGATGCTCCGTTCGTCATTCAGGATGGCATTGATGAGAGAGGACTTCCCCACATTGGGCCGGCCAACAATCGCGATCTTTACGGGGGCAACGGAACTTATTTCGTCATCCCCATGATAGTGAAGGTCCAGCCTCGATAGATGATTGGCGATGGCCGACTCCAGTTGGTCGAAGTTTCTACCGTGGGCCGCCGAAACGCTGATCTGATCTTCGAATCCAAGGCGGGTGAACTCGGCGGAATCGGATTCATTTTTCACTGTATCCACCTTATTGGCCACGAGTAAGACATCAGAGCCTCTCTGTCGAAGCTGCTTGGCAAGTTCCTCATCGATCGGATGGACCCCGTCACGGGCATCGACGACAAAAAGAATCAATTCAGCGGACTCGATCGCAATGTCTGCCTCTGCCCGGACCTGAACAGCAAATCCGTCATCCAGCACCGCTCCGATTCCACCGGTATCGGTCAGCTCATACGGGAACTTTGCCTTGCGACATTCCGTGGCAATCCGGTCCCGGGTCACTCCCGGCTGATCATGAACGATCGCGATACGTCGACCGGCAAGGCGATTGAACAACGCCGATTTTCCGACGTTGGGACGGCCAACAATGGCAACTTTAGGTAAACGTTTACGAGGCATCTGCGTCTGGTGTGGTGTGACCCAAGGCTTTTAACTGCCTTATTCCTTCCACGGCGTATTGGTAGCCGGAGATAAAAGTGAACGCGGCTGCAAGATAGATCAGAATATCGAGAGGCAGCGCCCGGGACTCAAGGCTCCAAAAGTCGACCAAAACCCAGCAGACGCAACTCAACTGTAGAAAGGTGCAGATTTTGCTGGTGAGTAGAGGCCGCATTTGCACCCTCCCAGCGGTGTAATGAATCACAATTACCCCGACAATAATGAGGACATCCCGCGCAATCACGAGGACAGCGAACCAGATCGGAAGGCCGGCGTGCCAGTTTGTCACCGAAAGAGAGACAACTCCGGAGAGAAGAAGAAGCTTATCAGCAACGGGGTCCAGTGTCCGCCCCAGTTTCGTGCTCTGGTTGAAGCGTCTGGCAATGAAACCGTCCAGGGCGTCACCGATCGCCGCAAGGGCAAAGACAATAAGAGCGCCAAACCGAAACGTGAGATCCTCCCTGCCTTCTTCGATACTCTTGCTGTAGTAGGCAACAAAGAGGATAAATACGGGGATCAGGAAGAGCCTGGTCACCGTGATTTTGTTTGCGAGCGTCATTTCGAAATTAGACTATCCGACAAATCTCTTTCGTGCAGCTTAATGATTCGACAATCGTACGAATATTGAGTACTGTTTCACTCTTTCCGGCGACGCGAATCCCGGGGAAAGCACAGCGTGTTTTAAGAGCGGAGCTGATAATTTTTTTATGGCAGAAGGTGATTCACCAAACAACGAAATGCTGACTGAGGCACTGGAGCAACAGAGTCTCCGGTTCTTTCGGGCAAGCAGGGGAGCAGCGAAAGGAAAAACCGGGCCCGAGGATACGGCTAGATTTGCTGAGAACCTCATGATTCTCCAGGAATGTGCCATCCTGCTCGGAGAGAAGCTGGGAATGCACGCAGTTGCCTCTGCAACCTGCTACGAAAACGGAGAAACGATGGGATTTTGTTTTGATCAAAACTCCAATCCGCAGAATCCGGAAGTGGCCGGAGGAATTGTGAACCGTAGAATGCCGTTCCGGGAGTTCGTTGGTTCTGTCCGGGAGTATATCAATTCATGAGCCCGCAATCCCTACATTCCGCGCTCGGCGCGATGCGGAAATCAGGCTCGATTTTCGGTGTCCTGTTCAGCGATGGCGAGGAAGAGCTCTACAGCGATCTCGCCTACACTCCGGAACGAATCGCCGAGCTAACTACGATCCTGAACGATATCGTCTACTATTTTGAGCAGGAGAAACGGGATCCGGACACGCTCGCATTCAGTTATGACGGGGGAAATCTCATGATTCTCCTGAAAGATGGACTTCGACTGGTCGTGCTCCACCACAATGCCGACGAGGCCGATTTCATCGCCAGCGCAGCCGGAGCCTTCCTCAAGGACTACCGAATGGGGCGGGCCATCGCATCCTTTGAGCAAAATGGAGTCGCCGAAGTTCCCGAGTCGACACCGCCACCCGCCAGGGTCGCGGAGCCCACTCGGAAAACGGATCCCACGCAACCGATTGCCCCGGCGGTCACCTAGGCTTCCGCCTTTCTCTCTGCCACCTTCCCGGCCGCTGCTATCCGGGCACAAAAAAAGCTGCCGTTTCAGGCAGCTTTTCGATTTTCAGATCCACAAAAGGGAACGGAAATTACTCACTATCCGACTTCGCCTTGTCAGACTTGTCATACAGTGTGAAGCGGAAACGGTTGTTGCGATTGCGCTTCGCTGTGGCGCGGGCCTTGCGCTTGGTGCGCTGGGCAGGTGTCTCGAATGCACGAAGACGACGGATCTCTTCCAGAACGCCCTCTGACTCCATCTTGCCTTTCAAACGTTTGAGGGCACGATCAATGGGTTCGCCTTTTTTTACTTCAACTTCGGGCATGGTCTTTCGAGAGTGGTGTTGGGATTCTGAAACTTTCCCGCCTGGAATTCGTCCAGAGTGGGAAAGTCGGGAATCTAGGAGAGAAAGCGCGATTCGTCAAGTGGGAGAATCAGAGGAGTCGGGAAGGGGATTCTACCCTTCACCAATCGCTTTTCGGAATTCCGCCTGTAATTGATCAACCACCTCATGATCTTCCAGGGTCGTGGTGTCGCCTTTTACTTCGCCACCCGCGACGATTTCCTTGAGAAGCCGGCGCATGATTTTGCCGGAACGGGTTTTGGGGAGACGGGGAGCAAAGACAACGGCATCCGGCTTTGCAATCGCGCCGATCTCTTTGCCAACGTGATTCCGAAGTTCGCTCATCAGCTCTGGAGATTCCGCAAGCCCCTCCTTAAGCGTCACGAATGCGATGACACCCTGTCCCTTGATTTCGTGGGGACGGCCCACGACCGCAGATTCCGCGACCGCGTCATGAGAGACTAGCGCACTTTCCACCTCAGCCGTGCCGAGGCGATGACCGGAAACATTGAGAACGTCATCGAGTCGGCCCACAATCCAGAAATTCCCGTCCTCATCCGTGCGCGCCCCGTCACCGGCAACATAGGTGGTTTCACCATACTCACCCCAGTAGGTTTCGCGGAAACGCTCCCCATCTCCATAAATCGTGCGAAGCATTCCCGGCCAGGGCTTCCGGATTACCAGCTTGCCACCCTCATTGGGAGCACAGGGATTTCCGCTTTCATCGAAAATGGCGGCATCAATGCCGAAGAAAGGGCGGGTCGCTGTGCCCGGTTTGGTGGGAATCGCTCCCGGGAGAGGGGAAATCATGATTCCTCCGGTTTCAGTCTGCCACCAGGTATCCACGATCGGGCAGCGTCCGCCTCCGATCTTATCCCGATACCACATCCACGCTTCCGGATTGATGGGCTCTCCCACGGTGCCGAGCAGACGAAGCGAACTGATGTCGTGTTTGTCGACATGCTCATCTCCGGCCTTGATGAAGGCACGAATCGCTGTCGGAGCGGTGTAGAAAATCGACACCTTGTATTTCGCAATAATCTCCCAGAACCGGTCCCAGTCGGGAAAGTTGGGAGCCCCTTCATACATGACCTGACTCGCACCATTCGCCATCGGTCCGTAGACAATGTAGCTGTGGCCGGTGATCCAGCCGACATCGGCGGTGCACCAGTAAATATCTTCCGGTTTGTGATCAAAAATGTAACGGAACGTCGACGATGTGTACGTCATGTAGCCGCCGGTCGTGTGAAGAATTCCCTTCGGCTTCCCGGTCGATCCCGAGGTGTAGAGAATGAAGAGCGGGTGCTCCGCGTCGAAAGCTTCCGGCGGACAATCAGAGGAAGCCTTCGCCGTCTCCTCATGCCACCAGAGATCGCGTCCCTCCACCATGTTGATTTCGTTCTCGCAACGTTTCAGGACGAATACGGTCTTCACTCCCTCGTAACTGGCGAGGGCGTCATCGACATTTTGTTTCAGAGGAACAACTCCTCCGCGACGCCAACCTCCGTCGGCCGTGATGACCGCGGTTGCCTCCGAATCCTCAAGGCGATCCTTGATTGATTGCGCGGAAAAACCTCCAAAGACGACGGAGTGAACCGCGCCAATGCGAGCACAGGCGAGCATCGCGACTGCCGCTTCCGGAACCATTGGCATATAGATAAGAACCCGATCGCCCGCCTGAATCCCATGATTCTTCAGTGCGTTCGCGAACTGACAGGTATCGGCCAGTAGCTCCGCAAAAGTAATGTCACGAGTGTCACCCGGCTCGCCGATGAAATGAATTGCGACCTGATCCCCGCGCCCTTCCGCAACGTGGCGGTCGAGACAGTTTTCCGAGGCATTGAGTTTTCCGCCTTCGAACCATTTGGCAAAGGGTGCTCCCGACCAATCCAAAACGGAATCCCACGGCTTTTGCCAGGTCAAATGGGAGGCCTGCTCACCCCACCAACCTTCCGGATCCGAAATCGAACGAGCGTGGAGCGCTTCGTATTCCTCGAGAGACTTTACATGAGCGGTCGACGAAAACTCTTCGGACGGGGCAAACACGCGATCTTCCTTCTGCAATGATTCAATATTGTTACTCATGGGGCGTTATTTTTATCAGGTCCGGAAACTAACAAGTCGCAAGGAAAATGAAAACGGGAAAATTGGCGTGATTTGGGTGGATCGTGATTTGTTGCGATGCACTTCGGTCCCGTTCCGGGATAGAGGACGAGCCGATGCCCGGAGGAGATCGGAGAAAGAGAAAGGCCCCCTCGCAGTTTCCTGCGAGGGGGCCTGGACAATTCCCAAGGCGTGGCCTGTAGGTCAAAGGGAAGCTCCGGGTGTGTTACGTCCGAAGCAAGCGTGTTGGGGGCTACTTCTCGGTGTGTCTGTCAAAAAATCCTGATTCAGAAGTGGATTGTTTTGTTTTCGTTTTTCGGACGCGTTCTTGAGGCGTCTCCGCTTTTGCTTTGCTTCCGGCACGCCAGAACGATGTCGAGCTTCCTTCTTCCCAGGAGTTCGCATCCCAATACTGGACGATGGGGGCCTTCTCTACCGCTTCCTTTTTCTCCTCCGCAATCGCAACGACGCTCAGAAGGAACGCCGGGGAAAGCAACAGAGGGAAGAAGAGTTTCATAAACGGTAAAGGCCTGCAAAAAGCGGCATGACTTAGTGTATGGAAATTATCATAATTGTCAATATTATAATCCTAATCTTGTCGGAAAAAGTATGGGACGATGTTCAGACGCGAAAGAGGGCGCCCATCTTTTTCCCGAGAATCACGCCCGCACCTGTGATCGTTACGGCGAGAAATACCATCGCCCAGACGCCCAGTGCAGAGGCCAGATGAGGGCCGGTTCCCAGCGAGGTAACCAGAGCGTAGATCGCCTTCGTAATCGGAAAGTGCGCTTGTTGTTCCGCGAGGATGAGCGAATCGGAAACCTCCAGCATCGCAAAGGAAAACGCGAGCAAACCACCTGCGATGAGATTTGCGGCAATGAGGGGCAGGGTCACCTTCCTCAATGCCTTGAGGGGTGGGCAACCCAGATTCTGCGCCGCCTCCTCGAGGGTGACGCTGGTTTGCTGAAATCCGGCAGCGGCCGACCGAACCACATACGGGAGGCGTCGAACGGCATAGGCGATCACGAGAATGAGCAGCGGATTCTCCCCAATGATCAGGAAATCAAAGGGCTGTCCCTCCCGGGTCATGGCGAGATAGCCGAAAGCAAGCACCAGTCCCGGAACGGCAAGTGGAAGCATCGCCATCGCATCGAGGAATTGCCGGCCCGGCAATTTGGTCCTCACGACCACATAGGCGATGCCGATACCTAGGATGACATTCGTGAGGGTCGCGAGGGAGGCGTATTTCAGCGAATTGCCGATCGAATTCAAAGTCAGGGGATGGCCGAGGGCGTCAAAGTAATGCTGCGAAGTGAACTCCTGTGGGAGAATGGTTCCATACCACTGATTGGACACCGAGAGGAGGATCACCCCGAGGTGAGGCAGCACAGCCAATCCCGTAACCAATAGAAATGCTCCTACACAAAGAGCACTCATGGCAGGGGAGGCTTTCTTCAGAGCGCGCCCCGTAGTGGCCCGACCGGAACTGGCTGCAATCTCCCTTCCGAAAAGCCACTTTCCGAGCAGGTAAAAGAGAACGGTCGCGACAAGCATCACGACGACGAGCGCGTACGGGAAGGGGTTGCCGCTGAGATCCTTGATTCCATCAAAAATCTGAACCGAAGTAACGCGGGTGAAATCAAAGATCAACGGGACGCCGAGTTCGGTGAACGACCAGATGAAGATGATCGTCGCGCCGGCAAAAAGCCCCGGCATGATGAGGGGCAGGGTGATTTTCCACAGGCGCCGAATTCCATGGCAACCCAGATTCTCGGCCGCTTCCTCCATCGCCGGATCGACGTTGGCCAGGGCCGCCGAGATATTGAGATAGGCAATCGGGTAGAGGTGCAGCGCATTCATCAGCACCACACCGAAGAGACGCCCTTCTCCGAGCCAGTCATCGGGCGCGTCGGCACTCATAAGACCGAGGTCGATGAGAAAGGAATTCAAGGCTCCGGCCTGCCCCAGCAATTGCTTCACGCCAAGTGCGCCCACAAACGGCGGGAGAATGAGAGGAACCAGAACCAGGGAGTTCAGCAATTCCTTGCCCCGGAAATCCCAGGTATTGGCCAGCATCGCCAGGGGAAACGCGATGAGAAGAGACAGCAAGGTTGAGAACAACCCCATGTAAAAACTATTCTTAAGCCCCTCTACGTAAATGGGATTGCGGAAAATCTCCAGTATGTAGGAAAACGTAAAACTCCCGTCATTGGATACGAAAGCTTCCTGGACGGTATGCCAGATCGGATAGACGAAAAACAACGCAAAAAAGAGCGCCGTTCCCGCATAGATCGCGATGGCCAGCTTGCGACTCATGATACGAATCCCTCCGCTTGTAGCCGCCGTCGCAAGACGGTGGCCTGCCAAACACCCCACGCTCTCGCGAGCGCGGCTACCTGACCTCCCTGTAGCCGCCGTCGCAAGACGGTGGCCTGCCAAACGCCCCACGCTCTTGCGAGCGCGGCTACCTGACCTCCCTGTAGCCGCCGTCGCAAGACGGTGGCCTGCC
>JARGNG010000009.1:13803-113947 GCA_029213265.1 Verrucomicrobiales bacterium | reverse complement strand
AAACGCCCCACGCTCTTGCGAGCGCGGCTACACTACTCTGCTCCATTTTTCACCTCCTCTGCAATGCGGTGATACCGGTCCCGGAAATCCTTCGAAAGCTCCCGCGCCAGCTGGATTTCCGTAACTTTATCCTTCTTCGCCAGAGCCGGCGCAATGGTCTCGAGAACGGCCTCGTAACTGATCCTGGAAACATCCTCAAACCCGGCGAGCTCCTTCTCCGGCATTCCCGCGTTGATCAAGGCTTTCCAGGCGGCCTTCTGCTCCTCGTGTGGATCGATGCACGCACACTTGATCACAAAACGGAGGGACGCAAAAAGCGAGCCGGTCCATTCCGGATGATAGGTGAAACCCTTTGCAATTTCGTAGGGATTCACATCGGGATCCGTCTGGAACGGCCGGTTTTGCTCGGTGTAGAAATCCTTTCGAATCGGGGGTCGGCGCAAGGCAAACCGCTTCGGGCCGCCTTCGGAACCCGGACGGAAATTCCAAAGCTTCTGGCCCTCCGGTGAAAGCACGAACTTCACAAAAAGATGAGCCAACTCCGGATTCGGCGCGCCGCGCAGCATTCCAATGGGATCCGCTCCGATCGATGTTCCGGCGCGGGGCATCACAAACTGCACATGCGAATGACCTTCCTCATCCTGAAACAATTCGTTGAAGGTCCTGCCGTAAAAATCGATGCACATCCCGGCAGCGGCATCGCCCAGAGCGACATCGCGCGGAACCTTGGCCGCGGAATCGGTGAAGTAGCGGCTGTTCGCACTGATTTTCAGAATCAACTGCATCGCTTCGTCCCATCCGGTGCGAACGGCTTCCTCCTCGGGCACACCCTTCGCCTGAATTCGCTGGATCCGCTCCTGGATTAACATTTCGAAAGCTTTCGTCGTAGATCCCGACTTGGTGGGATCGGCGAGGGCCACCTGCCCGGCGAGGCGGGGGTCAGCGAGATCGTCCCAACGCTGCAGGCCCTTCTCCATTCCCAGGCGGGCGAGAACGTCCGTGTTGTAGCAAACGCCGAACGAGGAAAGCACCGTCCCGACCCAGCGATATTCGCTATCGCGGAACGGTTCGCCGGAAACTTCCTCCGGCATGATCGCATCGCTGAACCATTCGGGGTGTGCTTCGGCGAGGGCGCCGGGGCCGTATTCACCGCTTCCGTTTTTCCCGACCAGATTTCCGGCCGCAGCCTGCTTCGAAAAATCGTAGGCACCACCGCCGAAAAACAGATCGATCCCGACCCCGATTTCGGATTGCAGAAACATCGCCCTGGCCGCTTCGGCGCGTTCTTCCTCCGTAGCACTATTCAACAGGGTTCGGTCATCGACCAGACCCTGTTGGGTGACCTGCTCGACGGCCTCTCCGAGTTTGGCATTCTGGAATCCGTTTCTGACCGCCGAGGAAAAGGGCAGGCCGGTCTTTGCTTTCCAAAGGTTTTCAAACCGGGCTGTGTATTCGGATTTCAGAAACCGGGCGATTTCCGAAGTGCCTCCAGGCTGGCGCCAGTCGACGAAGACCTCTCTTCCGTCGAGCTCTTTCACATGCTTCACAAAGGCGCGGCCGAACTCCGCCTGAATGGACTCGTTGTGCGGCGTAATAATGACGATTCGCTCCGCGCTCGACATCGAAATGCCTCCGGCTTCCGGATCCGGACGCAGCGCAAAAGGAGCGACGAGAACGATCGCAAGGAGAACGAAGACGATGGACAATCGCAGCAACACGGTTTCAGGGGGCAGGAAGGAGAATAACGTCCTCAGGCCGGGCCGAAGCGTAGAGGGCCTGGTCGGCATCCCGGATGACGCGCCGGGGATTCAGCTCGGAAATGTGAATGGGCTCCTCGTGTCCGTCGGCAAGGAGAGAATACTGAGCTACTTCGCCGAGGTAAACCGATTCAGAAAGTTTCCCCGCAATCGCATTTTGAGTAGGCGGGCTCATTTCAATCGAGAGGCATTCGGGACGGATCGACAAAACCACTTTCTCATCCACCTCCGGCTGCCAGTCGGGATCCGAAGGCCGCCCCGCCAACTCCCCGATGGCGGTCGTGACATACACATTGTCGCCCGAGGAAAAAGCGACCGTCCCCTCGATGAGATTGGTTTCCCCGATAAATCCCGCGACGAGGGGCGTTCGGGGATGGCGGTAGACCTCCTCCGGGGTTCCGATCTGCGCGATGTTTCCACCATCGAGAATCGCAAGTCGATCCGCCATCGAGAGCGCCTCTTTCTGATCGTGCGTGACATAGATAGCGGTAAGCCCGAACTCCTTGCAGATTCTCCGGATCTCACTCCGCATTTCAATTCGCAACTTGGCATCGAGATTGGAAAGCGGCTCATCGAGCATGAGACAACGGGGGCGAACGACGAGAGCCCGGGCGAGAGCAACCCGCTGCTGCTGCCCTCCGGAGAGCTGGTTGACCTTTCGCTGACCGAGGCCTTCCATTTTCACCATGGCGAGCGCTTCGTCGACCCGCTCGCGGATTTTCGCTTTGGGAACTTTTCTTTCCTCCAGCCCGAATGCGACATTCTTGAAAACATTGAGATGGGGCCAGAGCGCGTAGCTCTGAAACATCATTGCCGTTTCGCGCTTGTGCGGAGGGACCTGCGTGACATCGTCATCGTTGAATTTGATCGTGCCCGCATCGGGCATGTGAAAGCCGGCAATGGCCCGCAGCAGGGTAGTCTTGCCGCAACCGCTCGGCCCGAGCAGGAAGAAGAGTTCGCCCGCCTCAATTTCGAGATCGAGATCGTTGAGAGCAACCACTTCATCGAAGCGTTTTACGAGTCCGCGAATGTGAATGGAGACCATAGGGAGAGAGGGAACTCTGGCGAGCAGAAAGCCTTGCGTTCGATGTACCGGAATCCTGAGTGCGGGACAAGGAAATACCGCAGAATATCGGGAGGAAGAGGGAGTCGCGAGCCATTGCCACAACGAATTCCACCTATCACGCGATAAAGGCCTCGCTCGCAGGAAACAGTTCTGCTTGTATGAACCGGTGAAAAAGATTCTGCAATCAGTGGGGCCGGCGATTGTAGTCGCGGCCGTCGTTCTCGGACCGGGTAGTATTACTACGAGCACCAAGGTGGGCGCGACCTTCGGCTACGACGTTCTCTGGGTTCTCCTCGTCATACTCATTCTCCTGATCGGACTCGCCTCTCTCGCCGCCTGGCTCGGGGCGACGATGACCCAATCGCTCTGCGGAGAACTCAATACCAGGCTCGGAAAATGGGCCGGGGGGATCATTGGAATTGCCGCCTTTGTGATCGTGGCAGGATTCCAATCGAGCAACAACATGGCTGTCGTGGCCGGACTGGAGCCAATGTTCGGCCGGGAATTCTCCACCGCAGGAATCATTGCGACTCTCGCTGTCACGAATGGAATCATCATCGCGATCCTCTATCTCGCGAAAGACCTCTATCAATACATCGAGAAGCTGATGAAGATCTTCGTCGGCCTGATGATCATCGCGTTCATTGTGAACTTTTTCTGGGCCAAGCCCTCGATTCCGGACGCAGCGGCCGGCCTCATTCCTGACTTTCGTCCCTTCGGCGACAAGCTGCAATTGCTGACGCTGATGGGCTTGATCGGCACGACCTTCTCGGTTGTGGGAGCCTTTTACCAGGGCTACCTCGTTCGGGAAAAAGGTTGGACGGTCAACGACCTCGGGGCCGGGCGGCGCGATTCGATCATCGGCATGTGCGTCCTTGTCGGAGTCACCGCGATTATCATGATGACTTCCGCGGCGGTCTTCGCCGGGAAAACCGATGCGGCCGAGCTCGGAAATGCCGGTGCCATTTCGGCCCAGCTGGAACCTCTGTTCGGGGCGAAAGCCAAATACATTTTCTGCTTCGGCTTCCTCGCAGGAGCCTTCAGTTCCTTTCTCGTTAATGCCATGATCGGCGGTCATGTCTTTTCCGATGGAATGGGCCGGGGCGGCAAGCTCCAGAGCAAATTCAGCCAACACTCCACGACGGCGGCACTGCTCGTCGGAATGGTCATCGGTATTCTCGCTCTCACGACGGATTTCGATCGCACGACGACGATTGTAATCGCACAGGCTGCCACCGTGATCGGTGGACCGGCCGTTGTTGCCGCCCTTCTGTATCTCGGGTTGCAGCAGCGGAAAGCTGCTGAGCACAAAACGCCGATGTGGATGCTGGTCATCGCCGGGGTCAGTCTGATTGTCTCATTGTCAGTGGCAACAAGAACGGTTCTCAAGCTGACCGGGGTCCTCTAATCGCCGCGTCCCACTGTAGCCACCGTTGCAAAACGGTGGGGTTTGCAGGGGCTCTTGCAATCCAGTAGAGCGTCCGCAGACGCATCCTTCTGCCTCAAAAGAGTACCATTCCCGCGTGACTTTTTTCCGAAAGTTTTGGATCTTCTCCCCATGCTTCGCTTCGCTATCGCCATCCTGATCCTTGCCGGCGGCTTGTGGGATAACCTGCTCGCAGGTCCGGTCCTGCAGAGCCGCTTTGCCAAGACGGAGAGTAGCTGGATTCCGGATGGAAAAGCAAAAGCCTCCTTCTCCGGAGAAGGTCTCCAGATCAAGGGGGAAAAGGGCGTTCGCTATGCAGGCGATGCCGGGGAGATTGCGAAACGGTTACGGGAATCCAATGCGCTTTCCTTTTCGACCTGGTTTCAGCCGGAAAATCTGGATCAGGAAGGGCCTGCGCGGATTTTCACCTTTTCGAGGAACTCCTCGGAAAGAAACTTCACCGTCGGACAGGAAAAGGATCGCTTTGAAATCCGGCTCCGGACCACCCGGCGCGGCAAAAACGGGACGCCGGGAATCCTCACGAAGCGCGGCTCTGTCGAGCGGAAGCTGACCCATCTTGTCTTCACCCGCGAGGCCAACGGAAATGCTACCATCTTTCTCAACGGAGTCGATGTCGTCCGCGAGCGAATCGACGGCGATCTTTCGAACTGGGATGGCGGTTTTGAAATTGCCGTGGGCGACGAAATGAGCGGTGGCCGCCCCTGGAAAGGTCGCATCGTTTCTTTCGGGCTTTTCGATGAAGCCCTTTCCCCTGAGCAGGTGGAGAAGCTCTTCGACGGCGGACCGGGGGCCGGGCCGTCGGCGATCAAACAGAAACCAAAGCAACCTGCCGATCCGGGAGCGGAGTTGTTTGAAACCAAGATCACGACTCTCCTGACGCAGCACTGCCTCGAATGCCACGACTCGGTCACGGCAGAGGGGGATCTCGACCTTTCCAAACGCCTCGATTCCCACTTCGAAGAAGGCATTCTCGTCGCAGGGAAGGCGGCCGACAGCCTTCTCTGGGAGTCGATCGAGAACGATGACATGCCTCACAAACGTCCGCCTCTTTCCAAAGCGGAGAAGAAACTGATCCGGGAATGGATCGATGGAGGGGCCGCCTGGACCGTCGATTTCATCGATCCGGCGATCTACTCCCGTCCTGCCGAGCTGGCCGTGCCTCGTGCCCGCCGCCTGACCGTAGAGGAATATGTAAACACGGTCCGTGATACGTTCGGCGTCGACATCGCAAAGGAAGCGCGGGAGTCGCTGCCCCCGGATGTTCGAGCGGATGGGTTCAGCAACACCGCCTACAATCTCACGGTCGACCTGGGTCACATCGAGGCGTATGCCGATCTGGCGGGAATTCTCGCCGGTAAGCTCGACGTCAAAAACTTCGTGAAGAGATTTTCCAACAAGCGGGACCTTACTGACAAGACAATGATTGCGCTCATCGAATCGATGGGGGAAACGATCTTGCGGGGACCGCTCGACCGGGAGGAAAAGGCCATTTATCGAGGCGTATCGACCACCGTGGCATCCGCGGGAGGTGACTTTGATGCTGCGGTCGCCTATGTCATTGAAGCTATGTGTCAGTCTCCGCGGTTTCTCTATCGAATGGAGCGCCCACCTTCCGGCGATTCGGCGCGGCCGGTCGACAGCTACGAACTGGCATCCCGGCTAAGCTATACGATCTGGGGCAGTTCACCTGACGGGGAGTTATTGAGGCTCGCCCGCGAGGGGAGACTCCGTTCCCCGGATTCGCTCAGGCAACAAGCGGCGCGGATGTTGAAAGACCCGCGGGCAGTGGAGCAGTCGCTTGAGTTCATTTCCCAATGGCTCGACCTCGGCCGTCTTTCTCATCTGCAGCCCAGTCCCACGCACTTTCCCGATTGGAATGAAAAGCTGGCTTCGGATATGAGAGGGGAGACCCTCGGCTTTGCCAAAGAGGTGATCTGGAAACAGAAGAAGCCGCTTTCCGCCCTCCTGAATTCGCGATTCAGCTATGTCAGCCCGGAGTTGGCGAGGCACTATGGAATGCAGGTAAAACCGGAGGAAAAGGGACTTCACAAAGTCGATTTGTCCTCCGAGAAGGGTCGTGGCGGATTACTGACTCAGGGGAGCATCCTCACGGTAGGCGGCGACGAAGCGTCCATGGTGACTCGCGGACTGTTTGTTCTCAATGATCTCCTGCGGGGCGTTATCAAAGATCCGCCTCCCTGCGTCGATACGACTCCGATCGAGAGCAAGCCGGGCCTGACCCAGCGAGCGGTTGCGATGGAGCGGGTTGCCGATAAAAAGTGCGGTGGATGCCACGTGAAATTTGAGCCACTCGCCTATGGACTCGAGAAATTCGACGGACTGGGAGCCTTTCATGAAAAGGATCCTCACGGCAATGAACTCCGGGAAGACGGAGAGATCCTCTTCCCGGGCGACAGCAAATCAATCCCGTTTGATACGGTGGAAGAACTCATGGATCTGCTCGCCCGGAGTGATCGGGTCAAGGAAACGATGACCTGGAAATTGACCCAATTTGCGATGGGGCGTCCCCTCACGGCTCGCGACGCCAACGAAGTCACCGACATTCACAAAACCGCCACGGAAGCAGGCGGGACCTACGAAGATGTCATGACGGCTATGGTCCAAAGCGAGTTGATTCGCTATATTCGACCCGCCGGAGATTCCGATACCAACCACTGAGACTTATGAGTAGAAATCCACTGACTCGAAGAACCATGTTGCGGGGCCTCGGCGGCGTCGCGGTTGGTCTCCCTTTGATGGAGGAAATGCTTCCGTCCACCTTGATTGCGAAGCCGACCCCGGAAGTTCCGGTTCGTGCGTTCAATGTATTCTTTGGCCTGGGGATTCCCAAGCCGGTGCAGCCGGGCGATTTTGAAGGCGTTCTCGAGCCTTTGAAACCGCTCAAGGATCAATTGCTCATCCTTCGGGAGGTCGACCAGGTGCGGTGCGACCGGAACGGAATGAATGCTCACTTCGATGGTGCGACCGGAGCTTTCACGGCAACGCCACCCGATGGCGAAGCCCGGTCCGGAGGAGCGTCGCTCGATCAGATGGTTCGCCGGTCTCACTATCCGAATGGACTTCCGGATGGAATGGTTTCCACACTCGTGGGGGGAACCTTTTTCCGGAGAAGCCGCGTCGGGCGCTACGTCCACAGCTACAATCCCGATGGAACGGTCGCCGCGACGATCCAGGAGAAGCCACGCGATCTCTTCGAACGCGTCTTTGGCGCGATGAATGTGACCGAGGATGGCGATGCCCGCCAGGGGCATATCAAGCGGAGTGTGCTCGATTCGGTGGTCGATCAGTATCGGTTTTACACGGGGCCGAATTCGCCCCTGGGTGCGGCGTCCAAAGATCGATTCAAGGATCACCTCGACCGGGTGCGGGAATACGAGCAACGGGCTTTTGCGATGAAAATCGATGATCCCCGTGCTCCCAAGATGCCACCACCTTCCGAACTCAGGCACGGAGGGGCCGCGGATCCCGGAGGAGAGGGGATTGACATCACCCTGGAAGCATTACGGGAGGAATGGCGTCTCATGGCCGATCTTTATGCCTTGTCGATCCAGATGGACCGGGCGCGTTTTGGATCCATTACCTTTCTCGCCGCTGGGGAACGAATCCGATTGAAAGGGGACTACCACTACGATGGGCGGCTCATTCACCGGTTCGATGACAGCGCGCAACTCAAAGCCTCCGGGTCCAAAGGCTGCAGTCACGAGTGGTGGCACAAGTTCAACGAGAAGAACAAGAATGAGCAACTCCGGGCGCATGCGCACATGAAAATGAACGAAGTGGCCTATTTTTTGAACCGGCTCCATGAGGGCGAGGACTGCCGGGAAGCCAACGGAAAGAGCATTCTCGAGAATACCATGCTGACCATCTCCACCGAGTCGGGTGACGGTCGTCACAACGATGTGAAGCGTGAACTTTCCGGTGTATTTCACGCCGTCACTGGAGCCAACGGACGCCTCAAAACCGGACAGGTTCTCAATGCAAAAACCGAAGGGCTCGACCTCTACAACACCATGCTCACGGCGATGGACGTAAAGGGAAAACTCGGACCGAAGGACCGGGAGCACCGATCGGTGGATTCGATCCGGGCATAGGAAAACGAGGTTGCCTTTCCATTGATCCACTCGGGCGGAGCAGTGAGGCAAGCTGGACCAAACCTTTTTTTGTTGGATTGAGACCGCCGCCAATCGGTGAAAGCGTCACTTTTTGCCTCAGCAGGAGGAACTGAAAGATGGAGTTCGAACGCTCCATTTTAGAAAAGTCTGCTATTCGCCCCGCACCGGGCATTCCGGTCTACACGCTCAGGAAATCCGACCACAGTGGCATGGCGATGAGGTTTCTTTCTATTTCCCTTAGCTCGTGTATGGTTGGATCTTACAAGGGAGCTCCGGTTCGGGATTTCTTTCTTTATGAAATCGCTCCCTCTTTACGTCCCCCCACGCCGTGAGTCTTTATCCTTCTCATTTTCGCTCTTCGGGATTCTACCTTTGGTGGTCGTAGCAGCATTCGCTTTCTGCCCGGCTGTAGCGGAGGATTCCGTGCCCGCTCAGGAAAGAAATCTGCCCTACCATCCCCTTGTCTATCACCTTGATCTCTGCGTTCTCGCCTACCAGTTTCACGGGCAGTCGCTCGCCTGGTCATTCGATCCCTTTTTTGAAGAGTCCAACAATCTGAAGTGGGACCGGGCAAAATTTATTAAGAGGACGCAGTTATGGGCAAAAGCGAAGGGCACCGAACAGACAAACCGGGACGCCGGACTTGATGCCTATCGCGGACCTGGAATACTCAGTGGGTTTCCCGACAATCCTTCCCACGACCCGATTATTTATCGCTATGACCGAATTCGCCCTTCCAGTGATTCCATCGTCAATGCGGGCAAACTATGGATCGAGTATCGAACGCCTGAAGCGATCTCGGGAAAAATTGGGGAGGTTTACGTCTGCTATCGACCGGCTGGGAAGCCTGCGGGAGCCATCACGATAACTCAGGTCCTGAGTCGGGAAGAAACGAAAACCAGTGGCCGCGATATACTTGTCGCCTTTGAAGGTGGAACCGGGGACAAGGGGGAACCGGGCCAGCCGCCCTCACAAAGCCTCATGGGATTCGTTCTCCTTCGCCACTGGTCAGACCAAAGCGATAATTTCGATGTCCACATCGCCTTTCGCGGAAGCAGAAGTGGATCGGCCGGACGGGCAGTGGCACAGTCATTGAGTGATCAGAAGGCCCATGGAAATCCCGACTGGATTACCGACCTTGGAACCGACTTGCTGGCTTCAACCGGAGACGGTGGTGTGATTTCGACTCGCGGGAATGTCAGCCGGGGATTTGCCACAAGCATGGAATCAATTCTTCCTCAAGCTTTTGGAGCCCTCAGTAAACTCGCGGAACTCAAGCCCGGCAGGAGCCCAGAGCGCATCTTTGTGACCGGGCACAGTCTTGGCGGGGCGCTGACTCAGCACTTCGTCAGTGCAGTGCTCCTTGGGAACCAGTATGGGCCATCGGGAGCAGGCGTAGCCATGCCGACCAGCATGCGCGAATGGCCGTGGCAAAACATCAAGATGATTTCCTTTAGCGCACCGAGGTCAGGAGATGCGCTCTGGGCCAGTAATCTGACGACCGAGTGCCTCGCCTCGGACTTCTTTTCGAAGCCTGTCGGTCCAGTGGATCGAGAGGCATTTGCTGTCACCCATCCGGAAATCCTTCCCCGGTTGCTGGATACAACCCGTCCCGCAGGCTATCGTGTCCTGAACTCGAAAGACCCGGTCACTTCCGGTAAGCTCCCGGTGGGCAAGCATGTGGGAAAGACGGTTTACGTCAACACACCGAAGTTCGCCGATCTCATTTCCATGCCTGCTTTCAGTGCTCACGAACCTTCACTCATCCGGGATGACATGGTTGAGAGTCTTGGAAATCGGGGGATTCCAGAAAACTCGTGGCGCTACTTGAAAATGGAGCAACTGAATCCCACTCGCAGCAAATCCAGAAGAGGAAGCGTAGAGGAATTCACGAAACTTCGGGATACCATTGACAAGTATCATCGTGATCGTGGACATGATTTTGACCAGGTCGCTTTCCAGGAAGACTTTGAAATTTACCTGTCGATTCTCAAGTCCCAATAGGTTGAACGACAGGGGCAGAAACACATTTAGACTGACTTATGAAAACCAAATCATCCCGTGTAGCCCCCCTGTTCTTTCAGATCGTGGCGGCTCTTGCCGCCCTCGGCTTTTCCGGTTGTGTCACAGTACCAACATCGGATGAGACCTTTCTTTCCAGCTACGAAGGCTTCGTCCAGGAATCGGCGTTTGATGATGCGAAGACTTACAAAGGCGATATTGAAAAAGTCAGGAGCTACAAGAGTGTCTACATCGAAAATGTGAAAGTCTTTCCACCGAGCGATGAAAATACGGCCGGCTTGGTACCGGAACTGGGGGCAGTTGAAGAAACTCTCACCAAAGAGATCTCCCCGGAGGAGCTTCAGAAGCTGGAGGCAACCTTTCGAGCCGCACTGGTTGAAGCATTTTCGAGCAAATATCCGATCGTTTCCAGCCCCGGTCCCGAAACGATAAGCATTCGAGCTGCGGTTGTGGATTTGAAACCGGGAAACCCGCTCCTTTTTGCAGCCAGCTATGCTCCCTATGCCTCGAACGTATCCACGGCATCACAAGTACTGACGGGTTCCTCGCTTGGTTCGGGATTCGCTACCATCGAAGCTGAAATTCTCGACTCACAGACTCGGGAGAAATTTTTCGCGATCATCGACAAGGGCGCCGGCGGGAAAATGAAGCCCATAAAAGGACTTTCGCGTTGGGGACATACTGAGTTGATCTTCAGCAACTGGAGCAAAGAGTTTTTGGGGATCGTCAACGCGGAAGCCGAACAGGCCAATTCCAATCAAATCACGGAAGTGAAGGATCAGTTGGGGCATGCAGCCATGGGAGTAAAAGAGAAGCTTCCGAAATTCGGGGGGCAGTAGGTCCGATTTTTCGAGCCGGACGGGCTGAATGCCCGTTCAGCCTGCCAGGTGAAGGCCTCTAATATCCAAAATAAATATGAAAACCAAAATTCCACATCTCGCTCTACTCTCATCACTGATGGGTCTTCTTATCAGTGTCCATCCCGCAGACGCCCAAACAAGCCAGGGAAGCAGGGGCCCGGGGGCCATCTACAAAGTTGCTGACTCGGCGACTTTTAGCATCACCAGTCCTTCTTCGCTCTTTAGTTCCGACAAGTTTCTCTGGTCCTGGACCGACACTGGTATTTCGCCCTCTGCTGTCTACGAACCCGATTTGATCCTCAAAGCGGGCGTTCCCTACACCTTCAACCCGAGCAGGGTTTCAGGAGAAACTGCGAACCTGGTTCTTATGAGTGGCAACATGCCTGTCGCAGGCAGCTCAGATAATCTTAGACGCACGTTTCAGGATCAACCCACTCTTGACTCTTTCATCCTGCCAAACGGTGTCAACTTGACCGGCAACGATCTGAACACGAGCCAAATCGTCTGGACTCCGGCGGTGGGAGTCTACTATTATACAACCCGCACTCTCTCCAACACGCAAATCGTCGGAAGGATCAATGTGGTAGACGACGTTGCTGCATTTCCTCTACCGAAGCCAAGGCTCACCGTAGATGACAAGCGAATCGAATCGAAACGTCGTAGAGTTCTCATCGCGGGAACGACCTCTGCAAAAACGGTTCGAGTTTCCTACAAAGGAAAGAGGCGTGTTTCCAAGTTGGCAAAAACGAGAGCTGATGGAGACTGGAAATTCAAGGTGCAACCGGATAAAAGCCGCCGTACGACCAAGGTTAAGGTAATCGGGATTGGCTTCGATTCTCAGCGGTCCCGAATTCAAAGAGTTACCATTCGTAAACCAAAGAAATTCAGCATTGATTTAGATTTTGATTTCTAAGGAATGTTGCGAAGGGGTTCTGCAGATTCAGTTCAGCATTCCTCATTTGAAACCGGGAACGATCTATGCATCGCTTCCCTTTCTCGAATGGCGTAACTTACGTTTCAACGATCGAAAATTTCTCCTCAAATCCCGGAAAGCGCGAGGCATCTTTGTATCAGATTTTCCAGGATGGCGGTTCGATCAAACTGGAGCGCAAATTCGCGGGCATGGTCTGACAGTTCCCGGCGCTCCTCCTCGGTCATGAAATAGGCACGGTTGAGACACTCCCGGAGTTCACCCACATTCCCAGCTTCGTGTTCGAGACAGTAGCCGCCACTGGCCTCGGGAATTCCACCGGTGCGAGTCGTGATGACCGGCCCCAAACCGCCGGCGAGCATTTTCTCCGCAACCGCGATCCCGAAGGTTTCAATGAATTCAGGACGCGGCTTGCTTGGCAGACAGTAGGCAAAGGACCCGTGCATGAGCACTCCCTTTTCCTCATCGGAAACGTCATCCAGCACGCGAATACAAGGCTCGGCTTCAGCCATTTTCTGGACTTCCTCTTTCATCGGTCCGTTGCCGCAGATGACGAGCTGTTTGATCCCATAGAGTTCGCTGGAGCGATAGGCCTCGATCAGATCATCCACGCCCTTGGCTGGTGCAATTCTGGAGAGGAACATGACATAGTCGTCCTGCTCCAACTGGCGGTCCGCAAGAACTGACTGGACACGCTCCGGATGATTTTCGATGGCGGTGTAGACTTCCGTATCAATCGCCGGGAAACTGATCTCAACCCGCTCCCTGAGGCGGGAGGCAAAGTCGGTGCCGAGTTCTGCATCGACCTTCACGCCGGCTTCAACGATCATGTCCTTGGTGAACTGGCTCACAGCGACAGGAAGGTCATGGTCGAGATAATTGGAAAGAACCATTTGCGCCGCCCCCACCTGACCGGAAGCCAGCGCATTGGTAACCACATTGGTGATATCGGAACCGACCGCTTCCCCAATCGTCGCCACATCGGGTTCGGAGGAGAGCTCACGAAAGCTGTGGACGGCATTGATCACCATTTGTCCGTGGGGAACGAGATAGAGATCCATCAGGAGAGTCTTCCCGGGAAGGTCGTGGAGAAGGTCGACAAGCTGACCGCTAACCGCGTAGCCGAGTCGACCATCAAGAACTTTGTAATCCCCGATGGGCTCGGGGCGATGCACGTGGATGCCCTTGGAATAGGGAGAGATCGTATCGAGCGCCTTCAAGGGAAGTTCACTTTCCGCAAGAATGTCGAGAGGGTAACTGACGATGTGAACTGAATGGAATCCCTTGGCAATGGCCGCCTCCGCGAGATTTCTCGCTTCGGTGGAGTGTCCGCAAATGATGGGATCCGCGCGAACAACAAGAATGAGATTGGTAATCTGTTTCTCGGGCTTGTCTTCAGTGGCAGTGTGAGTAGGGCGTTCAGTGGAGTCGTACATGGGAACGGAGGGGGTTAATTGTCTTCCTGTGCCCATTTGGAATGCAGCTTGCGTGCCAAGTCCCAACTATTTAAGCAGGCTGAACTATCGAATGCCCGTGCCCTTCCCGTCACAAATGAAACCTGAACCTACAAAGCAGCGCGCCAGATCACCTACCGCAGAAAGGAAGGGGGACGGGTATCGGAAGCCCATTGAGAAGGTTCCGGCCCCATCACGAGCTTCAAGGTCGCTTCCGCTCCAAACTCTGAGAGCTTGAGGTAACACCGATCGAGTGGCTGCCCGTTCAATTCAGCGCTCTGAACATAGTAGTGGTCCGGGGCCTGGTTTTCGGCAATGACCGTAAACTCTCCCCCGAGCAGCTTCACGGTGGCACGATCGAAGAGGGGACTGCCGATCAACATAATGGGAAGACCAGTGACAGGAAATAAGCCAATCGCACTCCAGACAAACCAGGAGGAAAGCCCGCCTGAGTCGTCATTTCCGGGTAGGCCGCCCCGACCGTTTGTAAACTGGTATCGCATGACGTTGCGAACGACTTCTGCAGTCCGGTCATGCCGGCCCGCAAAGAGATAGGCATACGGTGCCTCCATATCAGGCTCGTTGTTGAGCCCCTCAAACCGATGCACCGTTTGTCCATGCGGCGGCTCGGAAAATCCGAAGAACAGATCCAGTAATTCGATGAAGCGAGTCTCGCCTCCGGCAAGTTCGATCCGACCGACCATGTCGTGGAGAAACCGAAACGAGTAGTTCCAGTTTTCCCCTTCGTAGTAGTCCGAGTTTTCCTTCAGCAGCCCCGTTTTTTCATCGAAGGCATTTCGCCAGTAGTAGGAGAGGGGAATGCATTTGTCATAGATCACCTGATCCCCGAGTCGCTTGGCCATCTGGGAAATGCACCAGTTCGCAAACGCCAGGTCGAGCGTATGGGAAAGCGGTTGGACAACCTGATTCCGTGCAAATTCCGAGAATTTTCCACCTCGTCCCTTTCCACTCAGGCTGGTCTTCCAGAGAAGCCGCAAAACCTCGTCCCAGTCTCCGGAAATCCCGCGCATCTGGGCATCGGTCAGAATCATGTGGCAAAGACCTGTCGCCTGCTTCGCAAAACGCTCCGGACCGTTGTCCATCAGGTAGCTCACGGGAAAGGCTCCTTCCCGCCGTGCCACTTCGGAAAGGAAGGAAACGAAGTCGGCTCCGAGTTCCGGCCACAGGGTCATCAAAAGCGGCAGTTGCGTCTTGTAGAGGTCCCAAAGGGTCGAAAGGTCGAAAAAGAACGGTCCGTCGCCGGGCGCAAACGGATTTTCGTCCATGAAATCGGCAGGCTTGATCGTGCTGTGATACAGGGCCGTGTAGAAGACTTCCCGCATGGCATCAGCTCCGCCTTTCACTTCAATTTTCCCGAGAACCGAGTCCCACAGGTTCCGGCTCGCGAGAGTGGTTTGCTCAAAGGTGTTGGTCAATCCCAACTCAATCGCTTCGCCGGGCCGGTGCTTGTCATGCAGGGAGAACCCGATGCGTATCTCGACGGGTTCTCCCGGAGTTTCCGCTTCAAACCAGGCTCCGAAGGGGAGGGCTCGATCGCGCGCCTCCTTACTCGCCTTGAATTTGTCGCCTACTTCAATCGGTTTCCCGTCCTCCCAGAATCCGGAGTCTCGAACCGGGGTCAGGCAGGTGAGATAGAAAAAGAACGGAATCCCTTCGATGAGGACTCGTCCCCGACAAGTCTGCGGATCAAGAAAACGGGCCTTCGCCTTTTCCGGATAAGATTCCATTCCCTCGATGAGGAGCCCACCCGAAGTGAAATCGATCGCCACCATACCGCGTTGATCCGACGGAAAATGGTAGCGATGAAGCGCGGTCCGTTTCGTGCAAGTCACCCCGAATCGGATCCCGGAGGCTCCGAATTTTCCGGAGTAAAAACCAGGCTTAGAACACTCTCCCACAAGCGGTTGCCTCGTTCCCAGCCCCTCGAGTCCGCCCCTTCCCAGGGGCGTGGTGAGGAAGTAATTGTAGTACATCCGGATACGCCCGGTTCCGGATTGTTGAAAGTGGGCAATCCCCAGCGCCTCGTGCTCGTTAAAAAGGAGATCAGGTTCGTCGCCCGTGAGCGATACGGCATACTTGCCGTAGCCCGTGACATAGGCACCCGAATAGGCGCAGACAGACACCATTCCGAACGGCAGCGTCGCGCCGGGATGTGTATTCCCAATCGGAGGCTTGGCACACCACCAGGTCGAGGCGACGCCGTCAGGATCCGGAAGTCGGGCCGGATCACATCCAATAAACGGGTCGACCCAACGGGAATTTCCGGGCGGGATTTCAGTAGATGACATGCAGAGCAATCGGGGAAGGAGTTCTTTCCGCCCTGAAAAGCAGATTCAAGGCCAAGCCTTGCCGAAAAGATCCCACTTCCTGATTTTCAGCGACCGATGCAACTCAGCAGGAGTCCTCTTGCCGAATCGAATCCCGGAACGAGGCGAACTCGGCATCGTCCATCGAGATGAGATTTTCCCCCGTCGGGAACGAGCCCGCTTTCACATCCTCGATGTATTCGGAAAAGGCCCCGATTCGCTCCTGCTGAAGCCGGTCATGTTCAGCTTTGAAATCGCGATAAGCTTTGGCATGGCGGGGGATTTGCTCCTCGTAGTCACCGAGAATGTCACAGGAAAAGAGAAACTGCGTGTCACAGCCGGTGCCGGATCCCAGGGACATCAGGAGCAGGGACGTGTTCGCACTGAGAAAGGTCGCGAGTTGATGGGGAACCACCTCCAACTCGGCCGCATACGCTCCCGCGTCTTCAAATTGCTTCATTCTCCGGTAGAGTTGCTCCGCTTCCGCCGCAGTCTTCCCAATCGCCCGGTATCCCGTCCAGTTGACGTGACGGGGGACAAGCCCCAGATGGGCGACCACCGGAATGCCTTCACGAGCCATTCCCTCGATGAGAAAGGGGCTTCCCGAACAATACACCGAACTGGCCCCCGCCTCGAGCGCTTGAAAGGAAATGCGGATCGCCTCTTCGTGAGTCGCCATTCCATGGGGTGTCGCACAAGAGAAAAAGCTATTCGGAGCGGCAGCGATCAAATGGGGGAGACGAGCCTGCGCTTCCGGTGAATCGTAACTGCAACTCATGAGGTCGACTCCAGCTTCCTCAGCGGCAGCCGCCTCTTCGGGCGACTTCACATGAATGTGAATAAGGACCCGCTTTCCCTTGAGTTGTTGAAGGTCGTAGACGGTGTATTTCTTGCGGGGACGAAGCATGAATGAATCGTAGGCAAACGGATCGCGCCATGCAAGTTCCGGAACGAACATTTGCACAGGGGATGAGTTGACCTCAGCACGTTCGCTTTCTACTGTCAGGCTATGCTCCGGTCTTCGATTCTTTCGCTCCTGCTTCTTTCTTCCAGTGCCCTAATTCCATCGGCAATCACGGCCGAACGGCCCAATCTCCTCGTGATTCTGACCGATGATCATCGCTACGATGCGATGGGGTTTCTGGGCCACCCGTTTCTCGAAACACCGAATCTGGATCGACTCGCAAAGGAAGGGGTCTACTTTGAAAACGCGGTCGTCACGACTTCGCTTTGCTCTCCGAGCCGCGCCTCCATTTTGACGGGGCTTTACGCGCACAATCACCGGGTCGTCGACAACTACAATCCGATTCCGGAAGGACTCGTCTACTTCCCGAAATACCTGCAGGAAGGCGGCTACGATACGGCTTTCATCGGCAAATGGCATATGGGCGGTGACATCGATCATCCGCAGCCCGGATTCGACCACTGGATTTCGTTTAAAGGGCAGGGTGTTTACTTCGGCGATCCCGAAGACGCGAAAGTAAAAGGGCGCTATGTCCCTCAGGTCAATCGCGACGGCTTCAACGTAAATGGAAAGCAGATTCCCCAGGAAGGATATATCACCGACGTTCTCAATGGCTTTGCTAAAGACTGGCTCGATGAACGCAGGGGGGACAAGCCCTGGATGCTCTACCTTTCCCACAAGGCGGTGCATGCCGACTTTCTCCCGGCAAATCGTCATGCCTACGCCTACGAGAACGAGACCTTCGAAAAACCGAAGACCTGGCATGATCTCCCGGACGCTTTCCGCGACGTCCCTCTTTGGGTGCAGAATCAGCACAACAGCCGCCATGGAACCGAGTTTGCCTACTACACGAACCTCGATCTCGGGACCTATTACAAACGATACTGCGAGACGATCAAGGCAGTCGATGAGAGCACCGGGGATCTCTTGCAGATGCTGGAAGACCGCGGTGAACTCGACAATACGGTCATTCTTTACCTCGGCGACAACGGGTTTCTGTTCGGCGAGAAAGGGCTCATCGACAAGCGAAACGCCTATGAGGCATCCGTTCGAATTCCCATGCTTATGCGTTACCCGGAGAAAGTGAAAGGCGGCCAGGTCCTGAAACAGGTCGTGGCGAACATTGACGTGGGTCCGACGATGCTCGATTTCGCCGAAGTGGCGATTCCGGAGCACATGGACGGCCGCAGTATGAAGCCTCTCGTAACCGGCCAGTCGGACGAATGGCGGGATTACATTCTCTACGAGTATCTTTGGGAACGCAATTACCCTCATACTCCGACCACGCATGCCGTTCTCGGCGAGCGTTTCAAATACATCCGCTACCATGGAGTCTGGGATGTGGATGAACTATTTGACCTGGAGAAGGACCCTGAAGAACGGGTCAATTTGATCAATGACCCTGACTATGCGGGAAAGGTCACCGAACTGAACACGAGGCTGTTCGATTTGCTCGAAGAGACCGGAGGAAATGAAATTCCGGTCGGACGCGACCGGGGAACGAAATTTCTTCATCGCAAGGAAGGGGGACCAAAGGCGGCCGTTTTTCCCGATTGGTTCTATCGCCAGCCGGATCCACCGGCACGATAGGCGACTCACCAGGGTGATTTTTTTGTCGACCTCACCACTAAACGGTGGTTACCGTAACCGGACATCACTTCCATCTCTTATGAAGCGCTTCTCTATTCTTCTCCTCTTCCTTTTCGCCTTCAGCCCTGTTTTCACGAGCTGCACGACCACGAAAAACGACGAATCACGTGCCGAGGGCATTTCCGGTCAAGGCGTGGGCATGACCCGGGACGACGTTTACAAGTGGCAGGACAAGACCTTCCGCAGTCTCGCCTACTAAGAGGGGGCGAGGTAGCCGCGCTCGCAAGAGCGTGGTTTGGTGGTTTCAGACCTGCGTCTGAGAGCCCACCTTCTCGCGAAGGCGGCTGAATGTGTGCGAACCCCGACCGGGTCCGTCCTTTCTCTACCCCGATTACCTCTTATTTCAAATCATCGAGAGCGCCCCACACGTCGGGACCCGAATCGGCATCGGGATCCTTGGCCGACTCCTCTTCAATCTGTTGAATGAGTTCTGCCTTGGGGCAGGTGCGTTCAGGATCGAGATCTTCGCAGAATGGGCTCGCGGGGAGTTCTAGGAGAAAGTCCTCCCGGATCACTTGGGAAAGATCGAAATTCTTTTGTCCCTCTTCCAGATCGAGTTCCGAGCTCCAGCTTTCGAATTCGGCCTGGTAGTCCACGTAATCGAGACAAACCGCACATTGGAGCTGAAAGGGGGCCCGGAGGACTCCGGAAAAAGCAACGACTTCTTCGAAACGATACATCGTCACATCGTATTCAACAGGCCCCACGGACCGGATCGAATCCTTTTCATCCAAATCGAAGAGCGAAGACTGGAACTGTCCGGAACGCTGCAGGCCCTCTTCGGGGATTTCATTGAGAAATATTTCCATACCTTGCCCACGAAAAGGGAATATGCGGACGGATGCAACTGATCCTCGATAACTCACCGGAAAAAATCGGCACTTTTACGGGCCAATCAAGCGTTGCCAGAATCGGAACCTTCGCCTATACCGTTCAGCATGAGTCGCTACGCTATTGGCCTTGATTATGGAACAAACTCCTGTCGCTCCCTTCTCGTGGATCTGGATACGGGGGAGGAGCTCGGTTCCGTTGTATTTCCCTATCCTTCCGGAGAACTCGGCATCTTGACCGATCCTTCGGACCCGAACGTGGCCCGCCAGAACCCACAGGATTATCTCGACGGAATGGTGACCATTATCCGGGGCGCTCTCGAAGCTGCTGCGGAAAAGAGAGACGGATTTGATGCCTCGGAAGTGATCGGACTCGGGATCGATACGACCGGCAGCACGGTCATTCCTGTCGATGAAGCGGGAACACCTCTCGCGCTCAAACCGGAATTTGCGACTAATCTCAACGCTCATGTCTGGCTTTGGAAGGATCACACCGCGCATGAGGAGGCCGCCTCCATTACGGAAATCGCCGGACGCGAACGCCCCCAATTCCTTGCCAAGTGCGGCGGCATCTATTCCAGCGAGTGGTGGTGGAGCAAAATCTGGCGTTGCCAAAATGTGGATGCTGCGGTTTTCGAGGCAGCCTACAGCTGGGTCGAACACTGTGACTGGCTTCCGGCCGTCTTGACCGGAAACGACAAGCCTGCGGATACGAAACGAAGCGTCTGTGCGGCAGGCCACAAAGCGATGTATTGTGAAGAGTGGGGCGGTCTGCCGGACAAGGAATTTCTCGCGATGCTGGCCCCTGCACTCGCAAATCTTCGCGACCGACTCTACGAAAAGGCGGAAACATCGGAAGCTCAGGCTGGACAGCTGACGGAGGAGTGGGCCGAAAAGCTTGGGCTCAAACCGGGCATTCCGGTGGCCGTGGGCGCATTCGATGCCCACCACGGCGCGGTCGGATCCGGCGGCAAAGCGGGAACGCTGGTCAAGATTCTCGGAACCAGCACCTGCGACATTACCGTTCTCCCGAATGATGCGGAGTTGGGAGATGTTCCCGGCGTTTGCGGAGTCGTGGATGGATCCGTTCTTCCCGGGCACTACGGTATCGAAGCCGGTCAATCAGCGGTGGGGGATATTTTTCTCTGGTTTGTCAATCACCTCGTCCCCGATTCCTACGGAGCAACCCAGGATGAAAAGTTCATCGAGATGGAGCGTCGTCTCTCCGGGTTAAAACCCGGGGAAACCGGACTGCTCGCTTTGGATTGGAACAACGGAAACCGAACCGTTCTCGTTGATGTCCGTCTCAGTGGCTTGTTGTTGGGTCAAACCCTGCACACCGAGGCACACGAAATCTATCGGGCTCTGATCGAAGCAACGGCCTTCGGTGCGTTGACGATCATCAACCGCATGGAGGAATACGGAATCCGTATCGAGGAAGTCGTGAACACAGGAGGGCTCGCCGTGAAGAACCGGACACTCATGCAGATTTACGCTGACATTCTGGGACGACCGCTGAAGGTCGCAGCAAGCGATCAAACCTGTGCTCTCGGGGCGGCCATCTTCGGCGCTGCCTGTGGTGGGTCAATGACGATTAGCGAAGTGCAGGCCAACTGTTGCCGCATGCGTGATGTCGAATACTCGCCGATTCCGGAAAACCAGGCCGCCTATGCGGAGATTTACGCTCTTTATAAAACCATTCACGATGCGTTTGGCTCCTCAGGTTGGGAAGGAAAGCTCGATCATGTCATGAAAGAGCTGATCGCGATTCGCCAGCGGGCGAGAGCGTGAGGCGTTTCAGAGGCTCGAAAAAATACCGGCGGCGGGAATCGAACCCGCACTCCCGAAGGAACGCGATTTTGAATCGCGCGCGTCTACCAATTCCGCCACACCGGCATTGATGTCCGGAGAAAAATCTCCGTGAAATTGGGAGCAAATGGTAGGGCTTCTCTACGCGAAATCAAGAACGCTTTCGAGTTCTGATCCAACATTTTTCCGATTCTTCTCTTGCATGGTCCTTTGAGTGAGCAAATCTTGGTAATAAGATGAAAAAGTCCATCCTCTTTCTACTAGTCACTTCTATCTTTGCTACTTCCTGTCTCGATAAGCTGGCGGAGAGCCCGGATTCTCCTGACACTGATAACTCCCCGGAAGATGTTTCCAAGCCCAAGCCATCGAAAAAAGACGATGACGAACCGGTCGCGAAAAAGTCGTCGGAACCGGAGGAGAAAAAGGACACCCGATCTTTTACGCAGATCCGGGAAGAGAAGAAAGACCTCGAGAAGCGCTTGAAAGAACTAACGGAACTGGCAGCGAGTGAAGGGGATTTGATCACCGAAGAGGTAAAGATTGCAAGTGATGCCGGAAAGATCCGTAACTATCATGCAGCCGCAACGAAGTTGCGGGAAGAATTAACTACTTCAGTGAATGCGTGGAAGGCGGCTACGAGAACATCCTTCTTTGGAGTTGAACTACCCGAGATTGAGACAACCAACGGTAATACCTATAGTTCAGTGACTATTCAAAAAATTGACGACGACACCCTCACAATCGATCATGCGGGAGGAAGCGAAACGATTCCCGTCATTAATTTGCCGGTCGCTCTTCGCAAAAACATCATTCACGAGGCAACGGTTCTCGCGACCAAAGGTCTGTAAACAAAGAGTCATTGAGAAAGCCATTACCATGAAACAACATCTACTCTCAATTCTCGGAGTCGGCGCACTTTTTTCCCTGGTGGCAGCGGACGTCCGTGCCGACAGTCGGTCTGACACTCTTGCCGAAATTGAAGTTCTCACAGAGAAGATAGCGACTCTGGAGGCCCAGAATGCGGGAGCGGTCCAGCTGAAAGATAACGTCGACAAGTTGAAAGAGGAGATCTCGCAGAAAAAGGAGGACGTTCTCATGATGGAGAAGGAAATCTCCGATCTTGCCTACTTGCTCAGTGTCTACCAATCGTCCTATCGGGTGATTCCGAAGGTCAGCGCCGGCACCCCACTGGGAACGATTCGGCTGGCCAACGGGACCGTTATTGAGAATGGCGTATATTCAGGAACCTTACGAGGTGGGATTAAGGTAGCGACAGCAGCAGGTTCGCAGTCCATACCCGTAGCTCAAATCCCCGCAACACATGCCGACAAATTCAACCTTCCCGGTGCCTTGCCTGCGCCGTCTCAGTCACCTGAAGCTCTCGCCGCGATCCGTCCCAATGAGATTCTGGGGGTGCTCGTTGCCGAGGCATCTGTCGGGGAAGAAAAGGACTCAAAAGGGAGTAAAAGCAACCCGAGGACTCCCGACCGCGGGACTCCGGACGAACGCGCTGCCGAATACAGGGCGATGCTGGAGCGCAACAAGCAACGTTGGAACCGGATCGGCGAACTGAAGGACGAAGCTCGCCGGAACAATGTCAGGAAGAAGGAACTGCGGGCCGAGCGCATGGAGAAGCAGGCGGCGTTCGATAAAATGCGCATCAAGCCGGACCGGAACAAGGTGGAATCCGTTCTTGGCGCGATTGACAAGCAGATCAAGGATCTTGACCAGCGCGATGCGGATATTTCCAAGGAATCGCGCGAGGTGAGGATGGCGATCGAGTAAGATTTTTTCCTCTTACTCCAGCCAAGTTTGATCGACCAACCGGGCCGAGACAAAGCCGATGGAAATCTGCGACTGCAACTCCAGAGGGAGACGGTACTGATCATCGGCGATCCAGAGTGTCGTTGATTTGATTTTATCGTAGTGCTTGATCGTAAGATCAGGATTCACTTTCCCAACGACCGCATCCAGTTTAATGGTGTTGTAGGATTTGCCCTTGATGGTGCGCTTTTCCCTGCCCAGCACCTTCATCTTGGCGAGATAGGGCTTGTTGAAAGGGGTGACTAGCATGGAGAGCTCGTCCCCGTTTCGCAGGGGCTGACTGCGCATGTAGAATGCCGAGGAGAGAGCATCCTGACCAAAATCGAATTTGAACCGCGAAGTAGCCGTTCTCGCCTCTTCGTCCTTTTTCCTGGAGGTGGTGGTGTAGAGCTGACGCCGTTTGTCAAAAATGATGTCGTAGCTACTCTGCTCATTGCGCTCTTGCTCGGTGAGTTGAAAGGTGATCGGCCGAAGAGACTCCTGATCAATGATGGAGCGGGCCCGGAAATCGTAGGGCCAGAGAACCCGGGCAAATCCCGTGCTGCGCCCCTGGGCGTCCCCGACAAATCGCTGTGTGCCAGTGCCCCGGCGGGTGACTGCAATTTCAAACTCACCTGCGTTGATGCGATTGTTCCAGGAAAGAGTATATTCCAGCTTCACCGGCCTCAAGTTTGCGTGATCTCCCGGTGGAAGACGGGTGATGTCTTTCATCCAAGCGGGTGGGCCTTCCTTTTGCGCAAGGCTTTGGGAAACGGCGAAGAGCGGGAGGCAGAACAGGATAGAGAGTAGGAGCTTCATCTGAGGGGGAGACGAATCGAAGGAAATTTTCGAGAATCCGGACTTTACGCAATGGAGGCGTTGATTATCCGGAATCGCGAGATAATCATAGACGAATGAACGCAGTAAACCAGCTAAAGTTTCTGGATTGGTTGCAGAGAAGATTTCGCGTAAGCACCGGCTTACTACTTTTTCTTTTCCTCCTTAGTCTTTTCGTGACCGGATGCGGAGAGAAAACGGCCCCGGTCGGAGACAACCCCGGGTCCGGTGACGAGGGCACTGCGATCGTTGCGGACTGGCCCCTGTTCCGGGGAGACCCGGAGATGCAGGGAGTGGCGGTCGAAGTGATTGAACCCCCGCTCCAACTGGCTTGGACCTATGAGCCCGACGCGGAAGAGGGGAAGCGTCTTCCTCCCATCGAAGCGTCCCCCGTGATTGTTGGCGGAGTTGTGTTTGTCGGAACGCAGGGCGGCGAGTTTCTCGCAATCCATCTCGAAAGCGGGGAACTGAAATGGAAATTCGATGCGGAAGGCCCGGTCACGGCTCCGGCAGCAGCAACGGAGAAAGCCGTCTTTTTCGGAGATCAATATGGATTCGTGTATGCGCTCCAGGCTGGCACCGGCGAGGAAATCTGGAGATTTGAGACGGAAGGAAAGATTGAAGGCGGAGTGAATTTGCTCACCGATGAGTCAGGGAAAACCTCGGTCTTCATCGGGAGCCACGACTACTTCCTCTACAGCTTCGACTCGGAAACAGGGGAGGTGCAGTGGAAGTATGAAACGGACAACTACATTGTGGCAACGCCTTCGCTTGTGAATTCGGGAGGATCACAGTCAGTTTGCTTTGGCGGTTGTGATGGTCTTCTTCATATCCTGCCGTCCAATGGGCAGGCGATCGACGAAACGAAGACAGAAGTGGAGATCGGATCCTATGTTGCCAATAGCGCCGCGGTCCGCGACGGCATCGCCTACGTGGCCCACAACGACGGGGAAATCATCGCGATCGATGTCTCCGCACGTGAGGAAGTCTGGCGAATCGTCACCAATACCAAGTATCTCGCTTCACCGGCAGTTGATGACACCTCGCTCTATGTTTCGGGTCCGGACAAACGGCTCGTAGCTTACGACCGGGTCACCGGGGAGGAGAAATGGTCCTTTCTTGCAACACGATCGCTGGATAGTTCGCCCGTAATCAGCGGGGATGTCATCTGGCAGGGAGGTATGGACGGTCGCCTCTATGCGGTAAATCGCGCCGACGGCAGCGAGCTCTGGCAGTTTGAGCTGGGAGCGCAAATCAAAGCATCTCCGGCGGTATCGCGTGGGGCTCTCGTGGTTTGCGGGTCCGATGGGGTGGTGTATGCTTTCCGCTGACTCTCCGAGGTAACCTCGCTTCTGCCTTTTTCTTATGTCCTCTTCCTCCAAACCCAGCGTCATCGAACAACTCAAAGTTCCTCTCATCGCTTCCAGCGGAGAGGATACCGAAGTTGGAAATTACTTTGTCGCAAACTATCCACCATTCTCATTCTGGTCGCCGGATCACAAAGACGCCGTTCATGATGTTCTGAATTCCCCGCGTCCGGTGGACACCAATCTCGGTGTCTATTTCCACATTCCTTTCTGCCGAAAGCGTTGCCACTTCTGCTATTTCCGGGTCTACACCGACAAGAATGCAAATGAGATCAATGCTTATCTCGATGCCGGAATTCGTGAGTTTGAGAGGTATGCGCAGACTTCCTATCTCGCAGGCAGGAAACCTCAGTTCGTGTATTTCGGAGGAGGAACTCCGAGCTATCTATCGATCAACCAGCTCAAGGATCTGACGGATCGCATGAAAGATCTGTTTCCGTGGGATGAAACCGAAGAGGTGGCGTTCGAGTGTGAACCGGGGACTCTCACGGAGAAAAAGCTCGAAGCCCTTCGCGAAATCGGAGTGACCCGCTTAAGCCTCGGAATCGAAAACTTTGATGATCACATTCTCGAAGTCAACGGTCGGGCGCACCGCTCGAAAGAAGCCTTCCGCGCACTGAAATTTGCCAAAAGTCTCGGTTTTGACCAGGTAAATATCGATCTGATTGCCGGAATGATGGACGAGACACCGGAAAACTGGCAGCGAACCGTGGAAACGGCGATCGAGCAGGATCCCGACTGCGTCACCATCTACCAGATGGAGATTCCCTACAACACGACCATCTTCAAGGAGATGCAGGAATCAGGCCGTGTCACCGCCCCGGTGGCAGACTGGCCCACGAAACGGGCCTGGGTAGACTGGGCGTTCAATCAGTTTGAAAACAATGGCTACACGGTCAGCAGCGCCTACACTGTCGTCAAGGATCCGGAGAAAATGAAGTTCGTCTATCGCGACAGCCTCTGGGAAGGGGCCGACCTTCTCTCCGCCGGAGTCGCCAGCTTTGGGCATTTCGGGGGCGTTCACTACCAGAACCAGGCGGACGTGGGCCCTTACATGACCCAGGTCGACAACGGCGAACTACCGATCTTCCGGGCCTATCCGACCTCTCCGGATGAAAGATTTGTTCGCGAGTTCATTTTGCAGCTGAAGCTTGGCAAAACCCGCGCCAGCTACTTTCAGGAAAAATACGGAGTCAATCCTCTCGAGCGATTCCCGAAGGAGCTGAAGAAGCTGGAAGACCAAAACTACTTTTCGGTCCATGGAGACGAAATCCGCGTGTCCCGTGCCGGGATGCTGGAAATCGATCGCCTTCTCCATGGATTCTTTCTCGAAGAGCACCGCGATGCACGTTACACCTGATCAGACAGAGGCCAGCAAGGCCTATGCAGAGGCGCTGCATCGTCTGCTTCCTCTTCATTTTTTTTATGAAAAAGCAGGCCTCGAGCTGCCTGACTTCACTTTTCTCGACGGGGAAGAAGTTCCCTATCCGTATCGTTCACTCCTCGTTCATAAGAACGACATGACGCCGACTCTGGCGGCCTTTCACCATTCCAAACTCTATCTGAAGGTCCATCGGCACGAGTCGAATGACGACTTCGAGATCCGCCTCGTCAGCCTCCACGCCGCCGCTTCGGAAAAACCGGTCGAATACGGGGCCATTGCTATCCAATTGGGTGAGCTTCCCGACGATGTTCGGAAACTTGTCGTCGAAGGGAAAAAGCCGCTCGGAGGAATTCTCGGCGAATACCGGGTCGAACACTCCGGCGATCCCGGCGCCTATTTTTCCGTTCCCGCCGACGAACTCATTTCTGAAGCGCTGAATGTTCCTCCGGGAGAAATCCTCTACGGGCGATGCAATCAACTTCTGGACCGGGAGGGAATGGTTTTCGCCGATATCGTGGAGATTCTTCCGCGTAGTGACGAGTCCGAGAATTGGGTGAAAACGTAATCCTTTTTGACTGAACCACGATTTCTATGGACTCTACAAACTGGGACGCAATCATCATCGGCGCGGGACCGGCGGGCACGACGACAGCAGCCCTCCTGGCGGAGAAGGGACGGAAGGTCCTCGTTCTCGAAAAAGAAAAGTTTCCCCGTTACCATGTCGGTGAATCCATGATGCCCTTTTGCTGGTATACCCTGAACAAGCTGGGGCTTGCCGGGAAAATGGACGAGATCGGCTTTCAGCAAAAACACAGCGTGCAGTTCGTCACCACGGACGGACATGTGTCGCGGCCTTTCTATTTCTTCCAGCACGATGATCATCCCTCCGCCGTGACCTGGCAGGTGGAACGACAGGTTTTTGACCAGATGCTGGTGGAAAAAGCCCGGGAAAACGGAGCTGAGGTGAGGGAGCAGCAGAAAGTGCTCGAAACTCTCACTGACGAAAGTGGCCGGGTTGTGGGAGTCCTCGTAGAAGACGCGTCCGGAGAACGAAGCGAAATCCACGGAGAAATCGTTGTTGATGCGTCCGGTCGGGATTGCGTCGTGGCCGGGAAGAATCGTTGGAGAAACCGGGATCCGGAACTCAACAAAATTGCAATTTGGACTTATTACGAAGGCGCAATGCGTGACCCCGGTCTCGATGCCGGCTCCACCACCGTAGCCTACATCCCCGAGAAGGGATGGTTCTGGTACATTCCGATGAAAGACAATCGCGTTAGCGTGGGTATCGTTGCGGATCGGGATTACCTCTATCGCGACGCGCGCGAGCTTTCAGAGATTTTCGCACGGGAAATTGGGGAGAATGCCTGGATCAAGAAGCACCTCGAGACAGGAGAGCAGGTCGGAGAGTTCTGGGTCACGGGAGAGTATAGCTACCGTTCCAACTACTGCGCTGCCGATGGCGTCCTGCTTGTCGGTGACGCCTTCGCATTCCTTGATCCGGTGTTTTCCTCCGGGGTCTTTCTCGCTCTTAAATCGGGAGAGCTCGCAGCAGAAGCGATCGACAAGGCTCTGCAAAATTGCGATACCTCGGCCTCGCAATTCGAGGACTACGGTAGGGATATTTGTGTGGCGATGGAGCGGATGCGTAAAGTTGTGTATGCCTTCTACCAGGAGGAATTCAGCTTTGGAAAACTGGTCAAGATGCACCCCGAGTTACGTCCGACACTGACCGACCTTCTCATTGGAGACATCTTCGTCGACAAGTTCGATGAACTTTTTGAAGCGATCTCAGAGATCTGCGAGCTTCCTGTCGAGCTTCCCTACGGGCATCGCGTAAAGGAAGCCGCGGTGGCGGAGTTGCCTTCCTGAGTTGGTGATTGCTACGCCATTCTTTCCTTGCGGGACGGGGCTTCCGCCGGTTCAATTCCGTCACTGATGTCACGACTTCTACTCGCCGCCACCTGCCTGTTCGGCCTCTGGCTGTTCGGCAGTTTATGCGCCCTGGCACAGGATAAGGAGGAAACCTTGTCGCCGATCCGTGCTCTTCTCGTGACTGGTGGGAGCACCCACAACTACGACCTGCAGCAGAAAATTCTGACCGCCGGAATTCGGCAAAGACTCGGCCGCGTCGTTGAATGGAAAGTTCATCTGCAGGGGGAGGGGAGGAGCGATGTCGAAATCCCTCTCTTCGAGAACGCGGCCTGGGCCGAGGGATACGATATTGTGGTGCACAACTACTGCTTTCCGAGAGTGTACGCAGAAGCCTATGTCGACCGGATCCTCGAACCGCACCGGAAAGGATTGCCCGCCGTCTTGATTCACGGGACCATGCAGTCCTTTCCCCTGAGAGATGAACGCTGGTATCAGTTTTGCGGGGCGGAATCACGCTCTCACGGTCCGCACGCACCCATCTCCATTTCGTGGGCAACTCCAGCTGGCCCGATCGTCTCGGGACTGGAGAACTGGAAAACGCCCCGAGGCGAACTCTACTTTCTGGATCAACTCCTTCCCGGTGTTACGTCTCTCGGTCAGGGCCAACAGGAAGACGTCGGGGAAGTTCATCCCGTCGCATGGAAACACTCCTATGGTTCGGGAAAAGCCAGGGTTTTTGCTACCACCATCGGAAACGATCCCGAAACGATGGTGAATCCTGTTTACCTCGACATGGTAACTCGCGGCTTTCTCTGGGCGCTCGACAGCCTCGATGAAGAGTCATTCAAGAGTGTCGATCCGACAATACCCATTCCGGGGGTGAACCTGCCGGAACTGCACGACGAAATCAGAAGGCCCGGGAAAAACCTGCTCAGCGGCTCTTCCGTTTCGGCGCTTTCCACCAATGTGGCCGATGGGTATTTACCGGATCTCGCTGTCGACGGTGATCCCCACACCTTCTGGGAGTCGGCAAAGCCCGGCCCGGTGAGCCTGGTGATGGAAATGAAGGAAGCATCGCCCCTATCTTCTTTGGCAGTAGAATGGGCCTCCGAAGCCCCGGAAAACTTCCTCGTCGAAGGGCGATCTGAAGATGGGAACTGGAATGCCTTTTCCCAACTGGAAAGAAAGGAGTCGTCTCGAACCAGCGTGCTCACCGGGAATGACAGGCATCGATACCATCGAATTCGCATCTCGGTTCCGGTCACCGCCCCTTCACAGACGATTGGGATCCGCGAGGTCAGTGCCTTCAAAACGGAAGGCGACGTCCCGGTTGCCTACCTGGTTGAACAGACACCAGCCAAATCACTTCATGCCGTAGGCCCCGGCGAAGAGGACCGGGCGATTCGATTGCGGGAAGGCTGGACGCTACAGAACCTGGGTCATCTCCAGGACGGCCTCTCTCCGTCCCAGCTGATTGAGACGGCGTCCGGAACCCTCTTTGTTGTGGCAGAGAAAGACGACTGCGACGGGGCGCTCATTCTCTCCGGATCGAGGGAAGATGGGACCTATCGTTTCACGCCATTCCTGGATGACCTCGGGAGCGGTGCCTGTGCTGTCTGGGACGGGGAGTGGCTCTACGTGTTGGAGGGGACTCGATTCACATCCTATCGTGATACCAACAATGACGGCGAAGCCGACGAACGATTTCGCAGCACCCGGATTTTCACTCCGGAAGGAGAAAATGGCAGCGGACTATCGATCTCCTCTTTGCAATTGACCCTCGACGGGTGGTGCTACGGGATCCTTAAGGGCAGCGAAGCGATTGCCGGCTTTGGAACGCAAAACGAACTTCTGGATGTGCCGCCGCACGGGCTTGCCCGATTTCGCCGGGATGGAAGCCACTTCCAAGTGGTTTGGAAATCGCCGGCGCCAGTCCTCGACTTCTTTCACGATGACAATCTACAGCTCTTTGTTTCGATGGGAGAGAACGGAGTGAGTAACTACCACCGCCTCTCTGCTGTAACGGGTCCCGTTATGAAGAGTTCAGATGCAGTCACGTTTTCATGGGCTGCTTCGCCCGCGTTGGATGGCACCGCAAGTCGGGTTCTGCTCCGGGAGGAAAATCAAATCGCCTCTCTTCGCGAGGCTCTTACTGCAGAACTGATTGCAGAGATCGACCTTCCTCTTCTCTTGTCGCGACGAGTCGGTAGCGGAATTCTGTCCTTCAAGAAAACAGGCAAGTGGCAGATCGCACACCTGGTCAATAATGACGCTTCTCCTGAGAACCTGAATCTTGATGAGATAGCGGAGTCGGAACTCCTGCCTTTACTCGGAGCGGAGGATCATCAAAGTCGAAAGGAAGCCGGGTTTGAAATCCCCCGGCGAAGAAAAGATCTCTCGGATGGATTGCGCGCCCTGCTTGATGCCCCCGACGCCTCCACCTACACGAGTGCCCTCGCGGTAACGAGCCTGAATCCGTCCCGGGAGGCGTTTCAGGATCTCGTTCGAGCCGCACGACGCGGTGGACAGCCGCTCGCGTTTCGTTTTCTCGGGGATCGCCCGGAGGCGAAAAATCATGTCGTCTTCTCCAAGATCACCAAAGTGAAGTTACCTGCTGTATCCGCCGGCATTCTGTCCGCGGTCGAGAAAAGTAAGACGGAGGCGGCTGGTTTGGAAACTCTCGCGCTCTCCATGGCAGCCTCGCACGAGACTGTGCTGGCGACGGCAGCGCAGAACTTTCTCATCGCCCGTGAAGCCGACACAGCCTGCTTTGTTGCACTTGATGACCCCGGTCAAGCCGAATTGCATGAAACGGCCTTCTCGATTCTCTCCTGCATCACGAAAGCAAGCGTGGCGGAGGGCATCGTGTTGCGGCTGGAAAAAACCCGGGACCCCACATATCGACGTGCCGGATTGAAGGCCATCTGCGATCTCTACTACCTTCCCACTGAGTCCGGGGAAAGGTGGAAAAGCACCCCCTTACTGGATGCTTTTTTGCAGGCATCCCTGAGTGACCACCGCGTCGATGCCTCGTGGCTTCTCGATGTGATGAAGACCCGCGGAATCCCCATCGAGAATCCCGGCCTGCTGATTTCCCTGGCGAAACAGGAAATTTCCCTTGAGCCCGCCGTTCTCAGAATGGTTCAAGGAGAGGCAATCCCTCCGGAATCTTCTGAATGGCTGGCCGGGGTTTCCCGCGATTCAAGTCGCGACAAGGCACTGCGCATCATTGCTCTACAGTTACTTCTTCCTCTAAACGAACTCCCGTTTCGAGAAGCGTTTTCTCTTGCTGGCGACTTTGCCGCCATCAAAGAGGTAGAGCCCTATCTTTATGAAATCTTCGCTGCCTGGAAGCAAGTGGAATGTCCACCCAACCAAATCGCATGGCTGCCGCAGAAAGCAACATCCGGCAGGGAAATCGACTCCACGCTGGCCTGGATCAGCTTTCTCGAACTGGCACAGGGTGAAGTCGATTCTGCAGTCGATCAAAAGATCCAGTCGACCCTCAATTCCGTCCTCTCGAGTGGGGGGAAGAGTGTCATCGGCCTGCTTCAGGCGGCGGAGGTCGTTGGCGACACCAGGGTGGGGGATTGGATCGCGCTTGCCTGCCAAAGTTCCGATTCCGGGGTGAAAGAGACCGGCCTGAGCATCGCGGCACGTCTCGACCGAAATCCGGCAACGGGGAAGAAGAGAGAAGACCCTTCACGAACTGGGACAACGCAACAACTTGCCGAAGAATTAAATTCACTCGCAGGCGATGTGAAAACCGGATGGAAGATTTTCGACCGGGAAGGCTGCGCCACCTGTCATAACATTCATGGAGAAGGCCCCAGGTTCGGACCGGATATCGTTCAGGCTACCGCAGCATTGAGCACTTCGGCGTTTGTTGCCTCGATTCGGGAACCGGCTGTGAAAATCGATTCCGGCTACGGAAGCCATGGCTTTGAATTGACGAATGGAATCCGGATGCAGGGAATCGTCGAATCCCGCAATGACGACACGCTTCTGATTCGGGACACCGGGGGGAATTCAGTAGAGGTCGAGACATCGCGAGTCCGCTGGGAATGGATGAGCCCGGCTTCGCTGATGCACGGCGACTTTGAGGGCTCCCTTTCCGCGACCGATCTGGCGTCGCTTCGGGCGTTCTTGCTTCACCTCAACGGTTCGGAGTAGGTCATTCCTGCAACCAGGCCGACTCAAGCCGTTCGATACCGTCCAATCCGGACAGTTGATCTGCCGCCTCCCGGTATTCGCTTCGAATCTCCGAAAGGGGCACGAGAACAAAGGCCCGTTCCAGCATCCGGGGGTGGGGAAGAATCAAAACATCCATCGCTAATTCCAGCTGATCGTAGTACAACAAATCCAGATCGACAGGGCGGGGTGAATTGGCAGAACGAACCTCCAGACGTCCCAGCGCCAGCTCGATTTGCTGCGTCTCTTTCAGCAATTCCATTGGCTCGAGCAGAGTATCGATCTCGACCACGGCATTGTAGAATCCGGGGTCACCTTCGGCACAGTCGACTGGCTCGGTCTCGTAGAGACTGGAGACCATGAGGTGATCACTGCTGCGGAAAGGGGCGAGCAATTGAACCGCCTTCCGCAAATTGGCAAGCCGGTCTCCCAGGTTGCTTCCCAAACTGATTCCCACCCGTGCCATGACAAGCGGGGACAGCTACCTCAGACCGAGGACATCCTGCATGTCGTAAAGACCGTCCTTCTTTCCGCTCTCCTGAATCCACTTGGCAGCGCGAACCGCCCCCATGGCAAATGTCATGCGGCTCGAAGCTTTGTGAGTCAGCTCAACCCGTTCGCCTTCTCCCGCGTAGACGACCGTGTGATCTCCAACGACATCCCCACCGCGGAGTGCGTGGACTCCGATCTCTGCATCAGTTCGGGCCCCCACATCGCCAAAGCGACCGTGGCGGCAGTCATCCTCATAGGATAGCCCCTTCACCTCGGCCAGAATTTCAGCAAGACGGCGGGCGGTGCCGCTGGGAGAATCCTTCTTGTGGCGGTGATGCATTTCAATCACTTCCAGATCGAACCCGCTACCCAGAATTTCGGTCGCCTTCTGAGTGAGCCAGAAAAGGGTATTCACTCCCACGGAAAAGTTAGGGGCATGAACGATGGGGATTTGAGTGGAGGCCTGACGAATTAGCTCCAACTGGGAATCCTCGTGTCCCGTGGTTCCCATGATGAGGGCCTTGTTCGTGGCGACACATCCCTCAACCAGTTCATTTGTGAAGGTAGGGAGAGTGAAGTCAATCACGGCATCGGTCTTTTCGAGAGCATCCTCCAGAGAGTCTCCGAGATCAATTCCCGCGGCGATCCGAGTGTCGGCGTCTTCGCCCGCAGCAGTGGAGACAGCCTGGCCCATGCGGCCACGACATCCAGTTACAAGTATATTCAGCATGACAAAGAAACGGGTGAACTCGAAATCGGTTAGAGAATTCCGAGGCTTTCCAGGGTGCCCTTCAGCTCAGCGACTTTTTCGTCGCTCATCTGCACCATAGGGAGACGAAGACGGGGATCACACTCTCCGGTCAATCCGAGGGCGGCTTTGATCGGAACAGGATTCGTATCGAGTTTCAGAAAAGCGCTGAAAAGCGCTCCGTATTTCCCGTTGATCGCCTCCGCGTCGCTGATGCGGTTTTCCAGCATGGCGGTGGTCAGATCAGCCATCGCCTTCGGAATCAAATTGGACGCCACCGAGATGACGCCGACTCCGCCTTCCTTCATGAAGTCGACCGTGAGGGCATCGTCTCCACTGAGAATTTCAAAGTCATCCGGCAAGGCGGCACGGAGCTGACGAACCCGTTCAGTAATGCCTCCTGCTTCCTTGATCGCACGAATGTTAGGCCGGTCGGCAGCGAGTCGGACCACTGTCTCCACTTCGATCTCGATATGACAACGACCCGGGATCGAATAAAGAATGATCGGCAGTTCCGTAGATTCAGCAATGGCCCGGTAGTGTTGGAACAAGCCCTCCTGGGAAGGCTTGTTGTAGTAGGGGGTTACGAGCAAAGCGGCATCCGCGCCGGCCAGTTCGGCCGACTGGGTGAGATCAACGGCCTCCCGCGTGCAGTTCGAACCCGTGCCCGCGATGACGAGACCACGCCCGGCAGCTTGCTTGACGGTAAGCTCTACGACCCTGCGATGTTCTTCCGTGGAAAGGGTCGCTGATTCTCCCGTAGTCCCGACAGGAACCACTCCTTTGATCCCGTTATCGAACTGCTTGTCGATCAGTTTTCGGAACGCCTCCGTATCAACGGTTCCAAATTCCGAGAAAGGGGTGACTAATGCGGTGTGCGCGCCGGCAAACATGGGACTTGGGATAGAAAAAAGTTAGAGTTGGGAAAGAGTTCCTTCAAAGGTGAATTCGGCCGGCCCGAGGAGGGTTACGTTCTCGTAGGTTCCCGCCTCAGACTTCTCAAAAGCGACCTCCAGTGTTTCACCGCCGGCGACATTCACTTTGATAGGAGAAGGGGTTCCGGTCAATTCATGATGAATGATCGCACAGGCAACCATTCCCGTCCCGCAGGCGAGGGTCTCATCTTCGACCCCTCGCTCGTAGGTCCGGATCGCAATGTGGTCCGGAGCGAGGACGCCGACAAAATTCACATTGGTTCCCGCTGGCGCAAAATGATCGTGAAAGCGCGTCGCGGAACCGAGTTTCCGAATATCGACACCGGCAAGATCATCGACGAAAAGAACGGCGTGAGGAACGCCCGTATTCACCGAGTGAACCGTGTAGGCTTCACCCGCCAGGTCGAGTTCGGCTCCGAGTGCCAGATCAAAAGGCTCGCTCAATTGGATACGGACTTCGTCTCCGAGGAATTCGCTGCGAATGACACCTGCGATTGTCTCGAAAGAAGTCCCGGAAAGGCTGTTTCCTTCGATTTGATTCACGAAACGGGCAAAACAGCGGGCCCCGTTGCCGCACATCTCTGCTTCGCCGCCATCCGCGTTGTAGTAGCGCATCCGGAAATCAGCCCCGTTTTGAGCCGGCTCAACAGCGAGATACCCGTCCGCTCCGACACCGCGCTGCCGATTGCAAATCAGAGCAATTTGCTCGCGGCTCAGATCGTGAGAGCCGTCCCGGTTGTCAACAACGACGAAATCGTTGCCGGCTCCATTCATTTTCCAGAATTTCAGCATCAGAGTGGGGAATGAGTTTCCAGCGAAAATTAGACTGACTTGGTGCCGTCGACAAGCGGTTTGACGAAAGCCTCGACGCGCTCCGCAACATCCTCAGAAGCTCCGAACTCCTCGATCTGACGAACAATCGCACTGCCCACGACAACCCCGTCGGAAGACATCGCCACCTCAGCTGCCTGTTCCGGGCTCGAAATTCCGAAGCCAACCACGACCGGAACGCTGGAATGCGTTTTGATCGCCTTCACATTGTCCCCGATCCCTTCCGCAAGGCTCTGCTGAGCACCGGTAACACCTTCGCGGGAGACATAGTAGATAAATCCTTCACTGGAACCTGCAAGGGTCGGAATGCGCTCTGCAGGGGTAGTCGGCGCGATCAGTCGAATGTGCTTCAGTTCGCCTGTTTCCGTAAATTCCTCGCTGTGGGAGGCTTCATCGGGCGGGAGATCGAGGAGAAGGATCCCATCGGCTCCGGCTTCCGCGGCATCGGTGTGAAACCTTGCGAAACCGTAGGTGTAGACAGGGTTCAAATAGGTAAAAAGGACGATTGGTGTTTCCGATGTTTCGCGAAATTTCCGGATCAATTCGAGAACACCCGGAGTGCTCCCTCCCGCCTCAAGCGCCCGGTGGGCCGCCATTTGATTGACGATTCCGTCCGCCATCGGGTCGGAAAAAGGAATCCCCAATTCGATAATATCCGCTCCGGCCCGTTCGAGTGCGAACATGATATCAAGAGAACGATCCATATTCGGATCCCCCGCACAGATGTAGGCAACGAAGGCGGCTTTCCCTTCGGACTGGAGTTCGGCAAAGCGCCGGTCGATTCGGTTATCCTGACTCATGAAGACGGCCCATTATCGCTGCAATTGCCCGACAGGAAACCGGAAATCAACCTAAAATGGGGAAAAGACGGATCAGAGCGAGCCCAGTTACTACCCGCTGGAGCTCGGGCACGAGGATTGCCAACAATCCGGGAAGATTCGCGAAGGCCTACTCCGACCTGGCCAGTTCTTTCTCGATCGCTTCGTCGAGAGCCGTGCCCCGAAGGTTGGAGGCGACGATCTTTCCGCCTTTTCCAACGAGAAACGTAGCGGGAAGCTGTCCGATGCCATAGCGCTGGGCAATTTCGTTGCCCCAGACTTTGCCGTCGAAATACTGCGGCCATGGAACCTCGTTGTTTTTCACAAACTGAGCGAGGGTGTCCTGATTGTCGTCGAGCGAGATTCCGATCACTTCGAATCCCTTGTCGTGGTATTTCTCATAGGCTTCCAGCAGGTGAGGCAGCTCTGCGACACAGGGGCCACACCAGGTTGCCCAGAAATCGACGAGAACGATCTTGTCCTTCATGGCCGCTAGGTCGACTTCCTTCCCGGTGGTATCAGTGAAGGCGATTTCCATCGTGTCACCGACATTCGGTAGATAAAGATCACCGCCCCACTGGTCGAGAATCTGCGAGACCTGGGGGTTCGATCCGAAATCTGTCTTCACTTTCGTAATGAAGGCCTTTGCTTTGTCCCTTTGATCCGAGAGAATGCTCGACTCGATAAAGGGACGGGCAATCTCCTGCATAATCAGTTGGAGATTCGCTCCCGGACCCTTTGGTTGCAGGTCGTAGCGCTTGTTCAGAAGATCCGGCAGGGGTTCAAATTTTCCCATTGCCATATGAGCGCCGATGACGATCGAAAGCGCCTGATCGACATCCGTCGCCTCCGGATTGGCCTCCAGATAGGATTCAATCGCGGCGATCTTTTCGTTTTCGAACTTCGCGGCAATCTCCATCGCCGTTTGAGCGTGTAGAGAAGGGAGCAAAACAAACAGAGTCAGGAAAGAAAGTGAGAATAATTTCATAGGTCGGGCATTTGGGTAGGGGATTGTCGCATCAGCTTGCGGGAAAGGAAACCAGATCATCGGACGTTATTCAGTGCCCTTTTTTAGACGAATCAGAGAACGAAACAGGCGCGCGATCAGCCGGTTTGTCGAAAAATTCGCGAATCCGGGAGATACTTTTGCAACGCTTCAGTCACGAGGCCCACCAAATTCTCTTCCACTTGAGCCGGATAAGTCATCTGCCCTTCACGAAGTTCTGCTTCCCCGAGAGCAAAGAGCGGGTCGTAGGGATACAGCTTCATGATCTTTTCATACATCGCTTTGGGAAAGCGCATCGGACCCAGAGTCACCGAGTGAACCTGATCGGCATCGATGGCGTCGAAGATCTCCTCGACCATTTGCGGATACAGGTCAGCAAATCCCGGCCACGGAATAAGGGGATCAAGCCGCAATCCAATCATCCAACCCTGTTGAGCCAGGGACCTGACCCTGTTCATTCGCTTCGAGAGAGGGGGCGCGCCGTGCTCAATTTCTCGCGCAATGGGATCCGGACTGAGCGTGTAGGCCACAATGATATTCGGGACAGGGTCGGATTTTTGCAGCACGGTCGTATTCAGGCTCTTCGTCCGCAGCTCTACCCAGGCATCGGGTCGCTCGGAGAAAAAGGGCACGAAGTGGCTCGCAAATCCGGTGAGTGATTCCATCACCAGCGAGTCACAGTCATATCCGGAAAAGAAGCACGGCGCTTCCCTTGAAGCCCGTATCTCGTCAATTCCTGTCTCGAACTCTTCGAAGTTCACAAAATAGACGTAGTTCGCCGACTGATACATTCCCTGGAGAAAGCAATAGCGGCAGTCATAGAGGCAGTTCAGCATATGACTGAAATAGAAATTATTCTCCCTTCCAATGGAGTAGGCCGGGGGAGTCGGGAGAACCGTTTTTCCGTGTTTTTCGGCTAGGATCAGGGCGGGCCGTTTCTTCTGAAGCCGGAAGTTCTGAGAGCGAACATTGAAGACTTCGCCATAGCGCTCGCATTCGATTTCCGTGGCCCGGGGAAACCGCTTCCGCAGCGACTCCACCCGCGGATGACTCGAAATACCCGACTCCACGTAGAGAGTGTCCATTATAGATTCCCCGTTGCGGCGTTGCCGAGTTGCTGGAAAAACCAGATGAAGAGCGACGCCATCAGAATCCAAGAAAGAATGTTCAGCGCCAGTACGATGCCGACCACCGAAAGGATGAAGATGACCGGCCACCATCCGCCGGGCTCCTCTTCGCCATGCTCACTGTTAAGATAGGAACTGAGCATTTTGTAGTTCTTCGAGTTTGATTTGAACCACCCCGAAAAGAGATCCCCCACGACCGGAATCGCACCGACACCGGCATTCAGCAGCATATTGCCTCCCATGCGTACCAGGCTCTTAAAAGGAATTCCTTTTTTCCCCGCATCTCCCAGGATAGAAGCACCTATAATGGTGGCCACGGTTTCCCCTCCATAGGGAATCAACCCGAGAATGGGATCAAGTCCGAAACGAATATTCGTCCCCGGAATGCGAATGCATTCATCGAGAATCCACGAGACCCTCTTGGACGTGCGAAGTTTCTCGAGATCGAAGATTTCGTCGGAAGAGGATTCAGACGGGGAGGAGGAATCCGATTCTTCAGCCATAAAGCAAAATTACGTGAGCGGTGGCGGGGTGTCGAGAGGAGGGGGCGGGGAAACCGGTCCGGAACCCTTTGCTGCCCGGAGTCGACGCACGATCAGGGAAATCAAACCCACTGTGATCACGAGAAGAGCAATTCCGAGAAAAGGACGATAGAAAATCCACGCAAAGGCGACCACGATCGTCCAGAGAATACCCGCGAGAAGAAAGGCAATGATGGTCGTCCCGGTCTCCACGATTCGACCTAAAAAAGGCAGGACGCTGGCAAAGACGGAGAGGGGGCCGAGAATCATGGAAAAAGCGATTCCGAGCATGACAAATCCTCCGACCCGAATGACCCAGGTCAGCATTTTGTTTCGCTCGTGCGCCTTCGCGAAAATTTCCCCGGATGGCAAAATTCCGCGCTCAAGGAGGGAGACCGTGCCGCCCGTCTTCGCCTGGTAGGGAACGAACGAATCATTGGCCTGTTGGGCCACGATGCTGACAGGGCCGGGGCGAATAATCGAAAAGGAAACGCGCATATCGCCGATCCGGGGGTTCAGCGGATCACTTCCGAAGTAGAACTGTTGATTGTGAAGCCTCGCGGTTCCTTTGATGCCCTCCGGCGCAGACTCCAGTGATTCGATCGGCAGGCGGGTGGCACCACCGATCTTCTCGACGAGGAATTCGGGGAGCTTGAAAGCCCCGAGAGTGACGCCGTCAGCCAGAAACGAGGCCGCTTTGTACTTCATCTCCGGAGGATTGGAATGATCGTCCTTCACCTGGAACCGGCTAGAATCGATGAGACTTCCATTCCAGACTTTGGAATAGGAATAGGTTTTTTTCGTCTCTTCCGTGCCGCCTGTTCTCGTGCTCGTTTCCGTAGTCACGTTCTCCTTCCACTGATACATCTCCACCTCGCGAATCAGCTTGATGGCCTTTTCCGTGATACCGAATTGGGAATCGGTCAGGGGAGCGGAGGTGACTGCCTCACCGGTCGTATGGACGAGCTTGCCCTCCATCGCCGGATCGATCGTTCCAGAGTCTGTCGAAACCACAATTCCGGCCCCTTCCTTTAAGTCTTTGTACCGTTTGACGGCTCTTCCTTCATTCCAGAACAGGAGAACGGTTCCCACCGCGAGAAGAACGAAACCAAAAAGGGCACCTCCCAGGGAATTTTTGCTGCGGGACCCCCAACCGCGACGGGTGACAGTAGTGAATTCACTCATGCGGTAGGTTCTAGCAAACCCTCGCAGATTCGGCAATCCTGCTGCGCGAAAATCTACGACAAAGCAGTCGTCTTGATATCCATCAACATCTGCGCGTTGGACGGATAACGCTCGAGACAGCGGTTCAGCCACTCCATGGCATCGAGCGGCTTGTAGCCACCGAGTCCGCGGCGAATCACGTAGATCTTCTCCAATACGTGAGGAGGAAGAAGCAATTCTTCCCGCCTCGTTCCGGATTTGTGAATATCGACGGCCGGGTAAACGTAGTTTTGCGCAATCTGTCGATCGAGAACGAGTTCCATATTTCCGGTTCCTTTGAACTCCTGGAAAATCGCCTCGTCCGCCTTGCTGTTGGTTTGAATCAACGCCGTCGCAATGATCGTGAGAGAACCTGCTTCCCGGGTGTTCCGGGCCGCGGCAAAGATCCGGCGGGGTACTTCGAGTGCCCCTACGATGAGACCTCCGCTGGCCGTTCCACGCTTTCCTCCCCGCATCTGCGAGTTGAAGGCGCGGGCAAGCCGGGTGATCGAGTCCATCAGAATAAAAACATGCTCTCCCGCCTCAACGAGACGCTTGGCACGCTCGATCGCGAGCAGGGAAATCCGGGTGTGCTCTTTGGCATCACTGTCGTTGGAGCTGGAAAAGACTTCCACGTCGGGAAAGGATCTTTGAAAATCGGTGACTTCCTCGGGGCGCTCGTCCACGAGAAGAACCATGAGATGCAACTCTTCGTCGTAGTTCTCGATCAGACCTTCCGCGATGTGGTGAAGAAGCGTAGTCTTACCGGTGCGGGGAGGAGCGACAATCAATCCTCGCTGCCCCCGTCCGATCGGAGCAATCAAATCAATCACCCGCGTCGTCGTCCGCGCCGGATTCGTTTCCAGAGTCAGCTTCTTGTTCGGGTTGATCGCGGTGAGTTCCTCAAAGTAGGGGAGGTTGGTGTAATCTTCCGGGTCGCGACCGTTGATTTTTTGAAGCTCTACCAACTGCGGGCCACGGAGCCCCTGCTTCGAAATGCATTTTACCATGAGTCCGTCACGGAGCCCGTAAATGCGAACCATCTCCGGCGTGATAAAGACGTCCTTCGGCGACTGCTGAAATCCCCGCACTTTTTCGCGGAGAAATCCAAATCCCTTCGTTGAGATTTCGACAATCCCTTCCGTTTCAACAGGTTCAGCCGCTTCCAAAGCTGCCGCTTCCTTGGCGCGTTCTTTTTCTTTTCGCTCGAGATATCTCTGTTTGCGGGTTTTCCGGGGAGTTCCGTCACCCTGTTCGCCGTCCGCGGAGTCATCCCCGTCTTCACGGGGCTCGCCACCTTCCTCGGAATCATTGGCACGACGACGGTTTCGGGAACGGGAGCGGGATCGACGACGGCGCTCGCGTTTTTCCCCGCCTTCTCCGGACGGTCTGTTTTCACCGCGTCTCTCTGAATTTCCTGAACCGCCCTCTTGAGATTCCGGCTTTGCGTCCCCTTCGTTCGGTGCGCTTTCCGACCCCGGTTTCTCAGGAGGGGGGTCTTTCCTGTTCTCTTCGCCGGACGGCTCCTGCTGCTTTCGGGATTGCATTTTTCCGCCATCGGAATCGGCCGTGGGGGAATCATGACCCGGAGACGATTCAGCCCCGGTAGAGTCCGCTTTTTCCTTTTTTGCCTTCGATTTCTCCCCGGATTTTTCTTTCTTCTTTTTCTTCTCTTTCTTTTCCTTTTCAGCGGCGGGGGCAGACTCCGTCTTCGCAGACTCGGCCGGGAGATCCAACGGGAGTTCGTCGCTGTTCGGAATGTGAGCTTCCTCGGAAGTTTGGGACTGGCTCATTGAGTTAAGGGAAAGACGGAAAGAAAGGTGTAGGTGCCGGGCCCGGTCGACAATGCCGCGAAAGATTCCATAGAAAGCGTATCAGCTTCCGATCTCTCTTGAGCTAGCAATGGGGCCATAGGGTCACCGGGGTTGTTGAAATACAAATTCCACGCGAGGAGACAAGCGAAGAATTCTTATCGGTTTGGAAAATCCAGAATTTCGAATCCCTGCAGGGAATAGAAAACGGCTTTCGCTTTAGAGTGTCCCTTACTTCTGGGAAAAAGGTGATTTGCGCCGAGGTATTGAAATCGAAGCTTTGCGCAAATTCCCAACCTTGAAAAGGGGTCAGAGACGATGGAATGTGGCTCGCGTTGTCATTTAGCGCAAGTATTTTTTGCAGGTCGGATTGCGTGGAAACCGGGCGGGAGAATTGATCGATTCCTCATCGGCCCGGTCACTTGATTTCCTCAATGTAGTCAGCCACTGATTTCCGGATGACCTCCGCGACATTCCCGTAGACTTTCGCAAAAGGAGGGACAAACCAGGGATACGCGCCGATGACATCGTGCAACACCCGAATCTGGCCGTCACATCCGGAACCGGCTCCGATTCCAAGAGTGGGAATCGAGACAGCGTCGGTAATCCGCGTTGCTACGGAAGCGACCATGCTCTCCAGCACCATGGCAAAGGCGCCGGCCTCTTCCAGGGCGATCGCAGCCGACACCAGTTGATCTGCCTCCACTTCCTCTTTTCCTTTCTTCTTGTAACCGCCTTCCTCTTTTACCCGCTGAGGAAGCATCCCCAGGTGCGCGCAAAAGGCGATCCCCTCGTCTCTCAAGGCTTTCACCTTTTCGAGTTGCCCGAATCCACCTTCCAGCTTTACGGCATCAGCACCGGCTTTCATCAACCGCTTCGCGCTGGTGACGGCCTCTTCGGGCGTTCGGTAGGTATCGATCGGGAGATCGGAAACGAGGACCGCTGACTGCACCCCGCGCCGGACGATCTCCGTGTGGTAGATCATGTGCTCCAGAGTGACTCCCGTCGTATCCTCCATTCCCGCAACCATCATGCCCAGGGAGTCACCAACAAGGATGAGCTGGATCCCGGCCTCGTCACAAAGACGGGCGACCGGATAGTCATAGGCAGTAATCGAAGAGACCGGTGCCTGCAGGCGGTCCCTGAGTGATTGGGAAGTGGGGTAGGCCATAACGAAGTTCGGACAATGCCTGCAGTTTCAGGCAGAAGAGGAAAGGGGACAACGGAGAAACTTGTCATATTGAAAAAGTGTTTGATAAATTATTGAAATTATAGTAATTTTAACAAAGACACACGAAACCTTTCGTTTCGGTTCCTTTTCCACTTTGAACTCCGGCCTGAGAAACCGGAATTCCGGAATGAAAACCGAAACGCTCCCAAAAAACAGACAATGGTATTATTTTCGCCCCCCCTTGTTCGACTTGGTCGGCTAATTCAGTTCCTCTATGGGAGCAATTCCGCAGCGAAGCGTGACTTTGTGACGGCTCAGAGTCTCCAGCAGCAGCGCTATGACGAAAGGGGACGCCCACGCGTTCGGCCGAAACAAGGTCATCGCCGCAGAGTGCTCGCGACCTTTCCGGGACGCCAGGTAACTCCGGCAAAAGTCATTTTTCCCGAAGCACATACAGGGCAGGGCAAAACGACCCCCTGAAAAAGAATTTATTTGTCCAACTCCCTTTGGACACTTGGTGAAGAGATGGAACGGGGCGGAGTCGCAAGACTCCGCCTCATTCTTTTTGCTGGAGGCGGTTTCGATCGGATTTCTTTTCGCGTCCACGCCCGCGAATCACGAGAGTGATTTCGCCCTTGGCTTTTCGCGCTCCGAACTTATCTGCCAGTTCAGCGGCCGATCCGCGATGATAGGTTTCAAATTTCTTGGTCAATTCCCGGGCCACACAAACCTCTCGATCGACATCGAGCCCGGAAATCGCGTGGAGCGTTTTGGCAATGCGGTAGGGGGATTCGAAGTAAAGAGAGGTCTCCGTTCTTGCTAAAGCGGCCTCCAGTTCCCTCAGCCGTTTCCCCGATTTCACAGGGAGGAAGCCCCCGAAGTAAAACGCGTCGGTCGGGAGCCCTGATCCGGCTAGAGCGGTAATGACTGCGGAAGGCCCGGGAATCACCTCTACGGGAACTTCCGCTTCGATGCAGCAATTCACGAGACGGTATCCGGGATCGGAAATCGTCGGGGTTCCTGCGTCGGACAGAAATACAATCTGCTCACCGGCCGCAGCACGCTCAACCAGCCCCGAGGCCCGTTGCTGTTCGTTGTGATCGTGCAGAGCGACAAGCTCTTTCCCGGAAATCTCCAGATGGGAAAGCAATCGTGAGGAATGCCGGGTGTCTTCGCAGGCAATGACGTCGGCAGAGCGCAGGCATTCCACCGCCCGAAAGGAAATATCGCCGAGGTTTCCGATCGGAGTCCCGATCAGTTGAACCGGTTTGCACGGCCCCCGGTTCACCATCCGTTGGCGAGCTGGGAGACCAGCTTGTTCGCGAGATCCTGTGCAGCGAAAGAAAAGGCATTACGTTCGCCCACCTGGTAGCTGCGGTCGACAAACTGAATCGTTTCCCCAATCACTCGTCCCTGGCGGGCCTTGATCACTTCTTCGCCCTCGATCTCTTTCGATTTTCCAAATTCATCCCCGGAAACTTCCGTCGTCAAAATTCGCTTGCCGGAAACGGGATCCTCCAGGTGAAAATCCACATAGAGGAACAACTTTAACTCCTGCGACTGGAGTGTGTCGGTCCGGACCGAACGAAGCTGGCGCTTGCGAACCTCCTTGATGACTCCCACAAGAACGGCATCCGAGCTCGACTTGTTGGTTACCTTATAAGTCCCGTCGACCTGCAACTCTTTCAGCACCGCATTCGTCACGAGGCTGGAAAGGCGGGGCTCGAGGGTGTTGTTCTTAAAAATCGGAACGTGAAGATTGTTAATCCCGGCGTAGGAAGAAGGCTTCACATCTCCAAGCTCGTAGGCCGTGCAGCCCGACAGAATCATGGAAAGCAAAATCAGCAGAAGAGAAACGGGAAAGAGTCGATTCATTCAGAATGGAAAAGGAGGAGTCAGCGGCGTGTTCACTTCAACGGCAAAAAACCACAGCACTGACAGTCCAAGTCGAAAATATCCGGAAATCACAAAAAAACAAGCGGGAACCGGATTTCAGAGCACGGACGAAAAACCGCCCAACGACAGGAATCAACGGGCTTATTCGGTGGCCTCGGCAGCCGGCAGAGGAATGACGTTATCTTCCGAGGTCCGCATTTCGACCTTGTCCTTCTTTAAAGGATTCGCTCCGAAGAAACCTGCCTTTTTCTCCACCGTGGGCGGAGAGGCCTGCGGGACGCGATCCAGAACATTCAGACGGGCCTGAGCCTTGGCCGCCCAGGGAGTATTCGGATTTTTTACGACTTCACGGTAATAAATACGGGCCGAGTCGGGCTTGTTGCTCTTTTCATAAAACTCACCGGTCGTGAAAAGCTTTTCCATGGAGCGTTCCTCAATGCTCTGGAGATTCGATTGCACCTCCATGGCGCGCTGGTCATCCGGATTCTGGCTCACGAAATCAATCCCGGCCTCCACCTGGGCACGGTCCTTATTGGGACTGTTGGACTGCTCCGCAGTAACGCCGCGAAGTTTAAAAATCTGATACTGAGCCTCTGTTGCATAGTCAGAACTCTGGTAGGTATCGACCACCGTCTTGAAGGCGGCTATGGCCTGATCCGTTTCGCCTTGCTTGGAATGCACGTAGCCAATATTCAGCAAAGCCTTGGGAGCAAATTCGGTGTAGGGCGCTGTTTCGGCAATCTGCTCGAACATTTCGATCAACTTGGAGGGCTGCACCGGCGCACCGAGTCCGAGAAATCCCTTCTTGGTGCTGTTGCGCAGTGTATCGGCGATTTGAAACTGATTTCCGACCGCCTCGTTGAACTTGGGCGTGTTCCGGTGGCGAACGAGAAGCTCCTGATACTGCTCAAACGCCTTTTTATCGTCGCCCTCAGCTTCGAGAATTTTTGCGTAGCTGAACTGAGCCTCGGCCGCGGCATCAGTGCGCGGATAGGATTTTACGACGGCCTTGTAGGTATCACGAGCCTGACGCCGTTTTCCGGATGACTCGTATCCACGCGCTTTTTCCAGCATCGCATTGGCGGAGCCTTCCTGGGTCGTGAGCTGCTCGGAGTTCAGTTTTTTATCGTCCTTCTTGAGGCCGCCGAGAAATCCATCTGCATGGACAGTCGTGAGAGATAAGGCGAGAAGGCCGAGGAAAAGGCGTTGGAATATTCGATTCATACCGTTGGGGTTTGTTTCGGAGATCGGGTAGCAAAGTATACGAAGGAGACGGGCGATCAAATTGGAATTCGATCAGCAGGCAATCGAACTGAAAAAGATCCGCGAGAAATTCGGAAGCAGCGACTGATTTCTCAGTCCTGACAATTCAGATTCGTGGACAACTGACGGCTCTGTAGATTCCATGTGGAACAAAAAGGGAAAACCAATGACACGGGAGGTGCCACATCACAAGTAAGACGAATGAAGCCCCGGAACCTTAGAATGCGGGAAACCTCCGTTCAGAGCTACTCTCTTTATAACTTCTTACAATATATGTAATGTAAAATTTAAAGGTGAAAACCACAGGGCCCTGTGAAGGGTCCGAATCCCCCGGCGTGATTTCACGTGAGGCTTTCTACCCGCTTTGTCGTAGAATCCAAATCCATCCCGGGTTCGCAAACAAAGCTTCCCACGAAATTCCATCGAAACACTTTCCACACCTTGGGAGCCGCCCTGATCCCAAATGATCCGGTCCCGGACAAGTTTTGCTGGAATGCGCGACACCGGCGCGGCTCCGTTGCGCCCTGCGAATCACGATCCATTTTCCGGAATATTTTGCCCGTCTGGACGATTCCTCAGCTTCCCGCAATTGCTTTGCCATCGACGGTTGACGAAAAGCAGGATCTTTCGTTACATTCCCCGTCGGCAGTTCAAACCCATTCCCGTTTCTGTGACGCTGATTGGATACGACTTCCGCGACGAGAATTTTGTCTTATGACTCGCTCCATCCTTCCCAACTCCTGTTTTCCAACTCTGGCCGTGGCAACGGTTGCCCTCTGCCATATCGTGCCTTTTTCCGCTCATTCTCAGAATGACGACTCGCTGATTACCTCGGAGGCGCTCGCGGAAACAATTCGAACTGAGAATCTCTCGACGCTGTTTGAATCGGTTTCTCCCGACAAATCCGGAATTCAGCACATTTCGCCGATCATGGCGGATCACTCCCTCGCCCGTGCCTACCACTCCTCGTCGGCCTGCGCTGCGGTTGCGATAGGTGATCTCGATCTCGATGGACGCACGGACGTGTTTGCCGGTAACGGCCCTCTTGAAAACGGGCTCTATCTTCAAAAGGAGAAAATGAAATTTGTCGATGTAACGTCAGAGTCCGGTGTCGGCGGCGGTGCGGGAGCCTGGGCTGTGGGAACCTCTCTCGCTGATATTGACAACGACGGCGATCTCGACATCTACGTCTGCAACTACGATCATCCGAATCAGCTTTTCATCAACCTGACCATCGATGGCGGGAAAAAGAACGAAGGTCCCCTTCGCTTCGAAGAGCGCGCCGAGAAATTCGGACTGGATCTGAAAGAAGGCTCCGTCGTGGCGGCTTTCGGTGATTATGATCGGGACGGCGATCTCGACGTTTACATCCTCACGCACCAGATCTATCGGGGCGAGGGGCGCCCCTCCAGCCCAATCCAGATCTTTGAGGAAAGCGGAAAATTCTATGTCGGCGATGAGTGGCAACGCTGGTATGAAGTCGATCAGCATCGCCGTGGAGACAACGGAGAATTCCTCTATACTGAGGCCGGACGCCCCGATTACTTTTTCCGCAATGATGGTGAAAAAGGCTTCACAGACATTACAGAAGAGGCAGGGATCACAACCGAGCGCCACTGGGGAAACTCCGCCACCTGGTGGGATTACAATTTTGATGGATGGCCGGATCTTTACGTCGGAAACGACTTCAAGAGCCCTGATTACCTCTATCGAAACAACGGGGACGGAACTTTCACCGAGACTATCGAAAGCCACGTTCGCCACACAACCTGGTTCTCCATGGGTGCGGTGCAGAGTGATTTTAACAACGACGGCTACATCGATTTTCTCCTCGCAGACATGATGCCGAAGACGCATTACATGCAGATGGCGTCGATGGCATCGATGGCCGACCGCCAGGATAACCTCGAGCATGTCGAAGGAGCTGAGCAAATCATGCACAACACGCTCCATATCAATACGGGGACGAATGAGTTTCTGGAAGGTGCCTGGATGGCCGGCATCGCCCAAACCGAATGGACCTGGGCGATTCGAAGCGCTGACTTTGACAACGACATGCTGCCCGATGTGTTTTTCTGCAACGGGATCCCCCGTCAGTTCAATCACTCCGACCTGCCCGAAATCACGCACGCCAGCCTCGTCGGACGGACGCACTGGGATCACTACCGCAATACTCCGGTTCGCCGGGAGCAGAATCTCGCCTACAAAAACCTCGGCAACTTTCAGTTCGATGACGTCTCCGAGCAATGGGGCCTCAATCATCTCGGGATGTCGTACGGCGCATCGCTGGGAGATCTCGACGGAGACGGCCGTCTTGAGCTTCTCACGTCGAATCTGGATGACCCTTTGAGCGTCTACCACAACCAGAGCACCTCGGGAAACCGGGTTGTGATCGATTTGCAGGGCACGCGCAGTAATACGAAAGGTATCGGAACTCTCGTGACTCTCACCACCCCCGATGGCGTGGAGCAGAGTCGCCAGCTTTTTCCCTACGGAGGATTTCTCGACGCAGACGAGCCGATCGTTCACTTCGGTCTGGGTGAAAATGCGAAAATCGCCTCGCTTCGTCTCGACTGGCCCAGCGGTGAAGTGCAGGAATTTACGAACCTCGATGTGAATCGCCGCTATCGAATCACCGAGCCGGACACCGGAGCGAAGCCGAAGCCGGCCGTGAAGTCCCGGGAGCTCAAAAACCCCTGGTTTGAGGAATCCCCTGCACTGAAGGGCTTTTCCCACGAGGAACTGGAGTTTGACGACTACGACCGCCAACCTCTCCTTCCTTTCAAGCTCTCCCAGTTGGGGCCCGGCCAATCCTGGGGCGACATCGACGGAGACGGCGACCCTGATTTCTACCTCGGCGGTGCCGCCGGCCAGCCGGGTCAGCTTTTCCGCAATGAAAGCAGCCCCGGTTCTCAGGAAGTTCTGTTGTCTCCTGACCCCCAGCCGTCTCTGAACGAAGATCTCCGATATGATGATATGGGATCTCTATTCTTTGACGCGGATGGGGACGGCGATCTCGATCTCTATGTCGTCAGTGGCGGAGTCGAAGGCCCGCCCAATGGAGATGCCTTCCGGGACCGACTCTATTGGAACAACGGAAATGGAGGATTCACTCCGGCCGAAGACGACGCGCTTCCGGAATTGCGAAACAGCGGAGGAATCGCCGCTGCCGCCGATTTCGACCGGGACGGCGATCTCGATCTCTTTGTCGGCTCCCGGTCCATTCCCGGGCAATTTCCCCTTTCACCCGAAAGCGCGCTACTTCGCAACGATGGCGGAAAATTCACCGAGGTCACCGACGAACTGGCCCCGGCACTCGTCGAAGCGGGAATGGTTACGAGCGGACTTTGGACCGATGTCGACAACGACGGATGGCTGGACCTGATGGTGACAACGGAATGGGGGCCGATCAAATTGTTCCGCAATTATGAAGGTCGCTTCAATGAGGAAACGGAGAAATCCGGTCTCATGAAGCAGGGGCAGGCCTCTCTCGGCTGGTGGACAGGGATTTCCGGAGGCGACATCGACAATGACGGTGATACGGATTACGTGGTCACCAATCTCGGTCGCAACTCGACCTACAACGCCCGGTTGGAATCACCGGAGCTCATCTTCTTCGGTGACTTTGATGAATCGGGGAAATCCCATATCGTCGAGGCCCGGTTTCTTGAGGAAGAGAAAGGCAAGAAGATCTGTTATCCGCGCCGTGGCTTCATGGCGTCCAGTGGTGCGATGCCGTATATCGCGGACAAGTTGCAGACCTTTCACAACTACGCCTCCCTTCCGCTTTCCGGGATCTACGATCTCGACAAGTTGCAACAGGCGAAGCAATTCGTCGCCAACAACATGGATTGCTCCCTCCTCACCAATGACGGGGCCGGGAATTTCACGATGACCGCCCTTCCCCACCTTGCACAAATATCGCCGGGGTTCGGAGTGGTCCTCCGCGATGTTGACCTCGATGGTCTGACCGACTGCTACATCGTCCAGAACCACTTCAATATCACCGTCGAACAGGGCCGGCTTGACGGAGGACTCAGTACTCTCCTGAAAGGAACCGGCAACGCCGCAGAGCCTTTCGAAGTTATCTGGCATCACGAGAGTGGACTGGTCGTTCCGGGAGATGCCAAGAGTCTGGCCGCGGTCGATGTAAATCTCGATGGCTGGGAAGATTTTGTCATCGGAGTGAACGATGAGGATCCCAAGATCTTCGTGAACAAACTCGCCGACCGTTCGCCGAATCACCCCCTGAAAATTCGTCTGAATGGAGCGAAAGGAAATCCAACCGCAATTGGCTCACGTATTACGGTAAATGCCGAAGGGCTTGCTCCTCAAACGGCAGAAGTGAATGCGGGCAGCGGATACCTTTCGCAATCAAGTTCCGATCTCATTTTTGCTGTTCCCAAGACGAATCAGAAACCTGTTTCTGTCACGGTGAGGTGGCCTGACGGCAAATCCAGTACAACCACCGCAGATCCCGGGGCAAAGTTTCTTTCGATCGACAGGAAATAACCCTTTCCGCCAGGACTCTGTGCCATTCCACCCTCCGAAATCCCAACATCCTATGAATTGCATTCGACCCGGCTTCCTCCTTGTTTTTGCTGCCTCCGTTTACTGCTCCGGCCTGACCTGCAGCAATGGTAGTGACCGCCAGGAGTCCATTGATAAACTGAAGCTGCTTCTCGAAGAGCAAGGGGTCGAGCCGATCGATCCGGTCCCGGAGTATTCGGAAGCAACCCTCAAGCTGGGCCAGGCGCTCTTTTTCGATCCCTTGATCGGTGGAAACCGCGACGTTTCCTGCGCGACCTGTCACCATCCTCTCACCGCAACGGCGGATGGTCGTTCCCGCTCCGTTGGGACCCGTGCCTACACAAATCTCGGACGTCGCATGCCCGAGGGGCTTCGTCTCGTTGAGGTCGAGGGTCGCGATCCTGTCTTGATGGGCTTCAACCTGAACGCTGCGGCTCACCCTTTCACTCCTCGAAACGCTCCCGAAATATTCAATCGCGGCGATTCCGCCTGGAAGACCATGTTCTGGGACAACCGGGTTTACGAGCGTGAGGATGGCAAATTTGTCGTCAATCAGATGCGTCTCACGAAAACTCCGAACTACTTTCAAGTCGTGTTTCCGGATATTATCGACAATGTTCTCGCCGCTCAGGCTATGATGCCGGTCCTTTCCGATGCGGAAATGCGAGGCACCAAAGGAGAGACCGATATCACCGGAGCCCACAACGAAGTCGGTGAAGTGCTTGGGCAAAACGAAGAAGAGATCTGGGCCGCCCTGGTGAAGCGTCTTCTCGCGATCGATGAATACAAACAGATGTTTGGAGCCGCGTTCCCGGACATCCCGTCAGAGGAATTGCACTTCGCACACGCCGCCAACGCGATCGCCGCCTTTGAAATCGAGTCGTTCACCTTTCACGACAGCCCCTTTGACCGTTTCATCGCTGGCGAAAGCGAGGCCCTGGATGACCAGCAACTCAGAGGGGCCCACCTTTTTTACAACAAAGCGAAATGCGCGACCTGTCACGCCGGGAAGCTGCTCACGGATCAGAAAGCCCACAACATCGGCGTGATTCCGATCGGCCCCGGCCCCCAGGGCAATGAAGACTATGATTTTGGAGTCACCCACCGAAGTGACTTTGGACTCGAAGACCGCTTTGCCTTCCGGACGCCCCCACTACGAAATGTCGAATTGACCGCCCCCTACATGCACAACGGCGCCTACACCAGCCTGGAGGCCGCAGTCCGACACCAACTCAATCCGGTAACGGAGCTTGAAAACTACGACCCGTCGCAACTGGAGCCGGAGTTCCGGGGTGCCGTCCATCAGGACAAAGAGGTCATCAAGATGGTCAAGAAAACCATGCCGGAGGATCTGAAATACCCCACCTTTTTCACCGATGAAGAAGTCGCCGATCTGGTTGCGTTTCTGAAAGCACTGACCAGTCCTTCGGCGAGAGATCTCGAACACACGATTCCGGAAACTGTACCCAGCGGATTGGAGATGGTCCTCCCGTTCCCGGCGGAAGAGTCCGATACCAATTAGTCGGGCATTTTCCAGCGGAGAAAGCCTTTTGAAGGAGCTCGGAATTTTGACTGGCGATCTGGAGCGAAAGAGGTACACTTGTGGTTCGCTTTTTTGCCGGATCCTTCTCCCCGTATCGGAGACCGGATTCAGGAGAATCTTGAATGACCACATCTGAACTTCCGCCGCTTGCGGCTGAACCTGCTGCCCAAACTCTGCTCGCCTTTGCCGGCGTTTTTTCCGAACACCCGGTTCTCTGGTGTCTGCTGCTTCTGCTGCTTGTTCTCGTAAATTCGTTTTTCGTGGCGGCAGAAGTCTCCCTCCTTCGTGTTCATGTCAGCCAACTGGAGGTCGTGGCAGCGGCGAAGAAGAAAGGGGCGCGGCGTGCCCTGCGACTGGCAAAGCATGTCGACCCTTACCTCGCCGCCTGCCAGATTGGAATCACTCTGTCCAGCATTGTGCTGGGAGCGCTGGGAGAGCCGTTCATTACCGCGTTGATTTCCCCACTTCTTTTAGAATCAGGAATGAGCCTGGTCGCCGTTCGATGCCTTGCGTTTGTGATCGGAGTCATCCTTCTGACCGTAGTGCATACCATCATCGGAGAGCAGGTACCACGGGCCATTGGATTCCGGAAAACGGTCGGCACGACGATTGTGACAAGCGGGCCGCTTCGCGTCTTTTACCTCATTTGTGCCTTTCCGGTATGGTTGATCCACAATTGCTCCAACTTTCTGCTGCGGAACATTTTCCGTATCGAACCGGTCGACAATCGTCAGGCGAATACGACCGCCGATGATCTCAGGCTCATGGTAGAGGAAACAGGACGGGCGCAGGAAGTAACCGAAACGGAATTGGAGATTCTTGAGAATGCCCTCGAATTGAATGAACTGTGCGTTCGTGACATTATCACGCCGCGGAATGATGTGGTCGTTCTCGACGTTCACAAGACCTTCAAAGAAAATCTCGATCTTGCCCTCGAGTCCAAACACACCCGCTTTCCCCTCGTGGACGGCCACCTCGACCAGACAATGGGCCTCATCCACATCAAGGACCTTTTGCGCGAATTGCAGAAGGATTCCCCGAATCTTTTTGCGGCAAAACGGGATCTCATGCATGTGTCCGAGATGCTGCCACTGGATGAGCTGCTGAAGCTCTTTCTCTCCAAAAGCGCCCACATCGCGCTCGTGGTCGACGAATTCGGAGGCTCGTTGGGACTCGTCATGCTGGATGACGTTCTCGATCGCGTTGTCGGCGAAATTCATGACGAATTCGACGACGAAGATGAGTCCGGCTTTGAACGGATTGATCAAGCCAGTTTCTCGGTCCAGGGCTGGGTCCCCATTCACGAAGTGGAAGACCGCGTCGGTGATCTAACCTTGGAAGACCCTGACGTCAGCACGATTGGCGGCTTCCTCACCAATCTTCTCGGTCGAATCCCCGAGTCCGGGGAAACCGTCCCCGTTGGCAGCTATCAAGCCACTATCGTGGAGTCTGACGAACGCACCGTTCAGGAAGTCCGCTTCGAGCGGGCCGATCCCCTGGATGAAGAAGAGACCAACTCCGGCGTGGAAGAAGCAGTCGGAGAGAATCAGCTTGCCTAGACGACTTTATTCCACGGCCGCTTTGATCTGCATCCGCGTGCTCGACTTGATTTGGCCACCGGCTGACGGGCTGATCGTCTCAATTCTCATTTCGTCGACCATCCAAACGTCACCGAACTTTTTGCCGTGGAGAACCTCAAAACGACGGATCGGGCGTCCCTCATTGTTGTAGCCGATCATCTTGATCATCCCGCCGCTTCCCTGGTCAATCCACACGTCGACGGTGTCATAGGCCCCTTTTCCATCCGGATTTCGAACGCGGACGACCCAGCAGTCCCGCTGCTTGATCCGGTCCTTTTGAACGATTTTGGCGCTGGGCCAATAAAGAAACCGCATCGAAAGATCATCGTAGGTTACATCGGTGCCTCGAATGGGATCATCATACTTCGATGATGCAACCGCTTGAAGGTCTTTGCCGCCGACTCCTTCATAGAGGGCAAAATTCTGATTCCGGGTATCCAGAAGAATGACCTGCGCCGGATCGTCGAAGATGAAGCGGATTGATTCCGGCTTCAACGACATTAGAAACGGCACCTTTTTTGCGATCCCCATGCGCAGGACCCCGGTGAAATCACGATTGTAGAGCGTGTAGCTGTAGCGAACCAGCTTGAGGACTTCGTCGGCCGAAAGCTGATCAATCGATTTCCCCGCAAAGGAAGGTGCCGTAGCAGTTGGCCGGGACTCCCCCGTCTCCTCCTGGGAAAATGCAGGCAGGGTCAGGAAACTGGCAAGGGCGAGAGTTACAATTCGATTCATCATTTGGGAAAGTCGGAACGTTCGGGGAGATTGGACGAAGTCCGGTAATTTACATGCACGTAATTTCTAAGACAACCAAAGCTTTTTCGGTAGCGTCACCACTTACTACGCGGGAAAACGAATTTCATTCATTCTTTTTTCGTGCTCCCTTGCTTTCCATGGAAAATCATCGGCTCGTCCTTCCCGAACACCTCAACCAATACGGATTCCTCTTTGGCGGATATTTGCTGATGTGGGTCGATGAAATCGCCTGGATGGCGGCGACGCTGGACTGCGAAGATTGCCAGTTCGTGACGGTCGGAATGAAGGAGGTCGCTTTTCACAAGAGTGTTCGACAAGGCGCCATCCTTCGATTTGAGACAGACCAGGTCCATCGCGGCAACTCTTCCGTTCGCTACAGCGTCAAAGTGTTACGCGACCGGACCGAGATCTTTTCCACCGAAGTCACCCTGGTTCGGGTCGATGAGGACGGAAACAAACAATCACTTCCCAACTGATCAATCTCTGGTAGCCTCTCCCCCATTTTTTTTATGAGCGAAGCGAATCAGTCGACCGTAGTTGTGATCGGCTCTCTAAACATCGACTATTTTACGAGGGTCGATTGCCTGCCCTCTCCCGGCGAAACGGTAGCCTCCCTCGGGCTCGAATTGTATCATGGAGGAAAAGGTGCCAACCAGGCGATCTCGGCGGCGAGGCAGGGATCGGCGGTTCGTTTCTTCGGCTCCGTAGGAGACGACACAGAAGGGAAAGAATACCGGGAGGCTCTCGAAAAGGAGGGAATCGACCTGACCCATCTTCATTCCTCCTCGGTCCGGACCGGCTCCGCATTCATCACGGTCGATGAAAGCGGAGAAAACATGATTGTAGTGGCGCCGGGTGCCAATGACGAATTAACCGGTGCCAATATTCTTCAGGGCAAAAGTGCCCTCCTCGCCTGTCAGGCGGTGCTTGCCAATTTCGAGATCCCCGCCCCTGCCCTGGTAGAGGCCGCCCGAATCGCAAATGAAGGGGCGGTCCCCCTGGTAATCAACCCGTCCCCGCTTGACCCGCTTTTTCCCTGGCACGAAATCCGCACGGACTATCTCATCGTCAACGAAGGAGAAGCCACTGAATTGCTCGAATTCCCCCCGCTGACCGAAGATGTTTCGATGGTCCGCCAACGCATGACGGAAATGAGAATCGAAAATCTCATCATCACGCGCGGCGGAAGTGACACGATCATCTACGAACGCACCGGAGAGATGCATTCCGTGGAAACACTTCCCGTCCTCCCGATTGACACGGTGGGTGCCGGCGACGCGTTTGCGGGATGCTTCGCGTCCCGCATTGCGGACGGTGAATCACTTGAGAATGCCGTCAGGTCAGCCAATTGTGCAGGAGCGCTAACCACACTGGGCTCGGGAGCTCAGGCACCGGTCCCGGACCGGGAAAAGGTCGATCAGCATCTCAAGCATCTACATTCCAACACCTGAACTACGCCCTCCATGAAAGTAGCCATAGCCCTGCTGACTTCCACTTTTCTTCTCTCCTCCGCCCGGGCCGATCTCTGGCCCCAGTTTCGAGGGCCTTCCGGCGATGGAATTGCTCCCGCCGAGAATGTGCCTTCCGATTTCGGCGAGGAAAAAAACGTTACGTGGAAGACCAGGCTCCCCGGTCGGGGATGGTCTTCTCCAGTTTTCGATGGAGAGAATTTCTGGCTCACCACCGCCATCGAGATTTTCCCTTCGGATGATGAACGAATTGAGCTACTGAAGGCGGAAGGGGTTGAGGAAAAGCATTTCAAGGTGAAGCAGGTCGCTTCGAAAATCGAGCTCACGATTCTGCAGGTCAACGCAACGACCGGTGAGATCGTCAGCCGGAAAAAACTCGCCGAAGTGGAGAAGCCGCAGGCCATTCACTCCTTGAACAGCTTCGCGTCCCCCACCCCGGTTTTGAGCGGAAAAACCCTGATTGCCCACTTTGGAACATTTGGAACCTTCGCCGTCGATACCGCTTCGGGGCATGTGCTCTGGGAGAGAACGATTGAGTTGGAGCATAGCGTCGGGCCCGGCAGTTCCCCCGTTGTCGTCGAAAATCTCCTCATCCTGATTTGTGACGGAGTCGATCAGCAATTCGTCACCGCTCTCGATGTCGCAAGTGGGCAAGAAGCGTGGAAAACCGATCGCCCTGCGATGCGCGCGGCGAAAGGCGATCAGAAGAAGGCCTACAGCACTCCGGTTCTCATCACGGATCGGAGTGGACGGGACCAATTGATCTGCATGGGCTCCCAGTGGTTGGTCAGTTACGAGCCGAAAACGGGGAAAGAAATCTGGAGGTTCGATCATGGTAATGGATTCTCCGTCGTGCCGCGCCCGGTTTTCAGCCCGAAGCACCAACTCGTGTATATCTCGACAGGATTCGGAAAACCGGTCCTCAAAGCAATCCACGTCGATGGCAAAGGTGACATCACCGATCAGGACAAGGTGGCCTGGGAGGATCCCAAGCGGATTCCGGCAAAGCCCAGCCCTCTTCTGATCGGCGACGAACTGTATATCATCTCAGACGGCGGCGTTGGCTCCTGCTTTGACGCTGCGACCGGAAAACTTCACTGGAACGCACGAATAGACGGCAACTATTCAGCCTCCCCCCTCTTTGCCGACGGAAAAATCTATGTCGGAAACCAGGAAGGCACGCTGACAGTTTTCGCTCCCGGAAAGAGCTACGAGAAACTCGTCGAGAACCAGATTGAAGGATCGATTATGGCATCCCCACTCGCCCTCGACGGTGCTCTGATCCTCCGTTCCGACACAGCTCTCTACCGCTTTTCGGACTAGGAATTCCTTCGGAAAAACAGTCTCCAGCGCCCCGCGAAAAAAAACGTTTTTTTTTCCGGAAAGTCGTGACAAAACGACCCTCTCCGGATATTCCTTTAGGACAATCGAATCAATCCGTTCACTATGAAATATCTAACACGCCCCCTACTCGCTCTCGCGGCCGTGGCCATGACCCTCGGTCTGACCGTCACCAACGCAGACGCTCGAACCTGGACAAGCACGGACGGAAAGTCCATGAAGGCTCTCTTTCTCGGGATCGAGGGAGATAATTACAAGTTCAAGATGGCAACGGGAAACGAGATTTCCGTTCCCAAGGACCGCTTCATCCAGGCGGACCAGGAAGCTGCTGAACGCCTCAATCGCATTGGCGATGACTCCTTTACAAAGGCGTCCGCACAAAAAATCGACACGCTTCTGGCGATGGGATTGAAAAAGGAAGGGTTTTCTTCTTTCAACGAACCACTTCCTGACGACCTCTTTGTCCGCCGGGTCTACCTCGACATCATTGGTCGAATCCCGACCCGCGAGGAATTTAAGGAATTCGCTGACAACGCCCGCCCTGACAAAAGGGAGGCTTTGATCGACGAACTGCTCCTCTCTCCCGGATTTTCCTCCCATATGTTCAACTACTTCGCGGACATGTTCCGCCTTCACGCAAGTGACTTTAACAATGGGATTCGCATGGACCCCTATATTCAGTGGTGGAGGGATCAACTTCGCGCCAACCGCCCCTATCACGAAATCGTGTATGAAATGATCACTGCGGAAGGCAACGTCGGACAGAACCCGGCTGCCGGATTCCTCCTTCGCGACACAGGAATGGAGTTCGATGCCTTCGCAAACTTCGGTCAGGTCATGCTGGGAATCGATATTTCCTGTGCGCAGTGCCACGACCACCCCTTCGATGAGTGGACTCAGGGTGACTTCTACGAAATGGCTGCGTTTTTTGGAAACACACAGCGCTCCACAGGATACCGTGCCAGCTCCGCGATGATGGGCGGCGGCGCGATTGAAATGCCAAACGCTCCGGAAGGCTGGAAAGATCAGTTCATGAAGTGGGCCGAGAACACGAAGGGCATTGTTCCCCGTGATCAAAACAGCAATCAGTTCCGCTTTTTCGTCAATGCTCTCGGTTGGAACGTGACGGACAACGAGGCTCTGGAGACCATTCTTCCCCATGACTTCCGCGGAAGTGGAGGCAAGCCCAACGAGGTCGCCAATCCCCGCACTCTCATCGGAGACGCTGCCAAGAAAGGCGGCAAGACCCGCCGTGAGGCCATCGGTGAATGGCTCATCGACCCGGCTAATCCCCGATTCTCCATCGTCATTGCCAACCGTATGTGGGACCGCGCCTTCGGTCGCGCCATGCTGATTCCGGTTAACGATTTCAGCAATGACATGATTCGCGGAGCCTCGCAGCCGGAAGTGCTGAAATTCCTCACCAGCGAGATGAAGCGAGTGAACTACGATCTCCGTGAATTCATGCGGATCCTCTACAACACTCGTGCCTACCAGTCAATCGCCACCGCAGAGGAGCCGGACTGGGCAGACAAATACTACTTCTCCGGTCCCGTTCTCCGTCGCATGCGTGCTGAGCAGGCTTGGGATTCCATGATGGTTCTCGCTCATGGTGCAGAGATCGATGAAAAGCGCGGTGCCGACGGCTCTTTTTACAAGAAGATCCTGAACATCGATTTCAACGAAGTCACCAATGAAGAAGTTTGGAGCCACTACGAAATGTGGAACAGTGGTCGTGGCAATCGCATGGGAATGGCCATGGTCGCTGAAGGAGACGATGACTACACACCCACGATCTTCAACGACACGGAACTCCGTGCCTCGGAACTGCCTCAGCCGGCTCCCGCTGCCTCGATGCTCGACACCTTCGGCCAGTCTGACCGCCGGATTACCGATGAGCACAACTACGACGGCTCCGTGCCCCAGGTGCTTGCTCTCATGAACGGCAGTGTCACCTCGCGCCTGACCGGTCTTTCCTCCAAGGTTGTTGATGACCTTGAGGAATTTGACGGTCCCGATGACAAGGTTCGCGGTGTTTTTCATACGCTGCTCAACCGCTTCCCCACGAAAGAGGAGCTCGAAATCGGGATGAGTATGATCGAAGACTACGGCGATGACGGGATCAGCGATCTCGCCTGGGCTCTCATGAACAGTCCTGAATTCCTCTTCATCCAGTAACCCCTTCCCTTACCGCCTAAAACCAACCTTTTTACCTACCCTAGTTATGGACCATATCGCAGAACTCGCCGGAAAAGATCCGCTCAGCCGCCGCTATTTCATGGAAATGTCGGCCAAGCTGAGTCTCGGAGTTGGACTCAGTGTTCCCTTCCTCCCGAGAAACCTCAAAGCTCAGGACGGTGCCAAAGCCAAGAACCTGATTTACATCTACCTCTCCGGAGGGATGACCCACCTCGACACCTTCGACCCCAAGAAAAACAGCGGGGTTATGGGAGATACCGAGTTGCTTGACACTAATGTCGACGACATCAAAGTCGGGATGCACATGAAGGAGCTGGCGAAGCAGGCTGACAAGCTTGCCGTCATCAACTCGATGTTCTCAACCCAGGGAGCTCACGAGCAGGGCCAGTATATCATGAGAACCGGCTACGAGAAGCGGGCGACCATTGTTCACCCGACGATCGGCCCATGGGCTGCGACTCTTCTCGGAGAGAGCGGAAAAGTTCTTCCTGACAGCGTTGTGGTCGGTCAAAGTACATCCAACGCAGGGTTCATGGAGCCCCGCCTCTCTCCCCTTCCGATTGCCGATCCGGCAGGAGGTGTTCCCAACACCGAGCCAATTGTAGAGGGAGAGCGCTTTGATCGCCGGATGGAAATGGCTTCCAAGCTCGGTAAGCAATTTACAGAAAAGTTCAAATACATGGGACCTGAGTCCTACGTGGAGTACTACAATCAGGCGAACAAGCTTCTCAAGAGCGATGAGCTTTCCGCCTTCGATATTTCCGGGGAATCCAACGCAGCAGACTACGGAAGTGGTCGCCTCGGTCAGGGATGCCTCCTTGCCCGCAGGCTCGTCGAGAACGGCGTGCGAGTCGTGGAAGTGATTTCCGGAGGATGGGATATGCACGTCGATTTCAGCACAGGAACTGCGAATAAGATTCCTGAGCTCGACAAGGCAGTCGCCACTCTCCTCAAGGATCTCGAAGAGCGTGGTCTCCTCGAAACGACCATGGTCGCCATCGGAACGGAATTTGGACGTACCCCTGACATCAATATGAATGCGGGTCGTGACCACTATCCAGCTGCCTACTCCTGCGTTCTCGCGGGCGGCGGTGTAAAAGGTGGAACCAAATACGGTGAGACCGATGGCTCCGGTAAAAAAGTCCGGAGCAATCCAGTCAAGCCGGAAGACTTCCTCGCCACGATCGGATACGGCATGGGCATGGACTTGGAGCAGACGGTTTACTCCCCGACCCAGCGACCCTTTACCTTTGCGGACAAAGGAAAGCCGGTTACCAAGCTGTTTGGTTAATCGCCTTACCGCACCGAATGATTTCGTAAACGCCGGGCCGGAAGGTCCGGCGTTTTGCGTTTCGCGCCTACTTCCCGATACAGAAGGTGCTGAAAATCTCCCCGAGAATCTCCTCGACGTCCGTTCTTCCGATCACATCGCCAATAGCATCGAGTGCAGCTCTCAGATCCATCGCCACGAACTCCGGCGATTCCCCCGCCTTCAGATTTTCGATTCCTTTCTCGAGTTCACTGCGGGCCCTGGCAAGGCAATGCTGATGCCTTGTGTTAATTGCGGTCAGACTGGACGTATTGATCGCTCCTTCATCGACGAGGAAATCATAGAGGTGTTTGCGAAGAAGCTCCGGCGCCTCCGGAGAATGGCAGGAAATGGAAAAGGCATTCCCACTCTTCCAATCGGAATGTCTTGGCAAATCAGCTTTGTTGAGAATTTGCAAGACACGGGCGTTCTCCGGAAACTGAATGCTGTCGGATACTACGTCGGAAGCACTGGAGTCAATGACCAAAAGAATCAGTTCTGCATTTTCAATTTGAGCAAGGCTCCTCTGAATCCCCTCTTTTTCAATCGCTTCCCCGCCATCACGAATACCGGCGGTGTCGATGAGCCGGATCGGAATCCCCTCCAGGTTGATCACTTCCTCAATCGTGTCCCGCGTCGTTCCCGCCTCCTCATTTACAATCGCCCTGTCGAATCCCAGCAACACATTCAGGAGGCTGGATTTCCCGGCATTGGGAGCACCGGCGATCACGGTCCGAATTCCTTCCCGCAGGATTTTTCCCTGATCGGCTGTCGCAAGAAGCTGGTTCACCGAGTTGATAATTTTTTGTGCACGACCCACCAGAGCCTCGGAAGAATCGGGATCAATGTCCTCGTCCGGAAAGTCGATGTAGGCTTCGATGTGGGCGATCAGGGAAATCAATTCCTGTCGCAATTCCTGCAAGGTGTTTCCAAGCCGTCCCGACAGTTGCTCGTTGGCAGCACGCGCCGCCAGATCAGTCCGGGCGGAAATCAGATCCATGATCGCCTCCGCCTGGGTCAGGTCGATCTTCCCGTTGAGAAATGCCCTTTGCGAAAATTCCCCGGGATCTGCAGGGCTCGCGCCGGCTTTGAATAGGGTCGTAAGGATCTTTTTGGTTACGACGATTCCTCCGTGGCAGGCAATCTCCACAACATCTTCTCCTGTAAAACTCGCCGGTTCCGGGAAATAGCAGACGAGCACCTCGTCTACCACGGCCCCCTTTTCGTCAACGATTCGTCCCAGATGCTGCTTTCGGGGAACCCACTTCGCGACGCCGCGACCGGAAAACGATTTTCCTACAATCGAGGTGGCGGTCGGGCCACTCACACGAATCAATCCAACAGCTCCCATCCCGGGAGGTGTTGCGATTGCGGCAATGGTGGAATCCTGATTCAAGACGACTCGAATGTGGAAGCGATTCCGCCGCCCGCAAGCAGGAAAACAATTTGCCCTGCCAGCGAAAAACCGACAGAATGCCCGCGAAATTGGATGGCTATTCTGATCAAAGACCTCCCGGAAGACGAACGTCCCCGCGAGAAAATCGTGGAAAAAGGGGCCGCTTACTTGAGCGACGCCGAGATTCTTGCCGTTTTCTTCGGAACCGGGCGCAAAGGCATGAGCGCAGTCGATCTGGGCCGCGAGATGATCCAGCGATTCGGCAGTCTCCGAAATATGTCACGGGCTACGGTCGAAGAATTGACTGAACAGGAAGGCATCGGCCCGGCCAAGGCTGCTCAACTCGCCGCTGTTTTTGAATTTGGTCGCCGTCTAGCCCGCGAGCCGTTTCATGAACAAGCCATTACCAGTCCGGAAGATGTTTACGATCTTCTGGGGCCCGAAATGCAGTCACTCGATCAGGAGTCTGTGCGTGTCATTCTGCTCAATCACCGGAAGAAGTTGATTCACCTCGCAGAGATTTTCCGGGGCACCGTAAATGAGAGCTTTGCGAATCCGTCGGAAATTCTGCGAAAGGCGCTGGGCCACGCCGCGAGCGCAATCATCCTGGTTCACAATCATCCTTCCGGCGATCCCTCTCCCAGTCAGGCTGATCATCAGGTCACCAAACGGATGACACTTGCCTGCGACGCGGTCGGAATCGAATTCACCGACCATATCATAATCGGCTGCCGCTCCAGTTCTGAAATCGAACCTTACTTCAGCTTTCGGGAAGCGGGACTTGTGTAAATTTTCATTACTTATGGCTATACATCCCACAGCAGTCATATCTCCCTCGGCACAAATCGGAGAAGGGGTCACCATCGGGCCGTTTGCTATCATCGAAGAGGATACCGTGATCGGAGACCGCACGGTGATCGATGCCGCAGCGCAAATTCGACGGAGAAGCATCGTCGGATCTGACTGCCGAATCGGATCAGGAACCCTGGTCGGTGCAGATCCTCAGTATGGAGGGTACGATCCCGATACACCCAGCTGGGTGGAATTGGGTAACGAAAATACGATTCGTGAATACGTCACGATTCACCGCAGCATCGAACCGGATGGCAAAACGGTGCTCGGTTCCGGAAACTTCCTCATGAACGGAGCGCACGTTGGACACGACTGCATCATCGGCAACGGAAACACAATGGCCAACAATATCCTCCTGGGCGGCCATGTCGAAGTCGGGAACCACTGTTTTTTCGGAGGTGCCTCCGTCTACCACCAGTTTGTGCGGATCGGAGACTATGTCATGGCGCAGGGCCTTGCCGGCATGTCTCTCGACATGCCTCCCTATGTGATCACAGCCGGGGTGAACTACGTGTCGGGAATCAATTCGGTCGGCCTGAGGAGAGCGGGTTTCGGTCCTGAAGTGAGAAAGGAAATCAAAGAGGCCTTTCGCAATTTGTATCTCACGACCCAGTACGTCGAAGACGTACTGGAGGAGGCCGCGGATCAAACGTTTCTCCCTGAGACAGAGATCTTTTACCAGTTTTTACGGAAAACGTCGAAAAAGCCAATTTGTGTTCGATATCGCAAGACCGCCGGAGAAAGTTAGAAAAACCGAAACAAATGCTCCGAAACCGGACTTTTCGGTGGTCTTTTGCCCATTTGGGAGTAAATCAGCTTTGGTAAATTGACCAATTGCGGCCATATTTACAGACGTTCTTCAACCGCTTTGATTTCTGCAGTTCACAGCAACGGTTTGACTCCTTCCCGACGGGTGCTTCTTCCGGCATTTATCGGCATGTTCCTTGCGTTCTTTTCCGATGGGCTGAGGACCGTATCCGCCCAGGACACGGGGTTCGAAATCGGTGATACCGCATCAGCGGATACGACCAATCTGGATATTCAGGCCGACTTCTCGGACTACGATCAGAATCTGGGAATCGCCCGCGCTTCCGGTGATGTCATTGTGAAGTATGGCGACGTCATCATTGAGGCGGATCAAGTCGAGTTCCATCAGTCGACCGGGAAGATCTTTGCGAGGGACAATGTTCGCGTCTTCCGCGGTGGTGAGATTATTGATGCCGAGGAAATCATCTACAACATCAAGACGGGTGAGATGACCACGAGCCAGTTCAAGAGCGCTCTGGAACCAATCCTCGTGATGTCCGATAACATCACGAAGCCGGAAGAAGGAACCGATGGTCCGATTACCCTGTTGGATGCCACGTTTACAACGCACGATTCGGCAAATCCTGATCATCGGGTCTTCGTGAAGAAGCTTGAAGTGTATCCAGACGACAAAATCGTCATGCACGGTGCCAAGATCTACATGGGCGATCGTCAGGTTTTCTGGTTCCCTTACTACGTCCAGCCCATGGATGAGGAGCTCGGATACTATTTTGTCCCGGGCTGGAACTCCGCCTGGGGTGCCTTCCTCCTGAACCAATACGGGTTCATGATCAAGGATGACATTCTCGCAAAAGCCCATTTTGACTTTCGTTCCGAGCGCGGATTGGCGGGTGGAGTCGAGTTCGAGGCGGATGAATTCCGGGACAACAATCAAATCGGACGCCTCAACCTCTATTATGCCGAGGACTCCAATCCACAGATACGGTTCAATGGAAGAGACCGCAAAGGTAACGTCACCTCCAGTCGTTACCGGGTCAATTTCCAGCATCGGATTTACTTTCCCGGCACAGAAGATGAGACATTTTTTGTCGACTTCGACATCAACAAGCTCAGTGATGAGTTCATTTACGAAGACTTTTTCCCCTCTGAATTCCGCGTTGATCCCCGTCCTGATAATTTGATCAACATCAACAAACTCTTTCCTCAGGGCGAGATTTCATTAACGGGCCGATTCCAGGTGAATGATTTCTTTCAAACCGACACTCGTTCCCCCGAGCTCGCCATCGACGTCATTCGAACTCCGATCGGGGACACCGGCTTCTACTACCAGGGGTTGACCACCTACGGAATTATCGGTGAGGAATACGACGCCGATCGCATTCTTGCAGGGGCAATCGAGCCAAGTGGATTCAACCGATTCCAGACCTATCACGAGGCGCTTTTCCCCACGAAGGTCGGCGGAGTGCTGAATGTGGTTCCCCGCGTCGGCACGGGCTACGCGAACTACAACAACTTCGATATGCCCGGTTTGAACACCTTTGAAAGTACCACGACCCATGCGGGGGTTGACCTTTCCTTCAAGATGTCGAAGCGCTCGCCCCACGTTTCGAATCGCGCACTCGGATTGAACGGACTCCTGCACGTGGTTCGCCCCTACCTGAATTATTCTTATCTCAACACCAACGAAATCAGTGGTCGATTCACACCGATTGATCGCTTTACTCCCACGACAAGGCTTCGCGCGATCGACCTGCCCCTTTTCACTTCGATGGACGAGATGCGGGACTGGTCCGTCTTCCGCACCGGTGTTTCTCAGCGCTTCATCACGAAGCGAAACGGCCATTCCTATGAGTGGCTCGCGCTGAACAATTACATCGATATCTACGACAAAGATCCGGAATTCAACCGGAACACTTCGAATTTCTTCACTGAAGTCGACTGGCGTCCCCTGCCCTGGCTTTCCGCCTCGACCACCGCACAGCTGCCCCTCTTTGATGACACACTTGACTTTACGGAGGTCAACTCTCTTGTGCAATTCATGCCTACCGACTGGTTTCACTTCGGAATTGGCCACTACTTCCTGAATGATCACCCCTTCTTCCGGGACTCCGACCTTTACTCCCTTCATACCTACACCCGCCTCGGAGACGAGTGGGGATTCAGCACTTCGCATCGCTTCGAGCGGGACGACAACACCCTGGAGTATCAGCAATACAGCCTTCACAAGGACTTCGCGAGTTGGACTGCGAGTCTAGGTGGTATCATTCGTGACAACCGTCGGGGTGAAGACGAATATGGAGTGCTGTTCAGCCTGACTTTGAAGGCATTCCCGAAGGTCGCTCTGCCGGTTGATTTCCAGCCCGGCAGCCTCGGAGCGGAAGAGTAGAGGACTCTCCGGAACTTGAGTATTGAAGTCCGCGGAATTAAATGCGGCCAACGGGCGCTCCCAATTGGCTGATTCCCAGCCTTTTCCATTGACGGGAATCCATTCCCTTTGCTACCAAAGCCGGTAGTTTGGGGTCCCTTTCTGCATTGCAGTTGGCTCCAATGATAACCCCTGTCCAGGTTGGCCCCTCTGCGCTGCCTGGGAAAACCCCATTCTTGTAACCAATTATGCAATCTATTCGACCCTTGTTTTGTTCCACCCCCTTCCTTACCATTCTCCTTCTTTTTCTCACCGGATCATCACTCTTCGCAGAAGAGGCCGCCTCCAAACTGGATTCCGGCGATACCGCATGGATGCTGACCGCTACGGTCCTCGTCCTTCTCATGACCTTGCCGGGTCTGGCACTTTTTTACGGCGGTCTCGTTCGCGCCAAGAATCTGCTCTCTGTTCTGATGCATTGCTTTGCGGTGGCGTGCCTCGCCTCTGTGATGTGGGTGGGCTTTCTCTACAGCATGGCCTTCAAAGGGTCCTGTCCCTGGATCGGTGATTTCAGCGCCGCGTTCCTCAGAGGCGTAACAGCTGACAGTGTTGAGGGCACGATCCCTGAAACCGTCTTCGTGATGTTTCAGATGACTTTTGCGATCATTACCCCGGGCCTTATTATTGGTGCCTTCGTCGAACGGATTAAGTTTTCCGCCGTGATGCTCTTCAGCGCTCTCTGGCTGATTCTCGTCTATGCACCCGCCGTTCACTGGGTCTGGGCCGGTTCCGGATGGATGTTTAACAACGGAACAATCGATCTCGCCGGCGGAATCGTCGTCCATGCCACCGCAGGCGTCTCCGCCCTCGTTCTCGCAAAGATGCTGGGGCCCCGTACCGGTTTCCCCAACAAGCTGATGCCTCCTCACAGTCCCGGCCTCGTCATGATGGGTGCCGCACTTCTCTGGGTCGGTTGGTTCGGCTTCAACGCCGGAAGCCAGCTTGCTGCCGGTGGTTCCGCCGGAATGACCATGTTGGTAACCCACATCTCCGCAGCAACCGCATCGCTCACCTGGATGGTTGTTGAAAAGATCAAAACCGGAAAGCCCGGTCTGGTCGGTATCGTCACCGGAATGGTAGCGGGCCTTGCTTCGATCACACCTGCGTCCGGAAACGTGGGTCCGATGGGTGCCATTGTCATTGGACTGGCCGCCGGTATTGTTTGCTACTTTGCCTGCGACTTCATCAAAAGCCGACTGGGCATTGATGACAGTCTCGACGTTTTCGCCGTCCACGGAGTTGGCGGAATTATGGGAACCCTACTCGTCGCTTTCCTCGGCACCGAAGCTTTCGGCGGAATGGGAATCAACAAAGGCAGCTCAATGTCCCAGTTCGGAGTGCAGGTTCTGGGTCTCCTTGTTACGGTCGTCTGGTCCGGCGTCGCCACCGCATTGATTATCTTTCTCTGTAAAAAGACCGTCGGATTCCGGGTCAGTGAAGAAGAAGAGGAAACCGGCCTCGATATTGCGGAGCACGGAGAGCAAAGCTACACCCTGTAACAGCTCCATACAGAGTTGTCAGGATTCCAAGCTGACAAGAAAAAACCCGGTCGGAGAAGCTCCGCCCGGGTTTTTAAACTCAATGACTACTCTTTAGACGCGCCGGGACGAAAGTTATTGGAGAAATGTGATCTTTTTCGAAAATTTCTTTCCGATACGTCGCCTTGCCACGTGATGACGGCCTTTGGATAGCTTCGAAAGCCTTCCTGCTGTGCTACTCTCCCAATATGCGGCAAATCCTCTTTTCTCTCGTGGTCGCCCTTTGCGGAACAGCCGCAGCCCAGACCGAAACACCGGTATCCCGAATCCTCTTCGGCTCCTGCATCAAGCAGGAAAATCCCGTCCCGATCTTCGAAACGATTCTTTCCCACCAGCCGGAAGTATTCCTCTTCCTCGGTGACAACATCTATGCCGACACAGACGATCAGGAGTTGATGCGCAGCAAATACGCGGCTCTCGGAGAAATGCCCGGATTCATCAGGTTGCGAGAGACCAGCACGCTTCTTGCGACATGGGATGATCACGACTACGGGGTCAACGACGGCGGCGCGGAATTTGCCGCAAAAAAGGAGGCGGAAGAGGAATTTCTCGATTTCTGGAAGGATCCGGAAGACTCGACGAGGAGAAATCGGGAGGGAGTCTACGGTTCGCAAATCTTTGGTCCCGAGGGAAAGCGCGTTCAGATCATCCTGCTCGATACCCGCTACTTCCGAAGTCCTCTCAAAACCGGTGAAAAACGCCTCGGCGGCCCCTATTATCCGGACGACAATCCCGGTCTTACCATGCTGGGGCAGGAGCAATGGACATGGCTTGAAGCAGAGCTACAGAAGCCTGCCGAGATTCGATTGATCGGATCCGGCATTCAGATCGTGGCCGAAGCATCCGGGCAGGAAACCTGGTCCAATCTGCCAGCCGAACGACAGAAGCTGCTCGACTTGATCAAAGAAACCGGCGCAGAAGGAGTCATTCTCCTGAGTGGAGATCGACACTGGTCTGAATTTTCCCGGGTTTCTGAGAATGTCCCCTATCCAATCTACGACTTCACCTCCAGCAGCCTCAATCAGGCGCACCCGAGAGGAACTCCCACTCAGAACCGCTTCCGATTTTCCGACAAGACCTACCACCGCGAAAACTTCGGTGAGATCATAATTGATTGGGCCGGGGAAAACACCCGAATCGAATTCCGTATCCGCGATCTCAGAGGAAACACAAGGATCAGCCATTCCATCCGGCTCCCAGAACTTTCGATTCGTCGGTGAAGGAGTCGATCACTTTGTCAGGCCAAAGCGCTTCAACGCCCGCCTTTTGAAACCGTCGGGCTCAAGCACCGGCTTTCATCTCAGCAATCTGGCGGGTCGCGATCCCGATCGGTCGATCCACCGGCACCCCGGCACAGGCCAGTAAGGTCGAGAGCAAGTCCCCCTGATTGCCTTTTGTATCGGGCAGGAAGCGCCCCGTATTGATCGAACCACCTCCCCTTCCCGCGACAATGAAAGGCAGATTCTCGCGGCTGTGTGTGCTTCCGTCCTCAAGTCCGGAGCCCCACATCATGATGCAGTTGTCGAGCAGGGTGCCATCCCCTTCCTTCAGGCTGTGCATCTTGTTCACCATGTAGGCGAACTGATCGATATTGAATTTGGTGATCGCCGCCACTTTGCCAATCTTTTCCTGATCCTTGTTGCCGTGATGGGTCTGAGAATGGTGCTCATCGTTGAAACCAAGTTCCGGATAGGAGACCCCGTTCGGGGTGGAACCGATGTAGGTGCTGACACGCGTCGTGTCGGTCTGGAAAGCGAGCACATTGAGATCGCACATCACCTGCATATATTCACTGCGTTTTTCGCTTTCGGGAATCTTGATCTCGATAGGCGGGGAATCGGCGGTATTCCGCTTTCGGGTGCTGACGCCGGCTTTCTCGAGAGCGGCCTCCTTCTGGCGATACTCGATCGCGGCGATACGACGTTCCACGGCCCGGACGCTGTCGAGATACTCATCCAGTTTGTGCTGATCGTTTTGTGGAAGCTTCTTGCGAAGATCCCGGGCACCTCCAATCACCAGATCGAGCATCTGTCGATCAAGCGGGTTCGCTTCGGCTGCCTCGCCGGGTTGGTCAGATTTGCCAAAGAGACGATTGAGCACGCTCCGCGGATTGATTTCGGCGGGAACGGTCTGAGTCGGGGAGCGAAAGCTACAGTGCGAATAGTAGGCTTCGTGCAGACCTTCCTGATTCTCTTTGTGGGTCTGCGGCATCGTCGCCAACTCCAGCGACGGAAGCGAAGTCAGGCCGCCCACGTAGTTCGCCATGATTTGGTCGGCAGAAATCGCGATATTGACCCGGTTCCGGGTGTCGGCATCCGGCAAGATAGCGGTGAGCCAGGTCGACAGTTCCAGCGCATGAGGAGCGCCATTGAACGGAGCGATCGGAACGCCCGAGATCCCCTTCATTAGGAGGCACTGATCGATCACCGGACGCAGCGATTCCAGAGCAGGCGGTGGCGAGGAGAGAAATGTCTCCGGACTCGCAGGCCAAAACTCATCCATGATCACCCCGTGCGGCATATACATGAAACCAAGGCGAACAGGCGGCGTAAACGGGGTCTCCCCGCCCGTCTCGGCCCAGCCCATTGTTTCCAGAAGCGGAAGAGCCAGCGTTGCCCCGACTCCCCTCAGGCACTTGCGTCGATCGATTAGGTAGTTCTTTCTCATGGGGCAAATGGATTCAATTCCGAATGCGGCGATGCGTGAAGGGATAACTCGTCACAATTTCGGAAACAATCGTTTGCATACGATACCCGTCTTTTGCGATCGTTTCCATCAAGTGATCCACCACGATTTCGTCATAGCCCTCCAGTTGCCGGCACAAGGCATAGGCTAGCAATTTTTCGGTCAGATTGCGGCCCAGTTCCTCTTTTCGCCCGGCGATAAACGCCTTCAGCTCGCCCGGGGTGGAAAAGCGTTTTCCACCGGGAAGCTCACCCGACGAATCTATCGGTCCTCCGGTATCATCCTCTTCCCGCCAGCGACCAATCGCATCGAAATTCTCGAGACCAAAACCGATCGGATCGAGAACTTTGTGGCAATTGGCGCAGGTGGAATTCGACTGATGCAACTCCGTGCGCTGCCGTAGCGTCAAATTTTCAACCTCCTTCTGATCCTGCTTCTCCAACTCAGGCACGTTTGGCGGAGGAGGAGGAATATGATCCCCTAGCACTTGTTCGAGTACCCAGACACCCCGCTTCACCGGACTCGTTCGATTGGGAAAAGACGTTGTCGCAAGAATCCCCGGCATTCCCAGAATTCCGCCGCGGTTGGCATCTTTCAACGTCACCTTGCGCATCTCCGGCCCGGTCACCACTTCTTCCAGCCCGTAGATCGCAGCGAGGGTTCCATTGAGAAAGGTGTAGTCGCTGTTTACAAAACGGACGACGCTCTCGTTCTCCCGCAAAATGCTTTCGAAGAAAAGACGCGCTTCGTCCACCATCGCCACACGCAATTCACTCGTCATTTGCGGAAATTTCTCCGGATCGAAAGTCTTGGTCGCAAGATCGCCCAACCCCAGCCACTGGGCTCCGAAGCCATCGAACAATGCCCGCGAACGGGGATCGGCGATCATGCGTTTCACTTGCGACTGCAAAACCGCCTTCTCCTGAAGCTTCCCACTGTCCGCCAGGGCAAAAAGCTCCTCGTCCGGCATCGTCGACCACATCAAATAGGACAAGCGCGATGCAAGTTGATAATCGTCCAATGGAACGATGGCTTCTTCCGACTCCACCGGCTTTGCAGGCGTGATGAAGAGAAACTGGGGGGAAACCAGAACCGCCTTCGTCATCAGTCGAATCGAATCGGCATAGTCGAGTTCGTTTTCGCGAGCCAGGTCAAAGACCGTCAAGAGAACTTCCAGCTCCGCCTCCGAAACAGGACGACGGAAAGCATTCCTTGCCAACGTATTAACTGCCTTTTTTGCACCCAAACGATAACCTTCCGCGGGAGCCGGAAACTGTTCCAAAAGCCGCTTTTGCACATCCGGTTGCGCCAATACTGCATTGGCGATCCCTAGATACTGCTCCGACTGGAGCGGAGACAAATTGTTCAGAAACCCTTCCCCGGAGACTTCCTCGGGAAGATCCCCGACGATAGCGGGATCCACGCCGAAAAGATCCTGCAGCGTGTTCCCGTATTCCGTTTTCGTGAGGCGACGAATCACGAACTGACCGGGATCTTTCGGGCTGAGATACTTGATCTTTCCAATCCATTCCAGAAACTCAGCTCGCTCCTCCTCCGTCGGTTGCGTCTCCTCCTCCGGCGGCATGTCATGGGCCTTTACGTTCGCAAGCGCCTGCTTCCACTGGCGACGCGAAGTCGTCTCGCCCGGATCCTTCAGCGCGGCCTCAAAATTGAGCCCTCCCTTTCTCCTCTTTTTGCCGTGACAGTCGGTGCAATACTCTCGCACGAACGGACCCACGCCCTCCACAAATGACTTCTTCGCCTCCTCGAGACGAGCAGCGGGTTCCCCGCTCCCCGCCGCGCAAAGGGATAGCGGGAGCCCTGAGAGGCTCACTGCGATCAGCAGACCGATTCCACAATGTCCGAAGCCTATCATTCCTTTGGGTTTCCTACCAAACAGGGTTGGTTGGATCAATCAACCCTATTGGATCGAAATGGTCGTCGCCGTCAACTGCCGATTGACGTTGCAAGATGATCCGTTGCCGCCCCACCCCCTTTTTCCATCAAATTTGGAAAGGACGCCCCTTCAAGACCTAGTTGGAACGGCCCTGCGTAAACACACGTGGAGATTGGTTTCCGATTTCGGCTCTTACCTCAAGAAACGAGGGCCTCCGGTTCATGCTTGACCCTCCGAATGCGCAACTCTAACCTTTACCCATGATGCGATTTTGTTCCGTGCCTACATTCATTGCAATCATCTTGTTTTCCTGCTGCGGAGTCACGCAGGCACATCCCGGACATTTTCATCCCGAGGAGGAAATCGATGAATTCGACGAAAGATCGTATCGCGACTCGGTTACGCATCCATTCGTTTCTTTTGATCACCTGGCGGTGATGCTCGGAGTAGGAGCTTTGGCCTTTACAATGGGGATCCGGCCGGGTTCCGCCATCGGAGTCACGTTTGTTGGAGCACTCGGTTTAGGCCTGGAGTCCGGGATGGCGATCTCGGTCCCGCTGGTGGCTTTGTCGGTGATTCTTTCGGGCCTGCTGCTTTTGAACCAATCCCGTCTCGCGAAAGTCGCTCCGTGGTGCCTCGTCGCCGCGATGGGTTTCTGGCAGGGTTGTTCCCATGGCGCGGGATTTGATACCTTGGGCCTTTGTCTCGGAACCGCAGCCGGACTCACACCCGGTGCCTTGTTGGCGTTCGCACTCCGGTCCTTCCAGCCTAGGAGGATGCGGCTCGCGGTAATCAGGTGATCCATGCAAGCGGTCAGGAAAATGGTGGCGGAGCACTCGCTGCGCCCCGAAAGCGAACAAGTCAGGCTGGAAGTAGAGCGCTATCGTTTTCTGAAACGCCGCTGGCAGGGCGTGGCCGCGGACGGCACGGAGTTTGATTTCGATCTCGAATCACGTCTCAAGACCGGCTGCGTTATCTACCAGACGGACGCGGCTGACTATGTGATTGTGCAGAAAACAGAGCCAGTCTATCAAATCGCGACTCCGACGATGGAACTCGCCGCGCTGGTCGGTTGGAAGATCGGCAATCTCCACTTCCCCGTGCAAATCGTGGATGGCTTTCTGAGAGTGACGGTTCATCCCATCGTCAAAGGAATGATCGAACGCGAGGAGTGGCCGCACGAGGAGCTGAACGTCGTGTTTCAGCCGCTGAGACTGCCGCCGGAAGTGGCCGCCGCAGTTGCCAACCCGACGCCCGAAACCAAGCCATGAAACATCTCGACGACTATCGCGACAGTGATGCCGTTCGACGGCTGGCGGATGCGATTGAGAACGTCGCTACCCGGCCCTGGACGATCATGGAGGTTTGTGGTGGGCAGACCCACGCAATTGTGCGGTTTGGTCTCGACACCCTGCTGCCGGAGAAGTTGACCCTGGTCCATGGCCCCGGCTGCCCGGTATGTGTGACCCCTGCGCACCTGATTGACGCCGCCATCGAAATCGCGCGGCGTCCGGGAGTGATCCTGTGTTCGTTTGGCGACATGCTGCGGGTTCCGGGAACGAAGGACGATCTCTTCCGGGCAAAATCCGAAGGCGCAGACGTACGGTTTGTCTACTCCCCCATCGATGCACTCCAAATTGCGATCGAAAACCCGGATCGCGAAGTCGTATTTTTTGCGGTCGGTTTTGAAACGACCGCTCCCGCCAACGGCATGGCATTGCGCCAGGCAAAAGCGCTGCAGGTAAAAAATTTCTCTGTGATCTGTTCCCACGTCGTCGTGCCGCCAGCGATGGAGGCCGTGCTCTCCGCGCCGGACAACCGGGTCCAGGGATTCCTCGCAGCCGGTCATGTCTGCGCCATCATGGGGTGGGAGGAATATGTTCCCATCGCCGCAAAATATCACGTCCCCATCGTCGTCACGGGATTTGAGCCCGTCGACATCCTGCAGGGAATCCTGCTCTGCGTGCGTCAACTGGAAGACGGCCTCGCTACCGTGGAAAACCAATACGCGCGCTGGGTCAACCGCGAGGGAAACACTCCCGCACAGCAAATCATTCGCGAGGTGTTTCGCATCATTCCCCGGGAATGGCGCGGGATCGGAGAGATTCCGCAAAGCGGGTTCGGCCTTTCAGAAGCGTATGCGGATTTTGACGCGGAACGTCGATTCGGATTGACCCGAGAACCCGTGCGGGAAGCGGACTCGGGCTGCATCAGCGGCTTGATTCTTCAGGGAAGGAAAAAGCCGGATCAGTGTCCGCACTTCGGTACCATTTGCACTCCGGAGCACCCCGTCGGCGCAACGATGGTGTCGGACGAAGGGGCCTGTGCGGCTTACTACCGCTACCGAAGATCGGAAGAGGAGGTGCCGGAATGAAAGACTCAACGATCTCCTGTCCGATACCTCACGACGAGGGCGGAACGGTGCAGCTTTCGCACGGCAGCGGCGGAGTCATGATGCACCGGCTTCTCGACGAAATTATTTTCCCCTCTCTCGGAGATTCCCCGGTCTGTGCCCATCACGACGGAGCGGTGCTCCCGGCTACCGGTGGGCGTCTCGCATTCACGACCGATTCCTACGTCGTTCGTCCCCGCTTTTTCCCCGGAGGCGACATTGGTTCGATGGCGGTGCACGGTACGGTCAACGATCTCGCCATGTGCGGAGCCCGCCCTCTGTGTCTCAGCGTCGGTTTGATTTTGGAAGAAGGGCTGCCGCTGAATGAGCTGCGCCGGATCATGGAATCCCTGCATACTGCGGCAACCGGGGCGGGCATCCAGGTCGTCACCGGCGATACCAAAGTGGTTGATCGCGGCAAAGGGGACGGGATTTTCATCAATACCTCGGGAATCGGGATCGTCGAACATTCCCTCGAGATCGGCCCGGCAGCGATTCGGGAAGGAGATGCCATTCTGCTCAGTGGCGACATCGGGCGACACGGCATCGCCGTTCTCGCGGCTCGTGAAAGTCTCGATTTTGAGACTACGATCCAGAGCGATTCCGCTCTTCTCCACGAACCGGTTCTGGCTCTACTCGCCGCCGGACTGCCGGTTCATTGCCTGCGCGACCTGACCCGCGGAGGTCTCGCCGCAGCCCTGAAGGAACTGATGCTGGACTCCCACCTGACAGCCCGCATTCGCGAAGTCGACATCCCGGTGGAGACCCAGGTGCGGGGTGCCTGCGAGATGCTGGGACTCGATCCCCTCCATGTCGCGAACGAGGGCAGAATGATTGCCATTCTACCCGAAGAGAGCGTAGAAGAGGCAATCAGCGTGTTATCCGAATTTCCGGTAACGCAAAATGCGCTCAGGATCGGCACAATCGCCGGTGAGCAAAAAGGCCGGGTCGTATTAGAATCTATCGTGGGGACAAGGCGTGTGGTCGAAATGCTGCACGGCGAACAACTACCCCGAATCTGCTGATGACGACCGACCCTCCCGTTCTTCTTCCCCGCGAACAATTTGGCTCGCTGCTCGAAGCGCTGGCACGTCGCGGTTACCGGGTCGTCGGACCGACGGTGCGGGATGGTACGATTGTCTACGATGATCTAACCAAAGTGGAGGACCTGCCGATCGGTTGGAAAGACGAACAGGAGGGAGGACACTATCGTTTGAAGCGGCGGGAAGATGAAGCGCTGTTTGGATACGTAGTCGGTCCCGAATCCTGGAAAAAATACCTTCATCCCCAGCGTTTGCGTCTCGTGAAAGCGGAACGCGATACGAGCGGCCACATGACTTTCACCGATGGCGACGAGGAAGAGCCCGTTCGCTATGCCTTCCTCGGAATGAAATCCTGCGAGCTGAACGCGATGATGATTCAGGACAAAGTTTTCCTCGGCAGCGGAACGGCGGACTCCCATTATGAGAGGCGTCGAAAGAATATTTTCTCGATCGGAGTGAGCTGTGGAGAGGCAGGCGGCACCTGTTTCTGCGTCTCCATGGGAACCGGCCCCGAAGTGACCGATCAAACGCCGCACGATCTCGCAGTAACCGAAGTGATCGAAGACACCTCCCACTACTTTGTCCTCACAGCAGGTAGTGACGAAGGCCGCGAAGTCCTGAACGAACTTCCCGCCACTCCGGCCGGGCCTGAACACGTGTCCGCCGCCAAACAACGAGTCGAACATGCCGCCTCCACGATGGGCCGCAGGATGGATACCGGGGGCGTGCGTGAGTTGCTCCGCGAAAATCTCGAGCATCCCCAATGGGAGGACGTCGCCCAGCGCTGCCTGACTTGCGCGAATTGCACGATGGTCTGTCCCACCTGCTTTTGCACCACGGTAGAGGATGTCACCGATCTGACCGGCGACAACGCCGAACGCTGGCGAAGCTGGGACTCGTGCTTCACTTTGGATTTCACCTGGATGCATGGAGGCAGCGCCCGTCAGTCCGCCAAATCACGCTATCGACAGTGGCTGACCCACAAGCTTTCCACCTGGCACGATCAGTTTCAATCATCGGGTTGCGTCGGTTGTGGCCGTTGCATCACCTGGTGCCCGGTTGGGATTGACCTCACGCAGGAGGTCGCAGCCATCCGGGAAAAGGACAACCATCCTGCGCCTACGACATCATGAGCACTACCCTCGAACCCCTACTCCGGAAACATCCTCTCTTTTCAGGATTTGATGATGACTCGATTCATCTCATCACCAGTTGTGCCAAGAACGTCCGTTTCCATGAGGGTGACCTCGTGGCGAAGCAGGGCGAACCAGCTGACGAGTTTTTTCTGATTCGTGAAGGTCGTATCGCCATGGAAATGCCCTCTCCTCAGGGGCTGATGCGACTCCAGACCTCGGACGCGGGTGATGTCGTCGGTTGGTCCTGGCTCGTGCCTCCCTACGACTGGCACTTCGATCTCCGGGCAGTATCCAATGTGCGCGCTTTTTCGATTGATGGCCGCTGCCTTCGCAACAAGTGCGAGTCGGACCCCCGCTTCGGCTATACGATGATGAAACGATTTTCCAAAATGATGGCTGACCGCCTCGAAGCAACCCGTCTCCAGCTGATCGATATCTATGGCGCCCCCGCCGACACAACCGCTCCATGAGCTCAGTCCTCCACCCACCCGATGCGTCAGCGCTTCAGGCCGGCTCGATGCTGCCTGAACCCTGGGTGGTCGTGTCACGCCTGGAAGAGAACGCGGACACCTTTACGATTGAGCTGCGACCGGCGGAGGAAGGAACCTTGCGCCCTTTTGCTCCGGGGCAGTTCAACATGCTGTATGCTTTCGGGACCGGAGAGAGCGCCATTTCCATCAGCGGGTCTCCGGAAAACAGCGATACCCGGGTGCACACGATCCGCCGCGTCGGCACCGTGACCAGCGCATTGGACAGGCTTGCTCCTGGCGACACCATCGGTCTGCGCGGCCCCTTCGGCAGTGCCTGGCCCATCGAGGAATTGCCCGGCCGCGACCTGGTTTTCGTTGCCGGCGGCATCGGACTCGCCCCGCTGCGTCCCGCCATCCTTCACGCTCTCGCCCATCGCAAAGACTATGGACGCATTGTGATCCTCGCCGGAGCGCGAAGCCCGGAAGATCTGATTTTTCATGACGAATTACTCGAATGGAAAGAGGAGCCGGATGTCGAGGTGAAGCTCACGGTGGATCGCGCGGGAATTGATTGGTACCACCACGTCGGCGTCGTGACCACGCTCATCCCGCAGGCGGATTTCGACCCGGCAAATGCCGTCGCCATGGTTTGCGGTCCCGAAATCATGATGCGCTTCACCGCTGTGGAACTGAACAAAAATGGCCTCCCCGACTCCCGGCTCTTTGTTACCCTGGAGCGAAACATGAAGTGCGCTGTGGGGATTTGCGGGCACTGCCAGTTTGGTCCCGAATTCATCTGTCGTGACGGCCCGGTCTTCCGCTACGATCACATCCATCACTGGTTTTCCCAACGCGAGGTATGAGCAGCGACGAAACACAGAGACCCAAACTGGCGGTCTGGAAATTCGCCTCCTGCGACGGTTGCCAACTCAGTCTGCTGGACTGCGAGGACGAATTGCTTGCCGTGGCCGATGCCATCGAAATCGCCAACTTTGCCGAGGCGACCCGCCGGGTCGTCGAAGGCCCCTATGATCTCTCACTCGTCGAGGGATCTATTACCACCGCCCATGATGCCGAGCGCATCCTCGAGGTCCGCGCTCAATCGAAGTATCTCGTCACCATCGGAGCCTGTGCCACCGCCGGCGGGATCCAGGCCCTGCGCAACTGGCAGGACGTGAAGGAAATGGCCTCGGTTGTTTATGCCAAACCGGAATACCTGGATACTCTCGCCACCTCCACCCCCATTTCGGATCACGTGGCGGTGGACTTTGAACTGAGAGGCTGCCCGGTGAACAAGCACCAGCTACTCGAGGTCGTCGTAGCATTTCTCCACCGTCGCAAACCGGTCGTCCCGCAGCACAGCGTCTGTGTGGAGTGCAAACTGCGCGGCAATCCCTGTGTCATGGTAGCGCACGGGACACCCTGCCTCGGCCCGGTCACCCAGGCGGGATGCGGCGCGATTTGCCCGGCCTACAATCGTGGCTGTTTCGGCTGCTTCGGTCCCATGGAATCCCCCAACGCCGTCGCGCTTTCCGCCCAATGGAAAGCGATGGGTGTAAGTAACCGCGATATCATGCGGACCTACCGGTCTTTTAACGGCCTCGCCTCCCCCTTCCGCGAAGAAAGCGACAAACATGAGCCCTGAAGATCCTCCTCCTCCCCGAACCACCCGCACCATCAAGGTCGACTACCTCGCCCGCGTCGAGGGCGAAGGGGCGATGTATCTCAACGTGCAGGACGGCAAGGTCGAAGATGTGAAGCTGAAAATCTTCGAGCCCCCCCGGTTTTTTGAAGCCTTCCTGCGCGAGCGATCCTTTCACGAGGCACCGGATATCACCGCGCGGATCTGTGGCATCTGCCCGGTTGCCTATCAGATGAGTTCCTGTCACGCCATGGAAGACGCCGCCGGGGTAAGTGTCACTGGACAGATCCGCGACCTGCGCCGCCTGCTCTACTGTGGCGAGTGGATCGAGAGCCACGGGCTGCATGTCTTTATGCTGCACGCGCCCGACTTTCTCGGCTATCCCAGCGCGATCGAGATGGCGAAAGATCATCGCGAGATCGTGGAAATGGGACTGAAACTCAAAAAAATCGGCAACGACATCGGTATCGTTCTCGGCGGCCGCGAGATTCATCCGGTCAACGTGAAGGTCGGAGGTTTCTACAAAGCCCCCCCGAAAAAGGATTTCGCCAAGCTGGAAGAGGATCTGAAGGTCGCCGCCGACATCGCGGAAAAGACGGTTCGCTGGGCCGCGACCCTGCCCTTCCCCGATTTTGAGCACGACTACGAACTGGTCTGCCTGTCGCATCCGGACGAGTATCCCATGAACGAGGGACGGATCATTTCGAACCGTGGTCTCGACATCCCGATCTCGGATTACGAGCAGCACTTCGTCGAGGAGCACGAGCCCTACACCAACGCCCTGCAATCCATTCACAAAGGGCATGGCGCCTACTTCGTCGGGCCGATGGCGCGCTTCGCTCTCAACTTCGAAAAGCTGACTCCGCGGTGCCTTGCCGTCGCGCGGGCGGTGGGACTCGATCCCGCTTGCCGCAATCCCTTCCGCAGCATCATGATCCGAAGTGTGGAGATGCTCTACGCCTGCGAAGAAGCCCTTCGTGTCATCGGAAACTACGAGCCAACCGAAGCCCCTTCGATCGAGGTGGATGCCAGCGGCGGCACCGGATTCGGTTGCACGGAAGCGCCGAGAGGATTGCTCTATCATCGTTACCGCGTGGACGAACAGGGCGATATCCTCGAGGCGAAAATCGTGCCGCCCACCTCTCAAAACCAGAAGACGATTGAGGACGACCTTCGACGACTCGTCCCCGGCTACCTCCATCTGAACGATGACGAACTGCAATGGCAGTGCGAGCAGACGATCCGGAACTACGATCCCTGCATTTCCTGCGCGACCCATTTCCTGAAGATCCACCGGGAGGAGGTTTCCCAGTGAGCCGGACCGTCGTGATCGGTGTGGGAAACCCGATGCGAGGCGATGATGCCGCCGGTCGGCAGGTCGCCCGCCTTCTCGCGAAAGGCTGTCCTGCCGGAGTGACGATCCATGAATCCACCGGCACACCCGACTCGCTCATGGATCTATGGAAGGATGCCGGGGCCGCCGTTCTGGTCGATGCGTCTCAATCGGGCAACCAGCCGGGCGACATAGAGCGCTTCGATGTATCGACAGAACCACTACCGACCTCCTATCTGCACTGCTCCACCCATGCCTTCGGAGTCGCCGAAGCCGTCGAACTCGCCCGCTCACTGGGAACCCTGCCGCCCCGCGTCATCGTGTTCGGGATCGAAGGAATCTCGTTCGAGCATGGCGCCGAGCTGAGCGATGAAATCGAAGAGGCCGTGCATCGGGCCGCAGACCTCGTCAAAGCGGAATGCCAGAAGTAGAACGATGCACGAACTCTCTCTCATCAACAATCTGCTGTCCAAAATCGACGACGTGGTCCGCGCCAACGGTGGGAGACGGGCTTTGGTTGTGGAGGTCTGGCTGGGGGCGCTGAGTCATCTCTCGCCCGACCGGTTCGCTGACTACTTCGTCGAGTTTTCCCGGGGCACCGTCGCTGAAGGCGCCTGGCTCGACATCGAAGTATCGGAGGATATGAATGACTCCAATGCACAACAAATTCTCCTTCGAAACATTGAAGTCGAAATCGACGAGTCAGAGTGAATGGCTGCCACCGAACGACACAGAATCGAGATCGCCGGGACAGTGCAGGGAGTCGGGTTCAGGCCCTTTGTTCACAAGCTAGCAAATGAGCTGGGCCTCAATGGCTGGGCCCGCAATTCGCTGATCGGTTTATCCATAGAGATCGAAGGAGATGCGACGGCTTGCGCGACTTTTTTGCAGCGGGTCAGTCGCGATGCCCCGGGTCATGCGGTTGTTCGCGGCGTGTCGGCATCGCCTCAAGAGCCCCGGGGTGATTCTGATTTCATGATTCGTCGTTCCGGGGAAAAACAGTCCGGAAATGCCTCAGCCGAAATCGTTCCCGACCTTGCCACCTGTTCAGATTGTCTTCGCGAGATCTTTGACCCGACCAACCGCCGCTATCACTACCCGTTCACGAACTGCACCCAGTGTGGGCCACGCTTCAGCATCGTCCTTTCGCTGCCCTATGATCGGGAACGCACCACGATGCGCGACTTCCCCATGTGCGCGGCATGCCGGGAGGAGTATGGATCTCCCATAGATCGTCGATTTCATGCCCAGCCCAATGCGTGCCCTGACTGCGGACCGCAACTCTCTTTCACCGATGCTCATGGCCGGGTTCTCGCCAGCCGGGAGGAGGCTCTGGAACGCGCCGCTCAGGCCATCGAGGCCGGCCAAATTGTGGCGGTGAAAGGAATCGGGGGCTTTCACCTGATCGCGGATGCTCGCTCTTCGGAAACAGTCAGCCAGCTTCGAATCCGGAAACACCGCCCCGCGAAGGCTCTCGCGGTCATGATGCTGGATCTGGTTTCGGTTCGCAGTCATTGCGAACTTTCCTCTTTGGAAGAGAAAGCCATCGCTTCGCCGGGTGCTCCGATCGTCCTCTTACGCCGGCGTGATTCCGACACTCTGCCCGATTCGCTCGCACCCGGCAATCCCGGGCTCGGTGTCCTCCTGCCCTACTCGCCGCTCCATCACCTTCTGATGCGACGGCTTGCTTTCCCCGTAATCGCCACGAGCGGCAACATTTCCGACGAACCGATCTGTACGGAAAACGACGAAGCCTTCCTTTCCATGCGGGGCATTGCGGATGCCTTCCTCGTTCATGACCGGTCTATCGCACGTGCCGTGGATGATTCCGTGCTTCGTGTCACGGCCGGCCGCGAGTTGTTCTTGCGGCGCTCACGAGGGTTTACGCCTGTCACCATTGAAGGAAACCATCCGCCGGTTCTCGCAACTGGAGGGGATCAAAAGACTTCGATCGCTGTGTCCGGCCCTTTTGGGATTCGCTGTGGCCAGCATATCGGCGACCTCGAAACGGAACCTGCCCAACAGGTGTTTGCAGAGCAGTGCCTGGACTTCCCCTCGATTTGCCAGGTTCAGCCGCAAGCGGTCGCCGCTGACCAGCACCCGGGTTACCACAGCGTGAGGATGGCGGAAGAAATGGGGTTGGAGCTGATCCAGGTGCAGCATCATCATGCCCACGTGGCCAGCTGCCTCGCGGAACACCACATTGAGGAAGAGGTCCTCGGCATCGCCTGGGACGGCACGGGATATGGCACTGACGGCACCATTTGGGGGGGCGAATTCCTCATTGCAAACCAGACAGACTCCGAGAGGTTTGCCTCGCTGCGATCCTTTCCTCTCCCCGGCGGCGAGTTGGCCATCCGCCAGCCGCGATATGCCGCTCTCGGACTTCTTTTCGAAGCGGGCATCGCAGTGAAGGACACCCCCTTGGCTTCTGCTTTCACCGAGAAGGAAATTGCCATTGCCTACACCCAACTCGAGAAGCGAATCAGGGTAGCGAGCACATCCAGCGCAGGAAGGTTATTTGATGCCGTTGCCGCACTCACCGGACTGCGCTGGCACAACGAATTTGAAGCCCAGGCAGCGATGGACATGGAATGCATGGCAGGTCCGGACGGCAGTCGATTCACGCCGCTCGAGCTACGGGATCAAATCCTCGACTGGGAACCGATGATTCGGGCACTTCTCGAGGACCTAAGCCACAATGTTCAGGTTCCGACCATCGTCGCCCGATTCATGGAATCGATGAGCGATGCCATTCTCCTCATAGCCCGCGTTGCCGGAAAGAAGACCGTCGTCCTGACAGGAGGCTGTTTCCAAAACGCTCTTTTGCTGGAAAGAACGATTGCGAGGCTCCGCGAGGAAGAGTTTGTTCCGGTCTGGCCGAATCTCATGCCGCCCAATGACGGCGGGCTTGCCCTCGGGCAGGCCATCGTCGCAGGGCGAAAGCTCCAATCCCAATCTGCTCACACCCATGTGCCTCGCGATCCCCGGAAAAGTAATTGAAGTGACCGAAAGCGAAGACCCTCTGTTTCGCTCCGGTCGAGTCTCTTTCGCCGGCATCGTGAAAACCATTCAACTCGCGTGCACACCCGGCGCTGTCGTGGGCGACTATGTCCTGGTGCACGTCGGTTTCGCCATCGCGGTGGTGGACGAAGCGGAAGCCATGCGCACCCTAAGGATGATCGGCGCCGATGCCGAAAATGCCGGCGGGATTCAGACGGTGGATGAAACCTGACTCCGGCAACCTGTAGCAATTCCCGCCTATAGAAAAGCAAGAGACAAGGAGGCTATTCTCCTCCCATCGTCTAGCTTCGTTCCAGCCTCGTGATTGCCATTGGCAACGAGAGAAGACCACTGTAACCTTTTCGTCCCCGGAGTGTAGACGGTACAACTTGACCATGCTCAGGGGACGATCCATTTCTCGGAGCCCCCTTTATGAATGTTAGCGATTGGCATCAGATCCCGATTTCCGGAGTTTGCTCCCGACTCGACGTCGATCTCGAAACGGGGCTCAACCGGGTGGATATGGAAACCCGCATCGGGAAATACGGGCTCAACGCTCTGCCCGAATCCGAAACCCGACCGCTCTGGAGAGTGATGCTGGGGCAGTTCACGAGCCCACTGATTTACATACTCTTCGTGGCAGCTGTGATTGCCTACCTTTCAGGGCACCGCGGTGATTCTATCGTGATTCTCGTGGTCGTGATGTTGAATGCGATTATCGGTACGATTCAAGAAGGTCGAGCCGAACGCTCGATGGAAGCATTGCGTCGTCTTTCGAATTTGAAGGTGCGGGTGGTTCGCGACGGGGTGGAGGAGGTTATCGAAGCACAAAATCTCGTTCCGGGAGATATTATGCTCCTCGCTGCGGGGGATGGCATTGGTGCTGATGCCCGACTCATTGAGGAGGCGGCCCTGGAAGTGGCCGAGGCGGCACTGACCGGTGAGTCTTTACCGGTTAGCAAGCGGGTCGACGAACTTCCCGGGGATACCCCTCTCGCGGATCGCCACAACATGGTCTATTCGGGAACCCACATTACCGCAGGGAGAGCTCGCGCCGTCGTAACCGCTACGGGAACCGCAACGGAAGTAGGACAAATCGCCAATTTGACCGCAGGAGCGGAAGATCCGAAGACGCCGCTGGAGCTGCGCCTTGAGGAATTCGGCCGCTATGTGTTAAAAGCAGCGGCGGCATTGTTTGTCCTCGTCATGGGATTGGGATTTGCCCGGGGCTTGCCACCTGTCGAAGTTTTAATGGTCGCAATCAGCCAGCTCGTATCCATGGTCCCGGAGGGCTTGCCCGTAGCCATGACTATCATGCTGGCGGTAGGGATGCAGCGCATGGCAAAGCGGGGAGCGATCGTGAGAAGGCTTTCCGCCGTGGAGACACTCGGATCCACCAGTATTATCTGCAGTGACAAGACCGGCACGTTGACGAAAAATGAGATGACCGTCACATCACTTTGGCTTCCCGTTGGAAGACAAATCACTGTCACCGGCGCGGGGTATTCACCGGTTGGAACCCTAAAAGAAGGAGAAAAAGAAATCTGGATTGTAACGGATCCCGATCTCCGCTCACTGCTGGAAGCAGCAGCACTGTGCAACGACGCTCAACTGGTTCCGCCGGACCAGAATGATCCCCGTTGGCGGACCCTCGGGGATCCCACGGAAGCGGCACTCCTCACGCTGGCAATCAAAGGAGGAGTGGAGCTTCCAGAGTTGCGCGAGGCTTTCCCCCGCCACGAAGAAATCCCGTTTGATTCCGCCTCGAAACTGATGGCCACTCAACACGGTCGCGGGGCAAGCGGCCGCGTATACATCAAAGGGGCTCCGGAGGAAGTGCTGGCGCTTTGCTCGCACGTGTCGCGAAATGGCGAATCAGTGCCGGCAGAGGCTTCCTTTCGAGACACCCTCGATGCCGTTTCCATCGAGCTGGGAGAAAGCGCCCTCCGCCTCATTGCCGTGGCCGTGATCGATGACTATGCCATCGACAATAGCGCAGGTTTTTCCCAGTTTCAGAGCCGTGCCACTTTCCTGGGGCTGGTGGGACAAATGGACCCTCCCCGCAGTGAAGTGAAAAAGGCGGTCGCAGAGTGTCGCAGTGCGGGGATCCGCCCCATTATGGTTACCGGCGACCACAAACTAACCGGTCTCGCGGTGGCGCGGATTCTGGGCATTGCCCGGGAAGGCGATCTCGCCGTAAATGGGCAGGAGCTGGAGAAGATGTCCGACGAAGAACTGGTGTCTCAACTCGACCGGATATCTGTCTTTGCCCGGGTGCATCCCAACCAGAAACTGAGAATCGTAAAGGCATTTCAGTCGCAGAACCATGTTGTCGCGATGACCGGAGACGGAGTCAACGATGCCCCGGCCCTCGCTACCGCTGACGTCGGCGTTGCGATGGGGATCACCGGCACCGAGGTGGCAAAAAGCGCGGCAAAAATCGTGGTCACGGACGACAACTTTTCAACGATCGTCCATGCTGTCGAAGTGGGACGTCTCGTTTTCCGCAATCTGAAAAAGGTTATTCTCTATCTGTTTGCCACATCGATGGCCGAGGTAGCCGTGCTCCTGGCCGCACTTTTCCTGGGATATCCCATTCCGCTTGCCGCTGTTCAGATCCTGTGGATCAACATCATCACCGAGGGGACCGTGACCGTGAATTTGATCATGGAACCGCGCGAAGGTGACGAAATGAACCACCCTCCCGTCCCGCAGGGAAACCCGCTCATCGATCGGGCGATGCTATACCGGGTCGCGATCATGACTCCTGTGATGGTGCTTTCCGCCTTCGGTTACTACGTCTGGCGTTTATCAACCGAGGTTCCCTATGAAGTGGCCCGTAGTGAGACATTCACGGTTCTCGCCGTCTGTCAGTGGTTCAATGTCCTCAACTGCCGCAGTGAATTGAAGTCCGCTCTGAATTTTGACGTATTCAGAAACTATTGGCTGATCGGAGGCCTCGCCCTCGGCAATGTTCTTCATTTCCTCGTGATCTACACGGAGCCCATGAACCGGATTTTTCACACCGTCCCGATTCCACTGAAAGAGTTCTTTCTCATCGGAGCCGTAGCGAGTCTCGTTTTGTGGGCGGAAGAGATCCGGAAGTTTTTCGCCCGAAGACGGGTTCTTCCAGGTGCGTGAGCAGGCGCAGGAGTCTCTGCCATTCCCATAGCACCGATCCGGCTGCCCTGGTCACTGCGCTGAATACCCTCCATCGACCATCCAGACCGCGCCGTTCACGAAGGAGGCTTCGTCCGAGGCGAGAAATGCGATCACGTTCGCAACCTCTTCGGCCGTTCCCATGCGACCCGCGGGGTGCAGTTCATTCAGGGTCTTCAGGATTTCCGGGTTTTGCGTCACATTGGCCGTAAGCGAGGTGTGAACAAACCCGGGAGCCACCGCGTTCACCCGAATCCCCTCCCCGGCGAGGCGCACCCCCATGTCCCGGGTCAACTGGCTGACCGCTCCCTTGCTGCTGGGATAGGGATTGAAGCCGTCTGAAAACTCGAGTGTGGTCGGGTAGCCGGTGAAGCCCATGACCGAACTCAGGTTGACGATCGCGCCGCCGCCCGATTCTCTCATTGCCCCTACAGCGGCGTTCGCCATCAGCATGGATCCCTTTACGTTGACCGCCATGACCTTGTCCCAGCGCTCTTCGAGACTCGCTTGATCGCCGACGTTGCGAGCCGTGATCCCTGCCGAGTTGACGAGGATATCGAGCTTTCCCCACTTGTCGGTGGCAGCCCTGACGATCGCCTCCCCGTCTTCCAGGCGACTCACATCACCGGCTACCGTCTCGACACCGGGACATTCGCTGGCAAGGTCTTCGAGGGCGCTCGCATCGATGTCGGTCGCAAAGACGGACGCCCCTTCCTCGAGGAACTTCCGCACCGTTGCATTTCCAATTCCCGACCCGGCCCCGGTGACGATAGCTGACTTTCCTGATAATCTCATTTCTCCTCGTATCGAATTGATCGCTTCTTTCGCAATCCATTTCAGGGCTCTCCATGGAGAGCTTTCAGAATCGCATCAGCAATGGCCTGCATTCCCTTGTCCCCCGGATGCGCTGCAACGCCTTGGTGAGCGAAATCACGTTCCGATCGTGCAAAGTTCGACTTGTCTTCCGAAAGTTGACTGATATCGACAAAGATTCCGCCCACATCTTCACAAACCTGCCTGAGGATCTTGTCTTTGGTCTGATTGCCCCAAAAACAACTGCGCACCACGATGACGGGGCCGTCGTCCCTTTTCAGGGCTTGAAGGAACTCCCGTGTTCTGTCTGCGAATGTTTTCTCCGCTTCCGCGGAATCCGGTTTCGCCACGTTTTCCCCGATCGCGAGAATCACGAGATCACTGTCGAATTCGATCACCTCCTCAAGGAGCGGCGCGAGGTCGTAACTCGCGTAGTCCCTCTCGAATCCCGACATATTCCGGACCATGGTCTCCAAAGGAGGTTCTCCGGTCTTTGAAAGAGCGTTTGCAACCAAGTGCACGAAATCTTTGTCCTCTTTGCTGGCCGCCATCCCCCAATTCCCCGACCAACCGATCTTCTCCTTCGGGCCGTGTTTGGTGATGCTGTTTCCAAGAAACAACACACGATGGAACGACGGTTTGGGCTCCGGAGTCTGCGCCGGAGTCGGCGTCGCGATCACTAACAAAGTCAGGACCAAAGCCGGGGTGAACCACTGTTGAAATCTTCTCATTACGAAACCATAGATACTTCCATCAGGGCAGGGAAAGATCCATCCCCCAGATTGAATTTGGCCCATCCTTTTCTCCCGCATAATAGACGAGAAACCATTTCCCATTTCCCAGAGGAGTCATCCATGGGTAGCTGAAATCCTCGGCCCTGGGAACCTCAACGAGAAGACGAAGGTGTTCCCATTTGAACTCGTCAGCGCTCGCTTTCCAAAGATGGATCTGATTCTTTTCGCCTCTCTCGGACTGAAGGGCATAGAGTTGCCCGGGACGAGCGGGATCCTCGATCAGAAAGGGGCAGGGATGAACCGAATCTGGATTCCGCTGGAGGGCTTTTTGCGTCGCCTGCCACGTTTGGCCCCGGTCAGGACTGACAAATTGATGATAGGCGTGCGCCGCGTTTTCCCGCACCAGGCCAATCATTCTCGTCCCGGAGAACAGAAAGCACGGCTCGAAGTAACGACGGTCCGTGATGGTCTGAGGATCTCCCCAGCTTCTCCCGTGATCCTGAGAATAGGCGATCCAGATACCGTCGCCCTTCGGCTTACGAAAGTGCCCGCAAACGGCAAGTCCCTTTCCAGGCACCGGAAACACATGCCCGAAGACGGAACCGGTTTTGCTGTCGGCCAGGGAGGAAGTATCGACCGGTGTCCACGTTTCCCCCGAGTCCTCCGTACGCCATCCAAAGATCGAGTTACGAATATCATCGGTGAATGCCATGACCATGAGGACGATCGCTCCGTCATCCGCGACACCGAGAGCCAGATTGGCTCCGTGCTGATAAGGCATCGTCTTGTCGAATTCGCGCAGAATCTTCGGCTCACTAAAAGTCTTCCCCGCATCCCTCGAAATGGATACCGCAGGACAACCGTCCCCGTTGACGTGTTTTCTCCCGGCAATGTAGGCGGTCACGAGGGTTCCATCCGGCGCAGTCACGATCTTCGGCCAGGAAAGGTGGGCGAAGCGCTCCTCTACCGGAGCCGGCACCACGACACGCGGCTTTCCCATATCCGCCCCGCTACAGACAGCTGCGGCACTGAAAAGCAGAATGATGGCCCGAAGAATCGTGATCATATAGTATTGTCGACGTGTCCCCTTCTCTACCCGAACAACGCCCCGATCGGCTTCCCTCGATCTGTAATCGGCACGGGACGGTCACCGTCGTAGAGATTCTCCCGGTAGTCGACACCGACGGCGGCACAGATCGTGGCGAAAAAATCGGGAACGCTGACCGGGTTCTCGACGATCTTTTTGGTCAAGTCGTCCGTCACACCGTAGGCGCCTGTGTGCTGCAATCCACCACCTGCGAGGACACAGGAGAAAGCGCTGCCCTGGTGGCCGCGCCCACCGCCGCCATCGAATTCCGGTGGGCGCCCGAATTCGGTGGTGATGACGATCAGGGTTTTATCGAGGAGGCGCTTCGATTCCAGATCGGTGATGAGCGCCGCCACCGCAGTATCGAGTTCCCGGATCAACTCATGTTGCTTCAAGATCCCCTCGTTGTGGGTGTCCCATCCGGTTCCATTGAGGAAATTGAGATTGTGAGAGACCTCGACAAAACGAACCCCGCGCTCGATGAGACGGCGACTGAGGAGGCATCGCTGGCCGAACTCACCTCCATACTGACTCCGCAAATCGGCCGGTTCCTGATCGAGGTGAAAGACACGATTGAATTCAGGCCCGCTCAGCTTGAGGCTCTGCTCGATGGCCGCGTCGTAGCTCATCAATTGACGATCGCTTGTCGGTGGATCGCCTGACTGGAGAGCGGCGAGAAATTGTTCCCGGCGGGCCTGGCGCTCCGGCGTGATGCTCTTCGGCCTCGACAACCCGGCAGGTCCGCGGCTGGTGTCGGTAAGATAGAGATACCCGGCCTGCGCTCCGAGGAATCCCGGCCCCCGGGTGACGTTCGGGTACCCGATGACAACGTAGGGCGGAGCCCCTTCGCCGGCAGCACCGCGCTGGTGCGCGATGATGGAACCGATCGATGGATAACTGATGGTCCCGCTGATCGGCCGGCCCGTGTGCATCCGGTTCGTCGCGGCAGCGTGTTCGTCGATGACATCGTGATGCACCGTTCTCACCGCCGTCACCCGATCCATAAGACGAGCCATTTTGGAAAGATGTTCACACAGGCGGACTCCGGGCACCGCTGTCTCGATCGACGGATAGTAGGATCCCGGCTTCCCCGCCTTCGCATCACCGAGGCGCTTCGGGTCGAAGGTATCGGTTTGCGCCATTCCTCCGCCCAGCCAGATCGAGATCACGTGCTCGGCTTTCCCTTGAATGAGTTCTTCCGCCGCTTCGGCCCTCAGCGAGCGAGGCAGAGCAAGGCCACTCGCAAGGGAGGCGCCAGCACCCAGAAAACGTCTTCGGTTCATGGTAGAAACAGGATTCATTCAATGGAAATAGGATTGCGTCAGGGTATCCAGACAAACTCACGGTCGTTGATGAGGCTCCAGACAATATCTTCGTAGATTTCGCGCCATTCTGTCCGCAACCGCGGGTCGGGATTCGGCCCACGCTGGACCTGTTTTTCGACCTTGAGCTGGATGACATTGGCTTCCTCGCTGACGTGATTCAGCCAGGTCACGAGAGGAAGATGATCGGGCTTCGGAAAGACAAGCTGTTGATCTGGCGGAACGAGACGGTCGTCGAAACCGGCGTTCAAAGCAGGGAGAAAGACCTCGCGTTCCGCATCGACCGGGAAGCGGCTGAAAAAGCGCAGGAACAAATTCTCGAGAAGGCTCTCGCCTGACTCCGCTTCCACGGCCAGGTCGGCGAGTTCACTTCCCTCTGTAGCACGGGAAAGGTTTTGCACGAGCAGACCGTTGGCGAGGATGCCGGGTTGTAGAATGTTCGGATCACTCGCACGCTCCAGAACCGGCATCTGCCGGGAACCGTTCCACCCGAATGCTTCGAGCACATCGACGACCGTCTGGGCATACGGGAGAGCGAGGCTCGGACGATCGCGTTCATTGTTGAGACTGGCAAACATCCAGGCTCGCTGAGGAACGCCGAGGGATTGACGCCGTCCCAGCGGGTGACGACCGTCGTGAACAAAGGTGAGCTCTTCCGACTCGATCGCTTTGCCGGTCGAAGCGTGAAGCGAATCCACCACCTGCTCAGCCGTGAGGCGGCGGCGGCCGGGAGCGTGAAAGAATCGTTCTTCGGCTGCGAAGGCGGCAGGGTTCCCGCCGCCAACCTCGCGCTGGTAGACGGCGGAGGTGGTAATAAGACGAACGATGTGCTTCCCGTCATAGTCGTGGGAAATCAGCTCTCCCGCCAACCACTCGAGGAGTTCGGGGTGACTGACATCGCGACCTTCCCAATCATGCGCCGGCTCAACGAACCCTGCTCCCATGAGCTGTTTCCAGATCCGGTTCACAATGACCTGAGCGAAGCGCTGATTCTCCGGTGAAGTAACGAGCGCAGCGAAGCGTTCTCTCGTGTCCCCGGGATCTTCGACTAGGCGATCAATATTCGGCCCGTCGGCAACGCCGGTCGTCGAGGAGAAGGGCCAGACAGGGGTAACGGGCTCATCGGGCTTGAGTGTAACTTGAATCAACGATTCCCTCTTCGTCTTCTCGAAAAATCCAAGAGGCACCCGGCTCGTCTCGGGAACGGTGACCGTCTTCCGGGAAAGCATCGCCGAAAGGGAATAAAGGTCGCGCTGGGTCGTGCTGTGATACGGGGAATCGTGGCAGCGCGCACATTGCAGTTCGATTCCCAGAAGAGCAGAGGCGGCGATATGTCCTTTGGCAGCGAAAGGCGCATCGTTTTCCCCCGCCTGCGCAAATCCGGCACTTCCTCCAAACGCAGCATCACCACGCATCATGAGCAATTCGGTAACCATGCGATCCAGAGGTTTCCCGTCGCGAAACGCATCGTGGAGAAACCAGCGAAACGGCCCCGTGCTGTTCAGTGACTGATTAATCAGCGTGGGATTCTCGGCGAGAAGGTCGAGCCACAGGCTAATCTGGTGATCGGCCCGGCGTTCGTCCTCCAGCAATCGATCGATCAGCCTGGTTCGCTTGTCAGGATTTTGATCGCGGAGAAAGGCCATCGCCTCCCCGGCGGTGGGCGGCAGGCCAATCAGATCGAGGTAGATGCGACGAAGAAAGACTTCATCGCCTGTCAGTGGAGATTTGGTGAGTTTTGAGACGTCCACCGGAGCTGTCGGCCAATCGGCTCCGTCTCGAATCCACGCCTCCAGACTGGCGACCTGATCGTCCGTAAGCGGATCGCCAGTCGGCGGCATGATCAAATCCTCGTCGTGGCTTCGAATGCGAAGGACAAGTTCGCTGGCATCCGGGTCGCCCGGAACGAGGGAGGGAATCTCAGACTCCCCTCCCCGAAGCGCCGCTTCCCGGGAATCGAGTTTAAGCCCCCCTTTCTCTTTCTCTCCGTGGCAGCGAAAACATTCCTCCCTCAGGACAGAGAGGACGTCTTTCTCGAACGCTTCGCTTTCCTTCGGATTAGAGGAGCTGCGTGCATGGGCCTTTTCAATTTTTGCATCCAGAAACGCATCGACAGGATGCCCGTTGCCCGGCGAAGGACTCGAAGGATTCTGCCTGACCCATTCCCTCGCGATCTCATGTCTTTTCTTCCAGAATTCGTCGCGCGACCTTGCCGCAGCGCGGCGTTGGCTGTCATCGAGATGGGCGAGAGTCCTTTCCATTTGGGAGAGAACCGGTTCAACCGCTGCATCGGTCAGAGGCAGCGCTGGGTTTTCACCCGCTCGCAGGATCGAATACGAAGTGCCGTCCTCCGTTTCGATGGCAACACAGACTTCGCCGGTGTCGGTACGTTGATTCTTTCCACCCGCGATCAATTCCAGCACCACGCGGGAAAGTCCTCCCTTCTCCGGAATGTCCACGGTCCCGAATACTTCCTGCTGGTGGTATCCCTTTACCCGCAGGCCGGGATGAGGAGGCTCCGCAAGTGGCGTTACCAAATCGTGACCATTCGGACTGCTTGCGTCAGCAGGCTCGGTTTCCGCGACCAGTTGCCCGTCGATCCACAGACGTGCCAGCGCCCGGGTGCGAATCAGGAAGCATTGTTTTCCTGCAGGCAAATCCACATCGGCTCCCAGGCGCACGAGGAGCGGAGGCTTCCACGCGGACCGAATCCCCCAGTCGTCGTATCGTTTCGGGAGGCGGGGTAAAAGAAAGGCATCACTCATCCAGCGATCCGTTTCCTCCGGCATTTCGACCGGATTGGCCCATCGGTTGAAGGCGGGCAGGCTCTCACTGAACTGAACGAGCACCTCCTCACTCTTGATCGTCCCAAGCTCCGGCATCTCCGGTTTTCCCGGCCCCACGACCTGCGGCCCGTCCTTGCGCCGAAAACGATTCGCCACCTTCTCGTCCGAGAAAAGCTCCCGATGAATCGCGACCATGTCGACCATTCCCACGAGGCTGTTGCCGGCGCTCCCGTTGAGAGCGGAGCCAATCCAGACATCATCGTCGTCGACCACGGGCGGATCGGTAGTCGGTCCATCGACATCCCATTTCCCATCGCTCGGCAACCCGTCGATCCAGCCCCGGATGCTCTCCGGCTTTCCGAACTCATACGCCAACGCGATGTGATGCCAGCCGGTGGAAATCTGGAAGGCCGACTCTGTATTCCAACGGTGCCAGTGCGTTTCTCCCCCGCTCGACACGCTCGTAAAAAGAAAGCCCAACCGCGCCAACCCATTGGGACCGCCGACAACGCGAAGCGACCAGTTCTGGTTGTCCCGACTGAATTTCGGTGAATGGGTGCGCCCCTTTCCGACAATGTAGGCAGGCTGTCCCGGTCGCAACTCATCCACCCTGACCCAGGCCTCCATCGTGATGCCATCCCCATTGGTGAAATCGAATTCGCTCCGGGCTCCCGGATCGCTGATCTCAATGCGGGAGCCGTTCCCGTTCAGCCGAACCGCCGTGTTTTCAGGATCGAGATCGGGGAATTCCGGCGGGCGCGGCCCGGGCTGATCGCGAACCACATCGCCACGAATTACCATCGGCAAAGGTTCCTCGGTATCAAAATCCCATTTCGCCGCGAGAGTCGAATCAGCGCCCTGTAAGCCGGGAGCCGGCAACAGAGCCATCCCTGCGAGGAAGAATACAAAGCGAGTGTTCATGACAAATCAGGCACAAGTCGAACAACAAGAGTGGTCTCTCTCTTCCGGTTCCCGGAAGATCCCATCACCCTGGCACAAACTTGAACCATGCCTACCAGTTCAGAGGAGTCACCGGGATTCTTCAAGAATGGATTTGGCGCATATGCTCCCTTGTCAGGGTGTGCTTTCGAGATCGTTCCGAAGCCGGTGAGGTGGCTGAGCAAAGATGTCGAAGTGGACCGTGAATCCGATTCCGTTCGCGAGGGAGATTCGCGTTTCGTTCTCACGGATCCTCTCGCCTGAAAGGCAAATAAGTGGAGGTGCCGGGGGATCACGGCGACTTCAGCCGACCTGAACGATTCATCCCGGAGCGGAGCCCCCGAACTCACCGGAAACTTCTTGGGGAAAACTCCAACCGGGACGATTCTATTTGCTCGACCTAGTCTTGTTGGCTGATCACTCGAAAAAAGGAGGGCGTGAATGTCTGACCAAACACCTCCACCTTAATTCGCCTTTCGCCGGCGGGAACTTGCTCGATGGTTTTCCAGTTCACCAAGTCCGCGGTGGACTGGAGAAGGTTCCGCCTGCCGGAGGAGGTTTGAAATTTCACCTGATAAGAACCGTCTTCTGCCATGAGCAAGGTCAAACGGAGCGAATCGCTGTTGTCGTTCGGATTGGTATTGGCTCGCCATTCCTCGAGGTTCGTTTTCCCGTCGTGATCCGGATCCCCCTGCGCACCGTCGTCGCCTGTATTTACATTGGGATTCAACCCCCACCGCATCTCCCACAGAGTCGGTAGTCCGTCAAAGTCGCGATCGATCGAGTTATACCCATTGAATGATGCCGGGGTTGGTGCCGTCGCGATCCAGTTCAGCGGTTCGTCCGCGTAGTCCGTTCCGGAAAGTCGCTGTAGAGACATTCCCGAACCATTCGCTCCGGTTGACCAGAAGGAACCGTCACTGTATCGGAGCGAATCGGCCTCGATCATCGGGACAAAGCCCGGATTCTCGGCCGGTGCCTGTTGGGGAGTGTCGGGGCGACGCAGGGTAACTCGTTCCCCGGCATCCTTTAGCTTTCCTTCAAAAGGTCCGAGGATGATTTCCGAACCGGTCAATCCGTAGGCACTTCGGAATGCGGCCAATGAGACCGCATCGGAAACAGGATCAAAACTGACGAGGAGAATATGCCCATTGGCCGGAATCGTCGTGAACCGCGGAAATGTAAACTCCACCCCATTTGAAATCTTCCAGACGTTCGTGTCGTGATCCGGATCGTAGAGTTGAACAGGCAAGCCGCTCAGATTGCGCACTTCGACAAACTCATCCCGTTCATTGCTGTTTCCGCCAAGGTCCGGCGGATAGTACATGAGTTCGCTGATAATCACCGGTCCCGTGGCGACGGAAGAGTTGGGGCCTGATAAGGTTCTTGCGGACTGACGAACGAGACGTTCTTTTCCGGCTGAGTTCACAAACCGGCCGAGCGAGACGCCATTCTTGTTGGCGCCGAAATCAAGTCCGTGGAGATAGCCTGTCAGATCACCATTCGAGTCGGCGGAGACAATCCAGACTTCGTCCCCGAGCGAGCTCAGAAGAAAACTGGTTTCGCTTTGCGGGTTGGCATTGAAATCCGACTCGTCGACAAGCAGAAATCCCGAAGCACCCAGGACAGTGCCTGCTGGAAACTGATATTTCCGATACTGCCCCAGATCATCGGTCAACCACCAATGACTGATGTCGACGGGACTGTCCGACAGGTTTTTGAGTTCCACCGAGTCCACCTGGGGCAGGTCGGTATGGGCCAGAACCTCGTTGACTACGATGGGGCCATCGAAAATCGGCAATCCGTCGACTGCGCCGGGAGATCCGTGCGGGACTGCGCTGGCGCGCCAACTAAATGAATCGCCCAGTGGATTCCCGAGCCCATCTTCGAAGCGAACCTGCAAACTGAATCCGAGACCATCGCTCAATCGATACCACCCGTCTTCAAACTCAAAAAATAACAGTTCGATCCCGAAGCGATCTTCCATTCGAATGAGTTCGCCGCTGTTTTTCAAGCTCCCCGAATATTGGCCGTCGATCGGGATGGAGCTCCCATACCGCAATTGAAAAGCAGCGAGGTCTTTTACCAACAGGAGTCGACCGCCGGGCACCAGAGTCGTGGTTGAACTGGTGGTGAACTCAAAGGTGATGCCATCGGTAAACTTTGCACCCACCAGATCGATGGTCTCATCGGAAATGTTCCTCAGTTCGAGAAACTCAAAATCATCTTCATCGAGTGAGGGATTGGAAAGAAGTTCCTGGGCACTGGGCGGGGCCGGGTGGTAGTTGATCTCGGTCACGGCCAAGGAGTTCGAATCAGCCGGTGGAAGTACGGTCAGGCGTGCCCCCATGATTCCCGACCATTGGCTCGTTAAGGGAGGATTGTTCGCGCCGTTCCAACTCGTATGCGATGCATCAAAGATTCGGGCTCGAACTTCCGAGGTGGTTTGGATGGTAATGCTGCCCGTGTAGAGCGATGCGGTGGGTGAAACCGTTCCGCCCGGAAGCCGCGGATCGCTTCCATCGAGAGTGTAGTAGATGCTGCCGGAGCTTCCGCCGGTGAGTTGCAACTCAAAACCCGGACTCACCTGCCCCCCGCTTGAGCTCATCTTTGGCGGCGGGACGAACTGGCTTTCCATGAAGGCGATGCGGTTCGTGAGCCATTGCTTTTTGAGGGCTATTTCCCCTGCATAACTGCCTCCACGTGGAGTGATGCCCCAGCGGGCCTGCTCACGGGGTTGGGCTTCATTCACTTCCGCGACGTAGCCATCAATGATGGAGAAGATATGGTTTGTGCTAAAGGTAGAGCGACGCAGTTCCTGCCAGCGATCGATGTATTTCTGAAAAAAATCGATGTCGCTGAACAAGCGATTCCACCAGCCGTAATTGAAAAAGTCGGTTCCTCCTCCATTCCGCCAAACCCACGGATTGTCGTCGCGGCCATCATTCGAACTCAGCGCGCGATCAAAATCCCAGATGGGTCCAAAAGTGATTTTCCCGTTTCGGGGTTTGTGCATAAACGTACTGAGACGCAGGCCGTCGACGTTGAACGAAAGCACGTTGAGAAGGTGGTGATCGATCGCCGCTTCGACATCAAACCAGGGTGCGTAGCCATTGACTGGATCCGTGAATTCCGATCCGTAAAGAGCACTGCCGAAATCACTGACATACCCGCGAATAAACTGTTCCTGGGCATCCCGCTCCGGTTGGAGGATGTCCTCCTCGCCCGGATACACATATTTTACGGATTGGTTCGCGGCATTGAAGCCCGAATCCCCCGGATCGGCGCGATCGATTTTCAAGATGTAACCACCCGAAACATCGGGTTCCAACGTTTGCTCCGGTAGCAGGCGGTCGATATCAACGCGATCGCCTTCGCGATCAATTTTTTCCATGAACACATAGATTCCATGGTAGTCCCCTAATTCGAGATTGCCTCCGTCTGTGTTGATGAACACCTCCACAAAGCGAGTTCGCACCGCGTAACGCCCCAGATGATTGCCGAGCTCGTACATCAAGGGATTGTTCATGAGACTGGGATCAATATTGAGCGGAGCGTAGAGCACCCAGTCGGCTTCCGATGGCATCCCGAACGGGCTGATGTCGACATCGCGGTTGTATTCATCCCAGGCTTCGACTGCCAGATTGGGTTTGGGCTGACCTCCGGTGCTCGATCCACGACGCTTGATGCCCGATCGGGTTGTAATCGTGGGATCATTTGTGGGCGACGTTCGCCCATCGACCGGTTCAAAGAAGGAAATCACAGACTCTTTCTGAGGATCTCCCTGAAATCCGCCCCGGCCAAAATTGTCGATCACGATGATTGGCAGGTTGGAACTGAAATCGACGATGTCCGATTCCAGTTTCACAAAGGCTTCCCCCGCGATGAGCCCCGGACCTTTTGCCGGCTCAAAGACTCTCGCGCGAAGGTAGGTTGAATTGCTCAGTGTGATGGTGCCGGTGTAAAGGGGGGAACCGGAATGCGGTTCGTCGCCATTTAAGGTGTAGCGAATTTCCGTCCCGACAACCGGAGTGGTTTCCGTCAGTTCGACCTGTATGCTCCCTGTAAAAGTTCGCCCCGTGCTCGAAATGAGAACATCACCGGCGATTTCCACAAAGCCTTCCCCGTTCGCTTCGCGGGGAGATGAGAGGACGAAATATTCAGAATCGGGACTGCCTGCCGGGTAGGTTCTTCCGACGACTTCGGGAGAGATCAGGAGATCAGAACTTCCCACCCCGTTGTTGAGTCCATGAAACGCGAGAACATTGGTTCCTGGATTCAGCAGATTTCGAACAGGCGTGATATCGATCTCGTAAAACTGTTGCGCAATCGAATCGGGCCGGTTGTTCGGCGCGGCTGATTGCCAGTCCACCGGATTGGGTAGGTTGTCCGCAAAGATTTGCGTGCCGTTGAGATAGGCAATCACCCCGTCTTCATACTTCAATCGGAGGGTGTAGAACTCGTATTCCGCCGGGTTTACAACCGTGAAGGGGACCCGTGCGTAGACCGTGCTGTTCGAGTCACGCATCGCGCAGACATCCAGTCCGATCTGTGCTCCGTAGTCATATCCGATGCCGGTCGTGCCACTGAGCCATTGCGAATCATTGAAGGAAGTAGCCGTCCACAAGGTTCCGAGCGTTCCATTCACAGGAATCAATGCGGTAGCCGGTGCTCCTTCGGCGAGCAGGACAACGTCGGTTGTGTTGACTTTAACGCCATAGGAGATGTCGTCCCGCTGGGTTGGAAATGGATCGAATGATTGCACCACACTCGATCCATCCGGCCGGACAAGAGCAAGATATTCCCCCTCCTCATTGAGACTGAAATTGGTGTGCAACGGCTGACCGGGGACATTCCGGTTTTTCCCGGAAGCAAACACGAGAAGATAACGATCAGGCTGGAGGGTGACATCCGGAAACTGCCATTGAACCAGGTTCATGGACTGGTCCGTCAAATGCCACCCACGTAGATTGATGGCCGTCGTTCCCGGGTTGTAAATCTCGATCCAATCCGATCGATCACCATCCTCATCGACCAGGGTCGACTTGTTAGAGGCCATGAATTCGTTGATCCGGGGATCCGCTGTGGCAGCGAACGGCAGTCCAACCATACTGAGGACCGCTCCGATCAGGAGAGCACGAGTCACAATCAGTAGGTTTGGCATGAATATCGGGGACTTGCAGGACCCTATGGGGTTTTCAGCGAACGGTAAATATCGAAACTCCGCTATTTCCTTCCCTCACCTTGACTTGATTGAGTTGGGCCTGCTGACGATCAGGCTGGCTACGTAGTTTTATGCCGACGCCGAAGCGCTGCAAGCACGGTGGGGGCAAACGCCCTCATTCCAAGTCCGGCATCCAGAAACGATTCTCCCGCGCTTTCCAATGCGGCTGGCTCGTGATTTCTCCTTCCGGGCTCCCCCGGTCCATCTGTTCCGGAATCACTCTCTCCAGGCGCCCCGTCGCGTT
>JARGNG010000009.1:0-13703 GCA_029213265.1 Verrucomicrobiales bacterium | reverse complement strand
GGCTCCCCCGGTCCATCTGTTCCGGAATCACTCTCTCCAGGCGCCCCGTCGCGTTGAAGATGCCCATGTGGCCTTCGCTCCGTAGTTCGCGAATGGAGAAGGAGGTTGGCCTATTCCCCCAGCTTCACCCGTGTGTAAGGGCTCGAAAGATAGGTGGGGTATCCCCTGCCCCCGTAACGGATTGTCTTGCCGTGATTGCTGAAAAAATCGATTCGGGAGGCTTCGGGATCGAGCTTGATCTCCGCCGTCCATTCGCCACGTTCGAGGTTGCGGGTCATTTCGGCTGAATTGGCTTCGGGAATCAGCTCGCTCAGATAACGCGGGCTGCCGTCCGGTGCGCGATCAACCATCCACCAGATGCGGCCGCTTTCCTCTCCCGCGCCTGCTGGAAATCGAACCGTGATTTTGATCTTCCCGTCAGCCATCACGTGATCCACTTTCGGCGGGGAAAGCAAATCACCTTCCACTTCTTCCGGGAAGAAATGCCGGAGCAGAAACGCAGGCAGGTTTGCTTGATCGCGCTCCAACTGAGGATGCCCTTTCTTCCCGTGTCCCGTGTTGGCACCGAGGTAGAGGGGAATGTCAGGGTGGTGTTCCCCGCCCCACGCCAGGTCGTAGGCAACCATGTCGTGCGTTCCGGGATGAAACAGCATCTCCACGCGGCGCGCTCGTAGTGCCTCCAGATTGCGGGAGATAAAGACATCATCAGCGATCTCGTTCGTGAACTTCTCCAGTTCCTGCCAGGTGTGACCGGCATCGAGAGCCGCTTGATTGAAATTGGGGCCAAAGTTCCCACCGGAAAAGCCGCGCTGCTTCCCTCCATTCTCCAGATGCCTCTCCCGCGCCACGGGATCGCAAAGCCGGAGCGGCGAATCCCAGATCGGAGACACCGTAGCGTGAACCGCAGTCATTCTTTCATCGTGCAGAATCGCCATCGAGGGAGAGGCGCCGTTCTTGGAACTGCCGGACACCGCGACCTTTCCGGGCTCAAAATGATCGAGCTCCGCATAGGCGGTCGTAATCGCCCGCATCAGCGTCGCGGGCCAGGCCCAGTATTGAATCTTGTGACGTGAGTTCAGACTTTTGGCGAAGCGCACTTCAGACTCACGGCTCAACCCTCCTTCTCCATACGTTCCCGGTTCTTGCACCACCGTATAAACCAGTCCGAAGCCGCCTTTGAGCAACTCCTGCTTTAGCGGGTCGAGTCGGAATTCGATATTCAGCTTTTTGGGCGAGTGGCCGCCGGTGAGATGAAAACCCTTCGCCTTTCGCTCCGCCGGGACGATCATCCGCACCGGCACACGATAGTCCTGACCGGGCCACATCTCACCCACATTGATCGTGACGAGTTTCTGGCGTGTCGCGACGGGCCCCTCCACAAGATACCAGTCCTCCAGAACCTCGATCTCAAGCGTTCCCGGATCGCGAATCGCATCCATGTCGAAGATCTCCGTTCCCGTTGACTTAGCAACGTTGAAAACCGTGAGAGCACTGGCAATCAACCAGGCCATGTTCCTATGCGATGGAGAGAACTTAGTCATAAAATCTACTATATTCCTTCGAGGGGATTTGGAAATGGCTGGGTTAGCCCAAGTAAGTTGTTCTGGAAGCATCGGGATTCCGGCGGAAGATCACTTCGGTGTTTTGATCGAAATAAGGTGAACCATTAGTTTGGTTTTGCCGGTTTTTGCTGCCTTGATTCTCGCAACGATCTTCGCTGGCTGATCGAGGTGAGGCGCCACCTTCCCTGCCAGCGCGTTGATCACGAAATACTTGTTTTCACCGGAACTATCAGTGAAGAGAATCCCCGTCTCAGTTTTGCTGAAAACTCCGCTGGTTTGGAGACGCTCGCCCGGGTCAGGCTTCTTGATCGTACCATCTTCCATTCCCTTTTTATGCGCCTGCAATTCCGGCCAGGTCAAGGTCCCGTCGCCATTGGTATCTGCCTGTGGATGTTTACCGAAGTAGGCACCCTTCCACGCTTCATCACTGGTTTCCGACTCGGGAATTGATTCCGGAATCCACTCCAGAAGCTGCTCCCGGAAGGAAGCTAGGCGGTCGACGTATTCCTCATCGAGAGCGAGATTTGTCCACTCATGAGGATCATCGGCAGTGTAATAGAGTTCCTCCTTTTCGTTTTCGTAACGGATGTAACGCCAATCCTTTGTTCGTAGCGAGTAGTTCTGAAACGCCGGGTTGTAATACCTTGCCCACTTGTAGAGTGCAGTCAGTGCGGCGGCGGGGCCATCCCATTTCCCGGCTGCAGGATCGGCGAGAAGAGGCTTCAGGCTGAAACCATCGAGCGGACGCCCCTTTTCGTTCTTCTTTGTGTTGGACGGCAATCCACAGAGGTCAATCAAAGTAGGGTAAAGGTCGACGAGGCTGACGGGTGTGTCGGAAACAGCTCCCGTTTTAGACACCCCGGGAGCCCGGATCGCAAGCGGAATACGGGTGCTCTCCTGCCAGAGAGAATTCTTGTAGAGATAGTCCTTCTCCCCCATCCCCCAACCGTGATCACTGGTGAAAACAATGATGGTGTTTTCCTTGAGACTGGATTGGTCGACAACGTCGAGAATATCGCCGATCAGATCATCGACCGAGGCGACACTGGCGAGATAGGCTTGGACAAATTTCTTCAGAGCCAGTTCACGGTCTCCGTCGAACGACGCGATAAGGCTGTCGTAGATCTTCGTGCCCCGGTCGCCGCTGCGATCATCTTCCGCTGAGGTGACGGTGTGCTTGAAGGTGTCATCGGCATCACCTTCCTTGATCTCGGGGAGTTCGATTTCCTCGAGCGGGAACCGATCAAAATACTTCTGCGGGACGATCAGTGGAGTGTGTGGCCGGACAAAGCCAACGCCCATGAAAAAGGGTTTCGAATCGGGTTTTTCCGCATATTCCTTGAGTTTTGCCACCGCCCATTGAGCATTCAGTTCGTCTCCGGTCAGATCGCGATTGTCGTCGGAGGCGTAGCGAAGTTCGCGCTGCTTGTTCCAACCGCCGGTTCTCCAGGTCAGACCTTCCTCCGGCTGCAGAACCCGAAGAGGGCCGAAGGAACCATCGATCGCACCAAAATCATCACGGAACGGGGCGTTCACGTCGGGGTGAGGCAAATTGTCCTTTCCGCCATCGTAAGCAAAAGGTCCGTAGTCCGAGGGGTGCCCATACTCGTCCCACTCATTCCTGTCGCGATTGTGCATCACCTTCCCGGTTCCCAGTGAGTGATAGCCGTTCGCGCTGAAGTGCGCCATCATCGTCCGCGAGTTGTTCAGGATCTCATTTTTGTCCCAGTCCTCGAAACCGAACTGCTGCGAGGTATGCGGATAAATCCCGGTCGTAAAGCTGGCCCGGGAGGGATTACAGATGGGGATATTGCAGTGGGCCTGGGTGAAGGAGACCCCACTTTCCATGAGACGCCGGATGTTCGGTGTCGCCGCCTGGGGATGCCCGCCGAGGGTTTCGACGTAATCGTTCAGATCATCACAAATGATGAAGAGGACGTTGGGTTTCTCTCCTGCCGACGCATCGCGGGAGAACACCCCACCGAGCACAAGCAGGCATAGAATGAGACGAAAAGAGAATGACATGATTGATAAAACGATTACCCCATCACTTCCGAACGGAAGAAATCCTAACGAACTTTTTTACGGGTTATATTCCCGAAGACGCTCATCATTGGTCAGCAAGTCGGCGAAATCAGCTGCATCAAGCCCTTTCGTTGCGGCCCGCTGGCGCTCAGGATTAAGATCATTTTCCGTCAGACCGTGTGGACTCAGCGCGTCGTCGGTCCGTCCGAGAACATCCAAAACGCAACGCGCCAACTGACGTCCGACCGGTTTTGCGAGGAGTCCACCGATATGAAGATCGCCGTAGTCATTGCGGATAGCCTTGTCAATGAACCCGGCGTTTCCCATCCAGGTGGCGTAAAACTTTTCGCTTTTGATCAGGCTGTGCTGATCGCAAATCGAAATTCCGGGATGCCTCGCCATCACTTCGAGGGCCCACGGATTCATATACTTCTCCATCGTTTTCTGAACCCGTCCGGAGGCTCGCCCATCTTCGCCCATCTCCGCGGGACCGGGGTAACCGCCGGGAATGGGCGTCGTGGTCACGAAGATGAGTTTTGCTTTCGTCTTCTTCAACTCAATGATCACCTTTTCCAGATCGGATTGGTACTGCTCTTTGGTGTTTTTTGAATCCCAGTGTCCAAAATTGAAGCTGATCACATCCCAGCCCAACCCCGGTTGATCATAGGCGCCGAGCCACTGCACGATATTCGCCACTCCCTTTCCTACCGGGCCGCAGTTGGTCGGTGGATGATACACATTCAGTTTTCCCTTAAGCGCCGTTCGCAGCGCTTTGTCGTAGTTCCCGGAAATGGAATCCCCGATGAAGAGATAGCGTCCCAGCTTCGGGTCATCCTGAGTTTTCGAATCCTCCAGCATCCGAAGAGCGACTTCGCTGGCGACAAAAACGTTGCCCTCCATTCTTCCGTGTACAAAAGCCTGCTGCACAAAGGGAGTGATGTCTTTCTGGCTGAGCAGCCCCATGATCCGGTGCATGCCGTCGTATCCCTGAGTTCCAATTTGAAACACTTCGTCGCCGATTTTCACCTCCATGAATCGACCGTTCTCGTTGATGAACTTCCCCGAAATCCACGGCTCCTCCGCGCTCGGCAAGTGATCGGCAACCGGCTCGACGTAGAGTTTTCCATCCAGGATTGGTTTGCGGCCGCGGTCGATCCAGGTCTGTACCGCCGCCGCGTCCTTGAAAGTTCGCTTCACATAGAGATCCTTCGGTAGATCATAGGAGAAATGCTTTTTGCCTACCATGAACTCGACCTTCCCCATTTCGAACCCGCCCCTCTGAACTCGGGACTGCAGCCCGATTCCGACACCAGCAGCGAGCTTAACTTCGATCGCACCGTCAGCATTGCGAATGTAGAAATTTTTCATCTCCTGGTCGAGCGGAGTGATCACTCCGTTCGAAACCAGGTCACCCGTCGGAGGATCAGCATAGGAGCGCTCTTCCACAACGGTGGAGAAAGGTTGTGCCTCCCCGAACAGGGGCAGTAGTAACAGGCAAAAAACAAGACGGGCCATTGTATTCATGTATCACGTTCTAGTGAAGAAGTTGCAGCGCGGTAGACAGCACCGTAGAACCGATGCGATCAAGCTGGGGCCGCGCCGGGCTCGAGAACTCAGGATCATCAGTCAACAAGTAGGGAGCGATCAGATACTCCGGGAGGAACACGAAGCGCGCCGTTCCGTCCAGTCGACAAACGGCGGCAACAAACTGGCTCCGGCCATCCAGTTCGGTCTTGGCGAGCGGCTCGATTTCCGCCCCGAACTCCTCCTTGAGCCGATAGGCACATTTGGGCTTTTGCCACCCTGCCTTGGTGTCGGGATTGTGAAGAAAGCGGTAGGCCTCTCCCCCTATACCTTCGGCAAGTGGACCGCAGAAGCGCACTGAGATCTTGTCGATGACTTCGAGGTTGTTCTGACCGTAACCGGAAGTCACCGGCAGAGTCCCGGGCTCGGCTTTGGTGAGCGTCTGGGAAAGCGGACCGAGAAGATCGCGATGCTCGCCGCCGATGAGAAGAAGGTTGCCGCCGGCGTCGGTGTAGGTTTTGAGAGCACGAACCAGCTCCCCGTTGTGGAAACCGCCCGAGCAGACGATGACCGCCGGTGTGCCGCCGACATCCAGGCTTCCGCCGGGTTCACGGGCATCAATCACCCGGAAGGGAATCTTTGAATTGTGCAATTCCCGGAAGATTGCGGGAGCAAGAAAACGCCCACCGAAGGAAAGCCCCCCTTTGTTCATACTGACCGATGGCTCCACCACAACGCCCACCGCGGGAACATTGGCCTCAGCCTGCAGTTTCAGCCAGGGCGCATAGAGAGCATCGGCTTCCAGCGGACGGGCGGCCACGTAGTCCGCATGTCGAACCTGATAATCGGCGAGAAGCTCCGGAGTGATGACCGGGTCGGGTTTCCCTTCCTTGATCAAAGCCCATGCCGTCGTGATCGCCTCCAGCCAAGTCCTCGCCCCGTAAGCGCCCAGCTCGGCCAGGGCGACGCGCGAGTCAGCGAGAACGTCGTCGGTCAATTCGAGATCAAAAGCGGAAGCAATGCGCACGCCGCGTTCGGTCATAAACTGGTTCGCCTTGAGCCCATGCATCATGATTTCGCCCAGAACCTCCTCAGGCTCTTCGCCGAGGCGTTGCGGTGAATCCTCGGCCAATGTTTTCACCGCCAGTGCCATTCCTTCCGGCGTCCGGCAGAGGTGCCCGAAGTCAAGCAACCCGGCCTCTCCCAACTTCATGCCGTAGCCATTGGTAAACGCATAGTTCAGATAGTGGATGAGCGGATCGTGGTTGCACGCGGCCTCGTCCGCCAGGGTGTGGGCAAGACAGGCACCCCAGAACGCAATGCGGTTCCCGTCGCGATCTTTCAAGGCCTCATGCAGCAGGATGAAATTGATCGCCTGCCCCTTCGCCGAATGGAGGGAATAAGGCGTCTTCAGGTCGTGGGCGGCAAGCGTGGCCAGGTCCTTCGGATCGATGGTCCGCCCTTTCTTTTCTTCGTATTCTTCCCAGGGAGTGAAATCGTCCGGCGCGTGCGATTCCTCGACGAAGGCTTTGCGATGTTCGGCAGAGAGAAGGGCCGCAATGCCTTCGGGAAGCTGATCGAGCGCGATCCGGTTGACATCGTCGTGCCCCGGTCCCCAGGCGAACAAAGACGTGGCGCGCCCAAAGAAGGCGAGAATCATGATCGGGAGGCGGATCGAAGGTTTCATGAATGGTAAGGGTTGAGGGAGTCAAAGCTTCAATTTACCCGAAACGGCGGGAAAAGGCTTTCGAAAAAGCTGAAACAAAAAGACAAGCCTCATGATCTTAACTGACCCCTGACTTCTCACGGAGACCAATCAGACGCCGCTCCTATGGCCGGAAACCTCACCCTCAATACTTCGGGAAAATATCCGGAGTCGGGAAGCGTTCTTCGTGGCCCGCTTTGTGATCTCGCAGGTATTCCTCTCGCGGGATATGGAGGTCGGGCCAACTGGCCGGGCGGATGCGGACGACTCTGGCGGGGCGAATGCCCTCGGTAATCAGGTCAGTCTCAAAGCGGATCTGGATTCCGCTGCTCCCCGGGGGAACCTCTCCGTCTGCTTTGATCACATCGAGGAGGGGACCTTTCGAGGCCATCTGGGCAGTGCCTGCTGTTCCGCTGGCCCAGTGCTTCAAGGTGTTCTCGGCTGCGGCCATGAGGGCCTGGCTTCCTTTCTTGAAATCGGTGTAGAGCTTGTCGTCCATCCCGCCAAACATGGTCGCGGTCACGGTGGCGCGACCGAATTGGCCATACTCGACCGCGTCGACAAAGGCGGGCATCCAGCGGCTGCGGATAAAAGCTTTGTGCGTTTCGTTCTGGTGACGGGCTGTGCGCTGCATGGCGGCATCATCCAGCCAGATGTCCGAAATGTGGAAGCGAGTGAAAATACCGCCGGGGGTGGGCTTCCAGGTGATCCCGAGCAGGACCGCCTGGTCTCCGAGAGATTTCTTTCCGCTAGCAGGCCAGGCACCTTCGTCGATGAGGTCCTCGATTCCGAGGAATTCGCGGCCACGCCAGATGCGGGTCGCGGCATCAAAGGTCATGGTCTCCTCCTCAGCCTGCGTGTCTCCGGCATCCCTCGATTCACGCCGGGCGACGATCATCCCCTGGTTGTTTTCGATTTCCACTTCCATCAGCTTCCAGACTTTGCCTTCGCGGAGGCAGTTGCTGGACTCGTCTTCGAAGAGTAGGATGTGATTCTCGGCAGGTGCTGAGCCCACGCCGGCGTTGCCCTCTTTTTTCGTTCGGTTGTTGACCGGCAAAACAGGCACTGCGGAGAGTTTCGGGTCCGGCGGGAGAAAGGCCCGGACATGCATCATCGTCCCCAGCGGAACATCCCGGAGATCCGCCGGTGCGCCGTGATAGCGAACAATGCCATAAGGTAACATGGCGAATGGGTTCGGGGAGATGAACCGGAATTTCCCATCACTCTGCACGCGGATACTGCCGCGGCGATTGGCATGATCTACGAAGGTCAACTCGCCGCGGTAGGCGTGCGCTTTTTCGAGCGGGGGGAACTTTCCCGGCGAGGGGCGGAAGGGTTCTTTGCTTCGCGTTCTTGGTTCCTGGTTCTTCGTGCCTGGTTTGTCTTCGGCGACAGTTGCATGAACGAAGAAAGCACAAGCAAATATCAGCATACGCACCAACCGGAACGAAGAACCACGAACCAAGAACCAGGAACGCGAAGCCATCAGTACTTCGGAAAAATGGCCGGGGTCGGGAAGCGGTCATCAATGCTGTCTCCGACAAATTCCTCTCGAGGCACCTGGACCTGGGGCCAATGGCCGGGGCGGACGCGTACGACCCGGCCGGGTCGGATGCCCTCAATGATGAGGTCGGTCTGGAACTGGATCTGGACGCCGCTGCTGCCGAGAGGCGCTTCGCCGTCTTTTTGGATGACATCGACGATGGGCCCCTTGCAGGCCATGTGGGCGGGGCCGTAGGCACCATGGGTGTGCTTCAAGGTATTCTCGACCGCATTCATCAGGGCGGGGGCATCCTTCTTGAAATCGGCGTAGAGAGAGTCGTCCATGCCGCCGAACAGAGTCGCGGTCACGGTGGCGTGGCCGAATTCCCCGTACTTGACCGCATCCACCCAGGCGGGCATCCAGCGGCTCCGAATGAAAGCCTTGTGGGTCTCGGTTTGATTCTGGGCGGCCCGCTGCATTGCGGTGTCGTCGAGCCAGATATCGGAGATGTGGAAGCGGGTGAAGACGCCGTCGACCGTGGGCTTCCAGGTGATCCCGAGCACGACGGGCTGGCCATCGAGGGATTTCTTTCCGCTCGCGGGCCAAATCCCTTCGCCGATGAGGTCCCCCACCCCGAGGCGCTCGCGGCCGCGCCAGATGCGGAGAGCGGCGTCGAAGGTCATGGATTCCTCCTTTGCTTTCGCGTCTCCGCCAGCCTTTGGCTCGCAACGGGCGACAATCGTCCCCTGCTGGTCTTTCAATTCCAGGTGCTTCAGCTTCCAGACCCTGCCTTCGCGCAGGCAGTGACTCGGCTCATCTTCAAGGAGGAGGACATGGTTCTCGGCGGGGAAAATTCCCGCGCCCCGATTGTGGTTGGCGTCCTTCGTCTTGTTGTCGACCGGCAATACCGGCACGGCGGAGATCGCCGGGTCCGGCGGGAGAAAGGCACGCACGTGCAGCACCGTGCCGAGCGGAATATCCCGGAGATCCGCCGCGGCCCCATGGTAACGAACGATGCCGTAGGGCAGCATCGCGAAGGGGTGCGGATCGTTTCGGAAAAACTTGCCATTCCCCTGCACGCGAATGCTGCCGCGGCGGTTGGCATGATCCACGAAGATCAGTTCGCCGCGGTAGGCGTGGGCTTTTTCCAAAGGGGGAAATTTTCCCGGCTCGGGGCGGAAGGGAGCCGTTCCTGGTTCTTTACTTTCGGTTCCTGGCGCTTGGTTCTTCGTGCCTGGTTTTTCTTCGGCGACAGCCGCGTGAGAGAACAACGCACAGGCAAACCCTAACAAAGAACCACGAACCAAACACCAGGAACCACGAGCGAAGAACTTCATGACTGCAAACTAAGAATCGAATTACTATCCCCAAACTGCTCGCTCTCCACGCCCATCCTCTGGGCCATGAGGAGGAGCAGGTTACTCATGTGGGCATCCGTGTTCACGGGGCGACCGCAAATCTGGTAGTGGGAGGAAGTGAGTGCTCCTTCCGGGTCGAGTGCGTAGCCCTCGAAGCCGGCGGCTGACTGGTTGAGGTCAAGATGGCTGCCGTGATTCAGACCGAGGTCCGAGCCACCGGCGAGTACCAACGGGAGATTGGCGTTGCCGTGGCTGTGGCCGTAGCACATGCCGCTGCCGAAGAGCGACATCGTCGATCCGAGAAGCGATTTGCCGTTGAGGTCCTTCGTCTCTGCGAGACGGGTGAGAAAGTAGCTGAACTGCTCGATCGCAAAGCTGTCGTAGTTGGTGAGCTTTTCCATGTAGCCCGGATCACCACCGTGGTGGCTGAGCTGGTGGCGCGACTCGGTGATGCCGATCTCGGGAATCGAAAAGGCATCGCCCTCCCCTCCCAGGCTGAAGGTGGCCACGCGGGTCACATCGGTCTGGAAAGCAAGCACCATGAGATCATAGACAGTGCGGAAATACTCGCCCGCCTGGGTCTTGGGGATGTCGCGGTTGGTGCGCTTGCGATCGGCGGCGGAGATCTCAGGAAGCGGCGTGTCGAGCCAGGTATCGGCTCGCCTGGTGCGAATCTCCGCCTCACGGACGGAGGTGAGGTATTGGTCGAGGCGGCCCTTGTCTTCCGCGCCCATTTTCTTTTCCAGCTGACGAACTTCGGCGAGGTTGTCATCGAGCACGCTGGCCTTGCGACGAAGCGCCTTCCGCTGCGCCTCGATACCGCCTTTCGGTTCCTCGAACATGGAAGCGAAGATTTCACTGCACCGACGCAGAGCAGGCAGTTGCACGCCGTCCGCGGTCCAGGCGAGAGAGCCCTGCGTGAGGGCGATCTCCATCGAGGAGTAGCGAGTGTGTTGCGCGGTGACTTCCGCCATCTTCTGGTCCACCGAGATGGTGTTGCGATCCGAGGGTCCGAGCTTGGCTCCGGTCAGGAAGACATTGATGCAATTGTGATGGTGCCCAAGGGCTCCCGGATGATGCAGTCCGCTAATGGGCGTGATGACATCGCGGTGCTTCTCGAGGGGCTTGAGCGATTTCGAAAACTCGTAGTCTTTCCCCGATTTGAGGATCTGGTAGTTCAGCGAATGGACACCGTTGGCGAGGTAAATGAAAGCACTGCGGCGAGGCGATTCGGTCGCTTTCTCCTTTGCGCGGAGTGGGACCATGCATTCCAGCATCGGCAGGGAGATGCAGGTGCCCATCGCGCGAAGGGCGTGGCGGCGGTCGATCCGCCAACGTTCAGATAAGTAGTTCATGGGGATTGGTTCAGCGTTTCTTAATTAATTCTGATAAAGCTACAGCACGAATGATGTCCTTAACCCGGTAATTGCTCTTCTCCGCCTCGGCCAGGATGGCGTCGAGCTCTTCCTCGTCGTCAAAAGTGAGCACGCGACGCAAAGCGTAGGTGCAGAGGTGTTCGATGAAGGCTCGCGCAACTTTGTCGCGGTCCTCGAGCAGGAGCTGTTTGAACTCATTGGCATCCTGGAACGGGCGGCCGCCGGGCATGACACCGGCCGGATTGATCAAGGGATCCTGCCCCTTTCCTGTCGGCACATGCTCGCGGGTGCGCCACTGTCCAATCGCATCATAGTTTTCCCAGGCAAAGCCCAGGGGATCGATCGTTGCATGGCAGGATGCACAGTTTGCGTCCGTGGCATGCACCTCCAGTCTTTGACGGACGGTCACCTTGCCACCTTCGGGCGGAACGGGCTCGATGGGATCCACGTTCGCGGGCGGAGGCGGTGGCGTCTTGTTGAGAATCACCTCGCTGAGCCAGACACCCCGATGCACCGGGCGATGGCGGGTGCCGTCCGAGGTCAGTCCGAGCACGGCCCCCATCGTCAGCAGACCGCCGCGTCGATCCCCTGGCTGGAGCGAGACGCGCTGGAAGTCGCCGGTCTTTGGCTCGGGCAATCCGTAGAAATCACAGAGGCGGGCGTTGACCACGGTCCAGTCTGATTCGAGGAACTGATCGATGGGCAGGTTCTTCGCTAGCATCTCGCGGAAGAACTCGACCGGCTCGTCCCGCATGCTTGTCTCGAGCCAGTCGTCGTAGGTCGGGTAGAGTTTTTTGTCCGGCGGAAACATACCAACGCGGTGCAATTGCAGCCACTGTCTTGAGAAGTCGTCGATGAAGCGGTTGATCCGCTCGTCCGTCAACATCCGGTCCACTTCCTTCCTCAGTCCCTCTTTGTTCAGCCCCCCACCTTTGGTGGCAGCGAAGAGCCCATCGTCGGGCATCGAACTCCAGAGAAAATACGAAAGTCGCGAGGCGAGTTCCCAGTCTGTGAGATTCTCGCGAGGTACGGGATCGCCCTCGACGAGGTAGATGAAGTGTCTCGATGTCAGCACTCGCAGCACCGCTCCGCGATACGCATCGGCCGTCGTTTCACCCGCTTCACGATCGGCGCGGTAGGATTCCAGGTAGTTCTCCAGCTCCTCCCTTTTCACCGGCCGCCGCCAGGCGCGTTCGGCGAAGCGTTGCAGATGCTCCGCGACGACCTCGGGCGCGGCGTCATCCGGCGGCAGCACGTCCTTTCGCCGGGATTTCTCCGTTTCCGACACCAGCGGCCCCTCCCATTCAATCCAATCGAGAATCACCGTCGAAAAGATGCCGTTCCCTTTGTCGTCGAACATCTGCGGAGCGTTCGGATTCAGGAGTAGGTTCTCGCTGCTGTGGGTGAAAATATATCCACTCCGGCTCGCGAGGGCGTTGCGAAAAGCGGCGCCGCCCCTGCGGTCCACCTCATCTGTTGCCACCACGGCGAAACTCAGGTTCGCCGGCATCTCAAGGAATACCTCGAACTCATACACCTCCGGACTGTCCTCCGGAGCCGTGATATCAAATTCGATGATGCCCTCGACGTTTTCCTCGCTGGTTTTCTTGCCGATGCTGAGGTGTGCCGGCTGCCCACCGGGAGGACGGATTCCGCTCGCCTGAATGCGAAGTTTGTAGAGCCCGCTGTGTTCCGGACCGGTCTTGCCAAACCAGTGAGGCTGGAGTGCAGCCTGGACCCGGCCCGGGAAAAGGAGGTAGCGAAGCGGCCGCTTGATACCAAACCGGTCCAGCGCCTCCTGCTGTTTCTCCCCACCGCCGTATCGCAGCTCCGCTGCCGTCTTGCGGACTATGCGGGCCTCGCTCGACTCGGTGGGAAAGGCGCGATCGAGCACGAGTTCGGCGGCGCGGTAGTAGCGATCCACATGCGAAGGCGAGAGCGAAAGTTCCGAGCCAATGCGCTCGAACCCGTGCCACAGGGTATCCTCGTTCAACTCACCCGGCTTCGTCGGATCGTAACGCACTCCGAGCAGGTCATAGACCGTGTTCTGATACTCCTTCCGGCTCAGGCGATAGTGCGCCACGGGAGGACGCGCTGCCATCCGCGCTGCCTTGCCCTCTTTGAGCATCGTGTCGAGTTCCGCGACAAAGGTCGCGATTTCGTCCTGCTTCGGTTGCGGCTCGTCTTCCGGAGGCATCTCACCACTGTTGACTTTTTCAACGACCTCCGCCCAGAGATGGCTGTCTTCGCCCATTCGAAACTTGCGCGAGAGCTGATCGACACGCAGATCACCCTTCTCCTTATCCGAACCGTGGCAGCTGACGCAATGCGTCTCGAGGAAGGCCTCGAACGGTTCTTTCGCCGAAGCCACAGTGGCCAGGATGAAAGAGGCAAGGAAGGTTAAACAAGATCGACTCACGGTCATAACGAAACTGATGCACTTGAGCTGAACACCCTTTGTGGGCCACTTTGAATGCTAGGTTCCCGGGACTGGTTTTTTGTTCTAGTTACGTCGGGATTGATCGGAGCGAAGGCGTAGCCGAAGCGGAGATCAATCCCGGATTTCTTTTTGTAGCAAACTGTTCCGGACTCCGAAAGCCCAATTTGCTGTGAGGATTGGTCGAGTCACCCGAACTGGCCCACCGGGAATGTTAGTCTGGTAGGGTTCGT
>JARGNG010000146.1 GCA_029213265.1 Verrucomicrobiales bacterium | reverse complement strand
CGATCGAGCCAGTCCTGCTCCTCAAAGGGCATGCAATATTGGCAGCGTTCGTTGCATCGATCGGTGATCGAGACGCGCAGGTAGCTGATGCGGTGTCCGAAGCGGTCTTCCATTTCAGATGTGTCGGTGCTACTCATTGGCGGCGCTCCCAGGCGATGACCCTATCATTGGCAAACTCCACCGTGCGCTCGATATGAGGGATGTAGTCGACGCTGGTTCCATAGCCATATCCGTAGGTGGGATGGCAACCGTAGTGGGAATAGAAAGGGCTCGGACCATAGGGAGGGTATCCGCCGGTTCCGAATCCAATGGTAGTTGATTGGACCGGGGTGCTTCCGAAGTAGGTCCACGTCTCTTTCCCTTCTCCTTCGCGACTTCCGCTCTGGACCATGCCGGGACGTCCCCAGGAAAGATAGACTGCGTCACGGGGCATGCCTTCCTTGACCTCGCCCTGCAATACGAGCTGTTGATCGCGCTCGTTCAGCCTTTCATACATGGCCGGATTCTTTCTGATCCGCTTCTCGGAATAGGAAAGGGTCTCACATCCCGTGAGAATGATTCCCGGGAAGACGATCCAGACCAATGCCGTAACAATGCGTTTCATGCTCCGGAAAGATTCCCGCTGCCACCGGGAATCGCAAGCGTTTCCGTATTGCCCGATTCATGGGAGCGGGTAAGCTGATGCAATGCCTCTTCTCTCCGTCGAGAATCTGACCCTGCTGGAGCAGAAACGCCGCCGTAACTGGTTCCGGTATGATCTGTCGGAGCGGGTCCTTTTGGATGACATCACGTTTCATCTTGAAAAAGGAAAAAGCCTGGCCCTGGTAGGAGAGGAAAAGAGTGGCAAACACGCTCTCGTCATGGCCCTGCTTAAGCTTTATGAGGTCTCCGCCGGAAAGATCACGTTTGCCGAAGTGGAAACGACGGCGATCGGGGATCGTCATTTTCGTCGGCTCCGGAAGCGGCTTCAGGCAGTCTTTTCGGATGACTTCGGTCAATTGACGCCGGAATTAACGGTGGATCAGATGTTTCGGGAGGTTTTGCAGCTCTGGTATCGAAAGGAGGATCGGGAACAATGGTATCAGCGTGTCGAGAAAGTCATGATCGCCTGTCGTTTGCCGGAGGCGGTCCGCGCTCTGTATCCGGCGGAGTTGGATGCTGTGGAAAGACAGGAAGTGGCTCTGGCCCGGGCTCTTCTCTGCGCGCCGGATTTGCTCATCTGCCATGGTTTTACGAAAGGCCTCGATGTGGTGCAGGAAGCGGAACTTCTCAATCTCGTTCGACACGTTCGTGAGGAATTCGGCCTGACCCTTCTGGTTGTGACAGACGATCTTGCAGTTGCCCATCAATTGAGCGAAGATATTGGAGTGCTCCACAGCGGGCGCCTCATCGAATTCGGAACCGCCGAAGAGGTCGTCAATCGCCCCGGGCATGATTACACAAAACGGCTCGTGAGCTGCTCCATCTGATGACCCCTCTATTCCGGAAATTTTTAGGCATGAACTGGCTTCTTTTTGCCAACATGGTTGCCTTGCTGATTTTCGGGGTTTTTGCGGTCTATGCGGCCTGTTGGATGCGGGAGGAAACCGCTCTGGCGACCAAGTGGAAAGATCAGGTGTATTGGATTCTTCTCGGGCTCGTGATCTTCTTTGCGACCTCCCTGATCGACTACAAGTGGATCAAGTATCTCGGGCTTCCGCTGTATCTGGCCGCGACCGGATTGCTCATTTTCACCACCTTCAAAGGGACCGAAATCAACGGAACGCGGGCCTGGCTCGACGTAGGTCCGATGCTGATTCAGACATCCCAGTTGGCGATTGCCGGAGGGGTCATTCTTCTCGCTCTCGTTCTCTGCACCCTGCACCGGGTTCATCCGGTTTTGCGAAATCCTTTCATGCGGCTTCTCGTCACCGGAATCGTGACGATGATTCCGTTCTCCTTTGTTCTTTTGCAGGGGGACTTCGGTTCTGCGCTGGTGTGGATTCCGGTGGCCGGCGCGATGGTTTTGATCGGCAATATCCCGTTCCGCTATCTCATTGTCATCATCCTGACGGTGACGATGTTTCTGCCCTTTGCTTTTTTCTTCGGGCTGAAGGACTACCAGAAAAAGCGGATCACCACCCAGATTGAAATGTTGCAGGGGAAAAAGGTGAACGTGCTCGCCGAAGCTTACAGCGCTCACAACAATTTACTCGCGATCGGCAGTGGTGGTTGGAGCGGGAAAGGATTCAAGAATCCGGAAACGATTAACAACAAGGGGTTCATCTCGCCGGATACAGCGATTAACGACTTTATCTTTCCGGTCTTCTCGGAGGAATTTGGATTTCGCGGCAGCCTTCTCGTGATCGGCGGGTTCATGCTTCTGCTGCTCCAGCTCATCTATGTGGCGTTTTACAGTCGAGACATGATGGGGCGCCTGCTTGTCGTCGGAATCGTCGGTCTGCTTTTCGCTCACATCTATCAGAATGTGGGCATGAATCTCCTCATCATGCCGATCACAGGAATCCCGCTGCCGTTTATCAGTTACGGGGGAACGTTCATGGTCGTTTTGCTTTTCCTGATGGGCCTGAGCCAGAGCGTCTGGATACATCGAATCGACCCCGAGGCGAAGAAGGTCCGACCGCAGCTGAAAATCGAACATCTGGATTGATCTCAAGCTGTCAAGGCGGGGGAAGTGCACATCTTTCGGTGTTGAATTCCTTTCGCCTTCCCTGTAAGCATTAGAACCCTAAGGAGTCCGGTTTCCCCCGTAAATGATCGAAGTAAAGAACCTCACCAAACGATATGCCGGGCGTACCGCTGTCGATTCGATTTCGTTCGAGGTGGGAAAAGGGGAAATTGTCGGATTTCTGGGACCGAACGGAGCCGGGAAAAGCACGACTTTGCGCATGCTGACCTGCTTTCTTTCCGCTTCGGAGGGAACAGCATCGGTCGCCGGGTTCGATATTTACGAGGACTCCATTCAGGTTCGGCGCCACGTCGGCTACATGCCAGAAAATGTTCCCCTGTATCCTGATATGCGCGTTTCGGAATATCTCCGGTTTCGGGCTCAGCTCAAGGGAATGAGCGGTCGCGCCGCGAAACGTGCGGTGGGTGAGGCGATGGACATTTGCAGTCTGACGGAGCGGGAGCGGAGCATCATCGCCACCCTTTCCAAGGGATATAAACAACGGGTCGGTCTCGCAGACGCACTGGTGAACAAACCGGATCTGTTGATTTTAGATGAACCGACCAATGGCCTCGACCCGAATCAGATTCGGCAGTCGAGGGAGCTCATCAAACGCTTGGGGGAACGTCACACCATTTTGATCTCGACCCACATCCTGTCGGAGGTGGAAATGACCTGTGGTCGCGTCGTGATCATTGATCGCGGAAAGATCCGCGCCTCGGACACCCCGCAGAATTTGATCCGTCGCCTGAGACGCCCGGGAGAGATCATCCTGGAAATGAAAGGCGATGACGCGAAAGCGAAGGCCGCTCTTGAGAAGCTGGAGGGAATCAATACGGTGGAGTCTACCGATGTGCACGGGGGGTGGTCCCATTTCGAGATCCGGACCGATCCCAACATCGACGTTCGCGAAGATGTCTTCGGCCTCGTAAACTCTTCCGGATGGAAAATTCGTGAGCTGGCCAGCCGTGCCGCATCGCTGGAAGATGCCTTTGTCGACCTCGTTCGAAAAGGGGAAGAGATAAGGGAAAAGGAGTCCATCCCCGCAGAAGATGTCTAACCTACTCACCATCACTGTCACTCCATGAAGAATTATCGTTTTGCCGCCCTTCTTTGCGTTCTGGTCAGCCTGGCTCTCGTATCCCCGGCAGTTTCCCAGAATGAGCATCCTCTGGAAGCCTATTTTCAGGCGGAAATCCTCACGGAAAAAGAGCTGAAGGAAGTCAAAATCAAGCTGGAGCTGAACCTTCATACCAACCCCGAGTTCATCGAGGCCGAAATCTACCACACGGATCTGGAGAAGGAACTGATCGGGCTGATTGTCGAGGTGGAAAACAAGGTGAAAGATTTGAAATACGATCTGCTGATCCAGATGAAGGTGCCTCCCTACGAAAACGTGACCGGGTCGCAATACCTTCATCGTGCCGACGACCTGAAAGAAGAGGAAGGCACCGTGGTCAACGTGAAGGAAGTTCGTTACATCGAACTTCCCGATATCGATGATATGATCACGGAACCC
>JARGNG010000145.1 GCA_029213265.1 Verrucomicrobiales bacterium | reverse complement strand
TGCCCTTCGGAGTGGAGGCGGCCTGCGAAAAACCGGGGAGAAACGAGGAACCCAGAGCGGCTCCGACACCGGCGGTCATTCCATGGAGTAAGCTTCGACGATCAATCATGTGATAAGAAAGGTTGTAAGGAGGATACGAATTGGGGCGGGTGTGCGAACTGCCGCAATCTAATTCTCGCCTGAATTCGGGCTGAATTCGCGGACGGGATCGCGCGATCCTGACTGCGATCGCTGCGTCGAACTGAAAGATCCATTTGGTCGGTAGCACCCGGTTCCGGACCGACTGATTGCCCCGTGGCGGGATGGCTCCGGGTTGGCGCGGTAGCCTTGCAGGGCTGCTTGGCGGCAGTGGGCCCTTGTTCTGATCGAATACGTCATCTCCGAAAGGGACAAAAGGGGACAGGTGGAGCGCAATCTAAGCAGAGAAGGATAAGAATCAGGGGGCAAGTTTTCCCCCGATGAAAACTCTCTACTTTTTCCTACCCGGCATCAACTCCACGTCTTTCGGAATCACGGCTCTGGCCCTGTTTTCGCTCAGTTCACCGATCACGGCTCTCGAGCGGATCAATCTCGACACCACCGGTGGTGAAATGACCGGCGGAGTGGCCTTCAACCCCTCGGTGTCGGCCGATGGCCGCTACGTTGTCTTCGAGAGCAACGCGGATCTCGTCCCGGAAAAGGTGTCATCCTCCTACGACGTCTTCCTGCGCGACAGAACCTTGGGAACCACGACTCGAATTTCGGTGGATAGCGCCGGAAATGAAGCCAATGGGTCCTCGGGCAGTGCCGTGATCTCCGCCGACGGAAACTTTGTGGCGTTTCAGTCCAATGCTTCCAACCTCGTTGCCGGTGACACAAACGGCCAGGCCGATGTCTTTGTGAAGAACCTCTCCTCCGGTGCGGTTGAAAGAGTCTCCGTCGCCACCGGCGGTGGTCAGGCGATGCTCTGGGCCTCGGGCGAGCCCTCGATCTCGGGAGACGGACGCTATGTCGTTTTTGTCTCGCCGGCGGACGATCTCGTTGTCGGCGACATGAATAGCCAGAGCGATATCTTCCTGCGGGACCGTCAGACCGGCACGACGACCCGCATCAATCTCGGCCCGGCGAATGCCGAGAGCGACGGGGAGTCCTCCTCACCGGTGATCTCAGATGACGGAACGACCGTCGCCTTCCGCTCCTTTGCGACGACCCTGATCAGTCCCGCAGCCTCCGGAAACGCGCACATCTTCGTTCGCGACCTCGGCACCGGCACCACCTCCCTCGTCTCAAAGTCCACCGCAGGGGCCGAGGCCGATTTTGACTGCGATTTTCCGGATCTCTCGTCCGACGGCCGCTACGTGGTCTTTGAATCGCTCGCCTCCAACCTCGACCCGGTCGATACCGACTCCGGATTCAGATCCGACATCTTCCTTCACGATCGACAGTTGGGAACGACCGCCCTTGTCTCCCTCTCCAGCAGCGGGGTCAAGGCTAACGATGCCTCCTACAGTCCGAGGATTTCCGGCAATGGCACTCATGTCGGATTCCCTTCCGAAGCGACCAACCTCGTCTCCGGAGACACGAATGGTGATCCTGATATGTTTGTCCGGAATCTTTCCAGCGGGGTGACCCAACGGACTTCAGTCGGGCCGAATGGCGAGCAGGCGGACGACTTGACCTGGTCCAGGCCCGATTTCATCGCCGATGGCAGTGCCCATGTCTTCGAATCCTCGGCAGGCAATCTCATCGCCAACGACAACAACATGACTCATGATATCTTTTACGGATCCCTATCGACCACTCCTCCGGTCGACACGACTGCGCAAAAGAAAGTGGTCAGGAAGCAGATCGCGACCACGACGAAAAAGCTCAGGGCTGCGAAGCGTTCCGGGAAAAAGGCAAAGATCAAGAGTCTTAAGAAGAAGCTCAGGAGGCTCAAGGCCCGCCTCCGCCGTCTCTAGCGGTAGTGCATTCCGTACCTCCTTCTTTCGACGATCGAAGGGGGCAAGCGGAGGAATCGCGTGGCGTCGTTGTGACTAGCCCCCGGCAAAAACGGGGTTGAAACCGGCCTCGGTCAGGATGCGTTTCACCTCGTCGCGATTGTCTCCCCGAATTTCAATCCGGCCATCTTTCACGGTTCCCCCGACTCCGCAGGACTGTTGGATCTTCTTAGCGAGTTCCTTTTTTTCGGGCATCCCGATTCCTTTGAAGCCACTCACGACGATCACGACTTTGCCGCCCCGGTGAGCAGTCTCGCGCGAAATGTCGAGGCGTCCCCGGCTCGTGTTCTTTCGGTTGCGCCGCGAAGTTCTCTGGGGTGGAGTCACGTTGGAGGACTCCTCCGCCGGCGATGAGGAACGGTCCGGTCCCTCCGGCAGGCTGTTCAGTTCGCCCAGCGAGTCGAATGGGTTCGTTTCGAAGTTCTTGATCTCGCTTTTGGACTTTCGCGTTTTCTTGCGGCTCATGGGGAAGAGGATAGCGCAAAGGTTTTGGAGAAGGGTAGGAAAAGTTCCCGTCTTTTGCCCTTGCTCCCCACCGGCTGACTGTGGATTCTCTGAGCCATGTTCTATTCCCGCTTTCTTTCTGTCGGTCTGGTCGGATTGACCCTGTCGTTTCCCTGCCTTGCGTCCGCCGAACTTCGGTTGCCCGGTTTTTTTGGAGATCACATGGTTCTGCAGCGGCAGGCTCCCATACCGATCTGGGGATGGGCGGAACCGGGAGAAACCGTTGCCGTGAAACTCGGCGAGGACGCGTCGGGGGCGATAGTAGCAACGGCCGATGCAGAGGGCCGCTGGAAAGTGGAGCTCCCGGCGCAGGAGGCTGATGTCACGGGTCGCAAACTTACCGTCTCTGCGAAATCGGGCTCGATCGCTCTCAGCGACGTTCTCGTGGGCGAGGTTTGGTTGTGTTCGGGCCAGTCGAACATGGAGTGGAGCGTGGCCGCGAGCAAAGACCCGCAGGAGGAGATTGCGGCGGCGAAGTTCCCACAGATCCGGCAAGTCAAGGTGGCCCGCAGTACGAGCGGCGTTCCGGTCGACGATGTGGCGGCAAGCTGGCAGGTTTGCTCACCCGAAACGGCGGGAAGCTTCACCGCGGCCGGCTACTACATGGCCCGCGAACTCCATCGCGAACTGGGGGTTCCCATTGGCCTTCTCAATATTTCCTGGGGCGGAACCCGCATCGAGCCGTGGACCCCGGTCGAGGGGTTTGCTTCGGTGCCCGCTCTGAAAGACATTCACGAACAGGTGTCCCGCACTCTTCCGGACAATGCGCTCTATCGCGCGGGTCTGCAGGCCCACATTGACCAGACAACGGAGTGGTTGACCGCAGCCCGATCCGCCTTGGAGAAAAGCGAATCCGCTCCGGCGAGCTTGGAATTTCCCGCCGCGCTGAAACCGCTCAGCTCGCATACCTCTCCCACCACCATTTTCAATGCGATGATGAATCCGGTCGTCGGCTACGGGATGCGGGGTGCCATCTGGTATCAGGGGGAGTCCAATCACACGGAGGGGATGCTCTACCTGGAAAAGAAAAAGGCGCTCCTCGCCGGATGGCGAAAGCTCTGGGGGCTCGGCGAGTTTCCTTTCTACTTTGTGCAGATCGCGCCCTATCAATACGGCAACGAAAGCTCATCGATTCTCCCCGTTTTCTGGGAGGCCCAGTCGGCCTGCCTCGAGATTCCCAACACCGGCATGGTCGTGACCAGCGACATTGGAAACATCAAAGACATCCATCCGAAGAACAAGCAGGAGGTCGGCCGACGGCTTTCCCTGTTGGCCTTGAAAAATGAATATGGGAGGAGCGACCTGGTGGCGTCCGGTCCGGCCTTTCAATCGATGAAGATCGAGGGCGAGGAGATGCACCTGTCCTTTTCCAATGTCGCCGGGGGACTGAAGTCCCGCGATGGAAAACCGCTGACCCATTTTGAAATCATAGGGGAGCAGGCGGAGTTCGTCGCGGCTACCGCGGAGATCAAAGGCACCGACACGATCGTTCTCTCGGCACCGGCGGTGAAGGAGCCTGCGGCGATGCGATTCGCCTGGCACAAACTGGCGGAGCCAAATCTTTCGAGCGGGGCCGGCCTGCCCGCGGCCGCTTTCCGGGCCGGAGAGATTCCTGAATACGATTTTCTTGCTCTCAAAGTGCCGGAATCGTCGGGCTATGAACTGGTCTATGATCTGGATTTGAAAAAGCTGGGTCCGAAAATTCCCTATCAGGTGGATCGCTCTTCGGAACTGTCGGGCGCCTTCGATCGTGTTGGCTATTTTATGGAACTCCGAAAGAATGACGGATCGCTCCAATGG